>PLRV01000056.1:0-1324 GCA_003164925.1 Caulobacteraceae bacterium
GTCACGCGCCGGATGGGTGTCGATCGTGATCTTGTCTCCCGGCTTGAGGTCGGCCGCATGCCAGCCCCAGCGGATCATCATGTTCGGGCTGCTGCATTCGAACGCCCATACTTCGGTGTCGCCGTTCTTCTTGGCGACGGTGAGATAGAGCCAGGAATGGGGGTTGGCCCAGACAAATTCCTTGACCGTCCCGGTAATGGCGAGGGTCTTCTGCATGTCGAAGCGGCCAAAGGAGTGGTGCGCGGACGCCGGGCCCGCGACCGCCATGGCAAGCGACCCGATGAGGACTATTGGAACAACAGATCGCCTCATCAGACTCCCCCCATGTTGTAATGTCGTAATCTTGTAAGGGCCGGAAGACTAAGGCATCAACGGGATTAAAACAGTCCGCTGAATTCGGGCGATGGGGAATTAGGCCCGAGCTAACCAACGCGATGTCCCAACTTTCAGATCAAGGCGCCCGAGGCGCCTGAAAAGGTGAGTGGCCGAAGCTCGAGCTTTCAACCATGATCGGCCCGCCGCTCCCGACTCCGTTCTTTCCAACGCGCGTGATCATGGACCGCCGACTACCCCTCCTTTTGCGTTCTTTCGCCTATGAACTGCGCGGCGGATTCCTGATCCGCCCGTTCGCCATCGCCTTGTCGCTTGGCGTCCTCGGCGCCGCCCTGTCGTCGGCGGAGGAGCATATACCGGCGCTCGGCGCCTGGGTTCCGACCGTCCTCTTCCCCTCCCGTCAGGACCCGCAAACGGCGCAACTCATCCTGAGCGCCATCGCCACCTCGATTATGACCGTGGTGTCGATCGTCTTCGCCATTCTGCTGATGACCTTGACCCTGGCCTCGACCCAGTTTTCGCCGCGAATCCTGGTCAGCTTCGTGCGTGACCGAGCCACCCAATGGACCCTGGGCGTGCTGCTCGGCACCTTTTCCTATTGCATCGCCGTGCTTCCGGCCGCGCGCTCCCTGCCTTTTGCCTTTGTGCCGGTGGTCAGCGTCACCGGCGCCATGCTCCTGGCCTTGGTGGCCGTGGCCTGGCTGATCTTCTTCATCCACCACATCTCACAAGCCATCAGCGTCAACCACATCGTCGACCGCATCGCGCGGGACACAGAACTCGTGATCGACAACCTGATGCCCTACCTACGCGGGGCCTACGAGCCGATGGAGCCGGCGCCTCTATCCGACGATGATGGCGCGCCGATCTTGAACCTGCGCTCCGGCTATATCCGCTTCATCGACACCCGGCGGCTGCTGGCCTTGGCCAAGGCCTGGCGTATCCGCGTGCGCGTGGAGCGTCGGGTCGGGCAGTTCGTCCCCGCCGGCCT
>PLRV01000056.1:1357-8987 GCA_003164925.1 Caulobacteraceae bacterium
ATCAGCTGCATCGACCAGCTCAGCAGCATACTCATCCGCTGGTGCGAACGGGCTCCGCCACCCTCGATGCTGTTCCATCCGCCGCACGTACCGCGGGTAATCGTTCCTTGGATCGATCTCGAGGGCTTACTCAACACGGCCTTTGATCAAATCCGCCACTACGCGACGGCCGATCTGGCGGTCAATCTGCGTCTGCTGCGCGCCATGAGCGACGTCGCAGCCACGACCGAGCAGCCCAAAATCCACGCGGCGCTCCTGGGCCGTGCGCGCCTGCTGGTCGAACTGGCCGGCAAGCACATCGACGGCGCCGACGTCGCGAGGCTGAAACAGCGTCTCGTCGCTCTGGAGGCGCAATTGGCTAGCTAGGAGGTACAGGGGGCATGTCCAATCCGTGCCCCACCGAGCCTGGAATGCAGACCAACAGCGCTCGGACGAAGAGTTGCTCCGGCCGCCGCCAACCCACCGCCAAGCGGCTTTACATTTCGCTTATGCGAATAGCTCCGATCCGTATCGAACCGTTACGCTGAATTTGGATAGTAACGCACCTTACCGGCAGCGGCTGGCGCCCCATCGGACGCCGGGGCGCTGGCGCATCTATCTGGTGCTTCGATGGCTAAGTTAGCTGTTCAACCCACTCCGCCCCTTGCGGCCGACGGCGCCGCCTTGGCTCATGTCCTGCACCGCGCAGGCGTGACCAAGGGCAGCGCAATCCGTGTCACAGGACCTACCGGACCGACAGCGGTGCTGTGGCTTTACCGCCATGGCTATGAACGCGCCGCCTATGTGCACCCCAACTGGGTCGCCACCATGGGGTCGGTCGATGCGTTGCTGGTCCCGCATGCTTGCGGCGCACAGGAGTTGTCCGATCTGCTCCACAACGCCCGATGCATGCGCGAGGGCGCGGTCCTGATCGTGCAAACCCCGCCGAACGGATCAGCCCAGGGCCTTGACAGCATCCCCGACCTTCTTCGGCCGATGGGGTATCGGATCGAGCATTGCCTATCGGAAAAGGGCCGGGAGGTCTGCATCGCAAGCTTCCACCACGTGGACTACAAGAAGGCGGCCTAAGCTGCGGCCTGATCCGCTTTCGGATACGGACCCATAATTGGGATTCCCAATTATGGGTCCGTGTCCTAGTGGTCTGCGAACGTCATGATTGGATTGGAAGATGCGACAGAGGCTGGACGAGTTTCTGGCGGCACAACAGGATCGAGGCGCGATCTCCGCCGATTTGGCCATGGTGTTGACCCAGTTGGCTTGCGCCTGCGCGCGGATCAGCAAGATCGTCGCCATGGGCGGCATCGCGGACGGGTTGGGTTCGGCCGGTCAACAGAACGTCCAGCAGGAGGAGCAGAAGAAGCTCGACCTCATCACGAATGAGGTTCTGCTCCAAACATTCGCGGACAGCCCCATAGTCGCCGGGGTGGCTTCCGAGGAGATGGAGACGATCGAGCCCTCCTCGGCGCCCGCCAAGGCCAAGGCCGACGCCTACCTCCTGCTGTTCGATCCGCTGGACGGCTCCAGCAATATCGACGTGAACGTCTCCGTGGGGACAATATTCTCGGTCCTTCCATCCCCGGCCGCTGGACGGGTGCTTTTGGAGGCGGACTTCCTGCAACCGGGCGTCAATCAAGTGGCGGCTGGCTATGCTGTTTACGGCCCGCAATCCATGCTCGTGCTGACGGTGAGGACCGGCGTGGTCGGATTCACGCTGAACCCGGACGACGGCGTCTGGCTGCAAACCCATGAGGCCATCCTCATTCCCCATGAGACCCGCGAGTTCGCCATCAACATGTCGAACATGCGTCACTGGGCGTCGCCGGTTCGGCGTTACATCGAAGGCTGTATCGCCGGGAAGAACGGACATCGGGACAAGGACTTCAACATGCGCTGGGTCGCTTCGATGGTGGCCGACGTGCACCGAGTCCTCATGCGTGGCGGCGTATTCCTCTACCCTTGGGACGCTCGTGACCCCACGCGCCCGGGCAAGCTGCGGCTGATGTATGAGGCCAACCCGATGGCGTTACTCGTTGAGCAAGCCGGCGGGAAGGCCACGAACGGTCGCCATCGCATTCTTGAGATCGCGCCCGGAGCCCTTCATGAGCGGGTAGCCGTCGTGCTGGGTTCCACGGAAGAGGTGGACGAGATTAGTGCGCACCACGAGCGTCACGTCGACTAGGCGACGTTCTGTCCCGGCTTGCGCGCGAGCCAGATCACGTGCCGCGCGCCGCGCTTGCGGCCTGTGGCGCGCACCAGCTTCTCCTCCACCGCATAGCCGCTGCGACGCAGGCGGCGAACGAAGTCCGTGTCCTGCACCGCCGACCACACCGCCAGGACGCCGCCAGCCTTGAGGGCCAGGGCGGCGGCGTTCAGGCCCGCCCCGCTGTAGAGCCCATCGTTGGCCTCGCGGTTCAGTCCCCCCGGCCCGTTGTCGACGTCCAGCAGAATGGCGTCGTAGGTTTCGCGCCCCGCGCCGATCACCTCGGCGACATCGGCGAGCCGAATGATGACGCGCCGATCCTCCAGACAGCCGGCGAATAGCTCAGCCATCGGCCCGCGCGCCCAGGCCGCCACCTCGGGCACGAGCTCGGCCACCGTCACCTGGGCCACGGCAGGCAAGGCCGCCAGGGCCGCGCGCAGGGTGAAGCCCATGCCGAGGCCTCCGATCAGCACGCGCGGATGGGCGTGGGAGGTCAAGGGCGCGCAGGTCAGGCTGGCCAGCGCCTGTTCGGAGCCGCTCAGCCGACTGTTCATCAGCTCGATCGCGCCGGACATGATCGACAGTTCCGCGCCCCGGCGCATCAGGCGCAGCGCGCCCCCGCCGGGAATCTGCGCGGTTCCCAAGGTTTCCCAAGGAATCATGAGGCGGCCATAGTGGGCGCATTGGGGGCGAACACCGCGGCGATCTCGGCCTCGCCCATCAGCCGCCAGGCGCCGGGCTCCAGATCCGCCGGCAGGTCCAGGCCCCCGACCCGGTCGCGGTGCAGCGTCTCCACGTGGTTGCCGACCGCCGCGAACATCCGGCGCACCTGATGATAGCGCCCCTCGGTGATGGTCAGGCGCGCCCGGGTCGGCGACAGGGGCTCGAGCAGGGCCGGCGCCAAGGGCTTGTCCTCGCCCTCCAGCCGCAGGTCGCCCGAGGCGAAGCGCGGGCCCTCGCTCCCTTCCAGGGGGCGCGCCAGCGTCGCGAGGTAACGCTTGGCCACATGGCGGCGCGGCGAAATGATCCGGTGCAGCAGGGCCCCGTCGTCGGTCAGCAGCAGCAGGCCCGAGGTGTCCTTGTCCAGCCGCCCGACGGTGGAGATCGCCGGCTCGCGCAGCCGCCAGCGCGACGGCAGAAGGTCGTGCACCAGGGCGCCCGCCTCCTTGTGCGAGCAGGTCACGCCGACCGGCTTGTGCAGCATCAGCGCCATGCCCGGCGGCGGGTCGAGCCGGCGACCGTTGATCTGCAGGCGATCGGCCAGGGCCGGCGTCACCGTCAGGCGCAACTCGGCGTCGTCCACCGGCGCGCCGTCCAGGATCACCCTTCCCGCGCGCACCAGGCCCTGGACCTCGCGCCGCGAGCCGTAACCCATGTTGGCCAGGAGGCGGTCGAGCCGGACGGTGGCGCTCACCGGCGCGCCTCGTAAAGCTTGTAGCCGCCGACGTCTCCCTTGATCGTGACTTGGGGCGTCACATGGGCGAACAGCTCGTTCAGCACCGCTTCGTAGGGCATGTGCCGGTTGGCCACGAGCCACAGCGAGCCGCCCTTGCGCAGGGCCTGATGCGCCCGGCGGATGAAGACCTGGCCCAGCGCGCGGTTCTCGACGCCCTGGTCATGGAACGGCGGGTTCATGACCACGAAATCGAGGTCCGACAGGTCCGGCGCCGTGAGGACGTCGGCCCAGTGCAACGTGGCGCGCGGGTCCTCGACGTTATGCTTGGCCGCCCCGATCGCCCGCCGATCCAGGTCGATCAGCGCCAGGGCCGTCACCGCCTGGCTGGCCAGCGCCGCCTGGGCCAACACGCCCAAGCCGCAGCCAAAGTCCGCGCCGCGCCCGGACAACGGCGGCAGGGCCTTCATCAGCTGGCGCGTGCCCGGATCAATCCGGTCCCAGCTGAACACCCCCGGCTGGGTCCACAGGCCCAGCGCCGGCGAATACTGCAACGCGCCCGCCTCCAGCGCCGGCTCCAGCGGCGCCAGAACCTGCGGCCGCTCCGTATGGCAGATCCGCTGATGCTGGCGGCCGGCGTCCTGCACAACGCAGCCGAACGTCTCCAATTCCTTGCGCAGCCGCGCGCCGCCCTTTTCCTTGGGCGCCATGGCGATCAGCGGCGCGCCGGGCTTGAGAGCCCGCAGCGCCAGGGCCAGGACATAGCGGCGCTCGATCGCGCCCGGCGGGGCGGCGATCACCGCGCCCGCCAGGCTTGCGGGCCGGATCGTTTCCAACGCCTTGGCGCCGGGAACCAGGGGCGAAACCTGCACGGCGCCGCTGGGGACATCCGCCAGGGCGCTCGGCGGGGCGCCATAGACACAGAAGGTTTCGCCGTCGCTCACAGCCGATCCTCAGGACCGCTTCCACAGGGCGGAAGCCTAAGGGCCGTCAGCTAGCGCCTTTTCCCCTCCGACTCCACCGCTAGCGTGACCGCTGCGGGAAGGTGAGCTTCGAGACCATAGGCGGAGGGTTCAGAGCACCTAAAATATGGAGCCTTGCGCAAGTGTATCGATATGGATACACAGCCCCGCTGTGAAGCCGATTGTTTCGTTGGCGATAGCCTCGCCCATCTGCGGGACTTTCCGGATCAAGCCCGCTCCCTTGCCGGCTACCAGTTGAGAGAGGTCCAAAAGGGGCACGATCCTGCGGACTGGAAGCCCATGAAAACGGTCGGCCCAGGTGTGCGGGAAATTCGCATACGGGAAGCGGCGGGCGCTTTTCGGGTGATCTATCTGGCGACCGTGGGCGACAGCGTGGTCGTCATTCACGCCTTTCAGAAGAAGACCCAGCAGACGCCACAAAAGGATATTGATCTGGCAGTGAGCCGCTTACGCGCATGGAAGGGTTAGGCGATGGAAGTTCAGACCTTTGACGATGTGTTCGACGCCCTGGCCGACACCCCGGCCGAGGCCGCGAACATGAAGGCGCGGGCGGATCTGCTCAGCCTCTTGGTGGATCGCGTCAAGTCCTGGGGCTTGTCGCAAGAAGCCGCGGCGGCCAGGCTCGGGATCACCCGCCCTCGGTTGAACGATCTGATGCCAGGCAAGCTCGGCAAGTTCTCGCTCGACGCCCTGGTCAATCTCGCGACGGCGGCGGGGCTGGTCTTGGAGATTCGCGTGACTACGGCGGCCTGACGGCCGTCACAGACCGATAAATTCCTAAGTCGCGTTCGGCGATCCGTACATCGCGCTTGCCCTAGAAAGTCGTGCGATGTCCCCACTTTCGCGCCGCAAGAGATGGGTGTCGGCTCCACCGAAGTTTGGATATCCTCACGGTTCTACGATTTCACACATTGGGAGGGACATCATGAACAGACCTATTCTTGAACTGCTTTCGCGCTCGTGCATGTCGGTTGCCGCGAGCGTCGTCCTGATGTCGAGCGCCGGGGTGACGCCGGCCAAGGCGGACGCAGGCTTCACCCCGACGATGAAGGACATGCTGTCCATTCAGGGCGCCATTGAGCGCTACGAAAAGGGCGGGGACACCGGCGACCGCAAACTGCAGGAGTCCGCCTTCTGGGACGATGCGATCATAATCAGCCCCATGGGCAAGCGCCCCTTCAAGCAGGTGTTGATGGGCGCTGGGCCGCCTCCTGGCCCAGGCGGACCTCCCGGTGCTGGCGGCCCTCCGGGACCTCCCGGTGCTGGCGGCCCTCCGGGCCTAGGCGGACCTCCTCCTGGCGCAGGTGGACCTCTGGCGGCAGGCGGACCTCCCGGCGGCCCCATGGGTATGCCCGCCACACCGCCTTCCTGCGACCCCAAGGCCGAAAAACCGGCAAAAGGCTGGGCCCTCTGGCACATCATTGCGAATTCTTCGTACGAGTTCCAAAGCCCGACCCGCGTCAAGCACCATGCCTACTGGTTCGCCGTGTGTCCGAGCGCCGGATCAGCGAATGGCGCCGGCCTTGGCACTGTTGGTCCGCCCGGCAGCTACAACGACATTCTTGAGAAGCGCCACGGTGAGTGGCGATTCATCGAGCGTAACATCGCCCTCAACGAGATGTACCCCGGCAACTAGAATCAGTTTGGCAAGGGGCGACTCGTCACGGCGGTCGCCCCGGTCAAACGGCTCGTTTCCGACCAGTATTCAATGACCGCATCACCATTGAGGATCCCGCCTATTTCACGCGGCCCTGGGACGCGGTAGTCACCTACAAACGTCAGCCGCCGGCGCTGTTCCCCGAGGACGTCTGTCTGGACCGCCTCCAAGCGCATCAACCGGTCTTCCCGCAATGATCCGCCCCATTTCAGATCTGGAGCTTGTCCGCATGAGGACTGAAATCCCCTGGCATACTGTGAAAGGTCTCGCCTTGGCGGGCGCCGCCGCGCTGGCGCTCGGCGCGGGCGCTGCTGTGGCGCAGCCCAGTGGCCCGCCGCCGGGTGTGGGCGGGCCTGGAGGTCCGCCAGGCGGACCTCCGCCGGCGCCGGGCGGTAAGACGGCGGCCAACACTGCGATCTTTTTCGGCCCGCCGCCGCCGCCGCCAACCCCCGCGGAGCAGCTGGTGGCCAGCCTGCCGGATCCCCAACCCGGAGGCATGATACGCATGCCGCCGCTGCCCGCTGACTCGCCCATGCCGGCCGCCGATCCGCGTGACCTGCAGGGGGCCTGGCATCACAACCAGAAGCTCGAGTTCCGCTTGCAGCGGGACATGTATGGCGACCCCGCTCCCTACAACCTTGACGGAGCCAAGGTTCTCGCGCGCCGCGTTCAATCGCTGAAGGATGGCAAGCCGTACATCAACGCCTCGGCCATTTGCCGCCCGCCCGGTCCGCCGTGGCAGCGCGACCTCAACATGCCGTTCCAGATCTTCCAGTCGAAGGATTGGATCGAATTCGTGTTCGAGGAGTATCACGGCCGCTGGCATATAGTCCTGGATCCGGCCAAGGCGCCGCCGCCGGCCCAGAAGGAATATATGGGCTATTCCGTCGGCCATTGGGACGGCGCCACCCTGGTGGTCGAGACCAGCGACTTCAAGCAGGCGCTCTGGCTCGACGTCGATGGCACGCCGCTGTCGGCCAAGGGCAAGCTGATCCAGCGCATCCGCAAGGTCGACAACGGCGACCGCGCGCCGTTCCTGGAGATCGTCACCACCTTCGATGACCCGACCTATTACACCCGGCCCTGGTCGGTGATGCGCACCTTCTCCTGGGAGCCAAGCCTCACCGTCTTCTCCGAATACAACTGCGAAGAGCAGGTCGGAGATCCGAGCGTTAGCGCCGACGCTGGTCTGCTCCCCGAACCCAAAGACTGAAGCCGGATACAGGTCGGATCGTATGCGGGCTATCACCGACCCTTGGCGGGGGACGGGGGTCAGCGACGCTCGGAACAACGCCTGAGCGCCGGGGGGCGCAGTCCACGCCGCCTATCAGGATTGGGATTGATTTTCCGCCTGGATTGCGCGGTCGATCAAGCGGCGCGAGTAGACGCCGCCCGCG
>PLRV01000018.1 GCA_003164925.1 Caulobacteraceae bacterium
CCGTCGGCGAACCCAACCGGGTCCTCGCCAACGCCGTGTTCTGGGCCAAGATGGCCCTGGTCGCGCTCGCCTTCGGCCTGACCCTCATGTTCCGCTACCCCCTTCTGCATCCGGAGTTCCGGCTCGAGCACGCCCGTTGGGCGGCCCTGGTCAAGCCCATGGCTTGGGTGTCGCTGCTGATCTGGGTCGCGGTGATCTTCTGCGGGCGCTGGATCGCTTACGCGATCTGAATCGGCCCTGTTCATTCCAATGAGAGCAATTACATGATTTGGGCCAATTTCCTGCAAAGCCTGTACGATTCACCGGTGGGATCGGGTATTCGCGAGAGCAGCGTCCTGTTTCCCTGGATCGAGAGCATCCACGTCTTGATGACGACCACCGTGGTCGGCACGATGATCATCATCGACCTCAGGCTGATCGGCTACGGCTCCCACCGCAAGGGCGCGCTGCAACTCATCCTCGACCTGCTGCCGTTCACCTGGGCGGCGTTCGCGCTGGCGGCCATTACCGGTTCGCTGCTGTTCACCTCCAATGCGCCCCACTACGTCGCCGATGCGCCGTTCGTGTTCAAAATGATCGCCCTGCTCCTCGTCGGGATCAATATGGCGGTCTTCCACCTCAATGCCTATCGACAGATCGGCCAGTGGAACGACACCTTGCCGCCGCCGCGCGCCGCACGCCTCGCAGGGGGGATCTCCCTTGCCCTGTGGATCGCCGTCGTGTTCCTCGGACGATGGATCGGTTACACCGTCCAGTGAGGGGCAAGACACGGCTTGGGCTCCCTTTGCACGGCAATCTCGTTGTGCAAAAGTGGCAGGAATATCTCTAGTAGATCGCGTCATGGGCATCCGAACTGCCCTGGATTGAACACACCCATCCACCTTCGATCATTGAGCGCACGCCCATGAACATTGCTGAACGCCAAGCTGGCGCCCTGCAGGGCGTGCTCCTGCTGTTACCGATGACCATGGCGGTCATGGGGTTGGTGGTTCTGGTACCGGTGCTTCCCGGCATGATGGCGCAATTCCATGACGTCCCGGGGGTCGAGTACCTGGTGCCGCTGATGTTGACGCTGCCGGCGCTCTGCGTGGCCGCGCTGGGACCCGTCGCCGGCATCGTCGTGGATTTCTTCGGTCGGCGCAGGACCTTGATTGGCGCGCTGCTGATCTACGCCATTGTCGGCATGCTGCCGCTCGTTCTCAACAGCCTCACCGCCATCATCATCAGCCGCTTCGCGCTGGGCGCGATGGAAGCGTTGATCGTCACCTCGAGCACCACCCTGATCGGCGACTATTTCCACGGGCGGCAGCGGGAGAAGTGGCTGGCGAACCAGACGGCGGTGGCTTCGATCTCCTCCATCTTTCTCGCCCTTCTGGGCGGCGCCTTAGGCAACATCAGCTGGCGGGGGCCGTTCGCCGCCTACGGCGTCAGCATCCTGTTCGCCATCGGACTGATGCTGTGGACCTGGGAGCCGCGCAAAAGCGAACAGCCGAGCGACGAGATCGCCGGTTCAAAGGCGCGCTTCCCATGGCGCGCCATCATGCCCATCGCGCTGCTGGCCGTGTTTGGCGGCGTCATGTTCTTCACGATGCAGATCCAGGTCAGCAACGTGCTGAGCGGGTACTACGGCATCCATTCGCCGAGCCAGTTGGGGCTGTACTCCGGCCTGGCCGGCCTGGCCGTCGCCGGCGGCACGCTGCTCTATCGCTACTTCACCGCCCGCCTGGTGGTTCCCACTCAGCTTCTGATCGCGTTCGGCTTGTTGGCGGTGTCCTACCTGATGATGAACCATTCGCCGACGTCGATAAGGTTCACCGGCTGGCTGATCGTCAACCAGATCGGCTGCGGCATGCTGCTCCCGTCACTGGTGGTGTGGGCCATGGGGCGTCTGCCCTTTGAGGTGCGCGGCCGTGGAACAGGCCTGTTCATGACTGGATGGTGGCTCGGCCAACCGCTGAGCACGCAGGCGGTTGCTTTCCTTCGCGGTCAGGTGAATGGAAGCCTGCCGGCGACGCTGCAGATCCTCGGCATCCTGTGCGTGGCGGCCACGGTCGCGGCCCTGATCGGCCGCTTCCGCGTCAGCGCGCGGACCAGCCCAGCCGCCGCGTGAGTCCGAGGCTGATCTTTTAGGCCCATCGTCAGTACATGGACAAATCGCGGCGGCGGTCATCTTCCTGGACAACGAGGACCACGCCGCTGGGCTTTCGCTCCGGCGCCTTCCCGAATGCGTTGTCTGGTCGTCAGGGGACCCGACTATTGAGCCAGTGCGCCCATTTGGCGCTGCAAGGCGCCAAAGCGGCGGGTCGAACGTATCGGATCGAAGGATGCGCTCGTGAAGAACAGACCTGGCGTGCCGCGATGGCGCACAGCTTGCGACAGCGACTCCAGAGCGTGGTCTGTGGACCCCAAGCCGATATGAATCATCGCTTCGGCCGACGCATCCCTAGGGTACAGGGTGTGCGAATGCTCCAGATCGGAAAGAAGGGATTGGGCCTGGCGATGCTCGCCGGCCTGGGCATAGGCCAGCCCGAGCAGGCCGCACGCTTGGGTGTCTTGCCAAAGCTCCGCCTGGGCCAACTGCAGCTCTTCGACGGCGCTGTCCAGCGCTCCAGACTGCATCATGGAGTCCGCCAGGAGCATGCGTAACCTTGGGAATTTTGGATCAACGGCCAAAGCGCGCGACGCAACAGTTGCGGCATCGGAAAAGCGGCGGGCATGGTTGAGGGCCAAGGCGTAACTTGAGGCTGCAGCAGGCGACCATGGATCGAGCTGAACTGCCGCCTCCGCCGCTTGCAGAGCCTTATCAATCCTGCCGTTCTGCAGGTAACTATGAGCGAGGAATACGTAGGACGAGGTGCATAATGGATCGTCCGAAATGGCGGCCCGATAGGAAGTCTCAGCCGCCGCCCAGTCGTATGCATAGCTATGGGCAAGTCCAATGGTCTGCCATACGTCAGGAAGCGCTGAATCAAGGGCCAGAGCTGCCTCGCCAGCCGCGACCAACTTAGGCAACACATGCAGCGTCGCCGACGGCGCCATTATCAAGAACAGGCCTAGCGCGCCAACATGCCGCCTGTGGGCGAATATATCCGTCCGATCTTGAGAGGTCAGGCGCTCGTAATAGTTGATGGAGGCCTTGAGCTCGGCAAGACGTCGGGATCGGTCGGCAAACGAGCCTCGCAACACGACATCGACGTATCGGCACCGATCCATCGGGTCTAACAGATCGACTGGCAAATCCACATTGCGTCCCGCCAGGCTGTCGGCCGTCATCTGGACAACCGCTTGNNAACATGGGCCCGAACGCGAAATTCCGCGCTCGTTGCCCCCTTTTCGTCCAGGTAAGGCCTCACGCTTGGGACTTGCTTCAAGCCCCGAGCAATCTCTTCGGCTAGATGAACGGTAAAGCTATCGCTGTAGCCGTGCGCCCCGGCTTCAGCCGCAACCTCGACGACGACCCTGCTCCCGTTGGTGGTTCCTTCGTCCGAAACGCCATCACGTTTGAATTCGAGCGCCATCGATCTCGGAGCGAAGCCTATCCGGATCGATTCATCGCGGCCTTCTTGAGCATAGAAATTGCGAAGGCGGACCCTTAGCCGCCAAGTCTCCGTTCGCACACATGAATCGATGCTCGGGTCGAATGTCGCATCGCGTTGGAATACGTCTTGCGCCACCGAATGCTCGCAAACGGCCGCGCCCCGCCCTGCCAAGGCCTCCTCGACCAGGTGGATGAGCAACGCTCTCGCCCGCCGAGCGCTTCTGAACCCAGCGCTTTCGAGGACGCGGCTCAGACCCGATCGAACGGCCGCCTCATCAATCGGTTCGGCGCGGCGGAGGCCACGAACCCCGGTTGGCCCGGAGTCGCCTCGCTCGCCTTCAGAGCGCCCTTCGTTTGGTTCAGCCGCTGTAAAGCGGCGCCGCACGACCCTGACGTCCGCCATCCCTATCCTCGCCCGGCGCTTATCTTTTGACGTTTGCCGGTGCTATGCGGCTGAAACGGTTGCGCCTCGTTTCAAGTTGTAGCTTGGTCCGGCGGGAATCAAGCACGATAAGCGTGCCATTGGGGGCGCGGGAAGCCTTCCCTTATCCAGACCAGCAACGCCGAGGCTGATGTTCCGCCCCCAAAGCCAATCTTCCCGCCCAGCCCCGCCGGGCGGCGCAGCAGGCGGGAAGCGGCTCAACTATCGTGTCATTTTGCAACCGTCGTGGGCTGAGGCATCGCGCGCATCGAGGCGCGCTGCGATCAATGCCCCTGCGGCCCGCAATCGATGCGGCACCAGTAGGCGCCGCGCATTGACGAATCGTAGTGGGCCGAGAGGCGACCGTCGCGAACGCGGAACACGCTGATGAGATAGGACGTATACAGCTTGGACGGATTGTCAGGTCCCGGCGCGGGGGGAAGCTTCAGGATCATCGTAACGGAATTTCGATCGGCGATGAGCGCAACTGGCGGCGGCGGCGTTTCGGTCGAGCCGCCCTTGTGCATGCCGCCGGCCTTTAACCACGCCGACAGCCCGCTCCGACCGTCGGGGATGTTGGGGTCCATCTGGCGATAATCGGGGGTGGTGTAGCGTTCGATGATCGCGTCGGCGTCGCTATCCATCCGTCCTTCGAGCACGGCGCGGCCGAGGTCCGCTTCCAAACCCATCATCGCCCGCTTGTTAGCGGCGATCACAGGGTCTGGGTCAGCGGTCATCGCCTTGAGGAAGTCGTCGTTATACTCCCACTCGGTATAGTATCGCGGATCATCCGACTCTGCGTATCCGTCAACCACCTTCACCGGGAAACTAACGACCTTGCGGGGCTGCGAATGCGCAGCCGGCGACGTCAGCGAAAGGAGTGCGCCGCCCGCGATCAGAAGGTTGCGCAAGTTTCGGTTTTTCTGGGTGGCCGACATGGCAAAAAAGCTCTCTGTTGAATTTTGGATGGAGTGATCTCGCGATCGCAACGAGGTTCCGGGGTTGATCGGGCGCCTACTTGGGGTCGCAAAGACCCAGACGGCACCAATAGGCTCCCTTCATGCCTTCGTCCCAATGCTCAATGATCTTTCCGTTCTGAATCCGGAAGAACCCAATGTGGAACCACATGTATCTTTGCCCAGGACTCGTCGGGTCGGGAAACAGATGTTGCGATAGCGTCGTAACATAGTCGCCCTCGGCGACGGCCGCCACCATCGTCGGAAGATCGACCTGTCGCAGGTCGACCTTGGGCGCGGTGGGGGTGTTGGGGGTCTGCCCGCCAGCCCTGAACCAACGGGTAAATCCGTCCCTGCCCGTGAGGATGTTGGGGTCATGCTGGATATAGCCGACGTCCAGGTAGCGGTTCGTCACGTCCTCGATATCCTCCTTCCCTTCCGAAGCCAGCACGAGCCCGAAAAGGAATTCGAGAGCGACCCGCTTATTGGCCGCGAGATGGGCATCGGGAGATTTCGACAACTCGTCGATACGGGTGCGCCACGCCGCATTGAAGGCGTCCATATTGGGGGGGGCGGCGGCAGGCGCGGGCTCTTGAGCCGAGACCGCGCTGGACAGTGTTACGGCTAGCAGACTCGCGGCCAATACCGCCCTTATGCCCTTGTTCAAGACGATATCCTCACTGAAAGGCGCGTACGACGACATCTACCTGCGCGCGCGCGGCATTTAGAACTTATATTTAGCACCGACGCCCAGTTCCCGTGGCGGCGCATAACCAGCAGCATCCCAGCCCGGCCCGCCGGATTCAGAGACGCCGAAGGTTTTGTAATATGTGTTGGTGAGATTCACCCCGTACACGTAGAGGCTTAGGGGATTGCTGAATGGGCGAATGGAAATCTGGCCATTCACCACTGCATAGGCCGGTTGAGCTATCGTTTCGGTATTGACCGCATCCAGGTAGTACTTGCTACGGAAGCCGTAATCGGCCCTCATGCTCAGGCCGTCGCTGTTGCCGTTAAGCGGCAGATCAATCTGACCGTAGATGTCACTGCTCCACTTTGGCGTGTACATCAGCCTGTCGCTCGTGGTGACGGGCGCATTGGCGGCCAAATGGGTGTATTGGGCGTCGTTGTAACCCAGGTTCCCCCCCAAGGTTAGCTGAGAGGTGGGTTTGACGGTGACTTCGCCTTCGAAGCCGTTCATTTCAGCATTGCCTGGATTCTGCAGCGTTATGTACGGAGCGCCATTGTACATCGAAAAAACTTCGAGCTGGATGTCCCGGTAATCCATGTGAAAGGCTGCCAGGTTTACCCGCAGACGATTGTCGAACCACTGGCTCTTTAAGCCCACCTCGTAGTTCCAGACCGTTTCCTGTTGGAAAGGCTGAACGGAAGCCGCGATGGTCGGGCGTCCATTGATGCCGCCCGATTTGAATCCGTTTTCCGCGGAAACATAGAGCATATCGGATGGAGTAATCTGATAGTTCAGGCCGAATTTTGGTGTAAAGGCCGAGTAAGACTGGCCGAAAGTCTGATTCACGCCAACAGTATTGCTGTTGGGATAGAAAACGTACAGTCGACCGAACTTATCCTCCCCGCTGTAACGGGCGCCGAGCACGAGCGTTAGGGCGTCCGTGAATGAATAGTCGACATTTCCATAAACAGCGTAGCTATTGGTAATCTGATTTCGAGAGCTAAAACTGGTCGAGTCTGTCGCCGCCGCGAGACCGGGCAATCCGGCGTTTATGAGCGCCTGATAAAGACCGGCGTCCAAATATGAGGTCTGGGCATCCGCCGCATGCTCATTGAGGTAGTATAGGCCCCCCACGTAATGCAGCCGGCCATCGAGCCCGGCGCCGCTGTACTGTAGTTCTTGACTGGTGGAGTTGGACGTTTCGTTGAGCGGATTGCTGGTGATCGGCTGAGGCTGTCCATCGATGTCGGCGTCGTCGGCGCGGTTGACGTAGCGGTACGACGAAATTGACTTGAGCGTTCCTGAGCCGATATCCCACGCAGCGGTAAGGCTCACGCCACGTACGTCGATGTTTTCGTAGAAGGGGCCCGTCCCATACGACGTATATTTTGGCGGCAATCCCGACACGCCGAATGGAGAGCCGGAAGGATACCCGACGAAGGTATTCCAAATACCGGCCAAGGCGCCGTTCGGATTGACGTTTACGAGTTGCGGGGCCAGTCCGACTTCTCGCTGGTGATAGTATTCGCCGGCCAGGGTGATTTTAAGGGTAGGTGTGGCTAGCCAGTAGAGTTTTGCCCTCGCGGTCTGGTGGTCCGAGTTTCCACCCTTTTGACCGGTGGCCGGGATGTCGATGTATCCGTCCTGGTTGCGCGAGGACAACGCCAAAGACAGGCCCAACTTGTCATCAACGATCGGCATGGAGACGTAGCCGCCGACGTCGAGTCGCGACCGGCTTCCGGCCCGCACGTCCACGTCGCCCGTCATCTGCGTGAGCGAAGGCGTCTTGGTGATCACGCTGATGGCGCCGCCGATGGCGTTCTTGCCGAACAACGTACCCTGCGGCCCGCGCAGGACTTCCACCCGCTCTACGTCAAGCAAATCGGTCGAATCGCCAAACAGCCGCGGCACGTAGACGCCGTCCAAGTAAATAGCGACGCCTGGTTCGCTGGTTACCACCGAGTCTGACTGTCCGATCCCGCGGATGAATACGAAACTTTCGCCGCCATTCTGATCGAACTGCATATTCGGCGTTGCGATGCCGATGTCGCTAAGCATCGTGCTGTTACGTTTCGCCAGGGCTTCTGATGTGTAGGCCGTGACGGAGATCGGTGTCTTTTGTAAGTTTTCCGCGCGTCGTTCCGCAGTAACGACGATCTCGCCCAACTGTGAGCTATCAGGAGCTTTGGCGCCTTCCGCAACGCTTGTCTGCTGGTCAGCCGTAGAATCGGCCGCCTTCGCTGCCCCACCGGACATGAGAATTGCGCTGGAGCCCGCCAATAGACACAGTTTACGGTGAAACCGCATAACCATCCCCCCTGATCACTCTTAGTCTGATCGTCGCATGCTACGGGGCGGTCTGGGGTGACGTAAGTCACGTCTTGTCAAAGCAATGTCACACGCGGGCCAGCGCCGGGGTGTTCTGCCGGGTCGGGTCCGGGGGAATGTTGCAGCTGAGGCGGCAGCGGGTCGGGGTTGCCTCTCAAGGCGGACTATCTTCCCAATTAAATTGAGAAAATGGTGGATGCGACAGGGATTGAACCTGTGACCCCCTCGGTGTGAACGAGGTGCTCTCCCGCTGAGCTACGCATCCATGGCCAGTCGTTTGCGACGGCGACCGCGAAGAGGCGTGCCTATAGCTCGCCCGATTGCCTTGGGCAAGGCGCTCGAACGCGCCCCGTCTTCAAACGCAGCGCAGAAGCCGTCGGGCGATGGCGGGCAGCTCGGTGAAATGGTGGATCAAAGCGTCTGCGCCCAGCTCAGCGGCTGGGACGTCGGTGTAGCCGAAGCTGACCACCACCACCGGCACGCCTGCGTTGCGCGCGGCCATCACGTCGGAAATGCTGTCGCCCACCATCAGGGCGCGGGCCGGCGAGCCGCCTGCGTGTTCGATGGCGGCCAGCAGGTGGCGCGCGTCGGGCTTGGGCGCGGGAGCAAGATCGGCGCCGATCACGGCGACGAAGCGGGCGAGCAGTCCCATGGCGTCCAGCAGGGCGACGGACAGGTCGCTGCGCTTGTTGGTGCAGACGGCCAGCCGGGCGCCTTGCGCCGCCAGCAGGTCCAGCGTCGACTCCAACGCATCGAACATCGCGCTCTCCTGGGCGATGCGGCCGAGGTAGACTTCGATAAAGCGACCGAACAGGATCTCCAGGCGATCGGTCTGCAGATCGGCGCCTGCCTGGCGAAAGCCGCTCTGGATCATGGCCTTGGCACCGTGGCCCACCAGGTGGCGCGCATCGGCCAGGGCCACGGGCGGCAAGCCCTCCTCGGCCAACACCATGTTCAACGCACCGATCAGGTCGGGCGCGGTGTCGATCAGGGTGCCGTCCAGATCGAACACGATCACGGCGCCTTCCAGCGGGGCGGAAGCGGGGGCCAGGGCAAGGTCTCCAGTGTTAAGCCCGAGCCGTTTCGGCTAAATCGACCCTGAGTGCAATGTCCGACTCCGGTTCCGGCCGGCGGGCGCTGGCGAGAGAGGCCCCGCATGACGAGACGCGCCGCTGTGATCCTGGCCGCCGGCCAAGGCACGCGCATGAAATCGACGACGCCCAAGGTGCTGCACAAGGTGGGCGGCCGGGCCATGCTGGACCGGGCCATCGACGCGGCCCTGGAGCTGGGCTGCGAACGGATCGTGGTGGTCGTGGGCGCCCACAGCCCTCAGGTCGGCGCGCACGTCATCAAGCGGCTGGGCGAGGGATCGACCGCCCTGCAGGACCCGCCGCTGGGCACCGGGCATGCGGTGCTGGCGGCCAAGGGCGCGCTTGAAGGCTTTACGGGGGATGTGGTGGTCACCTACGCTGACTGCCCCTTGCTTGACGCGGCGGCCATAGAGCCCCTGTTCGATTTGCACGACACCGGCGCTGACCTGGCCGTGCTGGGCTTTGAGGCGAGCGATCCAGGCGCCTATGGCCGACTGATCCTGGGCGAGGATGGAGCCTTGCGCCGGATCGTCGAGGCCAAGGAGGCCAGCGAAGAGGAGCTGGCGGTCACCGCCTGCAATTCCGGCGTGCTAGCAGCGGACGCGGGGCTGTTGTTCGAGCTGTTGGCCGAAGTGCGGGCCGACAACGCCAAGGGCGAATACTACCTGACCGATGTGGCGGCCCTGGCGGCCGCGCGCGGCCTGGCGGCTGTGACCACCTTCGCCCCCGAGAGCGCGGTGATGGGCGTCAATTCGCAAGGCGAACTGGCCGCGGCCGAGGCGGCGTTCCAGGCCCATAAGCGCCGCATCCTGATGGCCGATGGCGTGTCCATGAGCGCGCCCGAGACCGTGCATTTGTCCTGGGACACCGAGATCGCCGGCGGGGTCGTGATCGAGCCCTATGTGGTGTTCGGGCCCGGCGCCAGGGTGGAGGCCGGCGCCCAGATCCGCGCCTTCAGCCACATCGAGGGGGCGGTGGTCCGTCCGGGCGCCATCGTCGGGCCCTATGCGCGGCTGCGGCCGGGCGCGGACATCGGTCCTGGCGCCCACGTGGGCAATTTCGTGGAGGTGAAGAACGTGACGCTCGGCGCCGGGGCCAAGGCCAATCATCTCAGCTATCTCGGCGATGGGGCCGTGGGGGCGGGCGCCAACATCGGCGCCGGTACGATTTTCTGCAACTACGACGGCTTCGACAAGGCGCGCACCGAGATCGGCGAGGGCGCCTTCATTGGCTCCAACACCCTGCTGGTGGCGCCCATTACCGTGGGCGACCGGGCCATCACCGGCACCGGATCGGTGATCACCCAGAATGTTGAGGCGGACGCCCTGGCGCTGGGCCGTGCGCGTCAAACGGTCAAGCCCGGCTGGGCCAAGGCTTTCCGCGCCCTCAAGGCCAGCGGAAAGGCCAAGCCGTGAGCGACGTCGAGCTGCAAAAGAAGCTGTCCGGCGAGGCCGCCGCCGCCTTGGTCCAGGACGGCATGACGGTCGGCCTGGGCACCGGCTCGACCGCGGCCTATCTGGTCAAGGCTCTGGGCGGGCGGGCCAAGGTCGAGGGGCTCAAGCTGCGCTGCGTGGCGACCTCGGAGGCCACGGCGGCCCTCGCGGCGAGCCTGGGCCTGGTCCTGGCGGAACTTGACGAGGTGGGAAGCATCGACCTGACCATCGACGGCGCCGACGAGATCGGGCCGGGCCTGGCCCTCATCAAGGGCGGCGGCGCGGCCTTGCTGCGCGAGAAGCTGGTGTGGGAGGCCTCGAAGCGTTGCGTGGTGATCGCCGACGCGGCCAAGACCGTGGCGACCCTGGGCAAATTTCCTCTGCCGATCGAAGTCGTGCCCTTCGGGCATAAGACCACCGCCCTGCGCATTTGCGACGCCCTGGCCGAGGCGGACATCGGCGTAGGGCCACGCTTGCGCATCAAGGACGGCGCGCCGGTGCGCACCGACGGCGGCCATTTCATCTACGATGCGCCCTGCGGCGTGATTGCCGATCCCTCGCTGCTCGCCGACGCCCTCAAGAGCGTGACCGGGGTGGTCGATCACGGCCTGTTCCTGGGCATGGCCGACGAGGCGATCCTGGGGACCGACAAGGGCGTGCAGCGCCTTCTGCCTTAGTTGCGGTTGACCTCGAACAGCCGTCGCCCATCTTTGCCCCACGGCTTCGCTCAGGCCGCCCAGTTTGGAGCTTCCTATGGCCGACTACGATTACGATCTCTTTGTCATCGGCGCGGGTTCGGGCGGCGTGCGGGCGGCCAGGCTCGCCGCGCTGTCGGGCGCCAGGGTAGCCGTGGCCGAGGAGGACCGTGTGGGCGGCACCTGCGTGATCCGCGGCTGCGTGCCCAAGAAGCTGATGGTCTACGCCTCGGAGTTCTCCCACGTCTTGGCTCAGGCTGAGGGCTACGGTTGGTCCAAGGCGGACAGCCGTTTCGATTGGGCCAAGTTCCTGGCCGCCAAGGACGTGGAGATCGGCCGGCTATCGGGCATCTACGCCTCCAACCTAGCCAAGGCCGGCGCCGACCTAGTGCACGCCAAGGCGCGCCTGATCGACGCCCACACCGTCGAGCTGGTCGGCAAGCACAAGACGGTCACCGCCGACACCATCCTGATCGCCACTGGCGGGCGCGTGTCCATTCCCGACAACCTGCCGGGCATCGAGCATGCGATCACCTCCAATGAGGCCTTCCATCTGGAAGCGCTGCCCAAAAGCATCGTGGTGGTGGGCGGCGGCTATATCGCGGTGGAGTTCGCCGGCATCTTCAACGGCCTCGGCGTGGAAACCACCCTGGTCTACCGCGGCCCCAACATCCTGCGCGGCTTCGACGAGGACGTACGCTCGCACCTGTCCGAAGAGATTGAAAAGCGCGGGATCAAGCTGATCGTCGGGACCCAGCACACGAGCATCGAGAAGACCGATGCGGGCCTGGTTAGCCGGCTGGACAACGACGTGACCTTGACCACGGACCAGGTGATGTTCGCCACCGGGCGCGCGCCCTACGTCGAGGGCCTTGGCCTGGACAAGGCGGGCGTGGCGTTGACCGAAAAGGCCGCCGTCGCGGTGGACGGTTATTCGCGCACCAATGTGCCCAACATCTACGCCGTGGGCGATGTCACCGACCGCATCAACCTGACGCCGGTGGCGATCCGCGAGGCCGCCGCCTTCGCCACCACAGTTTTCGGCGGCAAGCCGACCCAGTTCGACCATGAGCTGGTGCCGACCGCGGTCTTCTCCCAGCCGCCGGTGGGCTGCGTGGGCCTGACCGAGGGCCAGGCGCGTCACCGGACCAAGAATGTGCACATCTACATGACCAAGTTCCGGCCGATGAAGGAGGCCTTCTGGAACGGGACGGAACGCATGTTGATGAAGCTGGTGGTGGACGGCGACACCGACGTGATCCTGGGTTGCCACATTGTGGGGCACGAGGCGCCGGAGATGATCCAGCTTGCCGCCATCGCGGTGAAGATGGGCGTGACCAAGGCCGAATGGGACAACACCTGCGCTCTGCACCCCACCATGGCCGAGGAGCTCGTCACCATGCGCGAGAGGGTGACGCCTATGCAGACGAGTATGGCCTAGGCGGGCATCCATAATGCCGCATGCGCTTCGGTTTGCCCAAATCGGGCGCCCGAGTTAGACCAACGGCATGGGGAATCGGCGTCATAGATTCTGGACCGGCCGAAACGGCATTGCCGTATTTTTGGCTTGCCTTGCGTTCGCGCTCAGAATCGCCATTCCCGCCGGATACATGGTGGACGTCGGGACGGATCACGGTCCTTCCATCGTGGTTTGCACCGGCCAGGGCCCGCTTACGGTTCACCCGGCAAAAACCGGCGCCCCCGCGCAAAAGTCGACCAACGATATGCCGTGCGCCTTTGCGGGGCATGGCGGGGCCGCTTTATCCGCAGCAGCGCCGGAACTGCAGCCATCGGCTTTGGCGGCTTACGATCCCCATATCTCGCCGCCGAGGCCGGACCTTGCCCCAGGGCGGGGCTTGGCCGCGCCGCCGCCGCCGCTTCGAGGTCCGCCCGCGCTTCTTTGATGATCCTCAGCATCACGCCTTGCGCGTGAGTTCTGCGTCGCCGCGCGCGACGTCATCAATGGAGCAACAACACGATGATCTCTTTTATGCGCCGCTTTGCGGCTCTGCTCGCCATTGCCGCGGGCCTTCTTTCCATGACCCCAGGCCTTGCCCTCGCCTGCGCCTGCGGTTGCGGCGTGTTCGATGTCGGCGCCAGTTCGCTGTTCCCTTCGGGCCTCGGCGGAAAAGCCTTCGTCGAATACGACTTCATGGACCAGAACCAGAACCATAGCGGCTCCAGCGCCGCCCCAGCGGCGGATAACGGCGACAAGGAAATCAAGACCGACTTCGTCACCTTCGGCGCCCAGTACATGTTCAATCACGATTGGGGCGTCATGGCCGAAGCGCCCGTTTGGGACCGCTTCTTTGCGACCGAAAATGATGCGGGCTCCGGCGTGAATAACTTCGATCACACGGCCATCGGAGACATCCGGTTGCGAGGTATGTACACGGGCTTTTCCCACGACATGTCTACTGGCGTGACCTTTGGGCTGAAGTTGCCGACGGGCGACTGGCGTTATCCAAACTTTGACCGTGACACCGAGATCGGCACCGGCAGCACCGACCTGCTCCTTGGCGCCTTCCATCGCGGCGCGCTGACCAAGGACAACAGTTTCAGCTATTTCGTCCAAGGGCAGGTTGATCTGCCGATGGCCGGTCAGGGCGGCTACATCCCCGGTGACGAGTTCGATGGAGCGATCGGCGCGCATTACAACGGCCTGACGGCCGACAACGGCAAGCTGACGATCTCGCCCATCGCCCAGATGCTGGTGTCCTTGCGAGCCAGCGATCGAGGGCTGAACGCCGATCCCGCCGACAGCGGCTATTCGCGCCTGATCTTCTCTCCAGGTGTGGAGGTCGCAATGGGCGATTGGGCTCTGTACGGGGACGTCGAAATTCCCATCTTTCAATACTACAATGGCGATCAACTCGCCGCGCCCTACGCCGTCAAGGTGATCCTAAGTCACGCGTTTTAGGGCGCGTTCCGAAAAGTGGGAGCCGGTTTTCGGATAAAACGCGCGCCAAAGTAAAGATGCTATAGCAGGCCGCGATTCCAAGAAATCGCGGCCTGCTATAGAAGCGTCCTTTGAACCGATGCGGTGCGAACCGTCATTCCTTGACCGCCGCCTTCAGACAGGTCAGGGCGATCTTCGGGGCCTCTCGTCGTCCCAAGCCGGGCCGCCGCTGGGTCGGCCTGAGCATTTTGCCAAGCCCGGCGCATTGCGTTAAAAGCCGCGCCTCTTAATTGAGTGCCCATGATGAGCGAACGCTGGACGCCCGCGTCCTGGAGATCGAGCCCTGCCCTGCATATCCCGTCCGACTATCCGGACGCGGAGGCGCTGACCCGCGTGGAGGAAACCCTGCGGGTCATGCCGCCGTTGGTGTTCGCCGGCGAAGCGCGCCGTCTGAAGTCGCTGCTGGGCGATGTGGCGGCGGGCAAGGCCTTCCTGCTGCAAGGCGGCGACTGCGCCGAGAGCTTCAAGGAGTTCACTGCGGACAATATCCGCGACACTTTCCGCCTGATCCTGCAGATGGCGGTGGTGCTGACCTTCGCCGGAGGCAAGCCGGTGGTGAAGGTGGGCCGCATGGCCGGACAGTTCGCCAAGCCGCGCTCTTCGGCCGTGGAAACCCAGGACGGGACCACTCTGCCTTCCTATCGGGGCGACAATATCAACGGCATGGAGTTCGAGGAAGGATCGCGCACGCCCGATCCGGAACGGCTGTTGCGCGCCTACAACCAGTCCGCGGCCACGCTTAACCTGCTGCGCGCCTTCGCCAACGGCGGCTACGCGGACCTGAACAACATCCACAAGTGGACGCTGGGCTTCGTGGACGGCAGCCCGCAGGGCGAGCGCTACCGCGCCCTGACGGACAAGATCTCCGAAACCCTGGCCTTCATGCAGGCCATCGGAGTGAACCCGAACACCTATCCGGGCATGCATCAGGTGGAGTTCTACACCAGCCACGAGGCGCTGCTCCTGGGCTACGAGCAGGCGCTGACCCGCGTCGATTCCACCTCGGGCGACTGGTACGATTGCTCCGCTCACCTGTTGTGGATCGGCGAGCGCACCCGCCAGCTCGATCATGCCCACGTGGAGTTCATGCGGGGCGTCAAGAACCCCATCGGCCTGAAGGTCGGCCCTACGCTGGAGCCGGACGATCTGATGCCGCTGATCGACGTGCTCAATCCCGACAATGAGCCCGGCCGCCTGACCCTGTACGGCCGCTTCGGCGCCGACAAGATCGCCGCGCGCTTGCCACGCCTGCTGGCCGCTACGCGGCGCGAGGGCCGGGCCGTGGTGTGGGCGACCGATCCCATGCACGGCAACACCTTGACCGCCTCCAACGGCTATAAGACCCGGCCATTCGACCGTGTGCTGTCGGAGGTGAAAAGCTTCGTGGAGATCGCCCGCGCCGAGGGCGTGCATCCCGGCGGCGTGCACCTGGAAATGACCGGGCAGAACGTCACCGAGTGCTTGGGCGGCGCGCGGGCCCTGACCGAGACCGACCTGGCCGACCGTTACCACACTCATTGCGATCCGCGCCTGAACGCCGAACAGGCGCTGGAGCTGGCGTTCCTGGTGGCCGAGAAGCTCAAGGAAGGCCGGCTGGAGGACTTGAAGGCGGCGGTCTAATTACGGTCCCGGCAGTCTCAATGTCAGCGCCGCGCCGATGAGGAGCGCCCCCACGGCGACGAGCGATGGAACCGTCAGTCCGCCGGTGATCTGAGCCACCTGACCCGCGAAGATCGGGCCGACGATCTGGCCGAAGCTGAAGCCGGCGGCCATCTGCGACCGGGCGCTGGCCCGGATCTATAGGCCATCCCCGGCCGTCGGTCAGCCCGAGGCGGGCGGCCTCAGACGTTGAGGATCCAGCCCTCTTCCAGGGCCGCCGCGCGGACATCCTCCGGCAAGTCCTTGGCCGGGGCGAAGGCCGCGCCCAGCTTGCCGGTCTCGTCCAGCTTGGCGATGCGCTCCGCAACGCCGCGGGCCAGGGCGTGCTCCTTGGTCTCGCCCGGCGCCAGGGCGAAGGGGCCTAGCCCCAGCATGACCTCGGCCGCGACCAGCTCCACGCCGTCCAGGTCCGCCGGCTTGATCTCGGCGAAGCCGGTTTCGAACGGCCAGACCTTCATGGCCTCGCCGCGCGCCTTCTTCAGACGGCGCACCATGGGAATGCCCAGGATCGCCTGGGGCCCCGAGGCGCCCGCGTAGTACAGCTTCCACGGCGACGGCCCCTTGACCGCCAGGTCCGCCTGGCGGAACTCGGGCAGGTCGCCCGGCCCATGTTCATGCGCGCGCTTGGGCTGCAGGGTGGTCAGGGTGTCGCGCGGCGGGCAGCCCCAGAAGGGAAAGGGCCCGCCCGTGGTGCGGCGGTTGATCTCGGCGCCCACGCCGAACCGGTTGTTGGTGTTGTCGGCCTTATCCTTGACCCTGTGGTCCAGAAAGTCCCACACCGCGCTCCAGGGCGCGCCCTCCAGTTTGAGCGCCGCCGCCAGGCCTTGTGGGAATCCCAAGGGGAAGTCCAAGCCCAGGAAAGCGCGCTCGCCCCGCTTCTTCAGGTCGTCCAGGATCAGGATCAGACGTTTTTCCGCCTCGGCCCGCGTGGGCAGCACGAAGCTCTCGAACGCCAGGCGGAAGCGTACGTCGCGCTTGAGCACGCCGATCAGGACGCTGTCGGAGCCCGCGCCGGGCTTGGTCGCCGCGCTCCAGTCGACGATCACATAGGCGTTGAATAGGCGGGCCACGGCAGGTTCCCTCAAGGGTGGGCGCATCTATCCTATGCGATGGCCCAGCGGAAAGCCCCAACAGGGCTCTCGCGCGAGAAATTTGACGGCAATCCCGAGCACGCCTGGGACGAGCACGCAACAATGCGTGAGAAATCGTGATCAGCTTGGCCTTGCGCCGAGGGCCTCGCCCAGACACTTTTGCCGCCGCGTTGCAGCATGAACTTGGCCTTGAAATGAGCGACCTTAAAGCTGGCGTCGTGGGCGCCGGGGTATTCGGCGGCTATCACGCCCACAAATACGCGTCCCTGGCCGGTGTCGAACTGGTCGGGATTCTCGACGGCGATCCTGCCCGCGGCGGCGCCTTGGCGGACAAGCTGGGCGCCAAGGCCTTCACCGATATGGACGCCTTCCTGGAGGGGCTGGACGTGGTGACAATCGCCGCCCCGGCCAGCGCCCACGCCGCCATGGCCTCGGCGGCTCTGCAGCGCGGCGTTCACGTCTACGTGGAAAAGCCCATTGCGCTGGACGTGGCCGACGCCGAGGCGCTGGTCGGTCTGGCCGAGGCGCGCGGTCTCGTGCTCGCCTGCGGCCACCAGGAGCGCGCCATCTTCCGCGCCATGGGCCTGTTGGATGCGCCTCAGACGCCCGTGCGCATCGAGGCGGTGCGCCGCTCGTCCTTCTATCCGGGGCGGGGGACGGACGTGTCCTGCGGCCTGGACATGATGATCCACGACTATGATCTGGCCCTGGCGCTGAACCCGTCGGCGCCCGCGCAGGTCAAGGCCTCCGGCCGCATCGCCCACGGCCCGCACCTGGACGAGATCTTCGCCGAAGTCGCCTTCGCCGACGGCATGGCGCTGACGGTGGACGGCTCGCGCCTGGACGAGGGGCGTAAGCGCTCCATGAGGATCGTCTACCCCTCCGGCGTGGTGGACCTGGACTTCATGGCCAAGACTTTTTCCAACGATACGGGTTTCGCTCTCGACCCCAACTATGCCGAGACGCAGGACGGCAAAGATCCGCTCGGCGCCAGCGTGCAGGCCTTCCTCGCCGCCGTGCGCGGGGACGCGGCGCGCCCGCTGGTGACCGGCGCGGAGGCGGCGCGGGCGCTGGACCTGGCGTTGCGGGTCGAAGATGCCGCCCTGGCCCATCCCTAGGCGGCCCCGCCGTCTGGCATTGGCCGTTCAATGGGCTTATGTGAGCGGCGGTCCTGCCATGCAGGACAGGACTGATCGCCAGGATTTGTGATGCCCCCCTTTCGTTCCCGAACTTCCACTCACGGCCGCAACATGGCCGGCGCCCGCGGCCTGTGGCGCGCCACCGGCATGAAGGACAGCGACTTCGGCAAGCCGATCATCGCCGTGGTCAATTCCTTCACCCAGTTCGTGCCGGGCCACGTGCATCTGAAGGACCTCGGCCAGATGGTGGCCCGCGAGATCGAACGCGCGGGCGGCGTGGCCAAGGAGTTCAACACCATCGCCGTGGACGACGGCATCGCCATGGGCCACGACGGCATGCTCTACAGCCTACCCTCGCGCGAACTGATCGCCGACAGCGTTGAATACATGGTCAACGCCCATTGCGCCGACGCGATGGTCTGCATTTCCAATTGCGACAAGATCACCCCGGGCATGCTGATGGCGGCCATGCGGCTGAACATCCCCGCCGTATTCGTCTCGGGCGGGCCGATGGAAGCGGGCAAGGTGGTGCTCAAGGGCAAGGAGATCGCCATTGACCTCATCGACGCCATGATCGCGGCGGCCGACGACAAGGTCACGGATGAGGAGGTCCAGGTGATGGAGCGGTCGGCTTGCCCGACCTGCGGCTCCTGCTCCGGGATGTTCACCGCCAATTCGATGAACTGCCTGACCGAGGCCTTGGGCCTCAGCTTGCCCGGCAACGGCTCGGTCCTGGCCACCCATGCCGACCGCCAGCGCCTGTTCCTGGAAGCCGGCCACGTGATCGTGGACCTGGCCCGTCGCTACTACGAGCAGGACGACACAAGCGTGCTGCCGCGTTCGGTCGCCAGCTTCAAGGCCTTCGAAAACGCCATGAGCCTGGACATCGCCATGGGCGGCTCGACCAATACGGTGCTGCACCTGTTGGCTGCGGCCATGGAAGGCGGCGTGCCCTTCACCATGGACGACATCGATCGCCTGTCGCGCAGGGTGCCGTGCCTGTGCAAGGTCGCGCCCGCCAAGAGCGACGTGCACATGGAGGATGTCCACCGCGCGGGAGGCATCATGGCCATTCTGGGCGAGTTGGATAGAGCGGGCCTGCTGCACACCGACCTGCCGACCGTGCACGCCCGCACTCTGGGCGAGGCCATCAACCGATGGGACATCCGCCAGAGTAACAGCGAGGCGGTCACCACCTTTTACAAGGCCGCGCCCGGCGGCGTGCCGACCCAGGTCGCGTTCAGCCAGTCGCGCCGTTGGGACGAGTTGGATCTCGACCGTGAGGCCGGCGTGATCCGCGACGCCGAGCATGCCTTCTCGAAGGACGGGGGCTTGGCGGTCTTGTTCGGCAACATCGCCCTGGACGGATGCATCGTGAAGACCGCGGGGGTCGACGATAGCAACCTGACGTTCCAAGGACCGGCCAAGGTCTACGAAAGCCAGGATGACGCCGTCTCGGCCATCCTGACCGGCAAGGTGACGGCAGGCGACGTTGTGGTGATCCGCTACGAGGGACCTCGCGGCGGACCGGGCATGCAGGAAATGCTGTATCCGACCAGCTATCTCAAATCGAAGGGCCTTGGCAAAGCCTGCGCCCTAATCACCGATGGCCGTTTTTCGGGGGGCACTTCCGGGCTGTCGATCGGCCACGTCTCGCCCGAGGCGGAGGAGGGCGGCGCCATCGCCCTGGTGGAAGACGGCGACCTGATCCAGATCGATATCCCCAACCGCAGAATCGAACTGGCCGTCGCCGAAGATGAACTGGCCAGGCGCAGAGCGGCGATGGAAGCGAAAGGACCGGGCGCCTACAAGCCCGCGGACCGCCAGCGGACTGTCTCCTCGGCCCTGAAAGCCTATGCCGCTTTCGCCACCAGCGCGGCCAAGGGCGCGGTGCGGGACGTCTCCAAATTCGAGTCGCGCTAGAGCCGGATGACTTCTATCGAAGTCTGAATCCAGCTCTACATATTTGAATCTAAAGAATATCCTCGCCCTCGTCGTCCCACGGCGGGTCGTCTTCGGGGTCTTCGTCGGGCGGCGAGGGCCGAGCCATCGGCAAGGGCTCACGCTCCGCTTCGGGCTGGCGCAGGATGGCTTCCACGCCGGAAATCCAGCGGCGGCCCACGGTGATGGCGTCTCTGGCCGTGCCGCGTTCGCGCCGGGCAGGATCTGCTGGCGGCCACAACTCCAGCTCGAAGTCCGGATCGGACGGGTTGTCGAAGATCAGGCGCAGGGCCACGCGGTGGGCGGCGCCCGGCGCCTGGTCCAGCGCTCGGCGCGGCTCCCCGCGATAGGCGCGCGCCGCCACCTGATCGTCCAGAATCAGCTCGGCCCCCACCAGTTGGCGCAGGCGGTAAATCAGCCCCTTGACCCCGCCGTCCCACAGAACCGCGATCAGGCCATGTTCCACGCTGAGAGCCGCCGCCCGGCCCCGGCCCGGGGCGATGATCACCGATTCCGGCGCCGCGCCCAGCGCCCTGCGCAGATAGCGCCTTAGGCGGCGCTGCTCGTCGCGCCACCATACCGCGCCAGATCCCGCCACGGTGACGAGGCATCCGGCCAGGGCCAACAGCAAAAGGGTGCGCAGCGCTTCATGCATCGGCATGAGGTTAGGGATATTCGCGCGTGGAGGCAAAAGCGGCCCTTCGGCCGCTCGGCGGCTACAACATTCGGTCGATAAACGCCGGACCGAGGAACAGCAAAGCCGCCAGGCAGCCGAAGAGCGTTACGCAAGCGATATCCGAATCGTTCATAGCGAATCCCCCCACGGTTATTGAGATGTTGTCGAATTCACTCAACCTTTACTAGATTATTGAAGCGGACGCCGCTTGCCATGGCGGTCGCGCCTGCAACCTCAGCCGCTCAACCGCATCGCGCTACGCAGCAGACTCGCCGCCGCGCGCGAAAGCTGCGATCCGAGCCCGTGCCTCGGCGAAGGGGCCGGAAACCGTCACGCCGCGTTCCGCACGCGGGCGATCGCTAAGCGCCGGCGTCCGGGTGGAGATGTGAAAGCGGCTCACCAGACGGGATAGCTCCCCGGCCCGGGATTTCAATTCAGCGGCGGAGGTGGCGGTCTGCTCGACCATGGCGGCGTTCTGCTGAGTGGTCTGATCCATCTGGTTGACGGCGGTATTGACCTGGCTGAGGCCGATGGCCTGCTCGCGCGAGGAAGCGGCGATGCCGACGACCAGGGAATCGATTTCCGACACCTTGGCGACGATGCCCGTGAGCGCGAGGCCGGTCTCCCCCACCAGACGAACCCCCTGCGCGACCTGGGACGAACTGGTGGCGATCAGGGTCTTGATCTCCTTGGCCGCTTCGGCCGAGCGCTGGGCCAGGGCCCGCACCTCCGACGCCACCACCGCGAAGCCCTTGCCCCTGTCCCCGGCGCGGGCGGCCTCCACGCCAGCGTTCAGCGCCAGCAGGCTGGTTTGGAAAGCGATTTCGTCGATCACGCCGATGATCTGGCCGATCTTCTGCGAGGACTGCTCGATCTGATCCATGGCGGCGACGGTTTCGCGCACCACCTCGCCCGAGCGGGTCGCATCGGACTTGGCGCTGGAAACCACGGAAGACGCCTGTTGGGCGCCTTCGGCGCTGCGCTGGACCGTGGCGGTGATTTCATCGAGGGCTGCTGCGGTTTCTTCCAGGCTGGCGGCCTGCTGTTCGCTGCGGTGAGCCAGATCCTGCGCCGCGACCGCGATTTCGTCCGCGCCGCTAATCATGCCGACGGTGGCCCCGCCGATCGCGGCCATGGCCTGGCGCAGGCTGTCGACAGCTTTGTTGAAGTCGGCGCGCAGCGCCTCATATTCGGCGGCGAAGGGCTCCTGCAGCGCCAAGGTCAGATCGCCGGTCGACAGCCTCGACAGGGCGTGGGCCAGACCTTCGACCACCTGGGCCTGGGCGCGGGCCGCCAGCGCGCGATCATCTTCACGGCTTTTACGCTCCCGCTCGGCGGTGTCACGGTCGGCCGCGGTTTGTTGTTCAAGGCGAAGCTTTTCAATGGCGGCGTCCTTGAAGGACAGAACCGCGTTGGCCATTTCGCCGACTTCGTCCCTGCGGTGCGTCGCCGGGACCTGAACCTTGTGATCGCCGTCCGCTAGGCGCCGCACGGTCTGGGTCATGGCGCGCATCGGCATGGCGATCGTGCGGCTCAGCAACCAGCCCAGCAGGAACGACAGACCGACGACGAACGAGACGCCGGCGATCAGGGTCATGCGGGCGCCGGCCAGTGCGTTATCTCGAGCCGCTTTGCGCTCGGTCAGCAGCGCCCCTTCGGCGTCATTGAAAACGCCCACTGCGGCCTTGAAGGCGTCCAAGTCGCGCGTATTGACGCCGGTGTTCATGAGCGCCAAAGCCTGGTTCAGGGTCGCCGAATCGCGCGCCAGTTTGATTTCCGGATCGACCGCTTCCGAAACAAAAGCCGCCGCCGCCTGGGCGATCTGTTCGAGATGATCCTTCTGTTCGGGCGCAAGCCCGGCGCCCTGAAGTTCAGCCACGCCTTGAAGAATACTTTTCTCGTCGGCGTCCACGCCCTTGGCGAAGCTTTCGTCCCGGGTCAGCAGGTAGCCGCGCACCTGCCCGGACATGTCGAGCATGGCGCGGGTGAGGGCGCCGGCCTTGGACAGCCCATCCTGGGCATGGTCCGCGAGCTCGGATTGATCTTGAACGATGGATAGATCGGCGAAAACCACGCCGGCCGCCCCGACCAGGCTCAGCGCAATGACCGCGAAGGCGCCAAACAGTTTTCGGGAGATCCGCCAGTTTTCCAAGATGGGAACCCTTTGAACTTGGCCAAAACCAATCAGGCCATCGCCTCGCCGATCGATGTCGGTTCGATCACGAACACGGCGATTCTGAATTGATACAGTAGGGCCTCTGCGCGTTAACCCCGGATTAAAAGCCGTTTACCATGTTCCGAAAGATGGCCGCCGAGAGCCAATAGGCGCTGGTTATAGCGTCAGTTCGACCACGACCGGAACGTGATCCGAGGGCTTTTCCGCCGCGCGTTCGTCGCGGTGGATTTCCACGCCTGTCAGATGGTCAGCCGCCTGGGGTGAGAGCAGGACGTGATCGATGCGGATGCCGTGGTTTCGCGGCCAAGCGCCGGCCTGATAGTCCCAGAAAGTGTAGCCGCCGGGTCGCCCGTCGGCCTGCATATAGGCGTCCGTCAGGCCCAGCCATTTCAACCCGCGAAAGGCCGCGCGGCTTTGCGGCTGGAACAGGGCGTCGCCGGTCCAGGCGGCCGGGTCGTCCGCGTCGTCCGGCTCGGGGATGACATTGTAGTCGCCGGCCACTGCCATCGGCTCTTCATAGGCCAAAAGCTCGATCAGATGGCGCTTCAGCCGCTCCAACCAGGCCAGCTTGTAGGCAAACTTATCCGTACCCACAGGATTGCCGTTAGGCAGGTAGATGCCCACGAGGCGGACCGGCCTTGGGCCGGACACCACGGCCTCGATGTAGCGGGCGTGATCGTCGCCGTCGTCGCCCGGCAGCCCCTTTCGCACATCCTCCAAGGGCGTCTTCGATAACATGGCCACGCCGTTATAAGTCTTCTGACCATGCACCTCCACGTTGTAGCCAAGGGCCTCGAAGGCTTCGCGGGGAAACTTCTCGTCGATGCACTTGATCTCCTGCAGGCAGGCTACGTCGGGCTGCACGCGCGAGAACCAGTCCAACACCGTGGGCAGTCGCGCGTTGATTGAATTTACGTTCCAGGTGGCGAGTCGCATTGACGGGGCCTTGGGTTGGGCGGAAGCGTTGTAGGAAGGGGCGCGAAGACTAGGCTGGCGTTAGGCTAGGCTGGCCAGGGGCGTCCCTCAAGCGGGGAGCGGTCGAATGTCCAGACGACAGCAAGCGGTGGTCCTGGGTCTGGTCACCTTCGCCTGCCTTGTGATGCTGCCTGTGGGCGCGGTGGGCGCCATCGCGTCGCCCATGGTGTTTGAAGACCCGTATAATCTGGAGCGGCCGATCGCCTGGATAGCCTTCTTCCTGATGCTCAGCCTGTGGATCATCTGCATCGCCGCGCCGTTTGGGGCCTGGGTGGCGTTCTACAAGCGCAGCCAGGGCCTGCAATGGGTCGCCGCGGGCGCGCCCTTCGCCTGGTTCGCCGCCCTGGCGGCGTGCATGACCTTCGCCAGGGTTTAGGCGCCAGAGTCTAGGCGCCAGGGTCTAGATCGAGAAGCTGACGCCGCAGCCGCAGCTCGAGCGGGCGTTGGGGTTCTTCACGCGGAACTGGGCGCCGGCCAATTCGTCGACGAAATCGATCTCCGAGCCCGCGAGCAGTTCAAGCGACACGGGGTCGACCAAGGCAGCGGCGCCGTCGCGCTCGATCTTCAGGTCGTCAGCCTCGGCCCGCTCGACCAGATCGAACAGGTACTGGAAGCCCGAGCAGCCGCCGCCTTCCACCGCTACGCGCAGCATGACCGGCCGGCCCTCCTGGGCGGACAGGCTGAGCAACCGGCGCGCGGCGTCGGACGACAAGCTCACCGGAGCGCTTTTGCTCTTGGTATGGACGATCAAGGTTTCGCTCATGGCGCCCATGTTGACGTTGGACCGTTAAGACTAGCCTCTATATGAGGCCCATGGCGGTCCGGCGAAAGAGGGACCGCTCAAGAGGATCCGCATGCCGGCCTATCGTTTCCAGCCGCCGCCGCCCGCGCCCTATGCGGCGGACCCCGCCCGTTCGCGCGGCCGGCGTTGGAGCGAGGCGGAAAGCCGCTCGCGCACGCCCTTCGCCCGCGACCGCGACCGCGTCATCCACTGCTCGGCTTTCCGACGGCTGAAGGAAAAGACCCAGGTGTTCGTGGCCCACGAGGGCGATCATTTCCGGACGCGCCTGACCCATTCCCTCGAAGTGGCCCAGATCGCCCGCTCGATCGCCCATGCGCTCGGCCTGGACGACGACCTGGCCGAAGCCATCGCCCTGGCCCACGACCTGGGCCATCCGCCCTTCGGTCACGCGGGGGAAGACCAGCTCGACGAATGCATGAAGGCTTACGGCGGCTTCGATCACAATGTGCAGACCTTCCGCGTGGTCACCGAGCTGGAGCATCGCTATCCCAACTTCCAGGGCCTGAACCTGACCTGGGAAACCCTGGAGGGCGTGGTCAAGCACAATGGCCCGGTAAGCAACCGTCTGGATCGGCCCTCCTGGCGCGCGGTGGCCGAGTACGACCGCGACTATCCGCTGGAGACCGGCGGCTGGGCTTCGGCGGAGGCGCAGGTCGCGGCTCTGGCCGACGATATCGCCTACAACAACCATGACGTGGACGACGGGGTGCAGGCGGGCCTGTTCGACATGGACGAGCTGGCCGAGACCCCCTTGATCGGCCCGGTGATCCGCTCGGCGCGGAGCGATTATCCCGGACTGGAGGCGCGACTGCTGCGGCTGGAGGCCGTGCGCCGCATGATCGGCGCCATGGTCGACGACGTGATGGCCACGACATTGCAGCGCGCCGCGTCCAGCGGGCTGGATTCGCCCCAGGCCGTGCGCGCCTTGGGCAAGCCTCTCGTGGCCTTCTCCGCCGAGATGGCCGAGGATTTGGGCGCCCTTCGCGAGTTCCTGCACACGCGCATGTACCGCCACTACCGCGTCAACCGCACCCGCAGTCAGGCCAGGCGCGTACTGCGCGAGATGTTCGAGCTGTTTCTGCACGAACCCGATGTTCTGCCAACCGGTTGGGCCGATCAGGTCAGGGCGCAGGACAGCCAGGCGGGGCGGGCCCATGTGGTGTGCGACTACATCGCCGGCATGACCGACCGTTTCGCCATTGAGGAACATCGTAAGCTTTTCAACCTCGACTTGTGGAATAGCTGAGCGCCGGCTCTACTCTTGTCGGTCCTTCTCGGAGCTTGCCGCGCAATGGACTAAAATGGGTGCGAATCAGTGCGCCTTCTTTCGCGCTGATGCGCCGGAGTCCTGCCATGTCCGACCACGAACGCGGCGCCTATTCGCCGCAGACCGACGCGCCGCTGGCGTTCGACGCACGGCAGTCGCCCGGCGGCGGGGGCGGCGGGTTTCCCACAACCTTGGTGGTGAGCCTGGTCATTCTGGTGCTGCTGATCGGCGCCATCGTGCTGTTCTACCGCTCGGGCATCCGTGGCGCCGGGCAGGAACCGGCCGCCGTGGGCGCGCCCGTGGCTCAGATAAAAACCCCGCCGCCGGCCGGCGCTCAACCCAGCGACGAGGCCACCGGCCTGCAGATCTATAAGACCGAAACGGCTCCCGCCGCCCCGTCGCCGCCCGCCTTCACCGCTCCGCCCGAGCAGCCGCAGCCGCGTCCAACCGCGGCGGTCTCGGCCAAGCCCGCGCCGGCCCCCACCCCCACCGCCCTGGCTCCCGCTGCTCGGTCTCCTGCAGTTCCGGCCAAGACCGCCCAGCCCAAGGATGAGATTGGCGCTTTGATCGATAAGAACACCGCCGCCGCTTCCGCTCCCCCGCCGCCGGTCAAGCGCCCGCCCGCGGCGGTTAAAGCTTCGGCGCCGGCCGCGGCGGCCGGAACCGGGACCTCGGTGCAGATCGGCGCCTACTCTTCCCAGGACCTGGCCGAGAAAGGCTGGAATGCCCTGGCGACCGTGTTCCCGGCCGACATGACGGGCAAGGGCCAGCACTTCGAGCCGGTGGCCAGGGACGGCAAGACCCTCTACCGGGCCGTGGTGACCGGCTTTGCCTCCAAGACCGGCGCCCAGGCCTTCTGCGCCAAGCTAAAAGCCGCCAATCGCTCCTGCATCGTGAAGTAGGAAGGCGGACGGCTTGAGCCATCTGGCCGCCATCTTCGGCTGTTCCGGCCTCAGTCTAACCCCGGGCGAGCGCGCCTTCTTTGCGCAGGTCCGGCCGTGGGGTTTCATCCTTTTCGCGCGCAATATCGCGGACGCGAACCAGACGCGGTCCCTCATCGAGAATCTGCGCGCGGCGGCGGGCGATGCGAACGCCCTGGTGTTCGTGGACCAGGAAGGCGGCCGGGTGCAGCGGCTTAAACCGCCGTTGGCGCGCCTGCGCCGGCCCGCAGAGGCCTTCGGCGCCCTCTTTGCCTCGGATCCGCTGGGCGCGGCCGAGGCGGTGTGGCTGAACCACCGGCTGATCGCCCATGAGCTGGCGCAGCTCGGCTTCGACGCCGACTGCGCGCCCTGCCTGGATCTGCGTCTGCCCGAGGGTCACGGCGTGATCGGCGACCGCGCGTTTGGCGCCGCGCCGCCGGAGGTTTCCATGCTGGGCCGCGCGGCGCTGGATGGCCTGCTTGCGGGGGGCGTGGCGCCGGTGATCAAGCACATTCCCGGCCATGGTCGCGCGCGGGCCGACAGCCACCTGGAGCTGCCCATCGTGGCTACGCCGCTGGCTGTGCTGGAGCAGACCGATTTTCAGCCGTTTCGCGCCTTGGCCGATGCGCCCATGGCCATGACCGCCCACGTGACCTTCACCGATATCGACCCGCACGACTGCGTGACCTTGTCCCACCGCGCGATTGCGACGGTCATTCGCGGCGGAATCGGCTTTGATGGTCTTCTGATGAGCGACGACCTGTCGATGAAGGCTTTGGGCGGGGATTTCGACGCCCGTGCGCGCCGCGCCTTGGAGGCGGGCTGTGATGTGGTCCTGCACTGCAACGGCGACATGGCGGAAATGATCGCGGTGGCCGAAGGGACAGGGACCTTGGCCGGCCGCGCCGCAGAGCGGGCCGCGGCGGCGAGAGCCGTCACGCGCCGTGCGCAGCCGTTCGACGCGCAAGCCGCCGAAGCGCGCCTGGACGCCCTGGGTCTTGCGGGACGGCTGACGTGACCGGCGAGCCCTTCCAGCAGCGCTTCGACTTCGCCGCCGCTGGCGTCGCCGCCGAAGACGGCGACGCCTTGATCGTGGACCTGGAGGGATACGAAGGGCCGTTGCATGTGCTTCTAGCCCTGGCCCGCAGCCAGAAGGTCGACCTGCTCAAGCTGTCGATCACCAAGCTGGCCGAGCAGTACCTGGCCTTCGTGCAAATCGCCCGCCGGCACAGGTTCGCCCTGGCCGCCGACTATCTGGTGATGGCCGCCTGGCTGACCTATCTCAAATCGCGCCTGCTCCTGCCGAGGAAGGCCCAAGCGGCGCCCGAGGAGCCGCCGGCGGAGGAGGCCGCCAAGGCTCTGGCCTTCCGCTTGGCCAAGCTGGACGCCGTGCGGCGCGCGATGGAGGCCCTGGCGAACAGGCCGCAGCTCGGCCGCAATGTGTTTACCCGCGGCGATCCCGAAGCGGTGCGCATTGTCTCCTCGCGCAGCCTGGAAGGCGATCTGTACGGCCTGATGCGCGCCTACGCCGACCAAAGGCGCGAGCAGGAGACCAGGCGCTACCGGCCGATCCCTGCCCAGGCATACGCCCTGGAGGATGCGCGCACGCGGCTGCGGGGCATCATGCAGGACCTGAGGGGCTGGCGACCGCTCGCGGGCCTTGCGCCCACGCCGAAAGGGGAGGGCGAGCCCAGCCGGGCGTCGTATCTGGCCTCGACCCTCTCGGCCAGCCTAGAGCTGGTCAAGGAAGGCGCTTTGGAGGCCCGCCAGCTTGAGGCCTTCTCCGAACTTTATCTGCGCTCCCGCCTGAGGTTGGAGGCGGAGGCATGAGCTCGACCGAACGGGCGATCGAGGCCCTGCTGTTCGCCGCGGCCGAGCCGCTCAGTCTGGCTGACCTGGCGCGCCGGCTGCCGCAGGACGCCGATGTGGAAGGCGCGCTGGAGGCCCTGCGCGGACGCTACGAGGGGCGAGGCGTGGAGCTGGCCTCCGTGGCCGGCGGCTGGAGGTTCCAGACCGCCGTCGACCTCGACTATCTGATGACCGAGGAGCGCGCCGAGCCGCGCCGCCTGTCGCGCGCCGCGCAGGAAATCCTGGCTATCATCGCCTATCACCAGCCTGTCACCCGGGCCGAAATGGAGATGATCCGCGGAGTGCAGACCAGCCGTGGCTCGCTGGACGCCCTTCTGGAGCTGGGTCTGGTGCGGCTGCGCGGCCGCAGGCGCACGCCCGGCCGGCCGGTGACCTACGGCACCACCGACGTCTTCTTGGAGCACTATGGCCTGGCCAGCCTGGCCGATCTGCCGGGCGCGGCCGAGATGAAGGCGGCCGGTCTTCTGGACCTCAACATGCCTTCCGGCTTCGCCGTGCCCGATCCTACGCGTCCGGCCGAGGACGAAGACCCGCTCGAGCTGGGCGAGGCCGCTGAGTTCCATCAGGATTTTCTCGGCGGGGACGAATAGGGACGGCAGCCTCGGGCGGATTGACGCGCTTTCTTGGCGTGGCCGCGTCCAATGTCCTATGTTAGGGCGACAAACTAATTCGCCGGAGGCTTCGGCCCCCGGAAAGGGAGTTAATTCGATGGGTACCCTTTCACCGTGGCATCTTCTGATCCTCGGCGTGCTCTTGCTTCTCGTCTTTGGTGGCAGAGGCAAGATTTCGGGCATCATGGGCGACACCGCCAAGGGCATCAAAGCCTTCCGCGACGGTCTGAAGGGCGAGGATGAAGCCCCCAAGCCTGCCGCCACGACCCCCGCTCAGCCGCTTCCGGCCGAAACGCCGAAGGAAGAAGTGAAGTCCTGAGGCCTTTGGTCCTCGGCGGCAACATCATATAGACATTCATGTCGCCCGGCCCCTCGCCCGGGTCTGAGGTCCCATGCTGTCTGACGTAAGTCCTTGGCACATTTTTATTTTCGTAGTCCTGGCGCTGCTGGTTGTCGGCCCTAAGGATTTACCCGCGATGCTGCGTAAGGTCGGCCAGTTCACGGCCAAGCTGCGCGGCATGGCGAACGAATTCCGCGCCTCCTTCGACGAAATGTCCCGCCAATCCGAGCTGGATGAGCTGCGCAAGGAGGTTGACGCCATGCGCGCGGCGACCGCCAAGCCGGTGCAGGACCTGCGCAACGCCGCCCTGCAGTTCCATGACGACATGGTCCGGGCCTCCGGCGACGTTCAGCCCGGCGCCGATCCGACCACTATCGAGGCCGCTCCCGTCATGGAGCCTGTTCCGACGACGGCGGCCGAACTCCCGGCGCCGACCAAGAAAAAGGCCGCGGGCAAAGCTAACGCAGGCAAGGCGGCTTCCGCCAAGGCGAAGCCCGCCGCCAAGAAAGCGGCGCCCCAGAAAGCTGGGCCCAAGAAAGCCGCGCCTAAAAAAGTCCGGCCCAAGACCGCCGCCGCGCCGGAGTCCGGCCAATGAGCGACGGCGTCGACGACGAAATCGAGGCCTCGCGCGCGCCTCTGATGTCCCACCTGATCGAATTGCGCCAACGGCTGATCTTCAGCATCGTGGCCTTAGCCGTCGGTTTCGTGATCTGTTTCGCCTTCTCGCAAAATATCTACGTCTTCCTGCTCCATCCTTTTGAGGTGGCCGGCGGCATCATGGCCGAGCAGAAGAACAAGGCGATCCACCACGGACCGTTCGACATGATCCTGATGATGACGGGTTTTCTGCCGACTCCGCCTGCAGCGCCTTTAAAAATGGTCTTTACGGCGCCCCTCGAGTTCTTTTTCACGAAAGTAAAGTTGGCGGGCATCGCCGGTCTGATGTTGTCCTTTCCCGTAATCGCCTATCAAATATATAATTTTGTATCTCCAGGACTCTACAAGCGCGAGCGTTTGGCATTCCTGCCGTTTTTGATTGCCTCGCCATTTCTATTCTTACTTGGCGCGGCTCTTGTATATTATATGATGCTGCCTTTTGTTCTTTGGTTTTCGCTAAACCAAGAAATTGTCAACGCCGGGAATGTTTCGGTCGAATTGCTGCCAAAGGTATCCGACTATCTGGACCTGGTGACGACCTTGCTGCTGGCTTTTGGCCTTTGTTTCCAGCTGCCGGTGGTGCTGTCGCTTCTCGGCTTGGCCAATCTGGTTTCGTCCAAGATGCTGGCTTCCGGGCGCCGCTATGCGATCGTCGGCGTGGGAGGCCTGGCTATGGTGGTCACGCCGCCCGATCCATTCAGCATGATCGCTCTGATTGTCCCGTTATGCCTGCTCTACGAGGTCTCCATCTGGTGCGTTCGCTTGATCGAGCTGCGGCGCAAGAAGGACGAGGCGGCGGAAGCTCAGGGCTAGTGCTGGGCGCCGACGCGCCGTAAAGGAAGCGGCTTCTCCTCCGTTCAGGCAGGCCGCCATGCACGATATCCGGGCCCTCCGCGCCGATCCCGCCGCCTATGACGCCGCCTGGGCCCTGCGCGGCCTGCCGGCTCAGAGCCCGGCGATACTGGAGCTGGACGCCGCGGTAAGGAGCTTCCAAACCAAGTCCCAGGAGGCCAAGGCTCGGCAGAACGCCATTTCGGCCGAGATCGGTCAGGCCATGCGGCGTGGAGACCAAGCCGAGGCCCAGCGCCTTAAAGCCGCTGTCGAGTCGATCAAGTCGGAAGTGGCTAGCGACGAGGAGTGGGCCAACCTTCAGAAGGCCAAGCTCGACGCCATCCTCGCCGCCCTGCCCAACCTGCCCGCGCGCGACGTTCCGCATGGCGCGGACGAACACGGCAATGTCGAGCAGCGGCGCTGGGGGTCGGCGCCGATCATCACGGCGCCCAAAGATCATGTGGCCCTGGGCGAAGGCCTGGGCCTGATGGACTTCGAGGCGGCGGCCCGCACCTCGGGCGCGCGCTTCGTTTTCCTCAAGGGCGAGCTGGCGCGGCTGGAGCGGGCGCTGGGCGCCTTCATGCTCGACATCCAGACCCGCGAGCACGGCTATACTGAGGTTTCGCCTCCGCTGCTGGTGCGCGACGAGGCGGTGTTTGGCACCGGGCAGTTGCCCAAATTTTCCGAGGATCTGTTCCGCACCACCGATGGCAAATGGTTGATCCCCACCGCCGAGGTCTCGCTGACCAATATGGTGCTGGGCCAGATCCTCGACGAAGCGGAGCTGCCGCTGCGGCTGACGGCCCTGACGCCCTGTTTCCGCTCCGAGGCCGGCGCCTCGGGTCGCGACACCCGCGGCATGATCCGCCAGCACCAGTTCTACAAGGTCGAGCTGGTGTCGATCACCACGCCAGAGCAATCGCAGGACGAGCACGAGCGCATGACCGGCTGCGCCGAGGCGGTGCTCAAACGGCTGGAGCTGCCGTTCCGCACCATGCTGCTGTGCACCGGCGACATGGGCTTTGGCGCGCGCAAGACCTATGACCTGGAGGTGTGGATGCCGAGCCAGGAGACCTATCGCGAGATCAGCTCCTGCTCGAACTGCGGCGACTTCCAGGCCCGGCGCATGGACGCCCGCTGCAAGACCGCCGGCGAGAAGGGGACGCGCTTCATGCATACCCTGAACGGTTCGGGCCTGGCGGTGGGCCGCACCCTGGTGGCCGTGCTGGAGAACTACCAGGACGAGGGCGGCCGCATCAGCATTCCCACGGCCCTTCAGCCTTACATGGGCGGACTGACGCATATTGGCGCCGCAAGCTGATGCGCATTCTTGTCACTAACGACGACGGTATCCACGCCGAGGGCCTGCGGGCGTTGGAGCGTATCGCGGCGCGTTTGAGCGAGGACGTATGGACCGTGGCGCCGGAACTGGAACAGTCCGGCGCCAGCCGCGCCCTCACCCTGTCGGCGCCCCTGCGCGTGCGCCAGCTGACCGAGCGGCGCTTCGCCGTGTTCGGCACCCCTTCGGACTGCGTCATGCTGGCGTTCCAGGACCTGATCGAGGGGGCAAAGCCGGACTTGGTGCTGTCGGGCGTCAACCGGGGCCAGAACCTGGGCGAGGACGTGACCGTGTCAGGCACCGTGGCCGGGGCTTTGCAGGGCATGACCCTGGGTGTTCCCGCCATCGCCCTCAGCCAGTCGCTCAAGGTGTTCCACGATTCAGAGCGGGCGCTCTACCACACCGCCGAAACCTACGCCCCGGGCATCATCCGCAAGCTGCTCGAGTGCGGCTGGCCGCAGGATGTGATCATCAATGTCAACTTTCCCGACCTTGAACCCGAGGCGGTGCAGGCGGTGGAGGTGACGTCTCAGGGGTTCCGCGAGACGCCGGACGCCCATGCCGAGCGCCGCACCGACCTGCGCGGGCGCGACTACTACTGGATGGGCTTTCGCGGGCGCCAGGACGATTCTCCCGAAGGAACCGATCTTTACGCCGTGCGTCATGGCCGCATATCGGTTACGCCCCTGCACATCGATCTGACCCACCGGCCCACGATGCACGCCTTGAAAGGCGTTCTGGGCGGGCCGCCGCCGAAAGCCTGAACGCTCAACCATGGCCCAGGATGAAGAGACGCCGGAAACGCGACTGGCGCGGTTGGTCCTTGGCCTCCGCTCTCAGGGCGTGACCGATCCGAAGGTCCTGTCGGCTATCGAGAAAACCCCTCGCGACCTGTTCGTGCCGGACCTGTTCCGCGAGCGCTCCTTCGAAGACTCCGCCCTGCCCATCGCCTGTGGCCAGACGATCAGCCAGCCGTTCATCGTGGGTTTGATGACCCAGGCGCTGAACTTGGAGGCCCGCTCGCGCGTGCTGGAGGTCGGCACAGGGTCGGGCTACCAGACCGCGGTGCTGGCCCGCCTGGCGCGTTTCGTCTACAGCGTGGAGCGCTACCGCACCTTGCTGGCGGAGGCGGAGGAACGGCTCAGGACCCTGGGCGTGGCCAATGTCTTCACCCGCTTCGGCGACGGCGGCGAAGGCTGGTCCGAACAGGCGCCGTTTGACCGCATTCTGGTCACGGCGGCGGCGCCGGGCGAGCCCAAAGCTCTGTTAGGACAACTGAAACCATACGGAGTGCTTGTCGCCCCCATCGGCCGCGGGCCCGTTCAGAGCTTGAAGCGCTATGTGGGCGACGGCAAGGGCGCCTTTAAGACCGAGACCCTCTGCGACGTCCGTTTCGTGCCCTTGCTCGATGGCGTCGCCCGTGAACTTTGACTTGGCGCCATGGCCGGCGCCGCCGACACTACACCCGGGAGGGCGAGGCGATTCCGATCACTTGCCGCAGGAGCTGAGATGAAGGACTTCAAGACCACGGCCCTCGCCGCCACAGCCCTGTGTGCGATACTGAGCGCTTGCGGAACGACGCCGCTTTATCCGACCACAGCGCCCGCCCAGCCAGCGCAACCCACGCCCGCGCCTACGCCTGCGCCCACGCCTCCGCCGCCTGCCGACAACGGAATCACCGCCGCGCCCACCACGCCGGTGGAAGCCTCGGCCCTGCCGCCGCCGCCTGGCGCGCGCGAAGCGCCCGCCAGGCCGCCCTGCCGGGAGCCGGTTTACACGCCGCCTCCGCCGCGCATGATCGCCCAGAAAGCGCCGGGGTCAGGCAAGGTGCATACCGAAACGCCCGAGCCGATCACGGTCAAAAAGGGCGATACCCTGGTGGCCATCTCCCACCGCACGAAGATTTATGTGGCGGACCTGGCCAAGGAAAACGACCTCAAGAAGCCCTATCGCCTGAAGCTGGGCTCGCAGATCAAGCTGCCGGCCACGCGCTATTACGAGGTGGAGAGCGGCGACACCCTCTATTCCATCGCCCACCGCTTCGGCCTGGAGCCCAAGGCCCTGGCCGAGTTCAGCAAGCTGAGCGAGGAAAAGGGCGTGCGCGGCGGCGAGAAAATCTACTTGCCGGACGACGCCAAGGACAAGGGCGCGCCCAAGCCGATCATGGTCGAGGGGCCGCGGCCGCGGCCTCAGCGGATCGCCCCGGTCTGCCCCCCGGTCGAGTCCGAGGCCCCGCCGGCCCAGCCCCAGGCCTATACGCCGCCGCCATCGCCTCCCTCGCCAGCGCCTTACACGCCCCCGGCTGCGCCTGCTCCCTACACGCCTTCGCCGCCCGCCGCGCCGGTTAGCCGCCCGCCGGCCGTGGCGCCGTCCGCCCAGCCTGCGCCCGCGACGACTTCGACCGATTCAGACGTAGCCGCCGCCGGCCGGGGCCTGTTCCAGTGGCCGGTGCGCGGCGAGCTGATCACCACCTTCGGCCAGAAGGGCGCCGTCCGCAGCGACGGCATCGACATCGGCGCGACCCGCGGCGACAGCGTGCGCGCGGCGGCCGATGGCGAGGTGGTCTATGCAGGCAGTGCGGTGCAGGGCTTCGGCAATCTGGTGCTGATCAAGCACCCTGGGGGCTGGGTGACCGCCTACGCCCACCTAGCCTCCATCGAAGTCAAGATGCGCCAGACAGTGACCCAGGGCCAGGAAGTCGGCCTGGTGGGCGATACCGGCGGCGTGGACCGCCCTCAACTTCATTTCGAAATTCGTTACGCGCCGACGCCCAAGGACAAGGCGCGGCCCATCGACCCGATGCTGGTCCTGCCGGTGCAGTGAGGCCTACGGCCTTGCCCTGAGCGAGGCGGCGAGGCCGAGGAAGACCAGCAGCGCCTGTCGCTAAAGCGGCAAACTCTTGCCCAACTCTCCGGCCAGGTCGCGGATGAACTGGTAGGCTACGCGGCCCGAGCGGGCGCCGCGCAGTTGCGACCATTGCAGGGCGCGGGTGTCCAGGTCGGGGATCTGAAGGCCGAAGCGCTCGGCGTAGGCATTGATCGCTTCCAGATAGGCGGCCTGGTCCATGGGCGCAAAGCCCAGCCACAGGCCAAAGCGGTCGGAGACAGACACTTCCTCCTCGGCGTCCTCGGCGGCGGCGATCAGGCCGCGGTTCTCGGTATGGCCGCGCGGCATAAGGTGGCGCCTGTTGGATGTTGCCACGAACAGCACATTGGGCGGCGGACCCTCGACCCCGCCCTCCAGCGCGGACTTCAGCGTCTTGGCCGCGGCCGCGCCGTCCTCGAAGGACAGGTCGTCGCATAGCACCACGAACCGCTCGGCCCGGCCGCGCAGGCGGGCAAACAGCGCGGGCAGGGCGCCGATATGATCGCGGTCCAGCTCCACCATGCGCAGGGCGGGATAGCTGGCGGTCAGGGCCATGAAGGCGGCCTTGGCCATGGAGCTCTTGCCCGTCCCCCGCACGCCCCACAAAAGGGCGTTGTTGTTGGGCAGGCCCTGGGCGAACCGCTTGAGGTTCTCTGCGAATCTCAGCCTTTGCCGCTCTACCCCGACCAGCAGGTCCACCGGCAGGGGATAGTCGGGCGCGGGGGTGAACCGATCGCGTTCGGGGGAATAATGATAGAGCCGCGCGGCGCCGAAATCGGGCTCGGCGAGGGGCGGCGGCGCCAGGCGCTCGAGGGCGTCGGCGATGCGGCGGAGCAGGGGAAGGACGTCTTCACTCATGCCTCTGGTCCTAACGACACAGGCAGCGCATTGCAAAACGTGAGATCAAGCCCTAGCTTCCGCCGACTTTTGACCTGACCCTCACGGAGAGCCCATGTTCGGGACACCGGCCTACGCCCAGACCGCCGCCGCTGCGACAGGAGGCAACGGACTCTCCGATCTGCTCGCCAGCCCGATCCCCCTGATCGTGTTCATGGGCATCATGTTCTACTTCATGCTGTGGCGCCCCCAGCAGCAGAAGGTGAAGCAGCATCAGGCGATGGTCGCGGCCCTCAAGCGCGGCGACACGGTGGTGCTCAACAGCGGCGTGATTGGCAAGGTGGCCAAGGTCGAGGACGCCGAGCTCGGCGTGGAGATCGCTCCGACCGTCGTCATCAAGGTGGTCCGCTCCATGGTGTCGGAAGTACGCGCGAAGGGTGAGCCGGCGCCCGCAAACGATCCCAAGAACGGCTAAGATCCCCTCATGCTCGCGTTGCCCCGCTGGAAGGTCGTCCTGTGCGTCCTGGCCCTGCTATTCGGCTTGGCCTTCACTGCGCCCAATCTGATTGCGCAATCCACTCTGGACAGCCTGCCTGGCTGGCTACCCAAGGCCAAGCTGAACCTGGGCCTCGACCTGCAGGGGGGCTCCTACCTACTGCTGGAGGTGGATACGGACGCGCTGAAAGCGGAAAAGATTAATAACCTGCTGGAAGACGCGCGCACGACCCTGGCGACCAAGCACATCGCGACGGCGAGCCTAGGCCAGTCCGGCGGCGTGGTCACTGTGCGCATGGCTGATCCCGGCCAGAGCAATGCGGCCTTCCAGGTCCTGGCGCCGCTAGGCCAGCTTCAGACCAACGGCTCGCGTGATGTGGTGGCCCAGGCCGAGCCGGGCGGGGTGATCACCCTGCGCCTGGCCGACGACGCCATGGCCGCCGAATCCTCCAAGGCGGTGGACCAATCCATCGAGATCATCCGTCGCCGGGTCGACGCCATGGGCACGCGCGAGCCCAGCATCACTCGCCAGGGCCTGAACCGTATCGTGGTAGAGGCGCCGGGCGAAAGCGATCCGGAGAAACTCAAGGCGGTGATCGGCCAGACGGCCAAGCTTACCTTCCAGATGGTGGACGACGAGGTCAGCCCCGAGGATTTGCAGGCCGGTCGCATTCCGCCTGACGACATTTCGCTGCCCAGCGAGGAGAAGGGCGGACAGCCCACGGTGGTCAAACGCCGCTCGGTGGTGACAGGCGAGATGCTGACCGACGCCAGCCAGGGCTTCGACCAGCAGACCAGCCAGGCGATCGTCAATTTCCGCTTCAACGGCTTGGGTACGCGACGCTTCGCCCAGGTCACCGCCGCCAACATCGGCAAGCGCTTCGCCATTGTGCTGGACAACAAGATTGTGTCCGCGCCGGTGATCCAGGGCGCCATCCCGGGCGGCTCAGGCCAGATATCGGGTAATTTCACCCCGGAGAGCGCCAATCAGTTGGCTATCGTGCTGCGGGCCGGCGCGCTTCCGGCGCCGCTCAAGGTGCAGGAACAGCGCAGCGTGGGCGCCGAACTAGGCGCGGACGCGGTGCGGGCCGGGCAGATTTCCGCCGTGCTCGGCTTCCTGGTGATCCTGGTGTTCATCGTGTTGGCCTACGGCTTCCTGTTCGGCGGCATCGCTGTGGCGGCCCTCACCGTGAACGGTCTGCTGCTGATCGCGGCCATGTCTCTGACCCAGGCGACGCTGACCCTGCCCGGCGTGGCCGGCATGATCCTGTCCCTGGCGCTGGCGGTGGACGCCAGCGTGCTGATCTACGAGCGCATTCGCGACGAGGCGCGCGCCGGCTCGGCCCCGCTGATGGCCGCCGACCACGGCTTCCGCCGCGCCATGGTGTCGATCATGGACGCCAACGTCACGACGCTGATCGCCGGCGCCATCATGTTCCAGTTCGGCGCGGGTCCTGTGCGCGGCTTCGCCTGGTCCTTGTCGATCGGCGTGTTCACCTCGGTGTTCAGCGCCATCGTTATCAGCCAGGTGCTGCTCGGCCTGTGGTTCCGTAAGGCTAAGCCCAAGGCCCTGCCGATCATGGATCCCAAGGGAGCCAAAGGCTGGCCCCTGATCAAATGGGTGCCGGCGCAGACCCACTTCAAGTTCACGCGCTTGGCGCCTTTCGCCGCCATCCTGTCGGGCGTCTTGGTGCTGGCCTCGGCCGGCAGCTTGGGCTTCACGGGCCTGAACCTCGGCACCGACTTCGCCGGCGGCACGGTTATCGAGATCGCGACGCCGGGTCCTGCGCCGCTGGCCCAACTGCGCACGCAGCTCGACCACGACAGCGCGGTGCGTGACGCCCAGGTGCAGGGCTTCGGCGCCCCCAACGCCGCCCTGCTGCGCTTCAAGACGCCCAACGGACAGGACGCCATGCAGGCCGCCAACGGGGTCAAACTCGACCTGGCCAAGGCGTTCCCGGGCATCCAGTTCACGCAGGTTGAGGTGGTCGGGCCCAAGGTGTCGAGCGAGTTGATGACCTCGGGCATTCTGGCGCTCGCCTTGGCCATCGCTTTGATGCTGGCCTACATCTGGTTCCGCTTCCAACTGCAGTTCGGCCTGGGTGCGGTCATCGCCATCTTCCACGACCTGATCCTCACCGTGGGCATACTCTCGGCCCTGCACATCGAGTTTTCCATGACCTCGATCGCAGCCCTGCTCACGATCATCGGCTATTCGATGAACGAGAAGGTGATCACCTTCGACCGGCTGAGGGAGAACCTGCGCAAGTATCGGCGCACGCCCCTGCGCGAGATCATCGACCTGTCGGAGAACGAGCGGTTGTCGCGGACCCTGATCACCGGCTCGACCGCGCTTCTGGCCCTGGCCGGGATGTTGTTCATGGGGGGGCCGGCCCTGTTCCCCCTGGTGTTCGCCATGGTGTTCGGCATCTTCGTGGGCACCTATTCCTCGATCTATGTGGCCCTGCCGATCATTCTGGTGTGGGGCGTCAAGCGCGGGGACGAGGCCGAGGCGACGCCGCTGGGCGCCAGGGCAGTCATCCCCAGGCCTTAGATGACGACCATGCGCCAGCCGCCTTCCATCGACGCCTATGGCGCGGGCGGGTTCCGCGTTTCGGGCGAGCGGCGCGAAGGCTCGCTGCTGATCCTGCTGGACGAGGCCACGTCCTGGCGGCCCCGAGCCCTGGCCCAGATCGCGCCGACGGACTTTGACGCCGTGATCGCGCTGGGTCCTCGCGAAGTGGAATTCGTCCTTCTAGGGGTAGGTCTCAAGGCCGCGCCGGCGCCGCCGGCGGTGCGCCAGGCCCTGCAGGCCGCCGGCATCGGGCTGGAGGTGATGGACACAGCCACCGCCTGCCGCACCTACAATGTCCTGGCCGCGGAGGGCCGCCGCCTAGCCTGCGCCCTTATCGCCATTTAGGACTTGCCCGCTTGGAGCTGCGGTTGCACCTTGCCGCCGGTCCCGACCTGGCAAGGGTCGGGAATTGGCGAACGCAACGGCGCAAGGGGGGCAGGCATGTCCGGGCTACTAATGAACTTCCGCAACACCATGATCTTGAGCGCCTTGCTGGCGCTGATCATGATCATCGGCTTTGGCGTCCATGCGCCGGGTGGTTTCGACGCCATCTTCTGGCAGGCTGTGCTGCGCTGGGTGCACGTGCTGGCCGGCATCCTGTGGATCGGCCTGCTCTACTACTTCAACTTCGTGCAGATCCGCAAAATGCCGGAAATTCCCGCCGAGCTGAAGCCGGCCGTGACCAAGTACATCGCCCCCGAGGCGCTGTTCTGGTTCCGCTGGGCGGCGCTGGTGACGGTTCTGGCGGGCCTGGCGATCGCCGGCATCCGCGGCTACACGGTGCAGGCGCTCAGCCTGGGCTTCCTCGGCAATGCGCCGGGCGCGGGCGTGGACGTGCACTACTCCCTGCTGGGCACAGGCATGTGGCTGGCCTTGATCATGTTCATCAATGTGTGGGGCGTGATCTGGCCGAACCAGAAGATCGCGCTCGGCATCAAGGAAGCGGACGCCGACGCCAAGGCCAAGGCCGGCAAGATCGCCACCCTCTTCAGCCGGACCAACACCCTGCTGTCCCTGCCCATGCTGGTGGCCATGACCATGAGCCAGACCATTTTCGGCTAAGGCTTGGCTTCGGCTGAGGACCTCGTTCGGAAATACAGAAAGGTCCGCCCCACGGCGGGCCTTTTTTGTTGCGCCCTTTTTTGCGCGCCCTATGCCAGGGCCCATGTCTGAACCGGCCCTGGACCTGGACGAAAGCTTGCGGCGCGCCGACCACGATCGGTGGCTGGCAAGCCGGTTCGTGGACGACCCCGACGCGCGGGCGGACCTGATCGCGCTCTACGCTTTCAATCATGAACTGACCCGCGCCCTGGCCGTGGCGTCCGAGCCCCTGATGGCCGAGATTCGCCTGACCTGGTGGTCCGAAGCCCTGGGCGAAATGTTCGAAGGCCGGATGGTGCGGGCTCACCCTGTCGCCCAGGCCTTGGCTCAGGCGGTGTGGCGGCGAGGACTGGCGCGCGAGCCGCTCGACAGCCTGATTGATGCGCGGCTGCGCGAAACCGACCGCCATGCCTTTGTCGACGAGGGCGCCCTTTTCGCTCATCTGGACGCCAGCGCCGGCGCCCTGATGCAAGCCGCGGTCAGCCTGCTGGGCGGCGCGGTCAGTCTGACGACGGTGCAGGCGGCGGGCCGCGCCTGGGGCCTGTCGCTGGCGCGCCGCCAGATTGTCCTGGAACACCTGCCGCCCAGCCTCACGCCGGACCGAATCAAGGCCCTGACCCGCCAATTGGTCCAGGCCGCGCGCACGGCGTTGCGGGATTTGCCGGTGGGGGCCTTCCCCGCGGTGGCCTACGCCACCCTGGCGCCCGCCTATGCCGCGGGCCGCGCCCCGACGCTGCTGGAGCGCCAGGCGCGGCTGGTGTGGGCGACGGCAAGGGGGGCGATTTAGCTCCGCCTGTCCCGGCCTTCGCGGGGCTGGATCATATTATTCCGCCGCTTCTTCCACCCGTCCGCCCAGAGCACGATGGGTTTAGGCGGAATCGCCTAAACGCTGAATCGTGCTCTAGGTTCGAATATGTAGAGCCGGATTCAGACTTCGAGAGAAGTCATCCGGCTCTAGCCACGCGTTCAAATCCCGCAGCGCCCGCTCGCTCATGAGCTTTTTCTTGGCGCGGCCGCGCTCCTTGAGCGGGATCTTCTGCCCGCTGGGGTCCTGCTTAGGCGCTTCCATGGGCGGCAGCAGGCCGTAGTTGATGTTCATCGGCTGGAAGCTGGCCGATGAACCTTCCAGATGCCCGCCGGTGATGTGGGCGATCAGGGCGCCGAGCGCGGTGCTAGGCGGCGGCGCGTTCAGCGGCGCGCCCAGGCGCTCGGCGGCGGCGAAGCGGCCGGCCAGCAGGCCCACGGCGGCGCTTTCCACATAGCCCTCCACGCCCGTGACCTGGCCGGCGAAGCGCAGGCGCGGATCGACCTTCAGGCGCAGGGCGCGGTCGAGCAGCTTGGGCGAATTGATGAAGGTGTTGCGGTGCAGCCCGCCCAGCCGGGCGAACTCGGCGTTATGCAGCCCGGGGATGGTCCGGAACACCTCCGCCTGGACGCCGTGCTTCAGCTTGGTCTGGAAGCCGACCATGTTGAACAGCGTGCCCAGGGCGTTGTCCTGGCGCAGCTGGACGATGGCGTAGGCTTTTACCGTCGGGTTGTGGGGGTTGGTCAGGCCCACCGGCTTCATCGGGCCGTGGCGCAGGGTCTCCACGCCGCGTTCGGCCATGACCTCAATGGGCAGGCAGCCGTCGAAGTAGGGCACGTTTTCCCACTCGCGGAACTCGGTCTTGGGCCCATCGATCAGCGCACGGACGAAGGCCTCGTACTGGGACTTGTCCATAGGGCAGTTGATATAGGCCGCCGCATCCCCGCCCGGCCCTTCCTTGTCGTAGCGCGACTGGCGCCAGGCCACCGACATGTCGATGCTATCGGCGTGGACGATGGGAGCGATGGCGTCGAAGAAGCTGAGGGCGCCTTCGCCGGTCAGGGCCAGCACCGCGTCGGCCAGGGCCGGGGAGGTCAGGGGGCCGGTGGCCAGGATCACGCTGTCCCAGTCGGCGGGCGGCAGGCCGGCGATCTCCTCGCGGCGCACCTCAATAAGGGGGTGATCCTGAATCTGCGCGGTCACCTTGCCGGAAAAGCCATGGCGGTCCACCGCCAGGGCTCCGCCGGCGGGCACCTGGCTGGAGTCCGCGCAGGCCATGATCAGCGAGCCGCAGGCGCGCATTTCCGCGTGCAGCAAACCCACGGCGTTATAGGCCCAGTCATCCGAGCGGAAGGAATTGGAGCAGACCAGCTCGGCTAAGGCCTCGGTCTGGTGCGCGGCAGTGGCGCGTACGGGCCGCATTTCGTGCAGCACGACGGCAATGCCGGACTGGGCGATCTGCCAGGCGGCCTCGCATCCCGCGAGGCCGCCGCCGACCACGTGGATAGGAGCGGCGCAGAGGGGGGGGACAGGGGACGTCATCGGCGTGCAGATATCACACGGGAAAAAAAAACGCTTCCGATCCCATCAGTGGGCTGGCGCCGCCTTTACAAATGCTGCGTAAAAACAAACATCCGTGATGTCGGGTCTGCGCCCGGCAGGGGATTCGTTCTGATGCCTAATTTCTCGCTTACCGAAGCCGCATTCGAGGGATTCCGCTTTACGCGGGAACGACCGGCTTCGGTGGCGGCCTGGGCTTTGGCGACCTTTGTCTCCAACCTGGCCACGGGCATCCTGGGCGCCCTGGTCGGGGGCCCCGCCCTGCATGCCTTCCAGGCCGCGGCGGCCAGTTCCGACATCACCCAGTTCCTCTCCCTGTTGGTCCCGGCCGTGCCCGCGCTTGTGGTCACGGTGTTGATGGAGCTGGCGGGCGCATCGGTGGTCTATGCCTCGGCCTTGCGTTCCTTCATGGGCATCGACCATCGGGTGACCTTCAAGGCGGGGGCCGACGAGCGACGGCTGTTCCTGCTCCTGGTCGGCTATGGGCTGATCTACTGGGTCTTCTCGCTGCTCACGGGCATGGCGTTCGGCTTGTCCGAGAACATCGCCTCGGCGCTCAGTCCTGTCGTCGCCAATTTCCTGGTGTGGCTGGCGCCCATCGCCATGTTCTGCCTGCCCACTTTTGTGATCGTGCGGCTGTCGCTGGCGCCGGTGATCGCGTTGGACCGCAAGCGCATCAGTCTCAAGGAATCGTGGGTCTCCACCAAGGGCCATTTTTGGCCCCTGGCCGGGTCGCTGATCCTGTCCATCGGTCTGTTCCTGGTGGTGGCCTTCGTGGCTTTGATGCTGGTGATGATCCTCACCGAACTGGCCTCGATCGGCACCCACGGGGCCATCGCCAAGCCCGGCGATCTGTTCAACGCGGACGCCACCGTGGGACCGGCGGTGCTGTTCGGCGAGATCGTCACCGCCATCAGCATCGCCCTGTTGTTGCCCGTGGTGGCCGGGCCCCTGGTGCGCGCCTATCAGGCCTATGACGCGCCTGATCCGCCGCCGACTACGCGCATTCAAGCCTGACGCGCGAGCGTCATCAGCGCTTTACAAACTCCGGTTGTTCTTGGCCAATGCTGCCCAATAGGGGCGTTGGGAGGCGACCATGGCGAAATTTTCCGCATCTGAAGCGGCGTTTTCAGGGTTTGGGCTGGTGCGCCGGCGACCTGGGGCGGTTACGGCCTGGGCGGGCTTCATGCTCCTGTTCAGCCTGCTCTTGTGGGGCGCTATCGCCGGCCTGGCCTGGCAGCCGCTGGTGCAGATGCAGGTCATGCAAAGCCAAGCCCAGCCTGATCCGGCGGCGGCGATGCGCCTGATGACGGCCATCTTGCCGGTGGAGGCGGTCATCTTCGTCCTGATGCTTCTGGCCTACCCGACCCTGTTCAACGCCGTGCTGCGCAGCTTTCTCAGCCCCACGCCATTGCGCCTCGGGGGCCTCAAGGTTGGAACGGACGAACTACGCCAGATCGGAGCCGTAGTGCTTCTGGTCCTGACGATTTTTGCCATCGAGATCGGGGCAGTGCTGGTCGCCGTGATCGTCGGAGCGCTCATCGCGTTTAGTCTGCATCTCGCGCACGTTCCATCGGCGTTCGTGAGGCTTCCTCCCTTCGTCGCGGTGGTCGTGGCCTTCTGCTTCGTTCTGTACGTCGAGGTCCGGCTTTCCCTGACCTTCGTCGCCACCCTGGCCGAAAAGCGTATCGGCATCGGCCGCTCCTGGCGCCTGACCCGCGGTCATTTCTGGTCCCTGTTCGGCGCCTACCTGCTGACTGCGATTTTCGCCTTGCTAATCTATCTGCTGATCTATGCCGTGATCAGCATGGTCATGGCTGTGGCGCTCGTCGCCACCCACGGCAATCCGATGGATTTCTTCAAGGCGATCATGTTCCCCTTGGCGCACCCGGCCCTGCTGCCCGAGTTCTTCATCGCGCACCTGGTCATGCTGTGGGCGTTCTCGGCCTTGCTGGCTGTGGTCCTGGGGCCGCAAGCGGCCGCCTATCAGGCTTTCAGCGCGGAGGTCGACGCACCTGCGCCCTAGGAGGCGGCCGCAAGCTCGCCTACAACAGCCGGAATTCAGTCGAGACAAGGATTTCCATGGCGTTCGCTCCTTTGGCCGCAGCCTTGGCGGGGTTCAGGTTGGTACGGGCCCGCCCCCAGGCGGTTCTGGTCTGGGCTGGGGTGATCTTCGTCGGGCGGCTTGCCGGCTTGATGCTGACCACGGCGATCAGCGGACCGTTCATGCCGGCGCTGGATGCGGCTGTGAACGCCACCCCGCTCAATCTGCAAGCGGTCACCGTGGCCTATCAGCAGGTGGCGCCCGGCTATCTGGCGGGCGCGGCGCTGGCGCTGCCGTTTTTCGCGGTGGTGTTCGCCGCGATCTACCGCGCCTACCTCAAGCCGGAGGACAGCCGCGCCTTCTTCCTGCGGCTGGGCGCGCAGGAAGCCGCCATCCTGGCCCTGATCCTCGCCCTGAACCTGATGGTGCTGGTGGGCCTGTCCTTCGGCGCAGCCGTGGTGGCTTTGTTAGCGAGCATGATCGCGACGGTCGACGCGGCCGCGGGGAGCCTGGCGGAAGCCGTGGGGCTGGGCGCGCTTTTGGCGTTCGTCCTGTGGGGCGTGGTGCGCCTGTCCTTGGCCTGGCCCGTCAGTTTCCGGGCCGCCCGGCCAGTGCTGTTGCGCTCGTGGGGCCTGACGCGGGGCCACGGCTGGAAGCTGCTCAGCGCTTACGTCATCGCCGAGGCGCTCATGCTGGTGGTGGGCGTGCTGGTGCTAGGCATCTGCGCGTCCCTGTCGGGCGCGATGCTGGTGGCGATCGGCAGGCCGCTCGACCAATTGCCCGATGCGTTGCGGCCCGCGATGGCGGTGGTCGAGGTGTTCCGGCCGGCGCCCCTGTTGTTCTCGGCCTTTGAGGCCTTGCTGTTGGCGCTGAGCGCGACGACGTTGGTTGGCGTTGCGGTGAGCGCCCTACGCTCTTTTGCGCCGCAGGAGTCGCTCTGAGCGATTGCGTCAGGCCCGTTTGGTCAGCTTGTCCACGCGGGTGCGCCGGCGCTGTTCCTGGCGCGCCAAAACCTCGGCCAGGTAGCGGCCGGTCCAGCTATCTGGTTCGCCGGCGACCTGCTCTGGCGTACCCTCGGCCACGATGCGGCCGCCGCCGTCCCCGCCCTCGGGACCGAAGTCCAAGATCCAGTCGGCGGTCTTGATCACATCCAGGTTGTGTTCGATCACCACCATGGTGTTGCCTTGATCGACCAGCTCGTGCAGCACATCGAGCAGGCGCTTGATGTCCTCGAAATGCAGGCCGGTGGTGGGCTCGTCCAGGATGTACAGCGTGCGTCCGGTGGCCCGTCGCGACAGCTCCTTGGACAGCTTAACCCGCTGGGCCTCGCCGCCCGAAAGCGTGGTCGCCGACTGGCCAAGCTTGACATAGTCGAGTCCCACCCGCGACAGGGTCGCCATCTTGTCCCGGATGGCGGGCACGGCCTTGAAGAAATCCACGGCCTCCTCGACGGTCATGTCGAGCACATCGGCGATGGACTTCCCCTTGAACAGGATCTCGAGGGTTTCGCGGTTGTAGCGCCGGCCCTTGCAGACGTCGCAGGTGACATAGACGTCGGGCAGGAAGTGCATCTCGATCTTGATCAGGCCGTCGCCCTGGCACGCCTCGCAGCGTCCGCCCTTGACGTTGAACGAGAAACGGCCGGGGCCGTAGCCGCGCGCCTTGGACTCGGGCAGGGCGGCGAACCAGTCACGGATCGGCTGGAAGGCGCCGATGTAGGTGGCCGGATTGGAGCGCGGCGTGCGGCCGATGGGCGACTGGTCAATGTCGATGACCTTGTCGAATTGGGTCAGGCCCTCAATCCGATCGTGCGGCGCGGGGGCGTCCGAAGCATTGTTCAGCCGGCGCGCCGCGGCCTTGTACAGGGTCTCGATGGTGAAGGTGGACTTGCCGCCGCCCGACACGCCGGTGACGCAGGTGAACACCCCCACCGGGATCTCGCCGGTGATGTTTTTCAGATTGTTGCCGCGGGCGCCCTCGACGGTAATGACCTTTTTCTTGGAGATCGGCCGGCGCTCCAGCGGCACGGCGATCTCGCGCGCACCGGTCAGATACTGGCCGGTGATGCTGTCCTCACAGGCCATGATGTCGGACGGCTTGCCCTCGGCCACCACCGCGCCGCCATGCACGCCGGCGGCCGGGCCCATGTCGATCACATAGTCGGCCGTGAGGATGGCTTCCTCATCGTGCTCCACCACCAGCACAGAATTGCCCAGGTCCCGCAGGCCCCGCAGGCTGGCCAGCAGTCGCGCGTTGTCTCTCTGATGCAGACCGATGGATGGCTCGTCCAGCACATAGAGGACGCCGGTCAGGCCCGAGCCGATCTGGCTGGCCAGGCGGATGCGCTGGCTTTCGCCGCCCGACAGCGAGCCTGAGCCGCGCGACAGGGTCAGGTAGTCCAGACCCACGTCCACCAGGAAACGCAGGCGGTCGTTGATCTCTTTCAGGATGCGTCGGGCGATCTCCATCTGCTTGTCCGACAGCTGCGCGTTCAGGCTCGCGAACCAGTCGCGCGCCATGCGGATCGACAGCAGGCCCGCCTCGCCGATCGAGGAGCCGGCGATCTTGACCGCCAGGGCCTCGGGCTTGAGGCGAAGGCCGTGGCAGACATCGCAGGGGGTGTCGGACTGATAACGGCCGAGCTCCTCGCGCACCCAGGCGCTGTCGGTCTCGCGCCAGCGCCGCTCCAGGTTGGGCACCACGCCCTCGAAGGTCTTGCTGACCTCGTATTTGCGGGCGTTGTCGTCGTAGGTGAATTTGATCTTCTCGGCGCCCGAGCCGTAGAGGATTATCTTGCGTGCGTCCTCCGGCAGCTTGGCCCAGGGCAGATCCATCGAGAAGCCATAGTGGCGGGCCAGCGCCTGCAGGGTCTGGGTGTAGAGCGGCGAGGGCCCGCGCGCCCAAGGCGCCACCGCGCCCTTGTGCAGGCTCTTTTCCTTGTCGGGAACCACCAGCTCGGCGTCGAACGCCAGCTTGGCGCCCAGGCCATCGCAGGTAGGGCAGGCGCCGTGCGGACTGTTGAAGGAGAACAGGCGCGGTTCGATTTCGGAGATAGTGAAGCCCGAGACGGGGCAGGCGAACTTCTCGGAAAACAACAGGCGGCGCGGCTCTTGGCCCCCGCTGTTCTCGTCTTTCGGCGCGTCGGCCCATTCGGCCACGGCAATGCCGTCGGCCAGGCGCAGAGCGGTCTCCAGGCTGTCAGCCAGGCGCTGCTCCAGGCCCGGTTTGACCACGATGCGGTCGACCACGACATCGATGTCGTGCTTGATCTGCTTCTCCAGCGCCGGGACGTCCTCAATGGGATAGAAGGTCCCGTCCACCTTGAGCCGCTGGAAGCCCTGCCGCTGCAGGTCGGCGATCTCTTTGCGGTACTCCCCCTTGCGGCCGCGGATCAGCGGCGCCAGCAGGTAAAGCCGCGTCCCGTCTTCCAGCGCGGTGATCTTGTCGACCATCTGGCTGACGGTCTGGCTCTCGATGGGCAGGCCGGTAGCGGGCGAATACGGCACGCCCACCCGCGCCCACAGCAGGCGCATATAGTCGTGAATCTCGGTGACCGTTCCCACTGTGGAGCGCGGGTTCTTGGAGGTGGTTTTCTGCTCGATCGAAATGGCCGGCGACAGGCCCTCGATCAGGTCCACGTCGGGCTTGCCCATCAGCTCCAGGAATTGGCGGGCATAGGCCGACAGGCTTTCCACGTAGCGGCGTTGGCCCTCGGCGTAAATGGTGTCGAAGGCCAGGGAGCTCTTGCCCGAGCCGGACAGGCCGGTGAGCACCACAAGCTGCTCGCGCGGGATGTCCACGCTGACGTTCTTGAGATTGTGCTCGCGCGCGCCGCGCACGCGGATGAAGCGGTGGGGATCGGACATGCAAAGCTCGAAAGGCCCGGCGAAAGATGGCGGGCGGACCCTCCTATGTAGGGCCTAATCCGCGCTTCGCAGCAAGAACATTATGGGAACTTGAAGGCTCGGGCTTTGTCGCCGCCGAATTGAACAAGCGGGCCTATTCCTGGAAACCTGCGAAAGGCTCGATGTTGGCGTCCAGACCAAGGCGTCGAGCCGCCGACAACAGCCGCCGGTCCCGCGTCCACAGACGGGCAGTCGCGGTTAGGCGCGTGGCGGCTAGCAGATGCGCGTCTACGTAGCCGATCCCCAACCCGATCAGTTCGTTCAACGCGATGAAATCGAACACTTCCGCGTCCGTCGCGACGATGGCCTCGGGCAGACCTCGCAGGGCGTCCAACACCCGTTGGCGCTGGGGAATACGGCCCAGGGCGAGTTCGCCCATAACATGCGGGTGCATCAGAACCTGCTCGCGCTCAAGCAGGTCGACCAGACCCGCATCGCTCCGGTGCAGGTGGTCGACCCACACCGAGGTGTCGGCCAAGATCACGCCGGATCAGCGCGTCGCCGGGGCGGAGCTTCAAGATCCGGCGCCGCGCCGCCCAGACGCGCGAGCCGTCGGGCGCTCTCACGCTGGATCAGCGCCTTCAACCCCTCGCGAACAAGCGCGGATTTTTCCGTTAGGCCCGTCAGGTTTTGCGCCGTGGCCAATAGATCGTCGTCGATGGCGAGGGTGGTGCGCATGATCTCTGCCTGGTGAAGAGGCACGAAATATCGCATCAATTGATGCTGATTTCAATGCGGGGCGGGCGGATAGGGCGCGCGCGCCTGAGCTGCCGCGGTCCAAGGGGCAGGTTGCGCTTCACTTGACGAAGTTATCGCCAAGCAGCTCCAGCACGTCGCCGGCGCGGCCGCTCAGCATGGCCTTGGCCGAGTAAAGCGCCGTGCCGAACACCTGGGCGGCCTCGACCTTGGGCGGCATGACCAGCTCCATGCGGTCGACGTGAACGTCCAGCAGGGCGGGACCCGGCTGCGCCAGCCAATCGGCGACGGCGCCGTCCAGGGCTTCGGCGTCGCGCACCGAGCGCCCCCAGAAGCCGATGGCCTCGGCGACCTTGGCGAAATCTGGGTTCTTCAAGTCGGTGTAAGCGTCCAGCAGGCCTTCAACCTTTTGCTCGATTTCCACGAAACCCAGGCTGGCGTTGTTGAACACGGCCACCTTGATCGGGATGTCCTCCTGGATCGCGGTGAGCAGGTCGCCCAGCATCATGGCCAGGCCGCCGTCGCCGGACAGCGAGATCACCTGCCGATGGGGCTGGGCCTTCTTGGCGCCGAGGGCCTGGGGCATGGCGTTGGCCATGGTGCCGTGGCTGAGGCTGATGATGGTGCGGCTCTTGCCGGTGGCCGGTATATGGCGCAGGAGCCACACCATGGGCGAGCCGCCGTCCGCCGTGAATACCGCGTCCTCGTCCGCGTGCTTGGCGATCAGGCTGGCCAGGTACTGGGGATGGATGGCGGCGCCGCGGCCGATCTTGGCGCGTTTGTCGAGGGTCTCGGCCGCCGCGCGATGATGGCGCAGGCATTCGTCCAGGAAGCCGCGATCGCCGCGCGGCTTCAGGCCCGGCAGTAGAGCCTGCAAAGTCGGCTTTATGTCGCCCACGGCCCCAAGGGCGATGGGATGGCGGCGCCCCAGATGCGCGCCATCGATGTCGATCTGGATGATCTTGGCCTTGCTGGGATAGAACTGGCGCCAGGCGAAGTCGCAGCCAAGCAGCAGCAGGGTGTCGCAGCTCATCAAGGCGTGATAGCCGCCCTCAGTCCCGAAGATGCCGGTCATGCCGACGCCGTAGGGATTGTCGTGCTCCAGAAAGTCCTTGGCCCTGGACGTATGGGCCACCGGCGCCTTGAGGGTCTCGGCCAGGGCCATGACCTCCGCGTGCGCGCCCGCGCAGCCCGAACCGCCGTAGACGGCGATCCTGGAGCCCGCGTTCAGCGCCTGGGCGATGGCGTCGAGCTCGCCGTCGCTGGGCCGCACGACGGGATGGGCGATGTGCACCGCAAAACCGTCGTCCTCGACTTCCTCCTTTGACACGTCGACCGGCAGGATCAGCACCGCCACGCCGTGCTTGGACAGCGCCGCCTGACAGGCCTGAGCGGTTTTGCGGCGGGCCTGGGCGCCGGTGCGGATCTCGTCGCAAAAGACGCTGCAGCTCGCGTAGACGCTCTTGAAGTCGACCTCCTGCGGAAAGTCGAAGCCGATCTCGTCGCGCACGATCTGGCTGGCGATCAGAACCACCGGCGCACGGTTGCGATGGCTTTCGAATAGGCCATTGATGAAGTGCAGGCTGCCCGGTCCGCACGATCCGGCGCAGGCGGTCAGGTCGCCGGTGATCATCGCCTCGGCGCCCGCGGCGAAGCCCGCAGCCTCCTCGTGCCTGACATGGACGAAGGCGATCTTGCTGCGCCGCAAGGCGTCGGTGACATAGTTGAGGGTGTCTCCGGGCACGCCCCAGCAGTGCTTCACCCCCGCGCCCTCCAGCGTTTCGACGACGACCTGAGCCACTGTTTTGCGGGCCATGTTCGCAACTCCTGAAAGGGCGCACGAGCCGGATATGACGCCTCGCCCCGAGGACTTTCCACCTCCGCCTCGGCAAAACAAGCGTGGCCGCGGCGCGCCGTCGCAGAACGGGTCGCCGCCGGCGCCATCCTGGCCGCCGACCTCCACGCCCTACCGGTGTCCACCGCCCACATTCTGTCCAGCGGGGCGCCGGGGGCCGTGGCGGCCAACGGGTCGGGCCTGCAGTGGAGCACGATCCGCTCCATCGCCACGGCCTGGGTGATGACGCTGCCGGCCGCTAAGCTGACGGTAAACAATATTCGGCATAGTCCTTTCCCAAATAAGAGGTTGGGAGGCGATTCAATGAGACGGCCGTCTTTGACCGCCAAACTGCTCATTGTGGTGCTCGCGCTGTCGTTCGCCTTTACCGGCATCTGCGCCGTGACGGGATTTTTCGCCTTCCGGCGCGCCTTTGTTCAAGCCAAGGAGGCCGACCTTGCCCTCTACGCCGCGGAGCGGGGACGCGAACAAAGCGCGGTGTTCCGCGCCCTGGCCCTCAGACACCAGGCGGCGACCGCCGCCTTGGTCCGCCGTCTGGACGCCTTGAGCGAGGCCCAGGTCGATCAGCGGTTCGCGCGCGATTTCCCACTGGCTTCCGATGGCAGCCGCCGCACCCCACCGGTCCTGTACTACGGCCGAAAGCTCCCTTCGGGCCAGGTCCAGTTTGGACTGGATGGCGACATAGCCGATGGCAAGACCGTGTCGCGGACGGAAAAACGCTTGCTGCTGACCGCACTCGATGTCGTGCAGGAGATCGGCGAAGGCCAACAGAACCGGCTCGATAACTTCGAATTCTTCACGGCCAACGGCAACGTCATTCTCTTCGCGCCCAATCCGCCCGGCTGGCTCGTGCAGCTGCGAGCCCGCCGACGGCAGTCGAGGCAGGCGGCGCCGGCCGGCCCGTCCGTCGGCCAGGTTCCCAGCTTGGTGCAAGGGATGCGGTGCGACCCCGCTCCAGATTCGAAAGAGTCCCGGGCGTGTTTCTCGCCGGCCGTCGTCGATGGCCGTGTTGTCGGCGCCTTCGGCTCGGTGCTCCTCAAAGATGAGTACTTGCCGGCGGTGTTCAAGGACCAGGCGCCCGGCGTCGCCCAAATGCTCATCACCGACAAGGGCGAACTAGTCGCCTCATCCGGGAATGCGGACGACGGCCGGCTCACTGAGAGCGAGCGACTGCAGTTGCGCACTCAAGCGGCGAAAGCCATCATCGCGGCTATCAAGCGTAGCGGGCTCAACAGCGGCGTGCTGACCAGGACAAACTCTGGCCGCTTGATCGCCTTCACCCGGCTTGAGACCCCCGCCTTGTATCTGGTGGTGGCGACTTCGCGGACTCCGATTGAGGTGCGCGCCGGCTGGACGTCACTGGCGATCGTCGGCGCTGGCCTGCTCGCCCTGCTCGGCACGGGCCTGATGATCTTTCTCTATACCCGCCGGCTGATCGTGCGGCCGCTGGAGCGGCTGGCCCGCCATAGCCTGAGAATGCGCGCCGCGACGGAGCCGCTGGACGCGGCGATCTTGAACGAGGCGTCGGATCTCGAAGCGCGCAGGGACGAAATCGGCGACCTGGCTCATTGCTTGGCCGAGGAACGGGCGCGCGCGGATGAAATCCTGCAATCGCTTGAGGAGCGGGTCGCCGAGCGCACCGGCGAACTGGACCGGGCCAACCGGGCCAAGTCCTCGTTCCTCGCCAATATGAGCCATGAGTTGCGCACCCCGCTCAATGGGGTGGTGGCGCTGTCAGACCTGTTGGCCAAACGCCAGTCCTGCGAGGAAGACCGCAAGATGGCCGAGCTGGTGGTCTCCTCGGCCAAGCTGCTTGAGCAGGTGCTCACGGACATCCTGGACGTATCCAAGATCGAAGCCGGCCAATTGACCTTGACCCACGAGCCGTTCGAACTGGAAAGCCTGGTCAGCCGCATCGCCCAGCTGCATAGCGCCACGGCCGAGCGCAAGGGCGTGAGCTTGGACTGGACCGTGTCCCCCGCCGCCGCCGGCCGCTATCTGGGCGACGAGGTGCGCATCACCCAGGTCCTGTCCAACCTGCTGTCCAACGCCGTCAAGTTCACTGCGCACGGCCGTGTGGGCCTGGCGGTCGACGCGGGTCCAGAGGGATTGACGCTGACGGTCGAGGACACCGGCATCGGTTTTTCACCCGACATGGCCGAACGCCTATTCAAGCCCTTCGAACAGGCCGACGCCTCGGTCACCCGCCAATTCGGGGGCACCGGCCTGGGTCTGGCCATCGCCAAGTCCCTATGCGCGCTGATGGGCGGCTCGATCTGCGCCCAATCCGAAGTCGGCCGCGGCGCCCGGTTCACCGCGACGCTGCCCTTGCTCAGAGCCGGGGAGGCGGTGAGCTATGAGACTGAGACGGCGCCGTTGGAAGTCGGGCTGGAAGGAATACGGGTGCTGTTGGCCGAGGATCATCCGACCAACCAGGCGGTGGTGCGCCTGATCCTTGAGCCTCTGGGGGTGAATATCACCCTGGTCGAGAACGGGGCCGACGCCGTGGAGCGGTTCAAGGCCGAGTCGTTCGACGTGGTGCTGATGGATCGGCATATGCCGGTGATGGACGGTTTGACCGCCATCCGCCTGATCCGGGCGCACGAGGCGCAGGCCGGAGGCGAACCAACCCCAATCATCGTCCTGACCGCCGACGCCCTTCCCGAACATGCGCAAGCCAGCCGCACCGCGGGAGCCGACGGGCACCTGTCCAAGCCGATCCGCCCCGCTGGCCTGATCGCGGCGCTCCAGCGGGCCGTGGCTCCGGCCGAGCGGAGCAAGTCCGAGGTGGCCTGATGGCGGTCTCGGTTTTGCCCAGGTGTCTGCCTTAGGCCCTTCTATTCAGCGTCAACGACGTGGCTGGGCGCATGGCCTGCTTGGCCTTGGGGCCGTAGCCCGCGACCGCGCCCCGCTGGCGGGCAATCTCTTCGGCGATGGCGCGAACCAGGCCCTCGGTGATGATCTTGGCCGCTTCCACCGCACGGCCATGGCGGGCCAGAACGGCATCGAAGGCGCGGGTGGAGACGATGAGGCGCTTGCGCAATTCGAAGGGGGCCCCCGCCAGCAGGTCTGGCCGCGACTGCACGCGCAGGCTTTCGTGGCGATAAAGGTTGGCCAGCCGGCCGGTCTCTTCGGCGTTGAGAGCGGCCTCGTGAGGACGGCGCGCCTCGAACGCCTGGACCTGCTCGGTGATCAGCGCGGTCAGGCGCTCAGTCAGGGTGATGAGCTGCAGCACGCGGCCGGCGGCGTCGGGAGCGTCGAGCGCCATATCAGGCGAGACCCTGCAGTTTTAGCATCTCGGCCTGGACGGATTTGGCTAGGCCGACGCCGTGGCCCTCGGCGATCTGCTTGCCCACAGCGTCCATCATGATCGACTTGAAGGCCTCGCCGCCTTCACCGCCCCCCATGTCCACGTCTTTGAATACCGACTGCAGCATGCTCGACAGGAAGGAGGCCTCGAACTTCTTGGAGGTCTCTGAAATCTTGGCGCGCGCCGTGGCCTGCTGGGCCGGGGTCATGGCTGCGGCGGCCGCTTGGGCGGGGGTCACGGGCAGGGCGACAGGAGTCATCACATCACCTGAATGTCGGCTTGTAGGGCGCCGGCGGCCTTGATGGTCTGCAGGATGGAAATCATGTCGCGAGGGGTCACGCCCAGTGCGTTGAGTCCGGCCACCAGGGTCGCCAGCGAGGCGCCTTCCTTGACCACCAGCAATCTCTTGCCCTTCTCTTCGTCGATAGAAACGGCCGATTTGGGCGTGACGGTGGTCTGGCCCTGGCTGAAGGGAGCCGGCTGGCTTACCTGAGGGGTCTCCTGCACGGAAATGGTCAGGTTCCCTTGGGCGATGGCTACGGTGGACACACGCACGTCCGATCCCATTACGATCACGCCGGACACCTCGTCGATCACCACCCGGGCGGGCGAGTCGGGCTCGACCTGCATCTGTTCGACCGTGGTGACGAAGCTGACCATGTCCATACCAGCGGGTGGGTGCAGGGTGACGATGGTCGGGTTGTCCGAGGCCGCGCTGCCGGGGAAGCTCGTGTTGATCACATCAGCGATGCGGCGCGCGGTGGTGAAGTCAGGATTCTTCAGGGTCAGCCGCAGCTGACTCATGCTGGACAATTGGAAGCTGACCTCGCGCTCGACCACCGCGCCGGCTGCGATACGGCCGGACGTCGGCACGCCGCGGGTGACGGCGGATCCCGAAGCCCCTTGGGCTGAAACCGCTCCGGTCTGTACGGTCCCCTGGGCCACCGCATAAGCCTCGCCATCGGCGCCCAGCAGCGGCGTGACCAGCAGGGTGCCGCCCAGCAGGCTTTTGGCGTCGCCCAAGGCCGAGACCGTGGCGTCGACCGGGGACCCGGTGGCGGCGAAGGGTGGCAGTCTGGCGGTGACCATCACCGCGGCGACATTCTTGGTGTTCAAGGTGGCGTCGCGGGTATTGACGCCGAGGCGCTCCAGCATCGCCTCCAGGCTCTGGCGGGTGAACGGCGAGTTGTTGAGGGTGTCGCCCGTACCGGCCAGGCCCACAACGATGCCGTAGCCCACCAGCATGTTCTCACGCACGCCCTCGAAATCGACGATGTCTTTGATTCGGGACTTGGCGAAGCTCGGCTGGGCGCCCAGGCAGACGGCGGCGAGCGCCGCAATGATGACAGGAATACGGGGCCAAAAGAGGCGACGCATGGACGGTTCCGCACGGATTCAGACGGATGGACCGCCTTTTGTGTCTACCCCATGCGATGAACGTGCCAACTTGTGCACAAAAAAACTATATTAAAAACAACATGTTATTTGCGGAGCTCGTGCTCCCGCCTTTGCGCAGGGCAAGTTCTGCCGGGCATTAACCATACTGCAAGCAGCGCGGCGGAGACTTCGTGTTAAGGCCATGCGCCAGGGATGTGCGCATGCGCTGGCGGGTTGAGGTGAAACCATGAAGATTGGCGGTCCGAACGGCGCATCTTCCGCTGGCGCCGTGGGGCGGGGTCGACCGGCGACAGGCGGCCAGGGCTTTGTCCCCACCGAGGCGGCGGAGGGCTCGGCTCCGACCGACCAGGCGAGTCGTCTGGAGAGCCTGGAAGGGGTGATCACCCTGTCCGCGCTGCTCGCTCTGCAGGGGGTGGACGATCCCCTCCTGCGGCGTCGGCGCATGGTCGGGCGCGCGGGACGCATCTTGGATCTGCTGGACGAACTGAAGCTGGCTCTGATCGATGGCGAGGCCTCGCCCGCGGTGCTCGACCAGCTGCTGGTCGCTGTGCGCGAGGAGCGCGCGGCCACGGAAGATCCGCGCCTGGATGCGGTGCTGGATCAGATTGAAACGCGCGCGGCCGTTGAGTTGGCCAAGGTCGGTCGCTCGCGCGCCGCCTGAACGGAATCCAAGCTTGGAAACGAGCTCGATTGAACCGTTCGAGCGATTTGCTATAAGCGCTGCGCTCGGCTAGATCGGTAGGCAACCGACTTGGAGGGCGTCAATGAAGGCGGCCGTGGTGCAAGTAGAAACGTCAAATTATCGTCCGTCCGACGATGAGCCGTTTATGAATGAACGGCAGCTCCGGTACTTCGAGCAAAAGCTTCTTTCCTGGAAAGAAGATATCCTGCGCGAATCACGCGAGACGCTCACGCATCTTCAGACCGACACCGAGAATCATCCTGACTTGGCCGACCGCGCCTCGTCAGAAACTGATCGGTCACTGGAATTGCGCACCCGCGACCGGCAAAGGAAACTGATCTCCAAGATCGATGAGGCCCTGCGCCGGATCGAGGACGGTTCCTACGGCTACTGCGAGGAGACCGGAGAGCCTATCGGTCTTGCGCGGCTGGAGGCGCGTCCGATCGCCACCCTGAGCCTGGAGGCGCAGGAGCGTCACGAACGTCGCGAGCGCGTCCACCGCGACGACTGATCGATTCACTCAGAGCACGATGGGTTTAGGCGGAATTGCCTAAACGCTGAAGCGTGCGCTAGATTCAAATATGTAGAGCCGGATTCAGACTTCGTGAGAAGCCATCTGGCTCTAGGTGAGCGAGGACGCTTCGGGCTCCACGGGGGCGCCCGCGCCGAGCATGGCCCGCATGGCTGGCAGAATCTCCTCCGGCCGTTCCACCGCCCGATAGGCGTCCAGGAACCACGCGGGGGAAAGACCCTGCTCGACGATGTGGGCAAACAGGTCGAACAGCCGCGTCCAATAGCCGCCCGGGTTGAGAAACACGATCGGTTTGGCGTGCAGGTCCAGCCGTCGCCAGGACAGCAGCTCCACCACTTCCTCCAAGGTGCCCACGCCGCCCGGCAGGACGGCGAACGCGTCGGATTGCGCGAACATGATCGCCTTGCGCTCATGCATGGAGTGGACGAACACGGTCTCGACCGCATCAAGAGCGCCTTCGCGGCTGCTCAGGAAGGTCGGCATGACGCCCAGCACCCGGCCGCCGGCCATGTGCGCGGCCCTCGCGCAAGCGCCCATCAGCCCCACGCCGCCGCCGCCGTAGACCAGTCGGACGCCGGCTGCGGCTAGGTCTTCGCCCAACCGTTGCGCGCCGGCCGCATATTGCGGGTCCGTTCCGTTCGACGACGCGCAGAACACGCAGACCGAGTCTAGGGCCTGGCCTGAAACCCGCTCTTGCGCTCTCATTTCGTCTCCCAATGCCGAGGCTGCCGTCATGACCGATTCGAACCGCTCTTTCGATCCGATCTTCGCTTCCTTCGCCGCCGGCGGCAGGAAATTTTCGCGGACCGCGACAGCTTAGCGACTTATGCTGCGGCTTGTCGCGCCGCCCCGGGGATCTGGGCATAATACTTGGGGATCAGGACCGGGTGATGAAAGTCGTACAAGCTTGGACCGCTTTGGCTTTTACCACGGCCGTGGCGCTGTGCGGCTGTGGCCGGTCCGCCCCCTGGGCTCCCGCGGCCGAACGACCCTCGAGTCGTCCCAATGACGCCAATGACAACGGCTACCTGGCCCCGCCGCGCGCGCGCCAGGCCATCTTGGCCGGCGACGGGGCGACGGTGCTGTCCGGCCTGGCCTTGGCCGGGGCGACGGTGCGGGTGACGAGCCCGGACGGACGACGCCAGGAGGCCAAGGTCGACGACGCCGGGGCCTGGAGCGTAAGCCTGCCCGCCGTCGGCCCGGCGATATATGGTCTGTCGCAGGAGGCGTCTGGCCGGTTGGACCAGGCGCAGGGCTATGTGGTGGTGCTGCCCGGCGCCCCGCCCGTGGCTGCGGAATTGAGGTCCGGGGCCGGTGCGCGGCTGCTGCAGGGCGGCGCCGGCAAGCTGCAGATCGACGCGGTCGATTTTGACGATACGGGCGCGGCCGTCGTGTCGGGTTGGGCCGCCCCCAACCAGCCGCTCCGCGTTTTGTTGGACGGCGTCGTGGCCGATGAAAGCACGGCCGGCGCCACGGGACGCTTCTCTCTCGCGCTGCCCAAGCCCTTGGTCGCTGGGCGGCGCGCTTTGCAGATTGTGGTCCCGAATGGCGCGAAAGTCCGGGCCGATCTGGAGGTCGGGCCTGCCTCGCCCTTTGCCGGCGCGATGCGGGCGTTCAAGCACGGCTCCAGTTGGCGCATCGACTGGAAGACCCCCGCCGGCGGCGATCAGACCACCATCCTGTTTCCCACGCCAAGGACCGGGCCTTGAACGGACGAGGCGCCGGACGCGCTGAGCGCGATCGCGCCGGCCGGGAGCTTGAGGCGGGCGGCAAACCCAGCCTCGCTCGGGCCCTGGGCGATCTGTGGGCCCTGATCATGCGTTCGCAGGCGCCGCAGTTGCGCCTGCGCACCGCCATAGCGCTCCTGCTGACCCTGGCGGGTAAGGCGCTTGGGGTGTGGGCGCCCCTGCTGATCGGACAGGCGATCAGCCGTCTGTCCCACGGGCGTGGCCCCGCCGCCGGGGTTGGGCTGTCCTTCGCCGGCTTGGCCCTGGGCTGGGCGCTGCTGCGGTTCCTGTCGGCGGCCGCGCCCCAGGCGCGCGACGCCATCTTCACGGTGGTGTCTCAGGCGGCCCAGCGGCGAGCGGCCACAGAGACCTTCGGTCACGCGCTCAGCCTGTCGATGGACTACCACCAGACCAAGCGCAGCGGAGCCCTGTCGCGCACCATCGACCGGGGCGCCCGCTCGATCGAGTACCTGATCCGCACCTTGGCCTTCAACATGGCGCCCACGGTGTTCGAATTATTGCTCGCCGCCGCTGTTCTGCAGCACGTCTACGACTGGCGCTACGCGGCGTTGGTGATGGCCACGGTGGTGGTCTACGGGGCTCTGACCTTCGTTGTGTCGGACTGGCGCATTGGCCACCGGCGAGCGCTTAACGAGGCTGATTCCGAGGCCGCGGGACGGGCGGTGGACGCCCTGCTTAACTACGAGACCGTCAAGAGCTTCGGCGCGGAACGCCGGGCGGTGGAGAGTTACGACGAAGCCCTCGTCGCCTACGCCCAGGCCGCGGTGAAAGCCAATACGTCGCTCGTGATGCTCAACGTCGTGCAGGCGGCGATCATGAGCGCAGGCCTGGCGGCTATGGCCCTGATGGCGGGCCTCGATGCCGCCGCGGGCAAGATCGAGGTGGGGGCGATTACCGCCGTCACCCTGATGATGATGAACATCTACGCACCGCTCAACATCCTGGGCTTCGCCTACCGCGAGATCCGCCAATCGATCATCGACATGGAAGCCATGGTCGACCTGTGGCGGCAAAAACCTGCGGTGGCCGATCTGCCGGACGCCCGTCCCCTGACGCCGGCGGACGCGCGCGGCGCCGAGCTGGTGTTTCACGAGGTGGGCTTTCGCCATACCGCACGCTCCCAGGGTCTGAACGGGGTGTCCTTCCGCGCCGCGCCCGGCTCGACGGTAGCGGTTGTGGGCTCCTCGGGCGCCGGCAAGAGCACGCTCGTTCGCCTAGCCATGCGCCTGATCGATCCGCAGGAGGGGGCGGTGCGCATTGACGGCTGCGACTTGCGCGATCTGACGCAGGCTTCCCTGCGCCGGGCCGTGGCCCTGGTGCCGCAGGACGTGGCCCTGTTCAACGACACCATTCGTGCGAACGTGGCTTTCGGCCGGCCGGGGGCCGACGATCAGGCGACGTGGGCCGCCGTAGACGCCGCCGAGCTGGGCGATTTCATCCGCGGCCTGCCCCACGGGATCGACACCAGGGTGGGTGAGCGCGGTTTGAAGCTGTCCGGCGGCGAGCGCCAGAGAGTGGGCCTGGCGCGGGCCTTGATCGCCGATCCGCGCCTCCTGATCCTGGACGAGGCCACCAGCGCGCTGGACAGCCGCACCGAGGCGGCGATCCAGGCGACGCTGCGCCGCGCCCGTCAGGGCCGCACGACCCTGGTGGTGGCCCACCGCCTGTCGACCGTGGCCGACGCCGATCTGATCCTTGTGCTCAAGGGCGGAAAGATCGTGGAGCAGGGCGACCACGCCGCCCTGATCGAGCAGGACGGCGAGTACGCGGCCTTATGGCGGCGTCAGACGCGGCGCAAAGCTTAAGGACCCGCCCCTCGCAGCTAAGTCCCCTCGCGGCTATGTCATCGGGCCCGCTCGCGCGCTCCGGCGATGTTGGCCGAAGCGCGGTCTTAAGGCGGCTAGCGCCAACCCCAGGTGCAGACCCGGTGATGGTGATGGAATGAGCACATACGCATGTGGTGACGGTGCGGCTGGGCGTTCGCGGTTCCCGCCAGCGTGGCGAGCGTGCTGGCGGCCAGAACGACGGCGATGACTTTTTTCAAGGTCTTACTCCTCCATTGGCCCCAAGGGGCGACGCTTAGATGAGCGCCCCATGGTGAACGGCTCATGAATTGCCGATGAAAAGCGCGACATTTTGTCAACCCACGCTCTCGGCGCTATAGCGCGCGATCAGGCCGGTGCGGATGGCGTGGCGATAGACAAGGGTGAAGGTCAGGCAAGCCAGAACGATATAGCCCACGGCCATGCCGCAGCTCAACGCGAGCAGCCCTGGCGCCGGGCCCTTGCCCGCCACGATCGCGCGCATGCCCTCAAACACATAGGAGGGCGCCAGAAGCCGGCTGACCGCCTGCATCCAGCGGGGAAGCGTGGACAGGGGGTAGAAGACGCCGACGAAGGGCGACAGGATCGAGGGGATCGGCCAGATCAGCCACTCCGACGCGGGGCCGAGGCGCAGCACGATGGACGCGCCGAACACGCCCAAGGCGATGCCGGTCAGGAACAGCACCAACACGAAGGGGATCAGCGCCAGGCCGTAGCTCACGAAGGACAGGCCGAACAGGCCGCTCGCCAGGACCAGCATCGCCAACAGGCCCACCAGACTGGTGCCGATGGCGGTGATCACCAGGCCCGACAGGTATTCGGACACCTTCAGCGGCGTGGCGAAGATGTTCAGGAAGTTGCGCGACCAGACATCCTCGAAAAAGGCGGTCGTCACCCCCTGCATGACGCGCGTGAGGAAATCCCACAGCAGCACCGCGCCCAGGATGGCGGGCACGAAGTTGAAGCGCGCTCCGGTCACGGTGTTGAGGTAGCGGGTGATGAAGCCCCACAGGACGATGTCGATCGTCACCCAGGCGATCATCGGCAGGAGCCGCACCGGGCTGCCACGGTAGAGGTAGATCTGCCGCAGCACGATGGCGGCGACGCGCGAGGGGTTCATGCCTCCGCCTCCAGCGACTGTTGCGCCACGCTGACGAACAGATCCTCGAGGGTCGCCGCGCCGTGTTCGCGGATCAGCGCGTCAGGCTCGCCCTGCAGCAGGATGCGGCCCTGAGCCAGGAACAGCACGCGATGGCACACCTCGGTCACCTCGTACATGTTGTGGCTGGTCCACAGCACTGCGCCCTGGCGCTCGGCGGCGAAGTTGCGGATGCGGGCGCGGATGTCGCGCGCCGACGAGGGATCGATCGAGGCGGTCGGCTCGTCCAGCAACAGGAGCTGCGGGTTATTGAGCATCGCCTTGGCTAGGCCCACCCGGGTCTGCTCGCCCGACGACAGTACGCCGCACTTTTGCCGGCGGAAGCGCAGCAGGTCGAATTCGTCGAGCACCGCTTCAATGCGCGCGCCCAGGGCCTTCACCCCATAGATCATGCCGAACACCCGCAGGTTCTGTTCGACCGTCAGATTGCCCGGCAGGGGGGCGTAGACGGCGGCGAAATTGGTGTTGGACAAGGCCTCGCTCGGTCTCTTGGCCAGGTCCACGCCGGCGATGCGGATCGCGCCGGCCGTAGGTTCCAGCACGCCCAGGATCATGTTGATGGTGGTGGTCTTGCCCGCGCCATTGGGGCCGACCAGGCCGACGATCTCGCCCCGGTTCACGGCGAAGGACACGTCATTCACCGCGACGGTCTGGCCGTAGGTCTTGCACAGCCCCTGAACGGACAGCACGGCGGTGGAATTGGCGGGGATCATCGAAGCCTTTAGTAGCCGCCCCTGCGCGCCGGAGCACCAATTTCCAGCTCAGGGAGCGCCAGGTTTTGTGGCAATTTCGAAATGAAAAGGGCGGCTCCTGTTGCAGGAACCGCCCTTAATACCCCCTCAGGGCAGATTTCTTGTCAACGAATGGCCATTATTGGCTGCTAAACGTTGTGTCACCCGTGAGCTGTATCCCCTCACTCACGGCAACTGGCCCGGTGGTTGAGGTCCCTCTCACCGGGCCACTCTTTCTTCAAAGCCTGGATCTCGCAAGAGGTCGGACGCGTGGAGCGGCGGTATCTGGCGGGCTGTGGCGCCAGAGGCACAGTGTGGCGGCCGGCTCATCCCGGCCTGAAGTCCGGCGCGCGTTGGCGGCCATGCGCTATTCGTCTATGGACAGCCGATGATCGTCTTCTGGATCGCCGCGGCCATTTTGTCCGCCTGCGCCGCCGTGCTGGTGCTCTACCGGGCGGCGCGCCTCGCCCGCCTGCCGGAAGGCGACCCGACGGTGGAGGTCTACCGTCGCCAGCTTGGCGAGATCGATGACCTGGCCGAGCGGGGTCTGCTGGCCGACAACGAACGCCGCGTAGCGCGCGCGGAGGCCGCCCGCCGTCTGCTCAGCGCCGCCGACTCGTCCCGGCGTGCGGTCGCGGCCAAGACCGCCGACCCCAAATTCGTTCGGGCGTGCGTGGTGCTGGGCGCTGTGGCCGCGCCCCTGGCCGCGCTGAGCCTCTATATCGCCCTGGGTTCGCCAGGCCTGCCCGATCAACCTTTCGCCGCGCGCTTGACGGCCTGGCGGACCGTCGCGGACCCCCGTCTGCTAACGGCCGACCAACTCATGGCCGTGCTCGAAGACGCGGTCAAACGGCGGCCCGACGATCCGCAGGGCCGACTGCTGTTGGCCCGTGTGCAAGCGGAGACGGGCCGTCTGCCCGCGGCGGCGCAGACCCTCAAGACCGCGGCCCGCCTGGCGCCGGCGCGGGCGGATATCTGGGCTGCCCTAGGTGAGATCCTGGTGGAACAGGCCGGGGGACAGGAGACCGCCGACGCTGTGGACGCCTTCGGACGAGCCCTGGCGCTGGATCCCGAGGCCGCTGCGGCCCGCTATCATCTGGCGCGCGCCAAGATCGTGTCCGGCGACGTGCAGGGCGGCCTAAACGGCTGGCGCGCCCTCGCGGCAACCTTGTCGGCGCCGGAGGAGATCCAGGCGCTTAACGCCCAGATCGCCGCGACGCAACGGGCCGGTCGTCTTATGGAGCCCGACGACGCCCAGCCGCAGGCGCAAGCCGAGAGCCAAACCCAGCCTGCCGGCCCAGGCCCCTCGGCAGATCAGGTCCAGGCCGCTCAGCAGGCCTTGGCCGGCGCCGCTCCAGCCGATCAGCAGGCTTTCATCAAGTCGATGGTGGACAGACTGGCGACAAAGCTGAAAGCCGAACCGCAAGATTGGCGAGGCTGGGCCCAGTTGGTGCACGCCTACGGCGTGTTGGGCGAAACCGACCGGCAGGCGGAGGCCTATGCCCAGGCCGCGAAGCGTTTCAAGGCCGATTCGGTCGCCATGAAGGCGTTGGATCAGGCGCGGGCGCCCGGTCCTAAGGCCTGAATCAGGCCCGATGACTTAAGTTCCGCGGTCAAACCGGCAGGACGCCGTTGGTCTTGGCCATGAAGGTGGCGATGTAGTCCATCAGCGGTGGGTTCAGGCAGTCGTAGGGCGGCAGGCGGAGAGCGCGCAGGCGCGCGCGGATGCCGCCCATCCTTTCGGGATGCACGCCCTGCTCGATGACCGAGGAGACGAAGGCCGCGAAGGTGGGCGCCGCCGCTCCCGGCTGGACGAACCGTTCGGGATGGACGAACGACAGGCCGGTGAACGGATGCGAGGGTTTTTCCACCGCGCCGTAAAGGTGAACGCCGCAGTCGGCGCAGGCATGGCGCTCGATCAGGGCCGCGGGATCGACCACCCTCAGCTTGTCGGCGTTGTGGGTGGCTTGGACCCGATCACTGGGGACGATCGCCACCAGGGCGAACAGCGCCCCTTCCGGTTTCCAACATTTGGTGCAACCGCAGACATGGGCGTGCGCCACCGGGCTGGACACCTGGACCTCGACCGGACGCTCCACGCACAGGCACCTCAGGGCGCCGCCGGCGAAATCCGCCGCTCCAGGCATGACGCCGTCGTCGACCAGCGGATGGATCTTCACCTCGGACATCAGCTTGATGCTCCGGCGGCCGGCGGGGTCAGCAGTGCCTCCAGATCGTGGTCGGCGCGCGCGGCCTTCGTCGCCAGGTAGCCGCGGTTATGCACGGTCACCGCCCCGAACAGCGGCCGACGGCCCACGACGTCCAGGCCGGCGCGCATGAGAGCGCCAATCTTCTCCGGGTTATTGGTCAGGAGCACGATCTTGCGGTAGCCGAGCTTGAGCAGGATCGAGGCCGCGTACTCGAAACGTCGCTCGTCCGGGCTGAAGCCCAGCACGGCGTCGGCTTCTATGGTGTCCATGCTCTCCTGCTGCAGGGCGTAGGCGCGCATCTTGTTGCCGATGCCGATGCCTCGGCCTTCCTGGTCCAGATACAGCAGCACGCCGCCGCCTTCCGCGGCCAGCCGGTCCATGGCGCCGCGCAACTGATCGCCGCAGTCGCACTTCATCGATCCAAACAGATCGCCGGTCAGGCAGGCCGAATGGACGCGCACCAGCACCGGCTGGGCCGGGTCAGGATCGCCAACGATAACAGCCACCTGATCGCGCGGGGTCGGGCCGCCGCGAAACACCAGGAACCGGGCGGCCACACCGCCGGCCAGAGGCGCTTCGGCGCTGGAGACAAGCTCAAGCTCGTGAAGCCGGGGCGCGTCGGCCGCGCGCGCGGCGCTGAGCTCCAGGCGGAACAGCGACGCGGGCAGCGCCGCGCCTGGCGCGGCGGGGGCGGCCAAGGCCGCGGGCAGGAACAGAGCCTGTTTGCACAGGGCCACAGCGGCTTCTTCGGCCGGTAGGGCCGCACGCCAGACCGGGGGCGGGGCGTGGCGGGCCGAGCAGGCCAGTCGCCAGGCGGAGCCCTGGTCCAAGCCTGCCAGGGGCGAGGCCACCGCCTGGTCCGTTTGCAGGCCCAGGACGCGGGCTCGGTGGGGAGAAAGTATAAGGCTAGCGTCCGCCATATCGGTGAAGGCGGACAGCACCGACGGCGCGACGCCGTCCAGAGCGGCGATCAAAGTTGCGCCAGACCCGTCCTGGATCAGCCCGTCCTGGATCAGAAGGGGCCGCCCAGCGCGCAGTTCGCCAACCGCCCGTTCCCGGGCGATCTGGGCGTCTTCGCCCAACAGCGCGCCTAGCGCCGCCGCCTGTGGACCCTCAAGCTTCCCGTTCACCGCATGCTCGCCTTAAGACCCGGAAGCGTAAAACCGGATCCTTGCTCAAATCCGAGGGCTGGCGCTTCAGTCCAGCTGCATCCCCTTAATTAGCAACGCGGGGGTAAATAAACCAGATCGGCCAGCCGATTTCGGCGTCAGGAGGTCGTCTGCGGCCCAAGGTTGGGGAGGCTATGTCATGGGTGTGGCGCTGACTCATGCGGACAAGCCGCTTTGGCCCGGTGCGGGAGATGTCGGGGCGGTGACCAAGCACGACTTGGCGCAATATTATGAAGCGGTCGGCGAATGGATGCTGCCGCACATCCGCGGGCGTCCGTGCTCGATCCTGCGGTTTCCCGACGGGATCGGCCGGGGCAAGCGCTTTTTCCAACGTCATACGGCCAAGGGGCAGTCCGCGCTGATCACCTCTGTGGCCGTGCCCGGCGAGAGCAAGCCCTATCTGCAGTTCGACCGGGTCGAGGCGCTCGTGGCGGCGGCGCAGACCGCGGCGTTGGAGCTGCATCCCTGGAATTGCCGGCCGTTCGAGCTGGCGAAGCCCGGCCGCCTGGTGTTCGACCTGGATCCGGCCCCGGATTTGCCTTTCGACGCGGTCGTCCTCGCCGCGCTTGAGGTCCGGGAGCGACTGGAGACCCTCGGCCTGACCGCCTTTTGCAAGACCACCGGAGGCAAGGGGCTGCACGTCGTTACGCCGCTGAAGGCCGAAGGCCTCGACTGGCCCGCCGCCAAGACCTTCGCCCGCGACCTGTGCCAGGCCATGGCGGCGGACGCGCCGGACCGTTACCTGATCTCCATGGCCAAGAGCCGGCGCGGGGGGCGGATATTTCTGGACTATCTGCGCAACGATTGGATGTCGACGGCGGTCGCGCCGTTGTCGCCTCGCGGTCGTCCGGGCGCGCCCGTTTCCATGCCCCTGTCCTGGGGACAGGTAAAACCGGGACTCGATCCCACGGGCTACACCGTTCGAACCGTGCCTTCGTTGCTGGCGAAGCTGACCGCGTGGGAGGCCTACGACGAGGGCGAACGCTCACTTGCCGAGGCGATCATGCGCCTGCGCGCATAGCGGCCGATGTCAACCGAAGCGCACGCTGCGCCGATGCGCGGCTGGAGCGGCGTTCGGGACCGAGGGCTGGCCCATCGCGACGCCGGACACGGTGGTGAGGAGAGCCACGGAAAGGCAAAGAATAGGGGACTTCATGGGTTGCTTCCAATCCCGACGCCCTGGTGAAACGCAGGGATGATCGATCAGTTTCGGTGGAAGTGGACTTGCAGCCGCACGACTTTTTTCGTGCTGTCGGGAACCATCGTCGGGCGCGACTGTTATCAGGCGACAACCGGAGAAACTTCCATGATCAAACGTGCTGCCCTTGCTACCGCCATGGCGTTTAGCCTCGTCTGCGGCCTCAGCGCCTGTCAAAAGGACAACACGACGACGGCCGCGTCCGACACCACGACGACCACGACGACCTCGGACACGTCGTCGGTTTCCGACCTGGCCCCGTCTGACACGGCCGCCGCGCCAACGACCAGTTCGACGACGACCACCACCACCACGAACAGCCAGAGCAACCAGGCGACCCATTAGGTCCCTGGCTATGGCGCCCGCAATTGCGGGCGCCATAGCGGTAAAGGACGCAGATTTTCTGCGTCCTTTACTTATGTCTGGTCCGAACCAGAGAACGACGCGTCTAGGCGGAATCGTACTCTAGAATGTAGGGCCTGATTCAGTCTTCAAGACGAAGGCGTCAGGCTCTACGCCAGACCGGACAGACGCCGCGGCCGCTCGCCGGTGTCGGCCTCGTAAGCCGAGGCAGGCTGGAACTGGCATTCCTCGGTGATCACCTTGAATTGAATCAGGTCAATCGGCGTGAAAGCGGTGGTGATGGCGACATCCGTCGCATCTCGGCCCCGGGCCATCGGGATGCGTCCGATCCGGGGGGTGTTGTGACGTGCGTCGAAGGTCATCCATTCATCGCCGATATAGGCTTCGAACCAGGCGCTGAAATCCATGGGCGAATCCATTGGCGGAACGCCGATATCGCCCAGATAGCCCGCGCAATAGCGCGCCGGCACGTTCATGCAACGGCACAAGGTGACAGCGAGGTGGGCGAAATCGCGGCAGACGCCTACGCGTTCTTCGTGGGCCTCCCAGGCCGTGCGCGTCGGCCGGGCGTGACCATAGCCAAAGGCAATACGTTGGTGGGTGTAGTCAACGATGGCCTGGACCCGCTCCCACCCCGGCTTTGTCGACCCGAACAGGGACAGGGCCAACGGGGTCATGCGATCAACTTCGCAATAACGGCTGGCTAGCAGATAGAGCAGAGCTTCCTCGGGGAGTTCCTCGATCGGGACCTGGCGAGCATCCGGGCGAACGGGATCGGCTTCTCCGCTGTCCCAGACAACAAAATCCGCAGACAGCGTGATCGGACCGGCCGGCGCGACCAAGCGCGTGCAGATATTTCCGTGTATATCCATAAATCTCGATGAGCGAATGTCAGGGGAAACGTAAATTGTATCCGGCGTTTCCATATCGGATACTCGAGATGGATGCACGCTTAACGATAAAATCATCGGCGTTTTCGCATGACAGTTGTATATTAGTTCAAACCCTGCGCGGATATGCATCGTGGTTTCCATATGAGCTGGATGCAGAACGCTTTTAGTTGATCAAGGTTGCCAAGCTTCGAGATGAAGCCGTCTGATCTCTAGGGTTTGTCAACGAGCGCTTCCGGCTGTCGAGGGCTCGGTATTCCAACCCGATATGGCGGCCTGGTCATGCAGTCCGAGACGGGTGACGCCAGCCATGCTATAAGCAGCGACCAAGCCAATGATGCTAGGCGTCAGATTCAGACTTTACCCCTCGCCGAATAGATATCGGGATGGGGCGGTCGGGGTCGGAAATGCCGCCTTGTCTGCCTAGCCTGCTTCAGACCTAGAGTCGGATCACGTCTCTCGAAGTCTGAAATCCGATCCCGTTTTTACAATTTGAGAGCGGCCCAAACGAGCCAGCTTTGGCTTCGTGCGCCCGATGCGCACGGGCAAGGTCTTCGCTCGTGCGGCGCCGCCAACGCCGGCGGGCTCCATCGCGGCGCCAGGACGCTGCGCTTGGAACCCGCGCGCAACGCAGGCGTTGCTCCAACGCCCAGCTGTCGTTTGAAGCGGCTGGACCATAAAAATCCTCGCCGTAGGAACCCTATCTCGACGGCTGCTCAATGCGTTTTTGGACGACCCGAAGTAGCAAGGAAAGTACCATGGCGGCTCACGCTCTGAGGTTGGTGAAATCTGCGTTTGATGTCGGCCAGACCACCGATAAGCCAAACTCGGTCGTCCTGATCGGCAGCTATTCGCCAAGACGATGCGGCATCGCCACCTTCACCAGCGACGTGTACGCGTGTCTCGTCGCGGCCCGGCCCAATCTGCGCTGCGACGTGTTCGCCATGACCGATCACGGCGGCCCTTACGATTATCCGCCGGAGGTCACCCTCGAAATCCCCTCCGAGCAGCCGATGGCCTACCAGGCGGCCGCGGCCAAGCTCGGCGAAATCAACCCTGACGTCGTGTTCGTGCAGCATGAATTCGGGATCTATGGCGGCCCGGCCGGCGAACACCTGATGCTGCTTCTGGAGGCCACGGATCGGCCTATCGTCACCTTGCTCCACACGGTGCTTGACCAGCCCGACCCCGATCAGCGCCGGATTTTCGAACGGCTGCTCGCTCGGTCCGCACGGCTGATCGTCATGGCCGAGCATGGGCGCTCGATCCTGCGCGAGACCTGGAAGGTTCCGGGCGACAAGGTCGCCGTCATCCCGCACGGCGCGCCGGACCGGCCGTTTGGTCCGACGGAGCCGTTCAAGGAGAAGCTCGGTTTTGCCGGAAAAGACCTGCTGTTCAGCTTTGGCCTGCTCTCGCCCAACAAGGGGCTGCAAAACGTCATTCGAGCGCTGCCCGCTATCGTCAAGCAGCGACCGAACGTCATCTACGCCATCCTGGGCGCCACCCATCCGCATCTCATCGCCAAAGAAGGCGAACGCTACCGGAAGAGTCTTGTCGAGCTGGCCCGCGAATTGGGGGTCGAGCGCCACTTGCGGCTGATCGACGAATACGCCGACACGCCGCGGCTCATTGAATATCTGCAAGCGGCCGACATCTACCTCACGCCTTATCTGAATGCGGCCCAGATCACGTCCGGCACCTTGTCCTACGCAGCGGCTCTGGGGGTTCCGATCGTTTCGACCCCCTATTGGCACGCCAAGGAACTGCTGGGCGACGGGACCGGACGCCTGACGCCGTTCGGAGACAGCGTGGCGATCGCCGAGCAGGTCACAGAGTTGCTCGAACAGCCCGATGTGCGCCACGCTCTGCGTCAACGTCTGTATGCCAAGGCGCGCGATACCGTCTGGAGCTGTTTCGCCGAGCGCGCCCTATCGTTGCTGGCCCAAGCCCGGGTCCTGGGCGCTCCCACCCGGTTGTCGCCCGCTCCGACGCCGTATGCGGCGCTCTCGCTGGACGGCGTGCGCCGCCTGACGGACGATTGTGGAATTCTGCAGCACAGCCTGTACGGCGTACCCGACCGTCGTCACGGCTACTGCGTGGACGACAACGCCCGCGCGCTCCTTCTGATGAATCGCCTTCCCGGGCCAGCCAATGCGGAACGGCGACGTCTGACCTCCACCTACGCCGCCTTCGTGCAATACGCATGGAATCCGGACTGCGGGCGCTTTCGAAATTTCATGAGCTATGAGCGCGTGTGGCTCGAAGAAGCGGGTTCGGAGGACAGCACCGGCCGGGCGTTCTGGTCTGTGGCCGATACGGTCGCGCACACCGCTGATCCCGCCCTGCGCCGATGGGGCGCGGCTCTTGCTGGCGAGGTCCTTCCTCATCTGGCGGAATTGACGTCGCCCAGAGCGATCGCCTTTGTCCTTTTGGGTCTGTCCGAACTGATCGAAGCAGGCTTTGGCGGTGAGGATGCGCTCGAACTGGCGCGCGACAAGCTGAACGTGCTCAAGCAGCTCTTGGCCCGCTGCGAGGCCGAAAACGCGCCCTGGTTCGAGATGTCCCTCGCCTATGATAACGCTCGGCTGCCCGAGGCGATGATCCGCGCGGGCGTCGCCTTGGACGACCCGCCGGCCGTGGCGGCGGGCCTTCGGACGCTCAAGTGGCTGTGCGCCCGGCAGACCTCGGACGAAGGCCTGTTCCATCCGATCGCGACGGCGGATATCGGACTGCCGCTCAACGCCCGCACCCTGTTCGACCAACAGCCGGTCGAGGCGGCCGCCATGATCGATGCCTGCGAAGCGGCCTTCCGCCTCGTGCATGACGTCCGATGGAGCGAGGAGTGCGACCGCGCTTTCGCTTGGTATTTTGGCGCCAACACCTTGGGCGCGCAGATCGCCCAGCCATTCGGAGATTGCTTCGACGGTTTGACCTGGCGGGGCCCAAACGAGAATATGGGTGCAGAATCGGTGCTGTCCTTGCAGTTGGCGACCTGCGCTCATGCCCGGGTCGTTGCTCGAGGGTTGGACACGACAAAGACGGCGGTGCTGCCGCTAAGCTAGCCTCCAGCCTAAGGTCGACGTTGATCAAGATTTTGCCCATCAGGCTGCAAGCCGAGCCCGGCCGCGTCGTCATCCGCCCGTTCCAGATCGCACCTGAACCCCGTTCGCAGCATCCGACCGAGCTGGCGCGCGCCCACCGAATCGTTTCGGCGGTCTTGGCCATGGACATGCGCACCTGCCAGGCCGAACTCGCCCTGGTGACCCGAGACTTCGAACAGCGCCACTGGCAGACCCGACGGGTGTTCCTGGAACGTTTTGAGCAGGTCAAGGCCCAGCTTCATGTCGATGGCCATCTGCGCGAGGAGCGCAAGGAGCTGATCGGGGCCTATTTCTGCCACGAGTACTCCTATGCCTCCGCGGCCCTGATGAACCCCTCGATCGTGCCCCATCCGGATCAGTCCGGGCTGGTGGAAGGGGCGATGCGGGTGGTGCTGTCGCTGAGAGCGGTCGGCGAGGGCCATATCTCCTCGATCGCGTTCCGCGAAGGCATTTTAGACCATCGCGGCGGCTTCGAGTTGATGTCGCGGCCGCCCTTTTCCGTGGCCGCGGGCGAGAAAATTCGCGCCACCGAAGCGAATGGCCACGTGACGACCATTACCCGGTTTGAGGAAGCCAGCCTGTCGGGCACGGTCATTTTTCCCTTTACCGAACAGCAGAGGAACGGTCTGGAAGATCTGCGCCTGGTGCGGATGCAGGGCGAGGATGAGGGACTCTACTGCGGCACCTACACCGCCTATTCGGGGTTCAACATCGCGTCGGAAATGATGATGACGCGCGATTTCCGTACATTCGAACTGCATCCGATAATGGGGACAGCCGCGCGCAACAAAGGCATGGCTCTGTTCCCCCGCAAGGTTGACGGCGCCTATGCCATGATCGGACGCCAGGATGGCGAGAGCCTATTCTATCTGCGGTCGGACGATCTTCTCACCTGGGGCGAGGGCGAACGGCTCCTGACGGCGCTCTATCCGTGGGAGCTGGTCCAAATCGGCAATTGCGGCGCGCCGATTGAGATCGACGAAGGCTGGCTGCTGCTGACCCATGGCGTCGGCGCCATGCGCAAATATTCGATCGGCGCGGTCCTGCTGGACAAGGCTGATCCCAGCAAAGTTCTGGCGCGCACCGTCCGGCCGATTGTCTCGCCCTCCGATGAGGACCGCGAGGGCTATGTGCCGAACGTCGTCTACACCTGCGGGGCCCTGGCCCACGGCCGGCAACTGTTCATGCCCTATGGCGTGGCCGACAGCTCCGTGGCGTTCGGTTTCCTGGGCCTGGACGAACTGCTGGGCGCGATGAGCCCCGTCGCGTCACGGAATAGGCCCGCCGCGCCCTGATCCGGCTCAATGCGGCATGGAGGCAAGGTCTCCGGCACAATGAGCGTGGCCGCGCCGATACGGTTGTCGGCCATGCCGTAATAAACGTCGAACCGGTCCGGTTGTCCCAGGTCGTCGCGCCGGTCGATGCCCGTCGGGAAGACGACGCCATCCACGGTTCCCATGATCTCTTCCGCAAGCTGGGGGGAAAGGATCGGTTCGGGTGAGCGATAAAGGATGCGGTGCGGGAACCGCCGGTCCAGAATCATGACGCCGGCGGAATAGCTATACTTGTGGTGGTCTTGCGTGGAGCCGGCCTGCAGCTTCACCCCGTGGTAGACGAACAGCCAACCGTGCCGGCAAAGGATGGGCGGGGCGCCGCTGCCGATCTTCAACGCTTCCCACGCGAAGGTCGGCCGAGCCAGACGCCGATGGGCGACGAACTGATGGCCTATCGCCGCCGCCGGGGCTTCCGGATGGGTCCGCCAATGCCAATAGGAAATCCAGATGCTTTCGAGTTCCGGCATGATCGGTCGCGGGTTCTGGGGCCTGGCCATGTCCTCCGGCCGGGTTCCGGGAAATAGCGGCCGGTGGAGCATGGCGACCGAGGGCGCGCCATGCGCGTCTTCGATGAACGCCGGGAATATGACGGCGTCCTTGTCGTCCACGTTTTCGATGGGGACATCCTTGAACGGGGTGAAGTGCGCGAGCCCCAGCCGTTCCCAACGGAACAAGTCCGGCGAACGGGCGATGGCGATGCGAGGGCCGTTCTGCGACCACGCCGTATAGGTCATCACATAGTGGTTGAGCGGCTCGACGAAGCTGATGCGGGGATCCTCGCATCCGCCGCGTCCATCCGGCCACGTCTCGTATTCGGTTTCCGGCTTGAGCGCGATGCCGAGGCGCTCGACACCGACGGGATCGCCGGCGGCGTCGAACTTCACCCTGGTGATGCCGATTTCGGAGTGGTTGCCGTGTCCGACGCAGCGGGGGAGCAGATAGAGTTTCCCGTCCGGTCCGCGCGCGACCCCCGGGTTCAGAACCCCTTCCACTTCGCTGGGCAAGTTCGGATCTGGCTCCATCACGATGCCCAGACGCTTGAGCTGAAACGGGATCATGCGGAAGACTTGCTTTGCCAGGAGAGAATTGTCTCGATCACCTTGCTCGTTTCGGAGGGACCGGCGACCTGGATGCAAGTCACGCCAGTGCGCCGGGCTGGATAGTCGTTGCCGCCTTCGAACAGGGCGTCGCCCACGAACAGCATTTCGGGGATATCGATGCCCAGCACCTCCTTCAGCTTGCCGATGCCATAAGCCTTGTCGACGCCGGGGCGGGTGACGTCGATGGAGCTCGATCCGCCCATGCCGATCGAGAACTCCGGCAGTAGAAGATCGAGCTTGCCTTTCATTTCGCGCCGCTTTGCGAAGTCCGGATCCCAGGTCTTCTTCTGGTCCAGCGGCGCTTCTTGGCCGAGGGCTGACAGGGTGATCTGGCTGCCGCGGTCTTCGATGGTTTCGCCCCAATGTTGGTGCGGCGCGAAACCTGAGGACTGAAAGACGGCATTAAGCGCAGCGATGATCTTGGCCTTCTGCTCCGGCGTGAAGTCTTCGGCGTAGAGTTGACGCCACGTTCCGTCATAGGTCAGGAACCGCGTGCCGCTGGTGGGCAGGAGCGACAGGCGTTTCAGGGGCGCTCCGCTGGGCAGGTGGGCCAGAAGCTGCTTTTCGAATTGCGGCCAGGCGCCGCCCGAAATCACGGCCACCTGGCAGACGTCCAGCAGTTTGGCGAGCCACTGGCCGACGCTCTTGTCCAGCGGCGACTTGCTTTCGGCCAGGGTGCCGTCCAGATCGAATATGGCAAGACGTTTCATCGCGCCTCCGGAATGGCGATTTCGAGGATTGTTGCGGCGCCTGCGGGCGTAAAGCTTCCGGCGCCGACCGCGGCGGGCAACAGCACCACGTCGCCCCGGCGCACCGGCGTCGCCTGCGCGCCGCCCTCTATCTTTCCCGCGCCGTCAACGCAGACGAGCACCCGGGCCTCGGCCGCGGCGCCGACAGCCAACCGACGCGAGCTCGTTCGGCGCGTTACGTTGAAGTAGGCGCTGTGGATGAGTTCATCGGCGCCTGCCGACGGATCGAGTTCGATGGGCTTGACCGCGCCGCGATCGAAATCGATGCAGGCCAGGGCCTGGTCGACCTGCAGGGGGCGGAGCTTGCCGCTCCTGGCGTCCACATGGCCCCAGTCATAGATGCGGAAAGTCACGTCGCTGTTCTCCTGAAGCTCGAAAGCCATGACCCCGTCGCCCAGGGCGTGCACCGTGCCCGCCTTGATCAACACCGCCTGGCCCGGTTTCGGCGGGAAGCTGGCAAGGCGGTCGTTGACGTTGGCGGTCGTGAGCGTGCGCAGGTCCTGCGCGGTTGTTCCGGGCTCTAGCCCAGCGTAGATGCGCGCCTTGGGCTTTGCGCGCAGCACAAGCCAAGCCTCGGTCTTGCCGGTGTCGCCTTTGGGGATCAGATCGGTCTGGTCGTCATGCGGGTGGACCTGCACCGACAGCATCTTTTGCACATCCAGGAATTTCAGCAGCAGGGGGAAGCGCTCGAACCGCCCCGCCTGACGGCCCAGAAGCGCGTCCTTGCGCTCGTGCATGAGGTCCGTGAGGGTCCGGCCGGCGAGGGGCCCATTGGCGATCTTGCTGGAGAAATCGGCTCGGTCGCAGAGCACCCACGCCTCGCCGATGGGATCCTCGCCCGGTAGGTCGGCGCCCATGAAACCGCCGAGTTCGCGTCCGCCCCACAAGCGGTATTGGAACATCGGCTCGAAACGCAGGGGATAGAGGTCAGATGCGGTCATGGCTGGCTTTGGTTGGGACGGAGGGCCGTTGCGCGGCGGCTCATGGGCGGCATCCCTCGCGGATCGCCCTGATCGCCTCGCCGTAGTCGATCGCCTGGAAAATAGCGCTTCCGGCCACGATTGCCGTCGCGCCCGCTAAGACCGCCTCTGCGGCGTGAGCGCAATCCTGCCCGCCGTCGACTTCGATCACCGGATCCAGACCTCGCTCGTCGCAAAGGCTGCGCATCCGGCGCACCTTCTCCAGCATCGGCGGCAGGAAGGCTTGGCCTGCGAAGCCGGGATTGACCGTCATCACCAGGACGATATCGCACAGGGGCAAGACCCATTCGGCCATCTCGGGCGGGGTGGCGGGGTCGATCACGACTCCGGCCTTTAGGCCCAGGGCGCGGACGCGCGAAAGGGTGCGATGAAGGTGGATGGTGGAAGCCGGCTCCGCCTGGATCAGGATGTGGTCGGCGCCCGCCTCGGCGAAGTCTTCGAGGTAGCGCTCGGGTTCGGCGATCATCAGGTGGACGTTGAGCGGCTTGGCCGTGGCCGCCCGCACCGCCTTGAGCACCACCGGACCGAAGCTGATGTTGGGCACGAAGCGGCCGTCCATCACGTCGACGTGGATCCAGTCGGCGCCGGCGGCGTCCAAGGCGCGAACCTCTTCGGCGAGCCGCCCGAAATCCGCCGACAGGATGGACGGGGCAATGAGAGGCAAGCGGCCTGTGTTCATGGACGCGCGCCGTAGATCGTCATGGCGTCGTTGAGCATCTTGAGCGCGTCCGGCCGGGGGCGCTGGAACGAGTTGCGGCCCACGATCGAGCCGAAACCGCCGCCGTCGCGGATGGCTTCGAACTCCGCATGCAAGGCGCCGTCATCGAAATTGGCCGCGCCGCCTGAGAAAATGACGATGCGTCGGCCCGCAAACGCGCTTTGGACGACATGGGCCACCCGCTCGGCCGCCGTCGAGATCGGGATCTTCTCTTTCTCGTAGACCGCCTTGGCGGCAGGCTGCTCGACGTGGTCGCTGGGCAGCTTGACCTTGATGATGTGGGCGCCGAGCTGGGCCGCGATTTGCGCCGCGTAGGCCACGACATCGATGGCGGTCTCGCCCGCCTCGCTGAGCTGCGAACCTCGCGGATAGGACCACACGACCACCGCCAGACCCAGGGCCTTGGCCTCGGCGGCTAAGGCGCGCGCCTGGGAGAACAGCGCGTATTGGCGGCTCGATCCCGGATAGATGGTGAAGCCGATGGCCGCGGCCCCCAGGCGCAACGCGTCCTTGACCTCAGCGGTCTGGGCCTGGTCGGGATCGGGGTCCTCGCGCAGGCTGTCCGCGTCGTTCAGCTTGAGGATTAGCGGGATTTGGCCAGCATAGTCGCGCGCCCCCGCCTCGATGAAGCCCAGCGGCGCGGCATAGGCGTTGCAGCCGGCCTCGATCGCCAGCTCGAAGTGATAGCGGGGATCGTAGGCCGGCGGATTGGGCGCAAAGGAGCGCGCCGGGCCGTGCTCGAATCCCTGGTCCACCGGCAGGATCACCAGACGTCCTGTTCCGCCCAGCCGTCCATGGCCGAGCAGGCGCGCCAGGTTCGCGAGCGTGCCGGGGTTGTCCGCGCCGTACCAGCTGAGGATTTCCTTTACGCGCGGCGTCATGGAGCACTCCGATTTTCGGGTTCAAGGACGTTCGGGGCGAGAAGGAATCGGCGGACGGCCTTGGCGAAGCCGTCATCCTCATTGCTGTCGGTCACGGTATCGGCCTGGGCCTTCACAGCGTCGCTGGCGTTGCCCATGGCGATGGAGAAGCCGCTCTGGCGGAACATCAGCACGTCGTTTGGCATGTCGCCGATCGTGGCGATCCGTGCGGGGTCCAGGCCCAGTTGGCGCGCCAAGTTCAGCACCACGAAACCCTTGGTCGCCTTCGCGTCTGTGATGTCGAGGAAGTGCGGCTCCGAACGGGTGACGCTGACAGCCGAGCCGAGCCGCCGTTGCGCGAAGGCCTCGGCTGCGGCCACCTTGGGATGGTCATCGCTCACCCCAACGATCTTGAACACCCGGCCGAAGGGAAGCTCGCCGATGTCAGGCGCGACCTCGGGGACCATCTCGATGATCCAGGCCTCGCGCGCAACGCGAGGACCGTCAGCGGCGGTCACGAACCATGCGCCGTCCGTGTAGATCCAGATGTCGAGGCCGGTTTCCCGCAGCAGTTGCACAGCGGCTCGGACCGCCTCGGGCGCGATGGGATGGCTTTCCAGTTCGCGCAGCTTCACATCCATGATCAGGCCCCCGTTGAAGCCGGCCAACGGCAGTTCCAGATCGAGGGGCTCAACGAGCATGCGCATGCCCTGAGGCGGCCTGGCGCTGGTCAGAGCCAGGCCTATGCCGCTTCGGCGCAGGTCGGCGGCGGCCGCGAGCGCTGCTGGCGTAAGCGTCTTGTCGCGGGTGACCAGGGTGCCGTCGACGTCCGCCATCAGGAGCTTGATGTCGCGGGATGGAGTCATGTCGGCGTCCGCGCCGGCGGCGCCAGGGAACGCCAGGCCCGCTGGTTCGATCCGGCGATGAGGGAGTCGGCCGCCTCAGGGCCTTCGCTGCCCGAGGCATAGTCGGGAAAGGCCGGAGCTTCGGCGGCCCAGGCGTCAAGCACAGGCTCGATGATGCGCCAGCCGTGCTCGATCATGTCCGCGCGCATGAACGAGGTCGGATCGCCGATCATGACGTCATAGAGCAGCGTCTCGTAGCCAACGTTGGATTGCTTGGGGAACCGGTCATCGTAGCGAAATTCCAACTGCGCCGGCGCGAGCGTCATGGCCGGCCCGCGACGCTTCACCTCGAACTGCAGCGAGATGGTCTCCTGGGGCGCGGCGCGTAGCACGAGCCAGTTCGGGTCCAAGCTCTCCACCGGCGTGCCGCGAAACAGCGCCAGAGGCGCGGCTTTGAAGCGGATGGCGATCTCGGTGACTCGGGCCGTCAGGTGCTTGCCGGTGCGCACGAAGAACGGCACGCCGGCCCAGCGCCAGTTGTCGATCTCCAACTCCAAGGCGGCGTAGGTCTCGACTGCGGAATCCCGCGCCACGTCCGGTTCCTGGCGATATCCGGCGGCCTTGCCCTCGGCGCCGGCGCCGTACTGGCCGCGCACGGCCTTGTCGGGCGTCACGGGCCTGATCGCGGCCATGGTCTCGGCCTTCTTGGCGCGCACTTCCCCGGGCGACAGGTTGATCGGCGGCTCCATGGCCGCCAAGGTCACCAGGCTCAGCATATGGTTCGGGACCATATCGCGCAGGGCGCCGGCCCGTTCGTAAAATTCCCCGCGCTCTTCCACCCCGACGAGCTCGGCCGCGGTGATCTGCACATGATCGATACAGTCGCGATTCCAGATCGGTTCGAACAGACTGTTGGCGAAGCGTAGCGCCAGGATGTTCTGGACGGTGTCCTTGCCCAGGAAGTGGTCGATCCGGAATATCTGCTCTTCGCTCAGGCTCTTCAGGAGCTCGGCGTTGAGCGCCCGTGCGGAGCTCAGATCGTGGCCGAAGGGCTTTTCGATCACCACCCGTCGCCATGCGCCATTCCTTTCCTGGGTCAGGCCTGCATCGCCCAGCCGGTCCACCACCGGCCCGAACATCCGGTCCGAAACCGCCAGGTAGAACAAGGCGTTGCCTTCAGTTCCCCGTTCGGAGGCGGCGTGCTCTAACGCTTGGCCGACAGACGTATAGAGGCCGGCCTCGGTCATATCGCCCTGGACGAACGCCATGCGCCGGCTAAGCCTTTCCCAAACGCCGTCGTCGATACGGTCAGCCTGGAATGTGCCGGTCTTGGACTTGACGAGGTCGTCCAGGCCCTGCCGCAACATTGCGCGCCACGCGTCTACATCGCTGTTCCGCCGGGCGATGCCGATCAGGGCGAAGCCCTCTGGCAGGGTTCCGGCATGCTCCAGATTGTAGAGCGCTGGGATCACCAACCTTTTGGACAAGTCGCCGGTGGCGCCGAACAGCACCATGGCGCAAGGATCGGCGGGCTTGAGCGCGCTCGCGGGGCGGGCGTCGTCGGCCATCTCAGTCCTCCGCCTTTGCGGCCGCCGGATGGCCTTCCTTGTGGCCGCCGAAGCCGAACCGCATGGCCGACAGCAGTCGCTCGGCGAGGGTGTGTTCCTGGCGCGAGCGAAAGCGCGTGTAGAGGGCGCAGGTCAGGACCTCGGCCGGCACAGCTTCCTCGATGGCGGCCTCAACCGTCCATCGGCCTTCGCCGGAATCCTCGACATAGCCGGAAACATGGGCCAGCTGCGGATCGTGCGCGAAGGCGGAGGCGGTGAGGTCGAGCAACCAGGATGAGATGACGCTCCCCCGCCGCCAGACCTCGGCGATGTCGGGCAGGTTGAGGTCGAGGCGCTGGTCTTGGGGCAAGGCGTCGGAGCCCTTGCCCCGCAAGATGTCGAAACCTTCCGCATAGGCCTGCATTAGGCCGTATTCGATGCCGTTGTGCACCATCTTGACGAAGTGGCCGGCGCCGGTCGGGCCGGCATGGATATAGCCCTGCTCGGCGCGAGGATCACCGTTTTCGCGGCCCTGGGTGCGCGGGATGTCGCCTAGACCGGGGGCGAGAGCCTTGAAGATCGGGTCCAGGCGTTCAACGGCGGCCCTGGGCCCGCCGATCATCATGCAGTAGCCCCGTTCTAGTCCCCACACGCCGCCGGAGGTGCCGCAGTCGATATAGTCCACGCCCTTGCCGGCTAGCGCCTTGGCCCGGCGGATATCGTCCCGGTAGAAGGCGTTGCCGCCGTCGATAATGGTATCGCCCCGCTGCATCAGGCGCCCGAGGACATCGACCGTGCTTTGCGTCACGTCGCCGGCGGGCAACATGCACCACACCGTCGCCGGCCGCTCCAGCGCCGCCACCATCTCGTCAAGCGATTTCACGGCTCGGGCGCCGTCCTTGGCCACCACGGCGCCGGCGTCGGGATTGGCGTCGTAGACAATACAATGGTGGCCCGCTTTCATAAGCCGGCGAGCGATGTTGCCGCCCATACGTCCAAGACCGACGATGCCGATCTGCATGATGATAGTCTCCCGGTCGGTCAGCTAAAGGCGTCGTGGATCGCCTGGGCCAGGCGGGGCAGCCCCGAGTCCGCGTCTTTCAGATGCACGCGAAGCGCGCGCCGTTCACGCTCGATCAGCACGGCCAAGTCGCCGCGGGCCTGGGCGTCCTTGACGACCCCGAAGCTGTACCGGTGATCCGGTATGGCGAGGTCTTCCGGGTCGCCGCAGGTGATTTGCAGGAACACGCCGCTGTTGGGGCCGCCCTTGTACGCTTGGCCGGTCGAATGCTGGAAACGCGGTCCGAAGCCGACGCAGGTCGCGGCGCGCGTGCGGTCGCGCACGAAACTGCGCATCTCGGTCATGGCGAAGGTCGCCTCGGGCGTGCGGTCGACATAGGCCAGGAACGCGGCATAGTCGCCCTCGTCCACGCGGCCGAAGTGGCTCTTCAGATAGCCGGCCACGGTATTGTGCCGGCCGAGCTCGTCGGCGTTACGCGGGTCGGCGTAGACGGCCATCTCGTCCTGCTCCAGCACGGGTTGCTGTTGCGGCAGGGTGTGGATCTGTTCGTAGGCATCGGTCAGCTTGTGGGTTTCGACCTTGCTGGCCTCAACGTCGGGCTGATCGAACGGATTGATGCCGATGATCGCTCCTGCGACCGCCACGGCGATTTCCCAGCGGAAAAACTCCTGCCCCAGGGCCTGCTTTCCATTCATCGTCAAAGTGGCGACGGGGTGGCCGGCCTTCGCCAGGGCCTGCATCGTTTCACGCTGCCTGGGATCGAAGCCGTCCTCCAGCTCGATGTAGGCGAAGAAGCGGTCCTGGCCATAGATCTCAAGCGGGCCGAGCGGTTCGTCAGCCACCGGGATAAGGCCGCGTCCCTGCTTGCCGGTGCTCTCAGCCAGCAACTGTTCCAGCCACGCGGCGATGGGGGCGATGGAAGGGGAGGCGACGATGGTGACCTTGTCCCGGCCCAGGCGGGTCGCGGCCACGCCCATGGCCACGCCAAGCTGCACGCCCGGGTTTTCCGCCGGCGGCATATCGGCGGCGCAGGCGCGGGTCATGACGCGTGTGGTCTGCAAAAGGCTCAGCAGGTCGAGCCCCATGGCGGCCGCGGGTGCGAGACCGAATTTCGATAGCACCGAATAGCGGCCGCCGATCGACGGAACGCCATAGAAGATCTCGGCCCAGCCCTCGTCTTTCGCCCGCCTTTCCAGCGGCGAACCCGGATCGGTGATGGCGACGAAGCGACGGGACGCCGTATCGGCGCCGCAGACCGCCGCGACTCGAGCGTGGAAATAGTCGGCGAATATATTGGGCTCCAACGTGCTGCCGGACTTGGACGAGACGATGAACAGGGTCTTGTCCAGTCGAACGGCGTTTTCCACGTCCCTGACCTGGGCGGGATCGGTGCTGTCGAGCATGTGGAACCGAGGCCATCCGAACTGGGGCCCGAACACCGCGGCCAGCACTTCGGGCCCGAGGCTGGAGCCGCCCATGCCCAGCAACACCACGTCGCTGAAAGCCTCCTGCCGCACATGCTGGGCGAACTGTTGCAGGGGGCCCAGGTCGCCAAGCTCCTGCTCGACGACGTTCAGCCAACCGCACCAATGGTCTTCGTCGGCGCCGGTCCAAAAGTCGGCGTCGCCGGCCCACAGACGGCGGATGCGTCCCTGCTTGCGCCAGGCTTCCATCTCCTCGCAAAAAGCCGCCGCGGCCTGGTCCGATCCCGGCTCGATGCGGGTTTCGCCGAAGCTTTGCGGCGCATCGGCCCGCCCGTGTTTGGCGATGGCGGCGAACAGGGAGTCGAAGGCGTCGGCGAACTGTTGGACGCCGTCGACCGTCAGCTGGCGCGTGATCGCCTCCAGATCGATGCCCAGATCGGCAAAGGCCTTTAGTGTCGCGTTGGCGCCGTCGAGGTCCAGTTCGATGGCGTTTGGCGTCACCACGCCGTGGTCGCGGAAAGCGTCCATGGTCGCCGGCGGCATGGTGTTGACGGTGTCATTGCCGATTAGCGCCTCGACGTAGACCGTGTCCTTGAGGGTTTTGCTCTTGGCGCCGGTCGAGGCCCACAGGAGCCGCTGGGTCTTGGCTCCAGCCTTTTCCAGGGCTTCCCAGCGCGAGCCGCTGAAAAGGTCCTTGTACGCGGCGTAGGCGATTTTGGCGTTGGCGATCGCGACCTTGCCGCGCAGGGGCTCGCCCTCAGTTGGATCAGGCAGGGCGTCGATGGCTTTGTCCGCCGCAGTGTCGATGCGGCTGACAAAGAAGCTGGCGACGCTCGCCGCCTTGGACAGATCGCCGCCCATGGCCTTCAGGTCCTCGAGTCCGGCGATATAGGCCTCCGCGACCTTGCAGTAGGTCTGTACCGAAAACAGCAGGGTGACATTGACGTTGACGCCCTGGCCGATCAGGGCGCGGATCGCCGGCAGGCCCGCGTCCGTGGCGGGCGCCTTGACCATCAGGTTCGGCCGGTTCACCGCCGCCCACAGGCGCTTGGCCTCGGCGATGGTCGCCTCGGTATCGTTGGCCAGATAGGGCGAACATTCCAGACTGACGTAGCCGTCGCGGCCGCCGGTTTCTTCGAACACCCCGCGCAGCACATCCGCCGCCGCCTGGATGTCGGCCACGGCCAGATGCTCGTAGACGGCGGTGACGCTGGGCGAATCGTGTGAGGCGAAGGCGCTCATCGCGACGCCGTATTCGTCGCTTTCGGCGATGGCCTTTTCGAAGATCGAAGGGTTGGAGGTGACGCCTTTCAAGCCGTCGCGCTCGATCAGCGTCTTCAGCCCGCTGTCCTCGATCAGGCTGCGCTTCAGATAGTCGAGCCACGGCGCTTGGCCGCAGCCAGCTAAGGCTTGGAGCGAATTCACGTGGCGATCTCCCGGCTTTGCTTGATCTGCGCGTGGGCGGCGGCAAGGACCGCTTCGGGCGTGAAGCCGAAGTGCTTCATCAAATCCTCGATCGGTCCGGAGGCGCCGAACGTATGCATGCCGATCATCGCTCCGCCTGGACCCACGTACCGGTCCCAGCCGATGACCGAGGCGGCCTCCACCGATAGGCGCGCGGTCACCGCCGGCGGCAGGACGCTCTTTCGGTAGGCCTCGTCCTGCGCCTCGAACAATTCCCAAGAGGGCATCGAAACCACTCGCGCGGCGACCCCTTCGCTCTTGAGCGCTTCATAGGCCTGCAAGCACAGCGAGATTTCACTGCCCGTGCCGATCAGGATCACCTCGGGCTTGCCGGGTGCGGCGTCGACCAGGACATAGGCGCCCTTGGCTACGCCAGAGGCCGGCGCGTAGACGTCGCGGTCCAGCGTGGGCAGGGCCTGGCGGCTGAGAACCAAGGCGGCCGGCTGGTCGGTCAGCAGGGCGATGACCTTCCACGCCTCGACCACTTCGTTGGCGTCCGCGGGCCTCAGGGTCACCAGGCCCGGGATGCTGCGCAGGGCGACCAGTTGTTCGATCGGCTGGTGCGTCGGCCCATCTTCGCCCAGGCCGATGGAATCGTGCGTGAACACCCAGATCGCCGGCTGGCGCATCAGGGCGCTGAGACGGATCGGCGGCTTCATGTAGTCGGAGAAGATCAGGAAGGTCGAACCGTAGCCGCGCAGTCCGGTCAGCGTCAGGCCGTTGACGATGGCGCCCATGGCATGCTCGCGAATGCCGAAATGAAGGTTTCTTCCGCCATAGCTGTTCGCCTCGAACGCCCCGGCGCCATCGAAGGTCAAGTTGGTCTTGGTCGATGGGGAAAGGTCCGCTGCGCCGCCCATAAGCCCCGGATAGTGTTCGGCCAAGGCGTTGATCGCCTTGCCGCCCGAGGCGCGCGTGGCCTCGCCCTTGGCGTCGGCCGGAAAGGTCGGCATGGCCCTGTCCCAGCTGTCCAGCGGCCGTCCGCTCAACAGGCGATCGAGCTCGGCGGCGAGATCCGGATGGGCCGCGCGATAGCTGTCCATCCTTTCGGCCCATTCGGCGTAAAGGCGCTCGCCCCGAGCCCCGATCCGGGCGTCGAAGCGTTCCTTCACGCCGTCGGGGACCAGGAAATGGGCGTCGTCGGGCCAGCCGTAGAACGTCTTGGCGAGCCGCACTTCGTCTTCGCCCAGCGCTTCCCCGTGGGCTTTTGCCGTGTCCTGCTTGTGCGGCGCGCCATAACCGATGTGGCTATCGACCACGATCAGCATCGGCGCGCTTTGGTCCGCCTTGAAGGCCTGCAGGGCCGCGCCAACCGCGGCGGTGTCATTGGCGTCCGGCACGTGGCCGGTCCGCCAGCCGTAGGCTCGAAAGCGCGCGGCGACATCCTCGCTGAACGCCAGGGCTGTACGGCCTTCGATGGTGATGCCGTTGTTGTCGTACAGCCAGCACAGATTGCCGAGCTTCAGATGACCGGCGATGGACGCGGCCTCGCTGGCCACGCCTTCCATCATGTCTCCGTCGCTGCAGAAGGCGTAGACGTCGAAGTCGAACACTGCCGCTTCAGGTCGATTAAAGCGGGCGCCGAGCCACTTGGAGGCCATGGCCATGCCGACGCTGTTGCCGCAGCCCTGGCCGAGCGGGCCGGTGGTCGCTTCAACCCCCGTGGTCACGCCATGTTCGGGGTGGCCTGGACAGCGGCTGCCCAGTTGCCGGAAAGCCATGATGTCGTCCAGCGTCACCGCCGCGCGGCCCGGCTCGCGGCTGTCCTGTACGCCCGCCAGATGCAGGAGGGCGTAGAGCAGCATGGAGGCATGGCCGTTGGATAGGAGGAAGCGGTCCCGATTGGGCCATAGCGGCGTCTTGGGATCGTAGCGGAGGATCGACTGCCACAGCGTATAGGCCACCGGCGCTAAGGCCATCGGCGTGCCCGGATGTCCGGAATCGGCCTTTTGCACGGCGTCCATGGCCAGGGTGCGGATGGTGTCTATGGCCAGCTGGTCGAGGTCCCGCTCCCCAGTGCGCGGCGAAAACATTGATGCTGGCGACGATGCCTCGATCATGGCCCGCTCTCCGGAAAGTCTCGTGCACGGGTGCAGCCCCTTATTCAAACAGAAAGGGCGGCAAAGAGTTGCACGCCGCCGTCAGAGGGGCGCGCCGCAATATGTTCGGAGCCTTGGCCAGGTCGCAGGCGTTGAAGAACGAGCAAGCTGATGAGGGACGCGCATGCCTCGGCCACGACTTCTGATCGCGGGAAACTGGAAGATGCACGGTCTTGCAGCCGATCTTGGCGAGGCCGAGACTTTGGCGGCGGCCCTTGCCGGACGACGGGTCCGCTCGCGCGTGGCGCTGTTCCCGCCAGCCACGCTCTTGGACCGAATGGCTCGCGCCGCCCAAGGACGCGGCCTTCTGGTGGGCGCGCAAGATATCTATCACGAGCCCAGCGGCGCCTTTACCGGCGCGATCAGCGCCGAAATGGCGAAGGACGTCGGCGCTAGCCTTGTGATCCTCGGTCATTCCGAGCGTCGCCGGGACTTCGGCGAAACGGATGCCCAGGTGAGGCTGAAGGTCGAAGCGGCCTTCAGGGGGCGTCTGGAGCCCATCGTGTGCGTGGGCGAAAGCGCCGAGGTTCGCGACGCCGGGGGGACCATGGCCCGGATCGAGAGCCAGTTGCGCGCCTCGCTGCCGGAAAGTCTCGGCGAGCAGCGCATCAATGTCGCCTATGAGCCCGTCTGGGCCATCGGCGCCGGCAAGACCCCGTCGCTTGAGGAGATCGCCGAAGCCCACGAAGGTCTGCGCCGGGTGCTAGCCCACGTCATCGGCGACCAGGCCCAGGCCACGCCGATCCTGTATGGCGGATCGGTCACCGCAGAGAATGCGTCCGCTGTGCTGGCGGTCAGCGGGGTGGATGGCGTTCTGGTCGGGAGCGCCTCCTTGGAGGCGGCGGATTTCTTGCCGATCGTCTGGGCCGCGGAGGCCGCGTCAGAACCCGATGGCGGATTTGAGAGCTGGCTCCGCGGGTAGGATTCGAACCTACGACCAGCCGGTTAACAGCCGGCTGCTCTACCACTGAGCTACCGCGGATCAGAGCTCGTCGAAGCGGGGCCTATACGCTGGCCCGCGAAGTCGCGCAAGCGGCGCGGCCCCCACAAAAAAAGCCCGGCCAACGGCCGGGCTGATAAAGTCAGTGATGGTGGGTGTCTCCAATGAAGACCCCGTTAACCTGCGCGAAAGTTATTAACCGGAGGTAAACGAAAGCTCGTCGTTCCATGAAGGCCCTGCGACAGAAACGCACTGCCGCCGAAGCGGCTTCAGGGTCGCCCAGGCGCATCGCCGAGATCGGCTTTGATCGACGTGGGCCGTCCAGCGAACCCGAACCGAGGTCCGGACGTTCATCGATCAGCCAAGAGCCCGACGACTTCATCTTGAGGCCTCAATCAGGCTCTACATATTTGAATGGACGGCACGATTCAGCGTTTGGGCGATGCCGCCGAAATCCATCGTGCTCCAGGATGGCCTATGACCGACACATCGACATCGCCGGACCACGTCGAACAGACGATCGAGGCGGTCGCAGAGCTGCAGCGCGAGCACCATCGCCGAGCGACGCCATCTCAAAAGGCCGTGGTGCAGCTGACGGCGTTGGTCGGCCGGCCCCGTTTCATCCTCGCCTTGACCACCGCCCTGGTCTTCTGGGTTGGCCTCAACGCCGCCGGCCGCCTGGCCGGATATGCCGTTCCTGATCCCCCGCCGTTCAACTACCTCCAAGCCGCCGCCGGCGTCGCCAGCGTCTATGTCGCGCTGCTGATCCTGATCACTCAACGACATGAAAACCAGTTGGCGGAAGCGGGGGATCAGTTGGCGCTCGAACTGGCCATCCTCAACGAGCAGAAGAGCGCCAAGGTCATCGCGCTGCTGGAGGAAATGCGGCGCGATCTGCCGACGCTTCCGAATCGATCGGACCAGGAAGCGGAGGCCTTGGCGCAGCCGGCCGACCCGCAGGCCGTGCTGCAAGCGCTCAGGACGACGCCCAACGAGATACGCGAAACGTTTCCGGACGGTCAGCCGCCGGCCGAGGCGTAGGCGCTGGGGAGGACAAAGTGTCAGAGACAC
>PLRV01000095.1 GCA_003164925.1 Caulobacteraceae bacterium
TGATTGAGTTTGGCCCAGTCCAGCCGAGCCGGTGCGCGCACCACGTCCTTCACGTCGAACCAGGCGATGGCTTCCTCGTCGGAAAAGATTTCGTCGTCGCCGTGGCCCCATCCCAGCCGCGCCAGATAGTTGCGCATGGCTTCGGGCAGATAGCCCATGTCGGCAAACTCGCCGACCGCCTGGGCGCCATGCCGTTTGGACAGCTTGGCTCCATCTGGCCCGTGGATCAGGGGGATGTGGGCGAAGGCCGGGATTTTCAACTCCAGCGCCTGATAGATCAGGGACTGACGCGCGGCGTTGTTGAGGTGGTCGTCGCCCCGTATCACATGGGTCACGCCCATATCGGCGTCGTCCACCACCACGGCCAGATTGTAGGTTGGCGCTCCGTCCGAGCGCAACAGAACCAGATCGTCCAGTTCCTTGTTCTGGAACCGCACCGGGCCTTTCACCAGGTCGTCGACCACGGTCTCGCCCTCGGATGGCCCCTTGAAACGGATGACGTGGGGAAGGTCGAGGTGTTGATTTTCATCGCGGTCCCGCCAGGGCGAACGAATGGCGTGGCCCTCGGCCCGCGCCTTGGCCCGTTCGATCTCCAGTTCCTCCACGCTCATGTAGCAGCGGTAGGCGCGTCCGCGTTCGAGCAGGGTCTGAACGGCTTGGCGGTGGCGATCGGCGCGGGCGAATTGGAAGACCGGCGGTGCATCCGATTCCAGGCCCAACCAGCCTAAGCCGTCAAGGATGGCCTGCACGGCATCGGGCGTGGAGCGCTCGCGGTCTGTGTCCTCGACGCGCAAAAGGAACCGTCCGCCGGTGTGGCGCGCGTAAAGCCAATTGAACAGGGCTGTCCGCGCCCCTCCTATGTGCAGGTATCCCGTCGGAGAAGGGGCGAAGCGGGTGACGACGTCTGAGGGTTTGGGCATCGATATCCAGGCTGGAGGCGCGGCGCCTCTTAACACGCGCGCCTCGAGCCGTCCTAGTGTGGCTAGCCTCGGGGCGTGGATTTTAAGCCAGGCGCGCGCCCAGGCGGACCGCTGGTCTTTGTGGACTCCGGTGGCGTTCGGTTGCGGATGCGGCGCCTATTTCGCGCTCAAGAGCGAGCCCGGGCTGGGGTTGGTCGCCGGCGGGGCGGTGTTGTCTTGCCTCGGCGCGCTCCTGCTTAGGCGATGGGGCAGGGCGCCGGTCTTGGCGGGCGTGGTCATGCTGGCGGCGTTTGGCGCGGCCGGGGTCCTTTCAGGCAAGCTGCAGACCCTGGCCATGGCCGGGCCGGTCAGCCCGCCCCTGGCCGGCGTGGCGGTGGAAGGCTGGGTGGTGGACATGGCCAGCCGCGGAACCACCGGACCACGTTTGCTGATCGCGCCCACGTTCATCAGCGGCATACCCCAGGACCGGCTGCCCAAACGCGTGCGCATCACCGTCAAGGACGAGGATGTGATCGGCCCGGGCGCGGCCGTGCGCTTGATCGCCCTGCTCAATCCGCCGCCGCCGCCGGCCGCGCCCGGCGCATTCGATTTCGCCCGCAGCGCCTATTTCCTCGGCGTCGGCGGGGTAGGGGTGGCCTTGAAGGCCCCCGAGGCGATCGATCTGCCGCCGCCGTCCTGGCGCGTGGGCGTGCAGTTGGCGGTCAACAGGGCCCGCTGGGCCCTGACCCAGGCCATCATCGAACAGATGGGCCAGCCCACCGGCGGCATCGCCGCGGCCATGGTCACCGGCCACGACTATTCGATCAGCCAGGACGACACCAATGAGATGCGCAACGCCGGCATCTCCCACATCCTGTCGATCTCCGGCGTACACATGGCCATCGTCGGCGGGTTCATCTTCTTCGCAGTGCGCTTGCTCGTGTCCCTGTGGCCCTGGCTGGCGCTGCGGGTGAACGGCAAGAAAGTCGCCGCCGCGACGGGCCTGATCGCCATCATCGTCTATCTGGTGGTGTCCGGCGCGCCGCCGCCGGCCCAGCGCTCGGCGATCACCGCCACCATCGCCTTCGGCGCCATCCTGCTCGACCGGCGCGCCATCACCCTGCGAGGCCTGGGCCTATCGGCCCTGATTGTCCTGGCCATCCAGCCCGAAGCGGTGGTCGAACCCGGCTTCCAGATGTCCTATGCGGCCACCGTCGCCTTGGTGGCCTTGGCGGAGGCGTGGCCCCACCCGCGCCGGGCCATCAATGCGCCCCTGGTCCTGCGCGTGCTGCAAAAAGCCAGGGACTGGCTGATCGCGGGTATCGCCGTGGGCCTGGTGGCCGGCGCGGCCACGGCGCCGTTCGCCATCGAGCACTTCAATCGCGTCTCGCTCTACGGCTTGCCCGCCAACTTGCTGCTGGAGCCCTTATCCAGTTTCGTGATCATGCCGGCCCTGGCCCTGGGCGCGGTGGCCCAATTGTTTGGCGCCGGGGGCTGGCTCCTGGCCGTCGCGGGGTGGGGCATAGACCGCATGCTCGATCTGGCCCGCCTCACCGCCGAGGCGCCCGGCGCCATGGTCACCATCGCTTCGGCGCCGACCATCGCCCTGCCGATCGCATTCATCGGGATTCTCTGGCTGTGTCTGTGGCGCGGGCCGCTGCGCTGGATCGGCCTGCCCTTGGCGCTGGCGGTCGTTCTGTGGCCCCATCCGTCCGCGCCCGCCGCCTGGGTCTCGTCCGATGGAGCCAACGCCGCCATCCTGGCCGATGGTCATCCGGTGGTTCTGCGCGCGTCGGAGAAATTCGCGAGCACCTTGTGGGCTCGGCGCTACGGCTTTGAGCTGCCGACCAACGCCGATGCCGCCCACGACCGCCTGTTCGACTGCAATCGGCGACGATGTTCGCCCCTGCCGGCCGCGCCCCTGCGTCTTGGCCTATGGGCTGGACGCAAGCCGCCCAAGGCGGCTGACTTCACAAGCCTTTGCCAAGCCTCGGAACTCCTGGTCCTGCGCTCGCCGATCCCGCAGGGGGCCAGTTGCGCCGGCAAGCCGGTGCTGAGCGCGGCGGACTTCGCCCGGGGCGGGGCGGTGGAGTTGCGACGTCAAGGCTCAGGCTGGTCCTACCGCTGGGCAGCGGATGAGCGTGGCCGGCGGCCGTGGACCGTCGGCGCCGAGCTCAATGATAGCGACGGATAAGGCCGACCAGCTTGCCTTGTACCTGCACCTGATCGGGACCGAAGATACGCGTCTCGTAGGCGGGATTGGCCGCTTCCAGGGCGATGGAGGCCCCCTTCTTGCGCAGCCGCTTGAGGGTGGCTTCTTCGCCCATGACCAGGGCCACCACGATCTCGCCGGAATTGGCGGTGGAATCCTTGCGGATGATCACCTGATCGCCGTCCAGAATGCCGGCGTTGATCATGGAGTCGCCCTGCACCTCCAGGATGTAGTGTTCCCCGGCGCCCAGCAGGGTTTCGGGCACGAAAACCCGGTCCTTCTCGTGCTGGATGGCTTCGATCGGCGTGCCGGCGGCGATGCGGCCCAGCACGGGAAGTTCGCGCACATCGTTGGCGATCGGCAGGTCGCCAGGCGAGGACCCGCGCTCGCCTTCCACCACCTGCGGACGGAACGGCGCGCGTCCCTTGGGCGGGGCCGCGGCGGTGGCCTGTTGGGGAAGCTTGACCACTTCCAGGGCCCGGGCCCGGTGAGCGAGGCGGCGCAGAAAGCCACGTTCCTCCAGGGCCGTGATGAGGCGATGAATGCCCGACTTGGAAGCCAAGTCCAAGGCTTCCTTCATCTCGTCGAATGACGGCGAAACCCCGGTTTCCTTAATCCGTTCATGGATGAACATGAGTAATTCATGTTGTTTGCGCGTGAGCATCGAGCAGAACCCTTCCAGGAACAAACCGCTAACTGTTGGAAATGTTCTCTAGGTGTTCTTTCTTAATGTCAAGTTGATGCTAGCCGCCCAAAAGCGCGCGCGTTGCCGCAGCCACGTCGGCCTGACGCATCAGACTTTCGCCCACCAGCATGGCTGAGGCGCCGCAGGCCTCCAGACGGGCCGCGTCGGCGGGGGTGAAGATGCCGCTCTCCGTTACCAACAAAGCATTTGCGGGCTTGAGCGCGGCCAGCCGTTCGGTGATCGCGAGGTCCACCTCGAAGGTGCGCAGGTCGCGGTTGTTGACCCCGGCCATGTCGGCGCCCAGAACGGCCGCGCGCTCCATTTCCGCTTCGTCGTGGGTCTCCACCAGCACGTCCATGCCGAATCGGCGCGCTTCGCTCATGAGGTCCGCCGCCAGCGAGTCGTCGATCATCGCCAGGATCACGAGGATGCAGTCGGCGCCCAGCGCGCGCGATTCGGCCACTTGCCAGGGATCGATCAGAAAGTCCTTGCGGATGCAGGGCAGGTCGCTGGCCTCCCTGGCGGCCGTCAGATAGGCGTCCGCGCCCTGAAAGCTTGGTCCATCGGTCAGGACAGACAGGCAGGCCGCGCCGCCGGCCCGATAGGCGCGGGCCAGGGCGGGCGGATCGAAATCCGCGCGGATCAGCCCGCGTGAAGGACTGGCCTTCTTGATTTCGGCGATCAGGCCCAGGCGGCCGGGCGCATGGGCGCGGGTCAAGGCCTGGCGAAAGCCGCGCGGCGCGCTGGCCTGCAGGGCGGCCTGCTCGATCTGCGCGAACGAGCGCGCCGCCTTGCGGGCGGCGACTTCCTCGCTCTTGTAGGCGGCGATGCTATCCAGAATATCGCTCATCAGCCGTTGCTCGCTTGAACCAGGCGTTCAAGAGCGGCCTTGGCCCGTCCATCGTCGATGACCCGTCCGGCCAGCGCGACCCCGTCCCGCAAGGTCTCGACCTTGTCCGATACAAGCAGGGCGGCGGCCGTGTTCAGCAGCACCACATCGCGATAGGGACCCGCGGCGCCATCCAGCAGATCGCGGATGGCCTGGGCGTTGAACCCGGGATCCCCGCCTAGAAGGTCCGCCAAGGATGCCTGGGGCAGGCCCACGGCTTCGGGCGTGACCGTGAACAGGCGCACGGCCCCGTCTTTCCATTCCGCGACGTGGGTTGAACCGGTGGTGGTCATCTCATCCAGGCCTTGACCGTGCACCACCCAGGCGCGCTGCGAACCCAGCGCGCCCAGGACGCGGGCCAGCGGCTCGACCCACCGGCTGTCATACACACCCAGCACCTGGCGCTGGGCGCCGGCCGGATTGGCCAGCGGGCCGAGCAGGTTGAAGATGGTGCGAAAGCCCAATTCCTGGCGGATGGGCGAGACATGGCGAAGGGCCCCGTGATGCGCGGGGGCGAACAGGAAGCAGATGCCGGCCTCGTCCAGGGCGCGCCGGCTCTGCTCCAGGCTGGCTGAGATATTCACCCCGAGCGCGGCCAGGACGTCTGCGGCGCCGGACTTGGAGGACATCGCCCGGTTGCCGTGCTTGGCCACCTTGATCCCCGCGCCCGCGGCCACCAGGGCCGAAGCGGTGGAGATGTTCAAGGTGTGCAGGCCGTCGCCGCCGGTGCCGCAGGTATCGATCACCTGATAGGGGTGCTCCAGCCGCGTGGCGGCCCGCCGCATGGCGCGGGCCGAGGCGGTGATCTCGCCCACCGTCTCGCCGCGCAGGCGCATGGCGGTGATGGCGGCGGCGACCTGGGCCGGGGAGGGCTCTCCGCGCAGACAGGCCGCGAAGAAGTCGTCCGCGTCGGCCTCGGTCAGGGTCGCGCCATCCGCCAGGCGGGCCAGCAGGGGTTTGAAGGCGTCGGACACGGTCAGGCCGAGGTTGCCGCGAGGCGCCTCACCCCGGCCAGGTCGAGGAAGTTGGCGAGCAGTTCGTGGCCGTGTTCGGTGGCGATGGATTCGGGGTGAAACTGCACGCCATGCACCGGTCGGTCGCGCCGCCTCAGGCCCATGATCTCGCCATCGCCGCTCCAGGCCGTGATCTCCAGCACGTCCGGCAGGCTTTCGCGCTCCACCGCCAGGCTGTGATAACGCGTGGCCGTAAACGGGCTGGGCAGACCGGCGAACACGCCCTGGCCGGAATGCTCGATCTGGTCGGTCTTGCCATGCATCAGGGCCTTGGCGCGGACCACCTTGCCGCCGGCGGCTTGGCCTATCGCCTGATGTCCCAGACACACGCCTAGGATCGGCAGGTCCGCGGGCGCGCGCAGGAGTAGGTCCAAACAGATGCCGGCCTCGTCGGGCGTGCACGGCCCGGGCGACAGAAGCACCGCTTCGGGCACCAGCGCGAGCGCCTGCTCTACGCTCATGGCGTCGTTGCGATGCACAAGGGTCTCTGCCCCAAGCTCGTTCAGGTAGTGGACGAGGTTGTAGGTGAAGCTGTCGTAATTATCGATCACCAGGATCATGCGGGCGCGCCTTTCAGTCGGGTTCTTAGGCTCGCGCGCCGCGAAGGCCAAGAGCCGTGAGCCGAAGCTGAAGAATTGACCGGCGCCGCGCCCCGTCTTGGCGCCACATTCGATCGTCATCTGGCGCGGCCGATCCGCTGAGCTAAACTCGTCCAATGCAGATCGAGTCGCCCGCGCCTCTCGCCTTAGCCCGCGCCAAGCTGGTCGCGCCGTCCCGGCCGGACCGCCCCCTGGCGGCGGTTTGCGCAGCGGCTCTTTTCGCGGTTTGCGCCTTGACCTTCGCCGCCGCGGCGATCTTCGCGCCGCCGGTGGTGATCGAGCCGATGGCTAAGCCGGGCGTGCAGTAGCGACCCCGCATTGGGTGTCAGATCGTTTTGATTTTGCCCGACGGCGTAATAACGTCGGGCTCGGTATAGCGTGCAGGATATCCCGCCGGTGGCTTCTCCCAGGGATTCGAATCTTCACCGACCACCAGGGCAGCAAATGGCCCTGTTCGCCGGCGCCTTTCTGATCCTGTTCGCCGTAGTCACCACATGGTTGGTCATCAACAGCGCCGGCCGGGTGCGGTGGGTGGAGCATACGCTCGAGGTGGAGCGGGAGATTTCCGAGGCCCAGGCCACCCTTTACGCCGCGGAATCCGCCGCGCGCGGTTATATTTCCACCGGCAATCCGGGGCTTCTCTCTAACCCCGTGGGAGCCGATCGCGCTCTTTGGGTCAAGCTGGGAGAAATTTCGTCGCTCACCTCCGACAATCCCCGGCAAAGCGCCGCGCTGAGAGGCGTCGAACAGAGCGCCGCCGCACGCCTGGCCATGCTCGCTCGCGCCGTGGCCCTCAAGCGTGCGGGATCGGACGCCGCGGCTCAGAAACAGCTGACCGACCCGCTCGGCATCCGTCAGGAAAATCTGTTCCGTGAGGCCACGGACGGAATGCGCGCCGAGGAGAACCGGCTTTACGTGGTCCGGCTGAAGCAGGCGGAGGATTCGCGGCGCGCCTTGCTGGTTCTGTCGACCCTGACCGGGGTGGCGACCTTGGCTTTCACCTTGGCCTGGATAAGCAACGCCTGGCGCTCCACCCAAGCGCTGCAGGCGGCTTATGCCGAACTGATGAGCGCCAATACCCAGCTCAAGACCGAGATCGAGGGGCGGGCCGTGGCGGAGGGGCAAATCCGCCAACTGCAGAAGATGGAAGCGATCGGCCAGCTCACCGGGGGCATTGCCCACGACTTCAACAACATGCTGGCGGTCATCATTGGCAATCTGAACCTTATGCAACGCAAGTTGGCTAGCGGGCGGAGCGACATCGAGCCCTATGCCGCCGCCGCCCTGGAAGGCGCGGCCCGCGCCGCGGCCCTCACAGCGCGACTGCTGGCCTTTTCGCGTCAACAGCCGCTCGCGCCCCAGCCGGTGGACGTGAACAAACGCATGGTGCGCCAGTCGGAGATTCTGCGCAGGCTGCTGGGCGAAACGATCATGATCGAGACGGTGCAGGGCGCCGGAATTTGGCGCGCCGAGGTCGATCCCGTTGAGTTGGAAAGCGCGATCCTCAACCTGGCCGTCAACGCGCGCGACGCCATGGGCGGCGAAGGCAAGCTCACTATAGAAACGGCCAACGCCCATTTGGATGAAGCCTACGCCCGGGCCAACGGCGTGGCGGCCGGACAATATGTGATGATCGCCGTAACGGACACTGGCTCGGGTATGACGCCGGACGTGGTGGATCGCGCCTTCGATCCCTTTTTCACCACCAAGCCGGCCGGCCAGGGCACCGGGCTGGGGTTGAGTCAGGTTTATGGCTTCGTCAGGCAAACCCACGGCCACGTCAAAATCTATTCAGAGCCAAACCACGGCTCCACGGTGAAGATATATCTGCCTCGCCTGGTGGCGGAACACGCCGCGGAGTCGGAGGAGAGCAAACCGGTTCCCGCGCGCCTGGTCGGCAAGCCTGAGGAGATCGTGATGGTGGTGGAGGACGAGGATCGAGTTCGCCAGTTCGCCGTCGAGGCTTTGCGCGAGCTGGGCTACACCGTGCTGCACGCCCATAGCGCCCGCGCCGCCCTCGATAAGCTGCAAGCCGAACCGGGCATTTCCCTGCTGCTGACCGATATCGTCATGCCGGAAAAGAACGGCCGTCAACTGGCCGATGAAGCCTTACAGATCATCCCCAACCTGCCGGTGCTCTACATGACCGGCTTTTCGCGAAACGCGGTGGTGAACAACGGCATGTTGGACTCTGGGGTGAACTTCCTGCCCAAGCCCTTCACCCTCGACCAGCTCGGCGCGAAGGTGCGCGAGGTGCTGGACGCGGCGGCCTAGCGAAAAAAACGCCCGTCAGTCGAAGCGCCAGGCCTCTTGCGCCGCTCGGCGCTGGGCGCCGGATTTGTGCAGGGTCTCGTCGTATTCGGCGCTGGGATCGGAATCCGCCACCACCCCGCCGCCGGCCTGGGCATAGATCATCCCGTCCTTGAACAGCGCCGAGCGCAGGATGATGCAGGTGTCGATCTGGCCGTCGGCCGAGATGTATCCGGCCGCCCCGCCATAGACGACACCGCGCTTGACGCTCTCCAGCTCGTCGATGATCTGCATGGCGCGCACCTTGGGCGCGCCCGACAGGGTGCCTGCGGGCAGGGCCGCCATCAGCACGTCCACCGGGTCCAGGCCTTCGGGCGCATCGCCTTCCACATTGGAGACGATGTGCATCACATGGCTGTAGCGCTCCACCGTGAAACTTTGGGTGACGCGCACGTGCGGCGCGCTCTGGGCCTGGGCGGGGGTGTTGCGGCCTGGTTCGCGCAACATGGCCACGCGGCCCACGTCGTTGCGGCCCAGGTCCAGCAGCATCAGATGCTCGGCCCGCTCCTTGGGATCGGCCAGCAGCTCCCGCTCCAGCGCCTGATCCTCGGCGGGGGTCTTGCCGCGCGGGCGGGTGCCGGCGATCGGCCGGATGGTGATCTTCCCGTCGCGCAGCCGCACCATGATTTCGGGGCTCGAACCGGCGAGCTGGAAGTCGCCGAAGTTCAGATAGAACATGAAGGGCGAAGGATTGAGCCGCCGCAGGGACCGATAGAACGCGAACGGGTCCAGGGCGAAGGGCGCGCTGAACCGATGGCTCGGCACCACCTGGAAGATGTCGCCGGCGCGGATGTATCCCTTGGCTTTCTCGACGATCCCCGCGTAGTCGGCCCGGCTGACCTGGGATTCCAGCGGCTGCTGGGGCTTGGGCTTGCGCTCGGGGCCGATGTGCAGGGGTTTGCGCAGGTCCGCCACGGTGTCGCCTAGGCGCGTGCGGGCGGCCGCGTAGGCCTGGGCCGCCGTGATCGGGCCGGGGCGAACCGGCGTTGTCAGCACGATCTCCTGTCCGATGGAATCGAACACCGCCACCACCGAAGGGCGGGTCATGACGGCGTCGGGCAGGCCGAGCGGATCGGGATTGACGTTCGGCAGGGGCTCGACCAGCCGCACCATGTCGTAGCCCACCGCGCCGAACACGCCGGCCGCCATAGGCGGAAGCTCAGCGGGCATATTGATGCGTGAGCGCGCCACCAGGCTGCGCAGGGAATCCAGCGCGCCTTCGCTTTCGGGCGTGAAGTCGCCCGTGTCCAGGTCGTCGCCCTGGCTGACCTCGGCCTTGTCGCCGAAACAGCGCCAGATCAGGTCCGGCTTCATGGCGAGGATCGAGTAGCGGCCGCGCCAGGCGCCGCCTTCCACCGATTCGAACAGGAAGGCGTAGGGCTGGCCTTGGGCAAGCTTCAGATAGGCGGACACCGGGGTTTCCAGGTCGTCGACCAGGCGCAGAAACACCGCCTGCGGCTGGCCAGCCTCGTAGGTCGCCGCGAAAGTCGTAAAGTCGGGCTGGACCTCGGCGTTCTGGCTCATTGGGCCTTGGTCGCGGGCGAGGGGGATCCGGCGGCGGCTCTGCCGAGCGGGGTGGGGGCGTCTGCGGATGCGCCAATGGCCTGACGCGCCAACTGAATATTGACGCGAGCCTTCAGTTTGGCCTGGGCGTAGGCTCCGCTTTCGTCGTTGAGCTCATCGAACAGGGCGCGGGAAAGCTGATTCTGCAGGGCATCGACGCTCTGACCGGCAATCTGGGCCGAGGGCGGCTGGATGGCGGTCACCTTCACCACCGCGCCCCCGGAGGTGAACATGTCGCCGACCTTGGCCTGGAAGATCTGCCCCAACTCCTCTTGCGACAGCCCGCGATTCGCCTGGGCTTGCTGGCGGGTGATGGCGGCCTGAACCACTTTGGAGCCGACCGAGGCGGCCACGGCTTCCATGGTCTCGCCCTTTTTCATGCGCGCGATCAGGGTGTTGAGCTTGGCCGACATGCGCTTACGCAAGTCCAGGGCCTGGAAGTACTGAGTGAGTTGCGGACGGACCTTTTCCAGGGTCGGGGGTTGAGGCGGAATGATCTTGTCGGCGCGCAGGACGAAATACTCGCCCTTGTCCTCCTGCACCACGTCGCTGTCGGCGCCCTGCGTCAGCATGAAGCCTTCGCCGAGCAGCTTGGGCGACAGCCCCAGTGACTTGCCCTGTGCGTCCTGTCCCTGGGCGGTCACCGGCCCGAGCGACGTGGCGGCGACGCCGGCCGCCTTGGCCGCATCGAGGATGTTCGCGCCCTTGTCGTGGGCGTCCTGGAATTGCTGGCTCTCCGCATAGGCCTTATTGGCGGCGATCTCGGCCTTGACCTCTTGCTCGATCTGCGGCCGTGCCTCATCAAGCGTGACTTCGCGCCCGGGAGCGACCTTGAGTACCTTGACTACGGCCAAGCCCAGCTGGCCCTGGATCGGACCGGACACCTTGCCCTCGGCCAGGGCAAACGCCGCGTCCGCGACTTTCGGATCGGCGATCCCGGCCTTGGGCTGATCGACATAGTTGACCGGCTCCACGCCCGCGCCCTTGGCCACTGCGGCGGGATCGGCGCCGGCGGAAAGCTTGGCCGCCATGGCCGAGGCGTCGGCGAGAGACTTGGCCGGAAGCTGAACGATGGTGCGCTTTTCAGGCGTGGACAGGGTGTCCTTGCGGAAGTCATAGCGCTTCTTCACCTCGGCCGGATCGGCTGTGAGCGTCGGCGCCAGCGCCTTGGCGCTGAAGCGCACCAGGGTGAAAACCCGTGTCTCCGGCGTGGTCAAGGCCTGGACGTTGGCGTTCATCAGAGACTTGAGCTGATCGTCGCTGGGGGACGCTGGGGGCCCCAGCGTCTTGGGGTCCAGCAGGACATAGCTGAAGGCGTGCGTCTCGAACTGAAAGTCGGTGATCGCAGCAGTCATCAGGCGCGGGACCCGAAGGCCCGCCGCCAGACCGGCTTGGAGATGGTTGGCCGCCGCCTCGTCGCGCAGCTCGCTCTGGAACACCTCGGGCGTCAGTTGGTTGTCGGCCAGGCGCTGCACATAGGTCTTCTGGTCGAACTTGCCGGTGATGGGATCGAAGAAGGCCGTGATCTTCTTAATCTGATCCACCAGGATGTTGTCGGATGGAATGATGCCGTCGCGGCGCAGCGCCTCGGCGAGGGATTCGCGTTTGGCCAGGGATTGCAGGACCTGCTGGTCCATTCCCTGAGCGACCATCTCGTCGACGGTCAGGGTTTGGCCCTGTTGAGCCAGGCGCTGACGATCACCATCGAACTCGCGCTTGAACTCCCTGGGACTGTACACCCGCGAGCCGGCGGTGATGATGGCCTGGGGCGTGAACAGGCCCGAGAGATTCGCCCGAGTGTTGCCGACCAGCAGAAGCCCGCCGACTAGGGGGATCCCGATAATGATCCACACGATCTTGGACTGCGATAGGGTGCGGAAGAAGGCGAGCATTAAGGCGTCCTTGGCGGCCGGGGCTGAACCCGCGCGGTATAGGGCGCCCGTTCCCTCCACAGCAAGGATAACAGCGTCGCCGCGACGAGAGGTCAGGTGACAGACCTCCGCATTTGCCTTAGCTGAGCCTTCACAACAGCCGCCTCGACGGAAAAGAATGAGCGTTGATCAGCCCCTGATTGTTGGCAATTGGAAGATGTACGGCCTGGCGGACTCCCTGGCCGAGGCGTGCAAGGTGGCCCATGCGCTGGCCGACCGGCCCAGCCGGGCGCGCGTCGGCCTTTGCCCGCCGGCGACCCTGATCGAACGTATGGCCCGGGCCCTGGCCGGATCGGTCGTCATCGTGGGCGGCCAGGACAATCACATGGAGGAGGACGGCGCCTTCACCGGCGACATCAGCGCTACGATGCTGGCCGACGCCGGCGCCAAGCTGGTGATCATCGCCCACTCCGAACGGCGCGTCTGTTACGGAGAAAGCGACGCCCTGGCCGCCGCCAAGGCGCAGGCGGCCGCCATGGCGGGGTTGGAGCCGATTGTGTGCGTGGGCGAGACCCTGGTCGAACGGCAATCGGGCCGAGCGTTGGAGGTGGTGCGCAGCCAGGTGTTCGGCTCCCTGCCGGATTACCTCAAGGGACGCCCCTTCGCCCTGGCCTACGAACCGTTGTGGGCGATCGGCACCGACATGACCCCAACCGTGGATGAGATCGTGCAGACCCACACGGCCTTGCGCCAGGCGATGGTCGAGCGCCTGGGAGAGGCCGGCAAGCGGGCCCCGATTCTGTACGGCGGGTCGGTCAATCCCAAGAACGCGCATGAGATTCTGCACGCCCACGAGGTCGGCGGCGCCCTGGTCGGCCGGGCTTCGCTCCGGGGCGAGGACTTCCTGGCCATCATCCGCGCCATCGACTGACGCTTCAGGACCTTTGCGCTGGAAGGCGGTTGGTGTTAGACCGGCCGCCGATTTTTGAAGCTTTCGTTTCGGGAACCCGAACCCTTGTCCATCCTGGCTAACGTCCTTCTGATTGTGAACGTTTTCGTCTGCATCGCGCTGATCGCCATCGTGCTGGTGCAGCGCTCGGAGGGCGGCGCGCTCGGTATGGGCGGCGGCGGCGGGTCCGGGGGGGGCTTCATGACCGCCCGCGGCGCCGGCGATCTGCTCACCCGCATGACCTGGATCCTGGCCTTCGTGTTCTTCTCCCTGGCCATCGCCCAGACCCTGCTGATCGGCCGCGCCCACGGGCACTCCTCGATCGTGGATCGTCTGAACGCTCAGAGCCTGGATTTCTCGACTCCGGCCAAGCCGCAACCGGCCCGGCCCGCCACGGCGCCTCCGGCCTTGCAGGCGCCGCCCGCGGCCGTCGCGCCGGGCGTGCAGAACGCGCCGCCGGCGCCGGTCAATGCGGCCAATCCCTTCGCCGGCCTGTCTGCGCCGCCCGCCGCCCAGCCGGGTCCGGCCCAGCCTGCGCAGAAGAAGCCCTGAGGTGGGCTCGCGTGGGTCGGGAAAACCGGCGGCCTGGCCCGAATCACTGCTAACCTAGCCAGCCATGGCCCGGTACATCTTCATTACCGGCGGCGTCGTTTCCTCTCTTGGGAAAGGCATCGCCGCCGCAGCGCTTGGCGCGTTGCTGCAAGCGCGCGGCTATAAGGTCCGCCTGCGCAAGCTCGACCCCTACCTCAACGTCGATCCGGGCACGATGTCGCCCTATCAGCACGGGGAGGTGTTCGTCACCGATGACGGGGCCGAGACCGATCTGGACCTGGGTCACTACGAGCGCTTCACCGGCGTGTCGGCCACCAAGGGCGACAACATCACCACCGGCCAGATCTACAAGACCATCCTGGAGAAGGAGCGGCGCGGGGATTACCTCGGCGCCACGGTGCAGGTGATCCCGCACGTCACCAACGAGATCAAACAGTTCGTTCTCTCGGATGCGGGCGATGCGGACTTTGTGCTGGTGGAGATCGGCGGCACGGTGGGCGACATCGAGGGCCTACCGTTTTTCGAGGCCATCCGTCAGCTCGGCAACGAACTGCCGCGTCGCCACGCCCTCTACATCCATCTCACCTTGCTCCCGTTCATCAAGACGGCCGGGGAGATGAAGACCAAGCCGACCCAGCACTCGGTCAAGGAGTTGCGCTCCATCGGCATCCAGCCGGACATCCTGCTGTGCCGCTGCGAGTTGCCGATCCCCGCCGAAGAGCGGCGCAAGATCGGCCTGTTCTGCAATGTGCGCGAAACCGCGGTGATCCAGGCGATGGATTCCGACAACATCTACGGCGTGCCGCTCGACTACCACGAGCAGGGTCTGGACCGCGAAGTGCTGGACGCCTTCGGCATCGAGAACCCCCCGGCGCCGGACCTTGCGGCCTGGCAGGAAATCTCCAGCCGCATCACCAATCCCGATGGGGAGGTGACCATCGCGGTGGTGGGCAAGTACACCGTGCTCAAGGACGCCTATAAGTCGCTGATCGAGGCCTTGGCCCACGGCGGGGTGGCCAACAACGTCAAGGTCAAGCTCGACTGGGTGGAATCCGAAACCTTCGAGGGCGATCCTGGCGCCGCCACCGTTCGACTGGAGGGGGTGCACGGCATCCTGGTGCCCGGCGGGTTCGGCGAGCGGGGCGCGGAGGGCAAGATCCGCGCGGTGCAGTTCGCCCGCGAGCACAAGATCCCCTATTTCGGCATCTGCTTCGGCATGCAGATGGCGGTGATAGAGGCCGCGCGCAACGTGGCCGGCATCAAGGGCGCCTCCTCCACTGAGTTTGGCCCGGCCAAGGAGCCGGTGGTGGGCCTGATGACCGAGTGGGTGAGCGGCAACGAGCGCCATGTGCGCACCACGGGCGACAACCTGGGCGGCACCATGCGCCTGGGCGCCTTCGAGGCGGTGCTCAAGCCTGGCTCGCTGGTCAGCGAGATCTACGACGGCGTCACCATCTCCGAGCGCCACCGGCACCGCTACGAGGTCAATATCGACTACCGCGAGGCGATCGAAGGCGCAGGACTGAAGTTCTGCGGCCTGTCGCCCGATGGCGTCCTGCCCGAGATCGTCGAGCGCGAGGATCACCCCTGGTTCGTCGGCGTGCAGTTTCACCCCGAACTGAAATCCCGGCCCTTCGCGCCGCACCCCCTGTTCCGCAGCTTCATCGCCGCGGCCAAGGAGCAGAGCCGGCTGGTTTAGGGGGCGATCGCGAGCAGGGCGTCGCACGCGGAGCCTTTACGGGCTCAAGCGACGATCCGTGCGTCACGAAGCCCACGAAGATCATCCACGGCGCGATACTTGGAGCCGCGGTCATACCGCTCGTTCCGGTGGACCTCGCGCTCAAGGCCAAGGTTGACTAAAAAGTCATTTATGACTATATCGTCATCCACGGTATGGCTTTGGATGATTTGCGCAATGCCTGAGGAGCATGACGTCGTTGTAGCCGGGTGCGGTCCCGTTGGGCTGTGCATCGCGCTGCTTCTGGCGCGCCAGGGGCATAGGGTCGCCGTCGTCGAGCGCCACCTGGCCATCTATGCCTTGCCCCGCGCCATCGCCTTCGACCACGAGATCGCCCGCATCCTCCATGGGCTCGGTTTAATGGAGCCGATGAAGCCGCACCTCGCCGCGCCAGGCAAATATCAGTGGCGTAACGCGAACGGCGAGACCCTGTTCGTGATCGACTGGAGCGAAGACGCCGTCAGCGGATTCCGGAATTCCTATTTCTTCAGTCAGCCGAAACTTGAGCAGGTGATGAACGCCGCCGCCCAGGCGAATCCGCTCATCACCATCCATCGCGGCTATGAAATGATCGGCTTCCGGCAGGACGAAGAGGGCGTTTCGCTCACGGCCCGCAGGGTTGCCGCAAGCGATAGCGAGTTGACCCTGTGCGGGCGCTATCTGATCGGCGCCGACGGCGCCAACAGCGGCGTGCGCGCCGGCATGGGAGCAAAGCTCACCGACCTCGGGTTCGAGGCCGACTGGCTGGTGGTCGACGTCCTGCCGCTCCCCGGCGAACGCCTGCCGTTCGACGACGACCTTGCGATCCAGATCTGCGATCCCGCGCGACCCACGACGATGATTTCGGGCGGCCCCGGGCGCCGTCGCTGGGAGTTCATGGCGCTCGAAGGCGAGACGCTCGCCGACCTCAATTCCGATGAGCGCGCTTGGGAATTGCTCCGACCGTTCGGCCTGACGCCGCAAAACGCCCTTCTCGAGCGCCATGCGATCTACACATTCCGTGGCGCCGTCGCGGACCGCTGGCGGCAGGGACGAGTATTTATTGCCGGGGACGCCGCCCACCTGACCCCGCCCTTTGCGGGACAGGGCCTGTGCGCCGGATTTCGCGACGCCGCGGCGCTGGCCTGGCGCCTGGATCTCGCGCTTCGGGGGCTGGCGAGCGAAGCCATGCTGGCAAGCTATGGCGCCGAGCGTACAGAACATGCCCGCGCCTGGATCATGAATGCGATCGACCTCGGTGAGGTGATCTGCGTCCTCGATCCAGCGGTCGCAGCCGAGCGCGACGCTCGCATGCTCGCAGCGCGCGCGGCCGGTGCGACGCCGCCTTCGTCGCTCATTCTGCCTCGGCTCGGGCCAGGCATGAGCCTGCCGGATCAGGCGGGCGGCGCGCTGGGTCATGGCGGCGCGCTGCTCAAGGAGGGGCGGCGGGCGCACATCGACGATTTGCTGGGCGGCGGCTTCCAGCTCATCTCCCGGCTCGGCGATCCCGCCTCGACCTTATCGCCGGCCGCCTATTCGCTTTTCGCCGCGCTCCATGGCGTCAGCGTTGACCTCAGTCCCAGCAGTGCGATCCGCGACATCGACGGCGTCTACACCCGCTGGTTCGACAAACTGGACGCCGACACCGTATTGCTACGACCTGACTTCTACCTGTTCGGCGCCGCCACAGGGAAAGCCGGGGCCGAGGCGCTGATGCAGGCTTTTCAATCGTTTGTGACCGTATCGCGTACCCCTGACCCATCACACAATGAGGCAAATCCTATGTCCGTAACCGAAGAAGGCCATCGTGACGCGTTACTGGCTAAGCCGGGCGTCCGGCCCTCAAGTCTGGCTCATGTCGTCCTGCGCACCACCCGATACGAAGCCATGCGCGACTTCTATCTGCAGCTGCTTAACGGACGTGTGACGCATGAGAACGGGACGGTCTGCTTCATGACCTATGACGAGGAGCATCACCGTGTCGTCGTGATCGACATGCCGCATCTTGCGCCGGTGCAACCGAAGGCCAGCGGCCTGGAGCACTACTCCTTCACCTACGCTTCGATGGGTGAATTGCTGGGCAACTATGCGCGCCTCAAAGCGGCGGGCATCCTGCCGGTTTGGACGATCAACCACGGTTTCACCACGTCGATCTACTATCGCGATCCGGACGGCAACATGATCGAGACGCAGTTCGACAACATGACGAGCGAGGAGGCGAATGCGTTCATGCACGGCCGCTATTTCGCCCAAAACCCCATCGGCGTGGATTTCGACCCGGAAGTCCTCTTGGCGCGATACCGAGCGGGCGATCCGCTGGACGCGCTCATCCAGTTCCGCTCGGCGCCCTATGCCGACGGCGTGGAGCATATCCGTCCCGCCTCGGTGGGCTCCTATGACGGCGAAGGCGCTCTTCTCTAGGGTGGCGATTCAGAAATCCGCCTGCGGCTTGTGGAGAGCGCGGAGCGAATTTCTAAATCTCAAGCCGCACTAGAAATGTATGATTCCAGTGTGCTGGATATGGCGGACGAGCGGTGACGGTGAATGACCAACCTCGATATCCGCGCGTGTTTTCTCGGCGACAGCTTCACCTTCGGCCAGGGCGATGACACCGGCCTAGGCTGGGTTGGGCGGGTGCTGGCGGCCGAGCGTGGCCGGGGCGTGGAGCTCACGGCCTACAACCTCGGTATTCGCGGCCAGACCGGCGCGCAGATCGCCGAGCGGGCCAGCGCAGAAGTCTCTACCCGGTTGACCGATCGGGGCGACCGTCGCGGGGTGGTGATCTGCTTTGGGGCCAATGACATTTACCTGGGCCGGCCACAGGCGGAATCGGTTCTGGCCATGGCCGGTCTGCTGCGCTGGACGCAAGGGGAGGGCCACACGGCCTTCGTGGTGGCCGCCCCGCCCATGGCGGAGCCCTTGCTGGATGCCAAGCGCGCGGCGTTGAAGGACTCTCTAGCGCAGGTCTGCCGTGACTTTGCCGCGCCGATACTGGACCTGCCCGGCGCCGTGGCCGATTGGTCGGCCTGGCATGCGGAAGCGGCGGCCGGCGACGGGGCGCATCCCAACGCCGAGGGCTATCGCCGCGTGGCCGAGGCGTTCGGGCGTTGGGCCGAGTGGCGTGAGTGGATCGAAAAGGACTGAACCACGAAGGCCCCCAAGGGCGTCTTTCCCTTTCCGACATCCCACGGTCGGCTGAAGGCCAATCCCCGGGTCAAGCCCGAGGAGGGCGGTGACGATGAATTTTTTGCCTTGGTGTTCTTGGCGGCCTTGGCGGTTAAATCAGACCTGCGCGCCGACCTGCGCCAGTCCGCTTGAATTCCGAACGTGTTTGCGTCATACACCGCCGCTCACGTCGGCCGCCGCCAGATTTCCAGTTTGGCGCGGCCGCAGTCATTTACGCCCCAATAGCGCTCCAAGAGACTCCCATGGCCGTTCCCAAGCGAAAGACCTCGCCCTCGCGTCGCAACATGCGCCGCTCGCATCACGCCCTGGGCGCCAATAGCTTCGTCGAAGACAAGGAAACCGGCGAGATGCGCCGGCCGCACCATGTCGACCTGAAGACCGGCATGTACAAGGGCCGTCAGGTTCTGGACATCAAGGAAGACTGACGTCGCCACACGGCGGCCGGTCCTCGGCTTCGCAGCTTTGCGGATCGCGAGCCGAGGATAACATTTTCAAACGCAAGCGCGTGGGCTAAGGCTCGCGCGCTTTTTCTTTGGCGACTCCGCCAGCCACACTTGAGAGCATTCCCATGACCGAGATCATCGACATCGTCGCCCGTGAAATTCTCGACAGCCGAGGCAATCCGACGATCGAGGTGGATGTTGTGCTGGAGGACGGCGCCTTCGGCCGGGCCGCTGTGCCCTCCGGCGCCTCCACCGGCGCGCACGAGGCGGTGGAAAAGCGCGACGGCGACAAGAGCCGCTACGGCGGCAAGGGCGTGCTCAGGGCCGTCGCCGCGGTCAATGGCGAGATTCTTGACGCCCTGGGCGGGGTGGACGCCGAAGACCAGCGACGGCTGGACAATCTGTTGATCGAGTTGGACGGCACGCCCAACAAAAGCCGGCTCGGGGCCAACGCCATCCTTGGCGTCTCGCTCGCGGCGGCCAAGGCGGCGGCGGAATCGTCGTCCCTGCCGCTCTACAAATACGTGGGCGGGGTCAATGCCCGCATCTTGCCGGTGCCGATGATGAACATCATCAACGGCGGCGCCCATGCGGACAATCCTATCGATATCCAGGAATTCATGATCCTGCCCACCGGGGCGGACACGTTTTCGGACGCCCTGCGCATGGGCGCGGAAATCTTTCAGAGCCTCAAGGCCCAGCTAAAAAAGGCCGGCCACAACACCAATGTGGGCGACGAGGGCGGCTTTGCACCCAATCTCGCCTCCGCCGTGGCGGCCTTGGAATTCATCGTCAAGGCCGGCGAGGGCGCCGGCTACAAGGCGGGCAAAGACTTCGTGCTGGGCCTGGACGTGGCCTCTACCGAGTTCTTCAAGGACGGCAAGTACCACCTGGAGGGAGAGGGCAAGACGCTGGATCGAGCCGGCATGGTCGACTACCTAGCCGGCCTGGTTGGCCAATTCCCCATCGTCTCCATCGAGGACGGGATGGCCGAGGATGATTTCGAGGGCTGGTCGCTGCTGACCAAGGCCCTGGGCGGCCAGATCCAGCTGGTGGGCGACGATCTGTTCGTCACCAACCCCGCGCGCCTGCAGCAAGGCATCAAGGACGGCTTGGCCAACTCCATTCTGGTCAAGGTCAACCAAATCGGCACCCTGTCGGAGACCTTGGACGCGGTCGATATGGCTCACCGCGCCGGCTACACGGCGGTGATGTCCCACCGCTCGGGCGAGACCGAGGATTCCACCATCGCCGACCTAGCGGTGGCCACCAACTGCGGTCAGATCAAGACCGGCTCCCTGGCCCGCTCCGACCGTCTGGCCAAGTACAACCAGCTGCTGCGCATCGAGGAACAACTGGAAGACCAGGCCATTTATCCTGGGCGCGCGGCGCTCAAGGGGCGGTAGAACTCAGATATGTCGACCATCGACCCAGCCGGCGCCTTCCCCCTCGGCGACCGCACCGTCAAACGTCTGGGCTACGGCGCCATGCAGTTGGCGGGTCCAGGCGTGTTCGGCCCACCCAAGGACCGTGACGGCGCCTTGGCGGTGCTGCGCGAAGCGGTTCGGCTGGGCGTGGACCACATAGACACCAGTGACTTCTACGGCCCGCACGTCACCAACCAACTGATCCGCGAGGCGCTGGCGCCCTATCCGGACGATCTGGCCATCGTCACCAAGATCGGCGCCCGGCGCGGCGCCGACGGGTCGTGGAACCCGGCTTACTCTCCTGAGGAACTGACCCAGGCGGTGCACGACAATCTGCGCAACCTGGGCCTGGACGTGATCGAGGTGGTCAATCTTCGCATCATGTTCGACATCCATGGCCCAGCCGAAGGGTCGATCGAGGCGCCGCTGACAGCCCTGGCCGAGCTACGGCGCCAGGGCCTGGTGCGGCACATCGGGCTGAGCAACGTCACCCCCGCCCAGATCGCCCAGGGGCGCGGAATCTGCCCGATCGTCTGCGTGCAGAACCAATACAACCTCGCGCATCGGGCCGACGACGCCCTGATCGACGACCTTGCCCGTGACGGCGTCGCCTATACGCCGTTCTTTCCGCTCGGCGGGTTTAACCCGTTGCAGTCTTCCACCCTGTCGGACGTCGCTACGCGCTTGGGCGCCACGCCCATGCAGGTCGCGCTGGCCTGGCTGTTGCGTCGCGCACCCAATATTCTGCTGATCCCCGGCACATCGTCCATCGCCCACCTGCACGAAAACCTCGCGGCGGGGGCGCTGGTGCTGCCGGGCGACGCCCTCAAGGCTCTGGATGGCGCGGCGGCGGTCGGCGGGGCCTGACAGGCAAACGGCGCCGCATCAGACTTGGTTAACCCTGCCCAGCCAAAGTCGCCCCGAGAGTCGTTTTCCCGGAGCCGTTGAGCCGTGCTGGCCCGCCTCAGTTCTTATCTGCCCACCGCCATCCTCGCCTGCCTGATATTCTATTTTGGGTTTCAGGCGCTGACCGGGGACCGGGGACTTCTGTCGCTATCCGAGCGGAATGCGCATCTGGCGGCGCGCCGGACCGAGCTTGCCGGTCTACAGGAGCAGCAGCGTGTTCTGGACGCACGCATTCGCCTGCTGCGCGATGGTCAAATTTCGCGCGATCTCGTCGAAGAACGCGCTCGATACCTGCTAGGCTTCTCTGACCCAAGGGATTATGTGATCCGCACGCAACCGTGAATCCGATTGATTTGCGGTTACCCGGAATGGAGAGCTTGATGGCGCGTGCGCGCAAGAACGGGGTCGGAGGGCAAAAAGCCAACTCCCTCGCCGACAAGGACCGTTGGCTAAAATACTATCGTTCGATGCTGTTGATCCGGCGGTTCGAGGAACGCGCCGGGCAGTTGTACGGCATGGGTCTGATCGGCGGTTTCTGCCACCTGTACATCGGCCAGGAAGCCATAGCCGTGGGCATGGAATCGGTCAAACGCGCTGGCGATCAGATCATTACCGGCTATCGCGACCACGGCCACATGCTGGCCGCCGGCATGGATCCCAAGGAAGTCATGGCCGAATTGACCGGCCGGGCGGGGGGGTCTTCGCACGGCAAGGGCGGCTCCATGCACATGTTCTCGGTGCCCAATGGCTTCTTCGGCGGCCATGGCATCGTCGGCGCCCAGGTATCTTTGGGCACGGGCCTGGCCCTGGCCAACAGCTACCGCAATGACGGCGCTGTCTCTTACACCTACTTTGGCGATGGCGCGGCTAACCAGGGCCAGGTGTACGAGAGCTTCAACATGGCCGAGCTGTGGAGCTTGCCCGTCGTCTATGTGATCGAGAACAACCAGTACGCCATGGGCACCAGCGTGGAGCGTTCATCGGCCGAGACGCACCTTTATAGGCGCGGCCTGTCCTTCAACATTCCGGGCGAGGAAGTGGATGGCATGGATGTGGACGCCGTGGCCGAGGCCGGCGCCCGGGCGGCCGAACACGCCCGCACCAAAGGCCCCTACATCCTGGAAATGAAGACCTACCGCTACCGTGGCCACTCCATGTCCGACCCGGCCAAGTATCGGCCCCAGGGCGAGCTGGAGGAAGTGCGCAAGACGCGCGACCCTATCGACCATCTGAAGGCCAAGCTTGAAGGCGTCGGCCTCAAGGAAGAGGAGCTGAAGGCGATCGACGCGGAGGTGCGCCAGATCGTGCTGGATGCCGCCGAATACGCCCGCACCAGCCCCGAACCTGATCCATCCGAACTCTATACCGACGTCTATCTGGAGGCCGCGGCGCGATGAGCGTAGAAATCCTCATGCCGGCCCTCTCGCCCACCATGGAAGAGGGCAACCTCGCCAAATGGCACATCAAACCGGGCGACAAGGTCGAATCCGGCCAGGTGATCGCCGAGATCGAGACCGACAAGGCCACCATGGAGGTGGAAGCGGTCGACGAGGGCATCGTCTCCGAAATCCTGGTGCCGGAAGGCTCCGAGGGTGTGAAGGTCAACACGCCCATCGCCCGCCTGGGGACCGGCGCGGCCAACGGCAAGGCGCCTTCCGCTACGCCTGAACCGGCCGCGGCCAAGGCTTCCGAGCCGGCCGCGCTCAAGGCTGAGGTCGCCGCGCCGGTCGCCAAGGCCCCCGCCAAAGACCCGGAAATTCCCGCCGGAACCCGCCTGGTCAAGGTGACGGTCCGCGACGCTCTGCGCGACGCCATGGCTGAGGAAATGCGTCGTGACAGCGATGTCTTCCTCATGGGCGAAGAGGTCGCCCAATATCAGGGCGCCTACAAGGTCAGCCGCGATTTGCTGCAGGAATTCGGCGAGCGGCGGGTGATCGACACCCCCATCACCGAACATGGCTTCACCGGCCTGGGCGTCGGCGCCGCCATGGCCGGGCTAAAGCCCATCGTGGAGTTCATGACCTGGAACTTCGCCATGCAGGCGATGGACCAGCTGATCAACTCCGCCGCCAAGACGCTCTACATGTCGGGCGGCCAGATCCGCTGCTCGATCGTGTTTCGCGGTCCCAACGGCGCGGCCGCCCGCGTGGCGGCCCAGCACAGCCAGGACTATTCGGCATGGTACGCCAATGTGCCGGGCTTGAAGGTGATCGCACCCTACGATGCGGCCGACGCCAAGGGCCTGCTCAAGGCCGCCATCCGCGACCCCAATCCGATCATCTTCCTCGAGCACGAACTGCTCTACGGCCAGGAATTCGATGTGCCGGAGATCGAGGACTGGATCGTGCCGATCGGCAAGGCCAAGGTCCGCCGCGAGGGAACGAGCCTTACGATCACCGCGCACTCGCGCATGGTGGGGCTGGCGCTCAAGGCCGCCGAGGAGCTGGCCGCCGACGGGATCGAGGCCGAGGTGATCGACCTGCGCACCCTGCGTCCGCTGGATCACGGCACCATCGTGGAAAGCGTGAAGAAGACCAACCGCCTGGTCACGGTCGAGGAAGGCTGGGGTCCCATGGGCGTCGGCGCCGAAGTCGCCGCCCGGGTGGTGGAGCACGCCTTCGACTACTTGGATGCACCGCCTCTGCGGGTCTGCCAGGAGGACGTCCCCATGCCCTACGCCGCCAATCTGGAAGCGATCTCGCTGCCTTCGGTGGAGAAGATCGTGAAGGCGGCCAAGGCCGTCTGCTATCGCTGACACGGCCAGTTCGGACAAAACCATGACCGACATTCTCATGCCCGCCCTCTCCCCCACCATGGAAGAGGGCAATCTGGCCAAATGGCGCATCAAGGTTGGCGACAAGGTCGAATCCGGCCAGGTGATCGCCGAGATCGAGACCGATAAGGCCACCATGGAGGTGGAAGCGGTCGACGAGGGCGTTGTCTCCGAAATCCTGGTGCCGGCGGGAACCGAGGGCGTGAAGGTCAACGCCCTCATCGCCCGGCTGAAGGACGAGGGCGCTGCGGCGGGCAAGCCGGCGCTCGCGGCCCCGCCGGTCAAGGCCGAAGCCCCGCCCGCGCCGAAGTCTGAAGCGGCGCCGGCTCCCGTGGCTCCCACGACCGTCGCGTCGGCGCCGGCTGCGCCCAAGGCCTCCGGGGATCGGGTTTTCGCCTCGCCCCTGGCCAAGCGCCTGGCCGTTCAGAAAGGCGTGGACCTGAAGGCCGTGGCCGGCTCTGGCCCCCATGGGCGGATCATCGCCCGCGACGTGGAGCAGGCCAAGCCGGGCGTCGCTCCAGCTGGCGCAGCGCCGGCGCCGCAGCGCCAAGCCCTCAGCCTGGAGCAGATGGGCATCGCGCCTGGGTCCTACGACCTGGTCCCGCTGTCCAACATGCGCAAGACCATCGCGCGGCGCTTGACCGAAAGCTTCCGCGACATCCCGCACTTTCCCCTGTCCATCGATCTGGAGATCGACAGGCTGCTCGAAGCGCGCCAGCGCATCAACGGATCCCTGGGCAATGACGTGCGGGTGTCGGTCAACGACATCGTCATCCGCGCCGCCGCCCTGGCGCTGAAGAAGGTGCCCGAGGCCAACGCCAGTTACACGGCCGAGGGCATCGCCATGCATAAGCATGCCGACATCGCCATGGCGGTGGCCATCGACGGCGGGCTGATCACCCCGATCATCCGCGCGGCCGAGACCAAGGGCCTGGTGCAGATATCCAAGGAATCCAAGGATCTGGCCGAACGCGCGCGCACCGGCAAGCTCAAGCCGGAGGAATACCAGGGCGGCACCTTCTCGGTGTCGAACCTCGGCATGTTCGGCATCAAAAGTTTCGCCTCGATCATCAACGAGCCGCAGGGCGCCATCCTGTCGGTGGGCGCCGGCGAGAAGCGGGCGGTCGTGCGCGGCGATCAGATCGTCGCCGCCACGGTGATGACTGTGACCTTGACCTGCGATCACCGGGTGGTCGATGGGGCCATCGGCGCCCGCTGGCTGCAGGCCTTCAAGCCGCTGATCGAAGACCCCATCGTGATGCTGGCTTAGGAGGCTCCCGTGGATTTCGATGTTATCGTCATCGGCTCGGGTCCCGGCGGCTATGTGGCCGCCATCCGCGCCGCCCAACTGGGCTTCAAGACCGCCATCGTCGAGCGCGAGCTCCTGGGCGGCATCTGCCTGAACTGGGGCTGCATTCCCACCAAGGCGCTGCTCAAGTCCGGAGAGCTCTACGAACAGCTCGGCCACTTGGAAAGCTACGGCCTGTCCGTCACCGGCCGTTCCTACGACTTCGACAAGGTGGTGCAGCGCTCGCGCGGGGTGGCCAAGACCCTCAACGGCGGCGTCGCCTTCCTGATGAAAAAGAACAAGATCGAGGTGATTGAAGGGACGGCCAAGCTGGAAAAGAGCTCGCCCGCGCCCAAGGTCGTGATCGCGCTCAAGGCCGGCGGCAGCCGCACGGTGCAGGCCAAGAACGTGATCGTCGCCACCGGCGCGCGCGCGCGCGCCATCCCCTCCATCGGCCTGGAGCCGGACGGCGACAAGGTTTGGACCTATCGCGAGGCTCTGGTTCCCAAGTCCGCCCCCGAGTCGCTGATCGTGATCGGCTCGGGCGCCATCGGCATCGAGTTCGCCAGCTTCTTCCGCGCCCTGGGCTCGGACGTGACGGTGATCGAGGCCTTGGACCGCATCCTGCCGGTGGAGGACGAAGAGGTGTCCAAGGCCGCCCACAAATCCTTCGAGAAGCGCGGGCTGAAGTTCCGGGTCGCCGCCTCGGTCAAGAAGCTCACGAAAGACAAGAGCGGTGTCACGATTGAGCTGGAATCAGGCGGCAAGACCGAAAGCCTGAAGGCCGACGTGGCCATCGTGGCCGTGGGCATCGTGGGCAATGTCGAGAACCTGGGCCTTGAGGCCCTGGGCGTGAAGATCGAGAAGACCCACATCGTCACCGACGATAACGGCGCCACGGGCGTCGCGGGCCTTTACGCCATCGGCGATGTGGCCGGTCCGCCCTGGCTCGCCCACAAGGCCAGCCACGAGGGCATCCATTGCGTTGAGCACATCGCCGGGCTGAAGCCCACCAACCTGCACTCGCCGGTGCCGGGCTGCACCTATTCCACGCCCCAGATCGCCTCGGTGGGTCTGACCGAAGCCCAGGCCAAGGCCAAGGGACTGGACGTGAAGGTCGGCCGCTATCCCTTCAAGAACCACGGCAAGAACATCGCCTCGGGCGAGACCGACGGCTTCGTCAAGACCGTGTTCGACGCCAAGACCGGCGCCTTGCTCGGCGCGCACATGATCGGGGCGGAAGTCACGGAGATGATCCAGGGCTTCACCATCGCCATGACCATGGAAGCCACCGAGGCCGAACTGATGGCCACCTGCTTCCCGCACCCGACAATGTCGGAGGCCATGCACGAGTCCACGCTTGATGCGTATGGGCGAGCGATTCACATCTGAGGCTGGGCGCAAGGTTCGCTCAGAGCGTCCCCTGAAGAGGCCGGCCAGAGATCGGCGCCTTCGCGCGGCGTGGATGATTCCCGCTGGAGTCGGATGACTTCTCTCGAAGTCTGAATCCGGCTCTACATATTTGAATCTAGAGCACGATTCAGCGTTTAGGCCCATCCGCCTAAACCCATCGTGCTCAAGCGTCCAACGCCTATTGCGTTCAGACAGGGGGCGACGCGCGGACGTCCTGAAAAACGCCGAAACACGCCCGTAATGACGCGGCAAATTAACTGCGTTAGTCTGCCGTATACGGGCTAATTCGGGTAGGGGTTGTCTTTATGTATACCGAGTTGCGTCTCGCTCTGCGCGACCTGCAAACCGATTTCTCCAGCTTTCACCTGCTCAAGTACCGTCGAGTCGACGGCTTTTTGTTTTCCAGCAAGAACTCCGGCACCCATTGGCTGCGCGCCATGCTCAGCGCCGCCATCGCCCATCATCTGGGCCTGCCGCCGCCGGCCTTCGCCAACGGGCCCGAGGCCGATGTCTACATCCGCCATCCCAAACGGCCGCGGCGCTACGAGCAGGCGCCCGATATCGGCTGTTCGCACACCATCCCCTCGCGCCTGTCGCTGCTGCCCTTCGCTCTGGGCCTGATGTCTCTGCCGCCCACGGTGGTGCTGGTGCGTCATATTCCCGAGGCGCTGGTCTCCTATTTCGTCAAATGGAGCGCCAATGGCGGGCACGGGGAACTGGGCGCCTTGCCCCAGTTCGTCCGTCGTCCGGCGCCGGGCGCACGCAGCGGCGACGACATCTGGTGGTATGTGCGCTTCTTCAACCGCTGGGGCGAGATCAGTCGCATGGCGAAGGGCCGGGTGATGGTGGTGCGCTACAGCCAGTTGCACGCCGACCCGGCGGCCCTGATCGCACGCATCTGGGCCCATTGGGGCGTGGCCTTGAGCGCGAACGACATCGCCGCGGGGGTGCGCGCTGGCTCGCGCCAAAGCATGACCGAGCGTCTGGATCCGGTGTGGAACGAGGCTGTGGTGTCCGATCCCGCCGCGCGAGCCAAGGCTCGGCTCGCGGATGAGGACCGGGTGCTGCTGTGGAGCATCATGGCGCGGCATTTGCGCTACAGCCTGTGGCCGGGCCGATATCCCCTCGCTTGATCGGGGCTGAACTCCACGCCGCGCGTTCTGTCACGACGCTTGGGTGCGCGCGGACGTCCGTTCGGCTGCTCCACAAGGCGCTGCGCCGGGCCGGGTCTCGGCGGAAACGCTTCCGCAACGCCCTTCAGAAGCGCACAAACAGGGCGGCGTCCAAGCGGAGTCGGCCCATGACACTTTCGTCCACGACGAGGCCTCTCGCCTTGGTCACCGGCGCTTCGGCTGGCCTGGGCGAGGCCTTCGCCCGCGCCTATGCCGCACGGGGACACGATCTGGCCCTGGTCGCCCGCCGCGCGGACCGGCTGGAGGCCCTGGCGGCGCAATTGTCCGCCGCGCACGGGATCGAAGCCTATGCCTTGCCCGCCGATCTGGCGGCGACCGATGCGCACAAGCCGATCCTGGCGGCCCTGGCCGAACGGGGGCGGCATGTCGATGTGTTGGTCAACAACGCCGGTTTCAGCATCGCCCAGAGCTACGTCGGCGTGCCGTGGGAGCGCCAGCGCGACTTCCTGATGACCCTGATCGTCAGCGCCTGCGGCCTGGCCTATGGCGTGCTGCCCGGCATGATCGAGCGGGGGGGCGGGGCTATCGTCAATGTCGCGTCCCTGGCCGGCTTCGCCCCCGGCGCGGTGGGCCACACCCTTTATCCGGGGGCCAAGAGCCTGATGATCAAGTTCAGCCAGTCGCTGGACGCGGAGACGCGCGGGCAGGGCGTGCGCGTGACCGCGATCTGCCCCGGATTCACCTTGACCGATTTCGCCCGCGCCAACGGCACGCAGGACCTGATGGATCAGGCGCCCCGCCGGTTCTTCCAGACCGCCGAGGAGGTGGTGCGGACCGCTATCGAGGCCAACCTGAAGGGCAGGGTGGTGGTCGTTCCGGGCTTGCACAACCAGGTCGCGGCGGCCCTCATGCACTATCTGCCCGAGTCCCTGGTGAGCGCCATCGTCCGCCGGGGCTCGGCCAAGTACCATCTGGAGTCCTGAGTCCTTGGCCCACTTCGATCTGATCATCATCGGCAGCGGCGCGGGCGGCGCCACCCTGGCCCAGCGCCTGGCCCCGACGGGCGCCAAGATCCTGATCCTGGAGCGGGGCGAGCATTTGCCGCGCGAAGCGGAGAACTGGAGCCCGCGTTCGGTGTTCATCGAGCATCGCTACCGCACCAAGGAGCAGTGGTACGATAAGGCGGGCAAGCCGTTCACGCCCAACACCCACTATTGGGTGGGCGGCAATACCTCCTTCTACGGCGCCGCCCTCATGCGCCTGCGCAAGCGCGACTTCGAAGAGGTGCAGCACGCCGGCGGCGTCTCGCCCGCGTGGCCCATCGCCCTGGCCGACCTGGCGCCCTACTACGCCGAGGCCGAGACGGCGTGGCGTGTGCACGGCGCGCGCGGGATCGATCCAACGGAAACCGGCGACGAGCCCGCCTACGCCTATCCCGCCATCGAGAACGACCCGGGCGTGGAGCAGCTGAAGAGCCATTGGGAGACCCTCGGCTGGCGGCCGTTCTCCCTGCCGCTGGGCGTCAATCTCGACCAGGCGCACCCGGTCACCTCGGCCTGTATCAAGTGCAAGACCTGCGGCGGCTATCCGTGTTTGGTGAAGGCCAAGTCCGACGCCCGCACCTTGGCGGTCGAGCCCCTGCTGGGCGCGCCCAACGTCACCTTGCTGACCGGACGCAAGGTGCTGCGATTGGAGACCGATCCGCAGGGGCGCACGGTGAGCGAAGTGGTGTGCCAGACCGCGCAGGGCGAGGAGCGTTGGACCGGCGACATCGTCGCCCTGGCCGCCGGCGCCGCCAATTCAGCCGCGATCCTGCTGGGCTCGGCCAACGCCGCCCACCCCAATGGCCTGGCCAATGGCTCGGACCAGGTCGGGCGCAACTATATGTTCCACACCCTGACGGCGATGGTCTCCTTGACCGCGGCCCATATGGACGTGAGCTTCCCCAAGACGCTGGCTGTGAACGATTTCTACTGGGGCGATCCCAGCGGCGGCTATGACAAGCCGATGGGTCATATCCAGATGCTGGAATACATGTCCGGCCAGACCCTGGAGGGGCAGGTTTCCGACTGGCTGCCGCCGTCCATGGTGCCCGAGGTGATGGCCGACGCCGTGGCCGAGCGGATGCTGTCGATGCTGGTCATTTCCGAGGATCTGCCGCTGCCCGAAAACCGCGTGCGGGTGAGCCCCGATGGACGCATCCATCTCGATTACACCTACAATAACCTGGAGGGGCACGAACGCCTGGTGCAGATCCTCAAGACGTCGCTGGATGGCTTCGCCGACCACGCCCACCCGATTTCGCAGCACCACTTCCAGTTCGACAGCCTCTTGCCGCTGTACGGTACGGCCCACCAGGCCGGTACGGTGCGGTTTGGCGTCGATCCGGCGTCGTCGGTGCTCGACCCCTGGTGCAAGGCCCACGAGCTGGACAACCTCTATGTGGTCGACACCAGCTTTTTCCCCTCGATCGCCGCGGTGAACCCCACCTTGACAACGGTGGCCAACGCCATGCGCGTGGGCGACCACCTCAAAGCCAGGCTGGGCGCGTAGGCGCCCCAAGGCCAAGCGGCCGCGATCTGACAGGACCGTCGGCGCGATGTAGGCCGGTGCGGAGGCCGACGCCCTCCTTCAACTCAATCAACTTCGCAACAAGGCGATGGCAGCAAAGGCGGCCCGCCCCCGCGCCTGGGTTAGCAATTGCAATTACGGCAATGCCGTAATGCATGTGCGTCACAAGCGGATGCCGCCGCAGTGGCGGGAACCGGCCGGTGTGGTCACCATTGCGCGATGCCCTCCAAATAGAAGACGCACGATCCTTCGAGTTCGACCCGATCGCCCCGCATCCGGCAGCGCAACTCGCCGCCTCGCGCCGAAGCCTGAAAAGCGTGAAGTTCGCGCTTGCCGAGCCGCCCCGCCCAATAGGGCGTAAGCGCGCAATGCGCGCCCCCTGTCACCGGGTCTTCCGGGATGCCCTTCGCCGGAGCGAAGTAGCGGCTGACGCAATCATGCTCGCCGTCGCCAGGCGCCGTGACGATCACGCCGGCACACGGCATGCGCGCGATGGCGGCCAGATCGGGTGAAAGGCCGCGTACCTTGTCTGCAGCAGCGAACCGGACAACGAAATTGAATCCGTCCCACAGCACTTCCTCAAAGGACGTCCCGAGCGCCTTGGCAAGGCCCTCAGGTGGTTCGGTCCGCGTGCACTGACGCACCGGAAAGTCCATGACATAGCCGCGTTCCGAGCGGTGAACGGGCAGCGGGCCGCTGGCCGAACGGAATACCACCGCATCGCGTGCGGGCTCCAGCCGTTCCAGCACCACGGCCGCGCTCGCCAAGGTCGCGTGGCCGCACAGCGACACCTCAACGGTTGGCGTGAACCATCTGATCCGGAAGTCATCACCATCGGAAACAATGAAGGCGGTCTCGGCGAGGTTGTTCTCGGCGGCGAGCGCCTGCAACGTGCCCTCGTCTGGATAGTTATCGAAGAGCATAACCGCAGCCGGATTGCCGGCGAACCGACGCGAGGTAAAGGCATCGAGCTGAAAGAGGCGAGCTTGCATGGGCCGAAACTAGCGGCGGCGCGCGCAGCGCACCATCACCGTAATGCCGGCCATGGCGTGGCCGCCAGAGCGACACAGGTTAAGGACTGCCAATCCCAGTTTGTGGATCCTCCGTCGTCGCCCAATGTTCATCACCGGCTAGTCACGCCTTGGAGCGCAGGAAAAGCGCGATCAGGTCCGAGAACCATTTCTCGAACGCCGCGCCCTGGGCTCGTTCGTCTTCGCCCTGATTGGCGCTTGCGCGCAGCCGCGCCCCGATCAGCGCGTCGCCCAGCGCCGCCACGGTCACCAGATGCACCACGGCGCGGGTATCGGCGATATCAGGCTCGACGCCAGGCCCTGAAAAGCTCTGCCGCAAGGCGTGCAGGCTCTGCACCACGTTGTCGAACAGCGGCGTCTGGCCGATAGCCGGCGGCGGGTCGGACTGAATGGACCAAACCATGCGCCGCGCCAGACCGCCGCGATAGGCGGCAAAGGTGTGCGCGATGCCGTCCTCGCCCGGCTTGGCGTCCGCCATGCGGTCCACCACCGTGCGAGTCAGGTCTTCCAGGGTGCGCAGGTTCAGCGCTCTCACCAGCCCCTCGCGGCTGCCGAAGTGATGCAGGATGGTGGGATGCGACACCCCCGCCGCCTTGGCCACATCCTGCAAGCGGATGCCGGCCGGGCCATCGGCGGCCATGCTTTTTTCCGCCGCGTCCAGGATCAAGGCGCGGGCTTCTTCCGGCCGGCGTCGAACGCGTTTTTCTCTGGCTGCCAAGCGGCGACTCCACTATTGACAATATTGTATATAGCGATAGAACGACCTTGTCCTTGAGGTTTTCAAGCATGCTTGCCCAACCCGCAATAGACACGAGGCTGCATCCGCTGACGGCCATCCGCGCCGTGCGCAGCCTGATGGCCAATCCCGGCGATACCCGCCAGATCTTCGTTATCTTCCGGGCCATGCGCGGCCGCTCTGGCGTGAAGTCCTTCCAGCGCTTCTGCGCCAGCCCAGTTGGCCAAGCCGTGCTTGCCGAACGCCGCGTGCTGCTGGACGTGCTGTCCGACCGCGCGGCTCTGTCGCGCCTGCCAGAAGGCAGCATGGGCCGCGCCTACTTCGAATTCATGGAAGCGGAAAATCTCTCCGCCGACGGCCTGGTGCAAGCCTCGCAGGACCGGGACGCCGAGCCTTTGCCGCCGGACGTGTCGCTGTTCCTTGAACGCATGCGCGACGCCCATGACCTGACCCATATCCTGACCGGTTATGGCCGCGACCCGCTGGGCGAGCTGTGTCTTCTCGCTTTCATGTATCAGCACTCTAAAAATCTCGGCCAGGCGCTGATCGTCGCCATGAGCTGGCCGCGATTGCCCAAGGCGGCGCGCGCCGCGGTGAGGGAGGCCTGGCGCAACGGCAAGAAATCCGAGCTGTTCCAGAACCAGGATTACGAAGCTTTGCTGGCGCGCCCGCTCGACAAAGTCCGCCGCGAACTGGGCATTCTCGATCCCGGTCTTTATCGCGCGGTCATCTCGTGAACGGTCTGCTCTATTCCGGCCGCGTCCTGGCCGCTGACCTGGCCGCGACCGTCTTCTTCTTTGGGCTTTATGCGCTGACTCACAATATCGCGCTGGCGGTAGGGTTGGGCGTGGCGCTGGCGCTCGTCCAGATCGGTTGGCGGCTGGCGCGCCGGCAAACCATCGACGCCCTGCAATGGATCAGTCTGTTTTTGGTGATCGCCGCGGGCAGCACCACCCTGTTGACGCACAATCCCGTCTTCGTGATGCTCAAGCCGACAGCGATCTATCTTCTGGTGGGCTGCGCGATGATGAAGCGCGGCTGGATGAACCGCTATCTGCCGCCCCGCGCGTTGGAATTCGTGCCCGATCTGGGCGTGCGCTTTGGCTATGTCTGGGCCGGAATGATGTTCTTCTCCGCTGCGCTAAATCTGGTGCTGGCGCTGACCTGCAGTGTGGTGGTGTGGGGCGCGGCGATTACGGCCTGGGGCACCGGCAGCAAGATCGCGCTGTTCTTTGTTCAGTATGCCGTCATGAAAACAACCGGCCGCCGCCGCTATCGCGCGCGCCTGATGATGGCCTAAAATATTTCGGCGCAGGGCCGGAAGTGTAATGCTCCCGGTCCCTAGTTCAACAGGCTCTCACCCCTCCGCCTCGGCGATCCTCTGCACCGCGCCGTAGTCGGTCTTGCCGCTGCCCAGGAGGATCGGGGCCGCGACTTGGACGATCTTGCGCGGGACGGCGATATCCGCGGCGCCATAGGCCTTGGCGTGGGCGAGCAGGGCTTGGACGTCCACCGGCGAGCCCTCGATCACCAGCACCAGACGCTCGCCCTTGCGCTTATCCGGGGCGGCCACCACCGCGCACCAGCGGTCGGGCCAGACGGCGGCGGCCAGGTCCTCCACCGCCGACAGGGAGATCATCTCTCCGCCGATCTTGGCGAAGCGTTTGGCCCGGCCCAGGATGCGCACCAGACCCGTGTCGTCGATGGACACGATATCGCCGGTGTCGTGCCAACCGCCCGGCGGGCGCTCCAGCACGCCGGAATCGTCGTTCATATAGCCGGCCATGATATTGGGCCCGCGCACGTGCAGGCGTCCGCCGGCTGTCAGGCCGTCCACCGGCTCCAGCCGCGCCTCCACGCCGGGCAACAGGCGCCCCACCGTGCCGGGATGGTTGTCGTGAGGATTGTTCACGGCGATCACCGGGCCCGCTTCGGTGGCCCCATAGCCCTCGATCACCGGTCGGCCGGCGATGGCCGCAAAGGCCCGGTGTGTCTCCTCGCGCACCTTCTCGGCGCCGCAGGCGGCGAACTTCAGCCCCATGAAGTCCTCACGCGGCGCCGCGCGCAGATATTGGCCCAGGAAGGTATCGGTGGCCAGGAGCACGCTGGCCCCGCTCTCGCGCACGAGGCCAGGGATGATTTTGATATGCAGCGGAGAGGGATATTCGAAAGCCTTCAGGCCGTTCAGGATGGGCGTCAGCACCCCGCCCGTCAGGCCGAAGGAGTGAAATACGGGCAGGGGATTGAAGAACACCCAGTCCGGATCGAGCTCGATGTGCTCGGCGATCTGTTTGGCGTTGGCCACCAGATTGCCCTGGCTCAGCACCACCCCGCGCGGGGCGGCGAAACTGCCTGACGTGAACAGGATGGCGCCCGGGTCGCTCGGCTTCACCGCCTTGCTAAAGCGCCGAGGCCGCATCTCGGCGGCGAAGGCGTACAGTCGGTCCAGGAGTCCGATCTGTCGGCGAATATCCTCCAGGTAGACGATGCGCGCGAGGTCCCCCAGCTCCCCGATCAGCTCCTCGAGCTGGGCCTGGGCGATGAAGCGGCGCGAGGACAGGATGGTCTTGACGCCCGCTGTCTGGACCGCGCCCTTCAGGTTGCGCGGACCGGCGGTAAAATTGAGCATGGCCGGGATACGGCCAAAGGCCTGCAAGGCGAAAAAGGTCACGACCACACCGGCGCTGGTGGGCAGGAACACGCCCACATGCTCGACCGGCTTGGTCATGCCGGCGATGCGACGGCCCAGGGCGAAGCTGGCGCGGATCAGGTCGCGGTAGGATAGCGGCTTGCGCTCCTGATCCTCCAGGATCAGGCGGGTCGGGCCAAAGCGTTCGCTGGCCTCGATCAGGGCGTCGAACACCGCCCCGTGCGTCCCAGGCCCATTCGCCACGTCGTCCTCCGCCGTCCCTGGACCTATCCGGCGTTTCTCAGCGAACCGGAGATCGAGTGAGATCGATAAATGCGGCCAGGGTCCGCGTCCAGGCTGCTGAGGTCCGATCGCCTACTGGGTTCGCGGGAGCGGGGGGCGAAAGGCTGCAACGCGCCAGCCGGGCGCAGAGGGCGCGCTCATCCGCCGAGGGCGCGGGTCCGGCGGGCAGGATCAGGACCGGGGTTCTGATGGCGCCGAGGTTTTGGCCTTTGATGGCTGCGGTCTGCGCATCGAAGGCGGCGATATAGCCGAAGCTCGGGCCGCCGATGCGCAGCTCGGGGTTGGCCGTCTGCCAGGCCAGGGCAAGGCCGGCGCGGCCCGGTTCGCGCGCGCTCCAGGGACTCTGGCCCAGGGCCCGAAGCCAGCCCAGATGCGCCATCTGGACGAAGGGCGCCGCCGATTCCACGTCGTAGATGTCCGGTCCCGCGAAAGGCGGCGAGAGGACCGGCGCCGACAGCACCGCCCCTTGCGCCGGGAGACCCTGGCGCAGGGCCTCGATCAGCACCGGCGCGGCCTGGCCCTGGGCGAGCAGCACGGCCGGCCTGTGGTCCATCACCGCGACCATGGCCTTGAGCGCTTGCACATCAAGCTGAAAGTCCGGCGCATGGCCCACGTCGCGGCCCAGCCCCCCATAGCGCCCCGAGCCGCCCTGGCCGGCCAGATCCAGCGTCCACACGCTGTAGCCGCGGTCGATCAGGGCCTGGGCCGGCGCGAACCAGGCCTCGGCCGGCTCGCCGTAGTCGGGCAGGATCATCACCTGCCCGCGCGGGACCACCGGCGGCGCGCCCACGCCATAGCGCAGGGCGGGCCCGTCGCCCAGCTTGATCAGGCCCCACGCCCAGCCCTCCGGCGGCCAGGCCTGAATCGGCAATCCGGCCGGGATTCGGCTGGCGGTGAAGGGCGCCTGCGCGGCCGGATCGCTGCAGGCGCACAGGCAGACCGCACAGAGCAGGGCGAGCAGGGGACGCATGAAGATCACTGTTTTATGCGCACGGGCCTTTGCGCAAGGCCGTGCAACCCACGCAAGGCTTGATCTGCAGCCGCCGAAAGCCGATTTAGGCCCCATGGTCACGGTCATCGACACGGTGGATCGGCGCGCCCTGCGCCATCCCGAAAAGCAATCGCGCCCCGACAGCCCAGTGCTCAAGAAGCCCGAGTGGCTGAGGGTCAAGGCGCCGGGCTCGGCCGGCTACAGAGCCACCCAGGCCATCGTGAAGGATCACGGCCTGGCCACGGTGTGCGAGGAGGCCGCGTGCCCCAACATCGGCGAGTGCTGGACCGTGTCGCACGCCACCATGATGATCATGGGCGACACCTGCANNCCTGCGCCTTCTGCAACGTCAAGACAGGCCTGCCCGCGCCATTGGACGCCACCGAGCCCCAGCGCGTGGCCGACGCGGTGCTGAAGATGGGGCTCAAGCACGTGGTGATCACCTCGGTGGACCGCGACGACCTGGCCGATGGGGGCGCCGAGCACTTCGCCGCCGTGGTGCGCGCGATCCGGGCCACCGCTCAAGGAACCACCATCGAGATCCTCACGCCCGATTTCCTGCGCAAGGACGGATCGGAGGCCGTGGTCATCGACGCCAAGCCGGACGTGTTCAACCACAATCTGGAGACCGTGCCGCGCCTCTATCTGAAGATCAGGCCCGGCGCCCGCTACTTTCACTCCCTGCGCCTGCTGCAGAGCGTCAAGGAGCGCGATCCGGAACAGTTCACCAAATCCGGCCTTATGGTCGGCCTGGGCGAGACCAAGGAAGAGGTGATGCAGGTGATGGACGACATGCGTTCGGCGGGCGTGGATTTCATCACAATCGGCCAATACCTGCAGCCCACGCGCAAGCACGCCGCCATCGACCGCTTCGTGGAGCCTGATGAGTTCAAGGCCTATGAGGCCATCGCCCGCGCCAAGGGCTTTCTGATGGTCTCTTCCAGCCCCCTGACGCGCTCCTCCCACCACGCGGGCGAGGACTTCGCCAAGCTGCAGGCCGCGCGGCGGGCGCGAAGCGTCCAAGCCTGAGCCGACCGGCTTGCACCGTCACCGCCAGACCAAGATCCTGCCTTATGCGCCCGAGCAGCTGTTCGAGCTGGTGGGGGATGTGGACGCCTATCCCCGGTTCGTACCCTGGCTGACCAGTATGCGCACCTGGAACGCACGCCAGGTGCGGCCGGGCGTGAGCAGTGTGGACGCCGAGGCGGGGGTGGGCTTTTCCTTTCTGAAGGAGCGCTTCGCCACCCGCGTGACGCGCGACTCTGAGCGGCTGCACATCGACGTGTCCCTGCTGCACGGCCCGTTCAAGGCGCTCAAGAACGACTGGCGATTCTTGCCCGATCCGGCCGGGACGCGGGTGGAATTCGTGATCGACTTCGCCTTCAAGTCCCGCATCCTGGACGCCCTGCTGCACGCCAACATGGACCGGGCGGTGCAAAAGCTGATGGGGTGTTTTGAGGCCAGGGCGGCGGAGGTTTATGGGGTGGCCGGGACTGAGGTCTCAATCTAATCCGCTCATCCAGGCTAATCCGCTCATCCAGGCGAAGGCCGGGACCCAGATCATAGGGCGCTGCGATCGGGGAATTGAACCACGAAGACCACGAAGATCACCAAGAGCTCGGTGTTTCCTTCGTGTCCTTCGTGAACTTGGAGGTAATTTTTTTCTCGATCCCGGCCTTCGCCGGGATGAGCGGGGTTTTAGGTTAGCGCATCCAGCAGCATCTCCAGCGCTACCCGCACGCTCGCCAATCTCACCGCTTCGCGACCGATGTCGCCAAAACGCATTTCGCGGCGCCCGGCAGGGCGGCCCGCGCGCGCCAATCCAAAATGCACCAGCCCCACCTGCTTGTCCGCCGATCCGCCGCCAGGACCCGCGATGCCGGTGATCGACACCGCCAGGCCGGCGCCCGAGGCCCCGAGCGCCCCCTCCGCCATGGCCAGCGCCACCTCAGCCGACACCGCGCCATGCTCGGCGATCAGCGCCTCGGGCACGCCCAGCATCTGGGTCTTGGCGGTGTTGGCATAGGTGACGAAGCCCCGGTCCACCACGTCGGACGAGCCGGCGATGGCGGTCAGGGCGGCGGCGACCAGGCCGCCGGTGCAGCTTTCGGCTGTGGCGATGGTCACGCCGGCCGCGCGGGCCTTGTCCAGCACCGCGCGCGCCAGGGCCTGGATGTCGTCGGGAAACATGTCAGGCCGGGGTTTCGACGCAGGCGATGGCTTGGGCCAGCAGGCCTTCCTCGCGGCCGGTGTAGCCCATGCCCTCGGTGGTCGTGGCCTTGACGCTGATGCGCTCGACGGGAAGGCTCAACAGTTCGGCCAGCTTTTCCCGCATGGCCTGGCGGTGCGGCTTGATCCTGGGGCGCTCGCAGATGAGCGTCACGTCGATGTTGATCAGCTGTCCGCCCTTTTTGCGCACCAGCTCGGCGGCGTGGGTCAGGAACAGGTGCGAGGGGGCGCCCTTCCACTGCGGATCGGTGGGCGGGAAGTGGTCGCCGATATCGCCTTCGCCGATGGCGCCCAGGATGGCGTCGGTGATGGCGTGCAGACCCGCGTCGGCGTCGGAATGGCCGACGAGGGTGCGATGGTCGGCGATCTTCACCCCGCACAGCCACACCCCGTCGCCGGGACCGAAGCGATGGGCGTCCACGCCCTGGCCCACGCGCATAAGGCGAGCCCGGCCCGCGATGGCTTCGGCCATGTCGAAATCCTCCGGATAGGTCAGTTTCATCAGGGCCGGGTCGCCGTTCACCAGCCGCACCCTGCCGCCGGCCGCTTCGATCACCACAGCTTCATCGGTGGGCGGATTGGCGTCCGGCCAGGCGGCGTAGGCCTCCATGAGGGTCCCGTAGCGGAAGGCCTGAGGCGTCTGGGCGCGCCACAGGCCGTCGCGCGAAGCGGTCTCGATCCGGCCGTCCGGTCCCTCACGCTTGAGGGTGTCAGCCACCGGAAGGGCCAAAATCGCCCCCTCGGCGGTGGCCAGGGCTGCGACTAAATCGCCTATGTGGGACGGCTTCAGGAAGGGGCGGGCGGCGTCGTGAATCATCACCAGGTCGGGGGCCTCGGCAGCCAGGGCCAGCAGTCCGGCCTTGACCGAATCCGCTCTCTGAGCGCCGCCGGCGACGATCTTCAAGCTCTTCAGATCACGAAAGATTTCAGCCGCGTACTGTAGGTCCGCGGCCGGCGCCACAAGCACAATGGCCTTCGCACCTGCAGCAAAAAAGGCCTCAACCGACCATCGCGCCACGGGCTTTCCGCCCACTGTGCGCCATTGTTTGGGCCCGCCATGTCCGGCTCTTGAGCCCGAACCCGCGGCCACCACGATTGCTGAGAATGTCATAGCCTTTGTTTGGTCTTTGGGCGCCCATTTGTCCAGACTCGACAAAGACCCCAATTTGCTCAAAAATGCCGCCGTGGGGTTGATTAAAAAATGTGCAAAATGGATATCGGTTCAACAGTCCTGTTTGGTCGAGCTTGGCTCGCGCCGATGACAGGGGTGTCGGACCTCCCGTTTCGCCGCACCGCAGCACGGCTGGGCGCGAGCTATGTCGCGACCGAGATGGTCGCGTGCGCAGAACTGGCTCACGGCCGGCCCGATGTCGTGCGCCGCGCGGCCGTTGGCGAAGGCCTGCCCGTCATGGTTGTCCAGCTGGTTGGCCGAGAGGCGCGCTGGATCGCCGAGGGTGCGCGCATGGCGGCTCGGGCCGGGGCCCAGATCATTGACCTCAATTTTGGTTGCCCCGCCAAGGAGGTCACCGGAGCCCTGTCAGGCTCGGCTCTCATGCGCGATCTGGACCTGGCCGAAAGTCTGATCGCGGCTGCGACCGAGGCGACTGACGTTCCCGTGACGGTTAAGATGCGGCTCGGGTGGGACGACTCCAGCCACAACGCCGCTGAACTGGCCGCGCGCGCCGAGGCGCGGGGGGCCAAGGCGGTGACGGTGCACGGGCGCACCCGCTGTCAGTTCTATAAGGGCAAGGCCGATTGGGCGGCGGCGGCCAAGGTCAAGCAAGCCGTATCCATTCCGGTGATCGTCAACGGCGACATCGTCTGCGCCGACAGTGCGCGCCAGGCCCTGGCCGTCTCCGGCGCGGATGCGGTGATGATCGGGCGTGGCGCCTATGGTCGGCCCTGGATCGCCCGCGCCGTCGATAGGGCGCTGGACGCCAAGCCCCCGATCGAAGAACCAGGTCCTGCCGAGCGGCTGCAGATCGTGCTGGAGCATCTATCCGATAGCGTCGCCTTCTACGGCGAGCGCCTGGGCCTGAACATGTTCCGCAAGCATCTGGGTTGGTACGTCGAGGCGGCGCCGTGGCCGGCGGACGCCGCGCAGCGACGGGCCGCCAAGAGCGCCCTGTGCCGACTGCCCACGGCCCGCGAGGTGGTCGCTGGCCTGTCTGGTCTTTGGTCCGATTGCGAACGGATGGCCGCATGAACATGATGGGTCGGCCCCACTCGGAGCGCCTGCGGGCTGCGGCGTTCGACGTCTTGCCCGAACCGGCCCTGGTCATCTCCCCCCAGGGTGAACTGATCATGTGCAACGAGGCGGCGCAGGAGCTGTTCGGCCAAGGTCTCTCCCATCTGATGCGGGGGCGTTTCGTCGACGCTCTGCCAGCGGGATCCACCCTGGCCAGCCTGATCAGTCGCGCCCTGTCGGAAGACGCCCTGGTGCGCGAGCGCGGCCTGGAGATCAATCTTCTGGGCCTTCCGCCTATCCAGGTGGATGGCGCGGCGTCGCCCATGGGCGACGGGGCGGTGCTGCTGACCCTGCACCCCAAGGTCGCCGGCGCCTCGTTGGACCGCGTGGATATGGGCGGCCTGAAATCTGTCGTGGGGCTGGGCCGGATGCTGGCCCACGAGATCAAGAATCCCCTGGCGGGCATCCGCGGAGCCGCCCAACTGCTCAAAAGCGGCGCCAAGGCCGAGGATGCGCCTCTGGCTCAGTTGATCATGTCGGAAACGGACCGCATCCACCGCTTGGTGGACCGCATGCAAGCTTTCTCGGAAGAGACCTCGCCGATCCGTGAGCCGGTCAACATTCACGTCGTGCTCGACAGGGTGCGCGCGCTTGCCGTGAACGGCGTGGCCGATGGGTTGGTCATGAAGGAAATCTACGATCCCTCCTTGCCGCCGGCCTTGGGAGACGAGGATCAGCTCATCCAGATTTTTTTGAATCTGGTCAAAAATGCGGCAGAGGCGGCGCATTCACGCGGAGATAACCGCGGCGAAATTACTGTCACGACGGCCTATCGGCATGGAGTGCGGGTGCGTAGCGCTGGCGGCCAGTCGCCCAGGGGCGCTCCTTTGGAAGTCAAGGTCCAGGACAACGGCCCGGGGGTCCCAAATCACCTGCGCGATGGCGTTTTTCAGCCCTTTGTCACCTCCAAAGCGATGGGCGCCGGTCTTGGTTTGGCGCTTGTTGCAAAATTAGTCACCGCTCACGGGGGAATGATCGATTTTGAGTCAGAGCCGGGCCGTACCGTATTTCGCGTGCTTCTGCCGGTCGAACAATGACAGGGTGGCGGGTAACCCAGAGATATGACCGTGCAGTCTAAAATTCTGATCGCCGACGACGATGCCTCGATCCGTCTCGTTCTCAGTCAGGCCTTTACCCGACTGGGATATCAGGTTCGCGCCACCGGAAACGCCACCACCCTTCTGAAATGGGTTATGGAGGGCGAGGGAGATCTTGTGATCACCGATGTGGTGATGCCTGACGAGAATGTCTTCGATGTGTTGCCTCGCATAAAAAAGCAGCGCCCCAAGCTGCCGGTCATTGTCATGAGCGCTCAGAACACGCTGATGACCGCGGTGAACGCCGCTGAAATCGGCGCCTTCGACTATGTGCCTAAGCCCTTCGATCTGGACGACATGACGGCCGCGGCGCGGCGCGCCCTGTCGCGCCCCGCTGACAATGAAGCCGCCAAGGCCCAGGCTCGCGCTCTGCGTGACGAGCGTCTGCCGCTGATCGGCCGCTCGCCCCCTATGCAGGACGTTTATCGCACGGTGGCGCGCCTGGTGGGCGCAGACCTGACCGTGCTGATTCTAGGGGAGTCCGGCACCGGCAAGGAGCTGGTCGCCAGGGCCTTGCACGATCTTGGCCGTCGCCGCGACGGCAAGTTTGTGATCATCAACCTGGCCGCCGTCCCGCGCGAGCGGGTGGAGGAGGAACTGTTCGGGCGCAACGAGAGCGATATCGGCAAGCTGGTGGAGGCCGACGGCGGCACTCTGTTCCTGGACGAAATCGGGGACATGCCGCTGGACGCCCAGACGCGTCTTTTGCGGGTGATCGACGGCTCCGAGGCGGCGATCAATCCGAAGACCGGCCGGCGGCCCAATGTGCGCATCATCGCCGCGACCAACCGCGACCTGCGCGGTCTCATCGCCCAAGGCCTGTTCCGCGAGGACCTGTTCTTCCGGCTGAATGTGGCGCCGGTGCGCCTTCCGCCCCTGCGCGAGCGGACCGAGGATATTCCCGATCTGGCGCGCGCGTTCCTGCTGCGCGCTCACCGGGAGGGCTTGCCCGCCAAAAGCATCGACCAGAGCGCGCTGGAGCGGCTCAAGGCCCACGACTGGCCCGGGAATGTCCGCGAGCTGGAGAACCTTATTCGCCGTGTCTGCGCCCTGTACGCGGAAGATGTGATCACGGCCCGCATCGTCGAGCGCGAGCTGCAGGATAACACGTCCACGCCCCAGACGGACGACGGGCCGGCCACGCTCAGCGCCTTGGTGGAACGCCGGCTGATCTCCTACTTTGCCGAGCAGCCCGAGGGCGGCCCGCCGCCTGGCCTGTACGACCGGGTCCTGCAGGAGGTCGAGGCCCCGCTGATCCGACTGACTCTGGCTTCCACCCGTGGCAATCAGGTGCGCGCGGCTGAAATCCTGGGCCTCAACCGGAATACTCTGCGTAAGAAGATCCAAGACCTCGGCATCGAGAAAGTGCGCCCGGCGCGCTAGTGTGCTGGATCTGAAGTTCGCTCCGCGCTCTCCACAAGCCGCAGGCGAATTTCTGAATCGCCGCACTAGAACCGTCTTCACATCTGCCTGAGCCGTTCAGTCATAGAGGCGGATTCGCAACATAGCTGTTGATTTTGGGGCACAGAGACCTAGGCTGCACTCGCATGTCGCCTACGGTCCTATCCTCAGCGCCTCAGATAGATGCCGCTCGGGCTGCGGATGAAGGCCTTAGCAGCCGCGTCAATTCGGGCCTGTTCGGTCTGGGTTGGGGATTAGCCGCAGCGGTCACGGCCTTGGCTGTCTACATGGCCTCCGCGCCCGGCGCCGGCCCGGTAGGCCCAGCCTCCAATCGCGTTCTGCTGATTTTGGGCGTGAATCTGCTGCTGATCGCGGCGCTCCTGGCGGCGGCCGGTTGGCGGGTGCTCAAGCTGGTGTGGGAGCGTTCTCGCAACGCCGGCGCACGGCTGCACCTGAGATTCGTCACCCTGTTTGCCCTCGTCGCTGTAGCGCCGGCCGTGGTGGTGGCCGTAACGTTCGGCGCCCTGGTGACCAGCGCGGTGGATAACTGGTTCAGTCACCGGGTCGAGGCGGTGGTCGAGAATTCAGCCAAGGTGGCCAAATCCTTCGTCGAGGACCAGGAAGCCTATCTCACGCGCCACCTCTTGCAGATGGCGGGCGACGTGAACGACGTGGCGCCCACCCTGCAGAAAAGTCCCATCAGTTTCAGCCAATACCTGACCCAACAGGCTCAACTTCACGAGTTCGCCGCCGTCTATCTGATCGACGGCGAGGGGCGGGTGCTGGCCCGGGCGGAGGGTCCGGGCGCGCCGACGTTCGTGTTGCCGCCGCCCGCGACGCTGAAATCCGCGGACAAGGATATCGTCGAACACGCCTTCGAGTCCCAGGACCTGTTTCGCGCGCTTTATCGGCTGCGCGCCTTCCCCGACGCCTACCTCTATGTCGCCCGTTTCGTGCAGCCCGGCGTCCTGAACCAGTTGCTGGCGGCCTCCGCCGCCGTTGCTGATTACCGCGAAGCAGACGTCGACCGGAGAGCAATTCAGGCCGCTTTCGCTCTTAGCTACGGTGAGACGGCGCTCCTGGTGTTGGTGGGCGCGGTGTGGCTTGGGATGGCTGCAGCCAACAGCATCTCCGCCCCCGTCGGCCGTTTGGTGCAAGCCGCGGACAGGGTGGCTGCGGGCAATCTAGATGCCCGGGTCGACCTTCATAAAGCCCCAGAAGAGATAGCTGTCTTGTCACGTGCTTTCAATCGGATGACCAGCGATCTTCAGGAACAACAGAAGGCTCTGAAACGCGCCAGCCTGGATGCGGAATCTCGCCGTCGCTTCATCGAAACCGTGTTGGCGGGGGTTAGCGCCGGCGTGGTTGGGGTGGATGAGGTGGGCGCCATTTCTGCCGCCAACAGCCGCGCCTTGGCGCTGCTCGATCTGGACCATGCCAAAACCTTGGGGCAGGACCTGAACGAAGCGGCGCCTGAGCTGGCCGCCGTGGCGCTGCAGGCCGCTCAAAGCGGTCGCGACGCTGAGGATGAGACGGATGTGGTGCGGCATGGCGAGACCCGGCGCCTGCGTATCCGGGCCAGCCGCCTGGCGGAGGGCGGTATGGTTCTCACCTTCGACGACATCACCCGCCTTGTGGCCGCACAGCGCAACGCCGCTTGGCGCGACGTGGCGCGCCGCATCGCCCATGAGATCAAAAACCCCCTGACGCCGATCCAGCTTTCGGCCGAACGCCTGCGACGCAAGTACCGCAGTTACATCACCCAGGACGTCGAGACCTTCGATCGCTGCACCGACACCATCGTGCGCCAGGTCGAGGATATCGGGCGAATGGTGGACGAATTCTCGACCTTCGCTCGCATGCCCGCTCCCAAGTTCGATACCGCCGACCTGACCGAACTCCTGAACCAGACCGTCTTCGCGCTCCGTGTGGCTAGTCCCGAGATTGGCGTCGATCTGCAGACGGAGCCCGAGGGCGCGAGCCTTTGGTGCGACGCCCGCATGGTTGGTCAAGCTCTGGCTAATGTGCTCAAGAACGCCGCCGAGGCCGTGCAGTCGCGCCTTGCGGCGGATCCGCACGAGCCGGGCGAGATCAAGGCCAGCATCGTTAAAGACACCGGCCGGCTTTCGGTCATCATCGAGGACAACGGCGTGGGCCTGCCGGCCAAGGATCGCGACCGGCTTACCGAGCCCTATGTCACGACCCGGGAAAAGGGCACGGGCCTAGGCTTGGCCATCGTCAAGCGGATCATGGAAGAGCATGGCGGCGCCCTGACGATCCAGGACGCTCCGGGCCATCGTGGGGCCCAGGTTATCCTTCAATTCATGGCGTCGGACGTTCCCGATCACCCGCCGGCCGCCCGGCCGGCTGAGACCCAAACGCAGGACTGAGTATGGCTGCCGATATCCTGGTCGTAGACGATGAGGCTGACATCCGCGATCTGGTGGCGGGTATTCTGTCGGACGAGGGCTATGCCGTGCGCACCGCCGCCAGCGCGGAGGAAGCGCTGGCCGAGATCACGTCGCGCAACCCCGCGCTTCTGGTGCTGGACATCTGGATGCAGGGCGGGGGGATGGACGGCCTGGAGTTGCTTGATCTGATCCAGACCTTGGATACGGATCTGCCGGTGCTGGTCATATCGGGTCACGGCAATATCGAGACAGCGGTCAGCGCCATCAAACGCGGCGCTTACGATTTTCTGGAAAAGCCGTTCAAGTCTGATCGCCTGTTGCTGGTGGTTCAGCGCGCGCTCGAGGCCGCGTCCTTGAAGCGCGAGAACCGGCGCCTGAAGATGCAGACCCTGTCGCCCACCGGCATGATCGGCCGCTCCGCAGCGGCCCAGCAACTGCGCCAGATGATCGCCAAGGTCGCTCCGGCCAACAGCCGCATCTTGATTTCCGGCCCGCCCGGCTCGGGCAAGGAGTTGGCGGCCCGGCTGATTCACGGCGCCAGCCCCCGTATCCAGGGCGAGTTCGTGGCCATATCCGCCGCGGGCATGACCCCCGAGCGGGTCGATCTGGAGCTGTTCGGCGAGGAAGGCGAAAACGGCCGCCCGAGCAAGATCGGGGTGTTCGAGCGCGCCCATGGCGGCACCCTGTATCTGGACGAGGTGTGCGACATGCCTCTTGAGACCCAGGGACGCATCCTGCGCGTGCTGGTCGAACAACGCTTCAGGCGGGTGGGCGGGGGCAGGGACGTGCAGGTCGACGTGCGGGTGGTGTCCTCGACCTCGCGCGATCTGCGTGAGGAGATTGCCGCAGGCCGGTTCCGCGAGGACCTGTTTCACCGGCTGAGCGTAGTGCCGATCCGCGTTCCGGGCCTAGCCGAGCGCCGCGAGGACATCGCGGAGCTGGTCGATTATTTCATGGAGCGCATCTCCACGACCCAGGGTCTGCCCAAGCGCATCCTGGGCGAAGACGCCATCGCCACCCTGCAGGTGCACGCCTGGCCAGGCAATGTGCGCCAACTGCGCAACAACATCGAACGCCTGCTGATTTTGGCCTCCGGCGATCCGTCGGAGGTGATCACCGCCGAGATGCTGCCCGCCGAGGTGAACGCCGCTGGCGCGGCCGGTTCGGTGGGTCCCGAGCGCATCATCGCCCTGTCCCTGCGCGATGCCCGGGAGGTGTTCGAGAAGGAGTATTTGAACGCCCAGATCATGCGCTTCGGCGGCAATATCTCGCGCACCGCGGCCTTTATCGGCATGGAACGCTCGGCCCTGCACCGCAAGCTCAAGTCCCTGGGCCTCGGTAACTTGCGCGAAGAGGTCGAGGAAGACTGATGGCGCGCATGGCCTATGTGAATGGCCGCTTCGTGTGTCAGTCCGAGGCGCATGTCTCTGTCGAAGACCGCGGATTCCAACTGTCGGACGGAGCCTATGAGGTATGGGCGGTGTTCGATGGCAAGCTGGTGGACGCCGAGGGCCATTTCCAGCGCCTGGAGCGCAGCCTGAACGCGTTGGGCATCGCCGACCCGATGAGCCAGGCGGCTTTGACGCTGGTGCTTAAGGAGACCGTTCGGCGCAACCGTGTTCGCGACGGAACGGTCTATCTGCAGATCACGCGCGGGGCGGCTCCGCGCGACCACGCCTTTCCCAGTCCGGCGCGCCGGCCAACGGTGGTGGCCACGGCCCGTTCCGGGGATCTTGAGGCGGCTCGCGTGCGGGCGGAACAGGGCGTCAAGGTGATCACGACGCCCGATATTCGCTGGGGACGATGCGACATCAAGAGCGTGGCTCTGCTGCCCAACGTCCTGGCCAAGCAAGCGGCCAAGGCGCAAGGCGCCTATGAGGCGTGGCTGGTGGACGAGGAGGGCATGATCACGGAGGGCGCCGCTTCAAACGCCTGGATCGTGGGGCAGGACGGCGCGCTGCACACCCGCGAACTTGCAGCCAATATCCTGCGCGGCGTCACCCGGTCCAGCTTGGCGGCGCTGGCGCGGCAAGACGGGCTGCGGGTTATCGAGCGGCCCTTTTCCGTAGGGGAGGCCAAGGCGGCACGCGAAGCCTTCCTGACCGGCGCGGGCTCCTTGATCGTACCGATCGTGCAGATCGACGATGCGGTGATCGGCGATGGACGCCCCGGCCCTGTGGCGAACCGTTTGCGGACGCTCTATATCCAACATGGTCGCAAAACGGCCATTTAAGACCGCTCTTAGGTTGCGCCTCGCCGCGAGGCCGGCTTAGATCATTCTCGTGTGTGGAGGCGCATTGGCCTCCGACGAAACCAAGGGGCTCAACCCATGTCGAACGACAAGAAACAGAACCTTCAGGACACCTTCCTCAACAGCGTCCGTAAGACCCGCACGCCGCTCACCATCTTTCTCGTCAACGGCGTCAAGCTGCAGGGCGTGGTGAGCTGGTTCGACAATTTCTGTGTGCTGCTGCGCCGTGATGGCCAGTCGCAACTGGTCTATAAGCACGCCATCTCCACGATCATGCCCTCGCAACCGGTACAGCTTTACGAGCCCTCGGCCGACGAGGACGATTGAGTTCGCACCCTCAAGACCGTTCCGTCGATTGGCGCCCTGAGGTTCAGACCGCCCTGGTGATCCACCCGGCCCGCGCCGGGCGCGCCGGCTTGCGTACGCCCGAGGCCAGGCTGGAGGAAGCGGTCGGTCTGGCCCAGGCGCTGGACCTGCAGATCAAGCAGGCCCTGGTTGTCGCCTTGCGCGCGGCCACGCCGGCGACGTTGTTCGGCAAGGGCAAGGTCGCTGAACTGGGGGATCTGGTCCGTGAGCACGACGTCAATGTGGTCGTGGTCGACGACGCCCTGACGCCTGTGCAACAGCGCAACCTGGAAAAGGCCTGGAGCGTGAAGGTGCTCGACCGCACAGGCATGATCCTGGAGATCTTCGCCCGTCGGGCGCGCACGCGCGAAGGCCGCCTGCAGGTGGAGCTGGCGCGTCTGGCCTATGAGCGCTCGCGCCTGGTGCGTACCTGGACCCACCTGGAGCGTCAGCGCGGCGGTTTCGGGGTGATGGGGGGGCCGGGCGAAACGCAGATCGAAACGGACCGTCGGCTGCTGGCCGACAAGATCGGCCGGCTCAAGCGCGAACTGGAGGAGGTGCGCCGCACGCGCAGCCTGCAGCGTTCGGCCCGGCAAAGGGAGCCGTTCCGCTCCGTGGCCCTGGTGGGCTACACCAACGCCGGCAAGTCGACCCTGTTCAACCGGCTCACCGAATCGGAGGTCGAGGCGCGCGACATGCTGTTCGCCACCTTGGATCCCACCTTGCGCACCGTGCGCCTGCCCGGCGGACGAGGCGCAATCCTGTCCGATACCGTGGGTTTCGTCTCGGACCTGCCTCATGAACTGGTCGACGCTTTCCGCGCCACCTTGGAGGAGGTGCAGCAGGCCGACGTGATCCTGCACGTGCGCGATCTGTCCAGCCCTGAGACCGAGGCGGAAGCGGCCGACGTGGCGCAGGTGCTGGGCCAGCTGGGCGTGGACAAAGGCGATCAAGTGCTGGTCGAGGTGTGGAACAAGATCGATCGCCTGGATGCGGAGGCGGTGGAGACCCTCAAGGCTCGGGCTCGTCGCAGCCGCGAAGGATCGGACCGTCCGGCCGTGGCCCTGTCCGCTATCACCGGTGACGGGTGCGAGGCGCTGCGCGAGCTGCTGGCTGGCCTTGTCGACGAAGAAGCGCCGCTGAAGATCGAACTGGCGCCGGGTCAGGGCGAGGCCCTGGCTTGGCTTTATCGCCACGGACGCGTGATCGGACGGGAGGAGCGGCCCGATGGCGGCTTGGGCCTGGAGGTGCGGCTGGATCCGCAGGCGCTTGGCCAGTTCGCGCGTCTATATCCACAGGCGGAGCTGGAAGCGCGGGCTTAGAGCCGGATGACTTTTCTCGAAGTCTGAATCCGGCTCTAATATTATGATTTAGAGCAAGATTCAACGATCAGCTCATTCGCTGATCGCATCTTGCTCTAAGGCGTCTTTGGGCCCTGCTTGTCGGCCCGGCGCACCTCATTCCACAGGGCGTCCATCTCAGCCAGATCGGACTGGGCGGGCGATGAGCCGCGCTCGGCCAGTCGCTGTTCGATATAGGCGAAGCGCCGCATGAACTTGGCGTTGGCAAAGCGTACCGCCGCTTCCGGATCGACATTGAGTTTACGCGCTAAGTTAGCGCAAACAAACAATAAATCTCCAAGTTCTTGATGTGTGCCTTCTGCGTCTTCGGCTTCGATCTCCGCCTCCAGCTCCTCAAGCTCCTCGCGCAGTTTGGCCACCACCTCGCGGGCGCTGGGCCAATCGAATCCGACCCGCGCCGCCCGCTTGGTCAGCTTGACCGCTCGCGTCAGTCCCGGCAGCCCGGCCGGCACATCGTCAAGCAGGCTGGCGCCCCGGCCCTTTTCGGTGCGTTCCTGGGCCTTGATCGCTTCCCAGGCAGCGGTCTGCTCCTCCACATCGCGATAGCTTTCTGCAGCAAAAACATGGGGATGCCGCCGAATCATCTTGTCGGCTATGGCCTGCGCTACATCGTCGAAGGCGAAGACACCTTGTTCCTCGGCCATGCGCGAATGGAACACGACCTGCAGCAGCAGATCGCCCAACTCCTCCTTCAGATGCGCCAGGTCGCCGCGCTCGATGGCGTCGACCACCTCATAGGCTTCCTCCACCGTGTAGGGGGCGATGGTGGCGAAGGTCTGCTCGCGATCCCATGGGCAGCCGCCCTCGGGGTCGCGCAGGCGCGCCATGACCTGCAAAAGACGCTGCAGGGGCGGAAGATCGGGGGAGGGCGGGTCGAAGGGCATGTCAGGGTCCTGCGCGGTCCAGAGCCGGATGACGTCTCTTGAAGTTTGCATCTTGCTCTAACGCAGCGCGAATCTCGGCGTGACGCCCGCTGGTCAGGGGATAGCCGATGAGCAGAGCGACGCCCAACAGGTTCAGGGCCGCCGGCGCCGCCAGAAACAGCAGCGTCAGGCCCGTCAGCGCGCCCGACGTATTGCCGGCGCCGGATGCATGGAATCCCGCCATATCCAAGCCCACGAAGGTCATGCCCACGGCCAGGGCCGTGCCGACCTTGGTGCTGCTGTTGAGCAGGGCGTAGAGCAGGCCGGTGCGGTCCTGCCCGCAGCTCAGCTGCTCCTCGTCGCCCGCGTCGGCCATCATGGAGCGGGACAATAGATTGGGCGCGCTATAGGGCAGGCCGGCCAGCACCGCGCCCGCCATGGCCGCGGCCAGATTTCCGGCTGGGATCAGATAGAGGCCGCCCAGCCCCACGACGTAGGCCAGGCACGAGGCCGCCAGAGCCCGGTGCTTGTCCAGTCGCCGGGCCAGCAGGGTCCAGATCGGGCCGCCCGCGAGCCCGGCCAGGAAATACACCAGGAGCAGTAGGTTGGCGGCGGCGGGAGCGACCTGTTTGACCCCCTCGAAATAGAACAGGAACAGCGAGGCCTGCACCCCGAAGCTCAGTCCCAGAACCAGGTCCACGGCCAGGATGCGCAAGGTCGCCTCCCGCCGCAGCAGCGCCAGCCAGTCCCCCAGGCTTGCGCGCGGCCGGGAGCCCTGCGGCGCAGGCTCGGATACATAGGCAAGAGCCGGGGCGAAGGTGAGGGGGAACAGGGCGATCAGCAGGACGCCCACGGCGAACATACCGTCCGCCTGTCTAGAGAAGCCCAGGGTGGCTGCCAAGACAGGTGTTATAACAGCCATTAAAAGTCCAATAAGATTAAAGGCTTGCCACCAACTATAAATGCGAGATCGTTCGTGGAATCCCGTTGACAGCAGTGAGCCCCAGGCGCATTGGGCTAGCACGCAGATGGACCATCCGGCGTAGGCGATCGTCAGTCCGGCGCCGAGGTAAAACGGTCCTACGCCGCGCCTTGCGAAAAACAGCAGGGCGACGGCCAACACCATGATCGGCGCGCCCAACGCCATCCACGGCCGGAAGCGGCCCCAGGGCGTGCGCGTCCGGTCCATCAAAAGGCCCAGCAGCGGATCGAGCCCGATATCGACCAGGCGCACGGCCATGAATACGACGCCCACGACGCCCAATCCAAGGCCCAGAGTTTGAGTGTAATAGGCGGGCAGTAGCGCGATCAACGGCAGGCCGACGCCCGCGAGCGGCAGACAAGGCGCCGCGTAGAGCGCCAACTTCGTTCGACTTAGCAGCTTAGGAGAGGATCCGGTGCTGGACATACCCGCGCAGCCTAGTTCATCGAGGGGCGGTGTGATTAGATGTTAAAAGGTAACACCTGACCGGAAGGTAACTCATGGGCGCCGCCACGACCACAAGCATCAAGCTCGACGAGGCCTTGAAGGACCGGCTGAAGCAGTTGGCCGTGGCGCACCGGCGTACGGTGCATTGGCTGATGCGCGAGGCCATTGCCGAATATGTGGAACGCGAAGAGCAAAAGGCCATGACGGCGTGGAGCGAGCACCAGGCCGCAAAGGCCCATCGAGCGTCCGAGGCCAAGACCGAGGAAGCCGTCGCATGGCTGGCCAACCTGGAAGCCAAGGGCGTGACGACCAAGCCGGGCAAGTGGCCGAGATGAATGGGCGTGTGCGCTTAAATCAAGCAGGTTATTGGCGGCCGCATCGGGCGCATATTAGCGATCCGGCTTGGCCGGTGGGAGCACGCACCGAATGCAACGACGTCTCTGTATAGCCGCCTTGGCGGTTTCCGCCGCCTGGAAACTGGCGCCAGGGCTGCGTCTTGAAGCCTGAATTCAGACTCCATGGTCAGGGCCTGGTCAGGAAGCCTCGGCCGCATCTGAGCGGCTAAAGGTAATCTCCACGGTCAATCCCCGGCCCGCCGATGATTTGACATCCATTCGCGCCTTCGCGTTTTGCAGAAGCGAACGGACGATCAGCGCCGAAAGCTTGCCGGGTTTGGGCCAGTCATATCCCTCCGGTAAGCCGACGCCGTCGTCAGCCACCAAGAGTCGGCATCCACCGGTGTCGTCCGTCGTGCTGTGCAGGGTTATGCAGCCGCCGTCCCGGTCTTTGAAGGCATGCTTCAATGTGTTCGTCAGAAGCTCGTTGACGACCAACCCGGTCGGCATCGCCACATCGAGGGAGACTAGCCAGGTATCGACCTGCAGATCCAGATGGATGCCTTCCACCGCGTGCGCCCTCATGACGGCGGCGGCGATTTCGCTCAGATAAATTCCAAGGTCGACCACGCCCTCGCCGCGGATGTCGCCAAGAGCGCGGTACAAGAGCCCCAGGGCTTCAACCCGTCCCGCCAACCGATCGAATCCTTCGCCCGTGGAGAGGTCCGAGACCCCGCGCGCCTCCACCCGGATCAGCGCGGTTATCAGTTGAAGATTGTTTTTCACCCGGTGCTGCAGTTCCAGCAGTTGGGTGTCCTTTTCGCGCACCTGCTCCGCAAGTTCATCGAGGAACATGGCGTTATGCGTGGCCGCTTCAATGAGCGCCACCAGCCTGAAGGCGGGCTTGCCGTCGTCGTCGTCGATGACATTCGACCAAGCGTTCACAGTCGTCGAGGCTTCGCCGTGCGGCACGTTGAACGACCCGAGATAGTCACGACCGTCGACGATGGCTTTGCCTAGAGAGCGCGGCCCTTGCGGAGCGGTCGCTTCGCCTGGAAGGCTTTGCCAGCCATTGCCCAGAACGGCGGTGTTCAGCTGGCCGGACAGGCGCTCGAATTCAAGATTGGCGTAGATTACCCGTTCAATCGGACTGAGTTCGGACACGGCGACCGCGATAGGAACCCGGTCGAGGAATTGTTTGAAGCGATCACTTTCCAGAGCAACGGCCAGGTCAGGCGTCTCCAGCAGTTGATCCATGCCTTGCGGCTGCGACTCTGTCGGCATCAAACCCTATCCTGCCTCGACTCCAGGGGGCCTCCGGCCTTCTCATTTCCGTTCAGGGATTGCTTGAGGATCGTCTCGATGAAGTTGGTGAGGGTGCGGTTTTCCCCTTGAGCCAAGCGCCTAGCTCTGGCCAGCACATCCACATCGAAGCGGAACGTCACGAGTTTTTTCATTTGGCTGGAGTCCGCGCGGCGTGTCCATACAACGTAGTACATAAGCACGGCTTAGGTTCCGCACGTGGTTCGCCAAGTCCTCTGAATCAGGTTTTCCCGACGTCCGGCTCGAGTCCGAACGCCAAAAGACACGCCCATCGACAGGCGCCATGGGGAAGATGGAGGATGAAGGCGGTCGGCAGAGCCACCGCCGCGGCGGCATGCACCCAACGGCGTCGAGAACGAGCGCATCTGGCCGGATGTCGTCGCCCCTCAGATTGATGGGGTCCCACCCTGAAGGCCGAGCGGGACATTTGCGTGCGCCCGAAGTTCCGATGCGCCCTAGCGCCAATGCAGGGTCAGGGCCGTGACCACGAGTTCGGCGAGAATGAGCATAACGACAAGGACCTCCAGTCGCACCGACCGCGCCGTGTCGATCATGTCGGTGAAGGTCCTGGCGGCGGCGCCGATCACGTCCATCTTGTCGTTGAGGAGCGTGCCGCGCTCGATGATCTCGTATTCGTCTTCGAGCTTGGCATAGAGGCGTTCGAGTTCGGGATGCTCCCACAGGACATCTGGCTTCTCCGCGAAGGCGATCCTGCTCGACATGCGATGCTGCACCAGCAGGGCCGATCCGATCAACCGCATGAGGGCCCTGCGGCCGCTAGGAACCTTGCCTGTGGCGGCCACGGTTCGGGCGAGCGGCTCTATGGTGTCGAAGACCAGCGCGATGTCCTTCTCATAGCGCGCAAGAGCCACGCTCTTGCCCAGGACATCGGCGAGCACCAGGACGCGGGCGGCGCTGAGCTCTTTCAGCTGCACGATGCCGCCAGGGGTCAGACCCTCCTCGCGGTCCGGCCGAAGATCAATTCTGAACTGTTCTTCTTCGGTCGGACCGATCAGGGCGCTTTCGCCAGCCAGATCAGCCAAGAACGCTTCTTCGGACGCCGGGCGCAGGCCCACCAACACCACGGCTCCATAGCGAAAGACGACCGAAAAGCCGTCCTCCCGGCGAACACAGAGCGGGGCGGTGGACACCAGTCCCGCTTGCTCCGAGCGGTCTATAGCTATCCGCTCTCCGAGCAGGACGGCCCGAGCGCGGACGGACCGTTTCGGCGTCCCTTCATCTCCGTCCAAGTGTGTTATCTGCGACATGGTTTTGATCAAGCAAGACAACGACCGAGGAAACCGGCGCGGGGTTCTCTTAGTCCGGCCACGCACCCGACGCCTTGAGGCGGGTCAAGCAACTAAATACCCGCCGCCTTGTTACGCCGCGATCCAGTCCGTCGCGCGGCCTTGATCGGTGTCAAGGCCGCGCGCGTTCTCTCGTGCGAGTTTTTCCTCATGCCAAGAGCAAGAGCCGACTATGGGAACGGAAGCTAATAGCTCAACGGTCAGTTCCGTCGATCAAGCGCTTGAGACCATGCCTTCTAAGGCATGGAGTAAGCTTGTCACGCACTACAAGACGCCCAGCACCGTCCGCAGCATCCTCGAAATCCTGATTACCGCCGCACCTTTATGCGCCATCTGGACCGTGGCCTGGGTCGCTCTAGGACAGGGGCGGTGGTGGGCGCTGATACTGACACTGCCCGCAGCGGGTTTCGTTGTCCGGCTGTTCATGATCCAGCACGACTGCGGTCATGGCTCCCTGTTCCGCAGCAGGGCGGCCAACGATTGGGTGGGGCGTTGCATTGGCGTGATCACGTTGACCCCCTACAGCAATTGGCGGCGGACCCATGGAATCCACCACGCGACCTCCGGCAATCTCGATCGGCGGGGGCTCGGCGCGGTCGAGATGCTGACGGTGGATGAATATGCCGCCCTGCCGGCCTGGCGGCGTGTGGCTTACCGGCTGTATCGCCATCCATTGGTGTTGTTCGGGTTGGCCCCGGCCTATCTGTTCTTTTTGCAACAGAGGCTGCCGGTGGGGTTCATGCGCGCCGGCATCGAGCCCTGGGTGGGCGTCATGGGAGCCAATCTGGCGATCGCCTGCTTTGTCGCAACCGGAATTATCCTCTTCGGGGCGGGTCCTTTCCTGCTGATCTACATTCCGACTTTGGCGATCGCCGCGACGTTTGGCGTTTGGCTGTTCTATGTGCAGCACCAATTCGAACTCACCTCATGGGCCCGACAGGCGGACTGGAACGTCCACGACTCCGCCCTATACGGCAGCTCCTACTATGACCTGCCGGTTGTGCTCCGCTGGTTCACGGCCAACATCGGCGTGCACCACGTGCATCACCTCAACAGCGGGATTCCCTTCTATCGGATGGACGAGGTGCTGCGTGACTTTCCGCGGTTGAGAGATATCGGCCGGATGACCCTGGGCGCCAGCTTTGCGACCGTGAGCCTGTCGCTGTGGGATGCGGAGACGAACCGCCTTGTTTCATTTCGCGAGGCCACGCGTCTTCTCAAGGATCGACAGGTTCGTGCCGATCAGGGCGCCGAGAAGACGAGCGCCCGATCCGCCTCACCCGCCGGAGCTGGATCATCAGCCCATGCGCACCGTAGGGGAGAGTAAACCAAGCGCGGGCGCAACTGATCGATCGGCCCAGAATTGATAAGCACGATACAGTCCGCGGCGCGCGCGATTTGCGCGCGGTCAATGCGCAACCGACCAGCCGCTCCAAGGTGGAGCCGCTTCGAAGGGAACGCAAAGCAAAGATGTCAGTTACCGAACGCGGCCGGTGTTGCCTCCATCGCGCGGGGGCGGTTGCGTTGTTCGCCATGGCCGGGGCTGCAGCTATGAATTGGAGTTTGACGCTGATCGTAAGTGTTACGAGCTGGCAACGCACGCCAGGGCCGACCTCGCCGGGCCGGCCGTTGCGGCGGATCAAGGTCTTCACCCCGTCGCCCCGGCAAGGGTAGGCATGATCAAGCCGTTAAAATGGCGGATGATCGCAGGTTTGGGCGCGGCCGTTTTGGTCGTCGTCATCGCGATTGTCTGGTTCGCGTTGCGGGCTCCGCCGATACGCTATGTGACCGCGCCGGTGACGCGGGGCGACGTCACAACGACCATTTCCGCAAGCGGCACCGTCAATCCCGTGATCACCGTCCAGGTTGGGACCTACGTTTCCGGTACGATCGCGTCCCTGACCTGTGACTACAACACCGTGGTCCACAAGGGGCAGCTGTGCGCCAAGATCGATCCGGCCCCCTACCAAATTGTCGTGGACGAGGATCAGGCCGATCTGGCGACAGCCAAGGCTCAGCTCGTCAAGGATCAGGCCAACGCCGTCTACACCAAGCTCGCCAGCGACCGCGCTGCGCTTCTGTTCAAGGAGAACTCCGGCTCGCGCGACGCCGCCGACGCGGCGCTCGACGCCTATAATCAGGCCGCGGCTCAGGTCGTCCTCGACGCCGCTACAGTTGACCAAAAGGCGGCGCTGCTGAAGGCCGCTCAGATCAACCTGAACTACACCAACATCGTCTCGCCGGTCGACGGCACGGTGGTGACGCGCAATGTGACGGCCGGTCAGACCGTGGCCGCGAGCCTGCAAACCCCGACCCTGTTCCTGATCGCCACCGATCTGACCAAGATGCAGGTCGACACCAATGTCAGCGAGTCCGATATCGCTGGCGTCCGGCAAGGGACCGGGGCCAGCTTCACGGTGGATGCGTTTCCGAACCAGGCCTTTCAAGGGACCGTGGTCCAGGTCCGGCAGTCGCCGATCAGCGTGCAGAACGTGATCACCTATGACGCCGTAATCGACGTCGCCAATCCGAACCTCGCGCTCAAGCCGGGCATGACGGCGACCGCTAAGATCATAAAGAGCCAATCGCGCAACGTGCTGCGCGTACCCTCTCAGGCCCTGCGATTCTCCCCCCCCGGCGGCGCCAAGCCCGCCGATCCCAAGCAAAAACTGGTCTGGGTGGAAAAGGCCGGCAAGCTGGTCGCCGTTCCGGTCGCCGTCGGACTCGACGATGACAGCTTCGCCGAGATCAAGGCGGGCGATCTGGCCCTCGGCGATCAGGTCGTCATATCGCAAGCCGCACCGGGCAAGGCGGGCAAGCCTCAAGCGTCCGCCACGCCTTCGCTGCACCTCTAGAGGCGCGATTGACATGGCCGAGCCCGTCGTCAGCCTGGTCGACCTGACCCGATCCTTCCATCTTGGCGATACCGAGGTGTTGGCGTTGCAGGGGGTCAACCTGCGCATCGAAAGCGGCGAATTCGTCGCCATCATGGGCTCGTCAGGCTCGGGCAAGTCGACTCTGATGAACCTGATCGGTTGCCTGGACCGGCCGACCAGCGGTCAGTACATCTTCGAAGGGCGCGACGTGGCGCGCCTATCCGAGCCGGAGCTAGCCGACATCCGCAGCCGCCGGATCGGCTTCGTGTTTCAAAGCTTCAACCTGCTGGCCCGCACCAGCGCGCTCGAAAATGTCGTTTTACCGCTGCTGTACGGGGAAGCGGTGTCGTTGACCGCGAAGGAGCGCGATCAGCGGGGACGCGAAGGGCTGGCGGGCGTGGGCCTGGCCCAGCGCGAACGCAGCACGCCCAGTCAGTTGTCGGGCGGGCAGCAGCAGCGCGTCGCTCTGGCGCGCGCCCTGATCAACCAACCGGCGGTGCTGTTGGCCGACGAGCCGACCGGCAACCTCGACACGCGCACCTCGCACGAGATCATGGACATCATCCGCAAGCTCAATCGCGAGCAGGGCGTCACGGTGATCCTGGTCACACATGAGACGGATATCGGCGCCTATGCCGACCGCATGATCGTCATGCGAGACGGCAAGATCGTTTCCGACGAACGGCAGCAGGCGGTAGCGGCTGACGGAACGGCGCCGGACAACGCAAACCAGCCTGCCGGCGTCAAAGCGCCGCCGGCGCCGGCGGCTAAGGCCGGCGCGGAGTTCCGCCTGGCGTTCCTAGCCATGATTTTCTCCGCCTCGCTGCAGGCCCTGGCGCGCAACAAGCTGCGTTCGGCCCTGACCATGCTCGGCGTGTTCATCGGCGTCGCGGCCCTGATCGCCATGGTGGCGGTGGGCGACGGAGCCAGCGCGGCGGTGAAGAAGCAGCTGGAAAGCCTGGGCACCAACATGGTGGTGGTCCAACCGGGCGCCACGACGGCGGGAGGCGTCCGCGCCGGGGCGGGCAGCGCATCCACCCTCACCGTGACCGACGCCGCGGCCATCCTGCACGACGACCCGGCCGTCCAGAGGGTCGGCTACCTGACACGCCAGACCGCCCAGGTTGAATATGGCGACCAGAACTGGAGCACGGCCATCCAAGGGGTGACGCCCAGCTATATGGATATCGTCAGTTGGCGCATCGCCGAAGGCGACAACATGACCGACCAGCAGAACAATTCCGCCGATACGGTGTGTCTGCTCGGCCAGACCGTCTACCAGAACCTGTTCGGACCTGGCGTGGATCCGATCGGCGCCACCATCCTTGTCAAGGGCGTGCCCATGCGCGTGATCGGGCTCCTCGTCGCCAAGGGACAGACCGGTTACGGACAGGATCAGGACGACGTGGTGCTGATTCCGTTCAATACCGCCGAACGCAAGGTTCTGGGGGTCTCCACGCCGCAGGCCTCGCAGAATCTCATCAGCACCACCTATCCGCCGGCGACCAATGCGTTTGGCCTCAATCCCGTCATCACCGGCTACGTCAACAGCATCTATGTCCAGGCTGGCGGCCCGGACTTGGTGACGACGGCAATCAATCAGGTCACCGCGACCCTGACCAAACGGCACATGATCCAGCCGGGCCAGCCAAAGGACTTCAGCGTGCGCAATCTCAGTCAGATCGCCGAGGCGCAGGAGAGCTCCAGCGCGGTCATGGCCGACCTGCTCGCCATGGTCGCCTCCATCTCGCTACTGGTTGGCGGCATCGGCATCATGAACATCCTGCTGGTGTCGGTGACCGAGCGGACCCGGGAGATCGGCATCCGCATGGCCATCGGCGCGCGCCGCCTGCAGGTCTTGTTGCAATTCCTCATGGAGTCGGTGCTGCTGAGCGTCACCGGCGGGGCGGCCGGCATCGTCGTCGGGGTGCTGGTCTCGTTCGTCATTTCCGCGGTCGCCCATTGGCCGATCCAGGTGTCGATCCCCGCCGTGCTGGGCGGCTTTCTGTTCTCCGCCGCCGTGGGCATTTTCTTCGGCTATTATCCGGCGCGTAAAGCCGCCAACCTCAATCCGATCGACGCGCTGCACTACGAATAGGAACCGGGCGGTCGCTGGGGTTGGCCACGAAGGGCAGGGGGGGCTCAGTCTCGGGGAATAAGGGTCTGCCCGTTGACACCGATCAAGGAACCAATGGCGATCGCGAACAATATGCCGACGTTGGAGGAGTCGCACTGATGGAACATATCGGCGGAATGCTCAAACGCGCTCTGACAGCCACCGCGATCATCGCCATCGCCCCGGCGTTTCCCGTCCATGCGCAGGATTTCAGCGGAGCCGGCGCCGTTCGCGCCGGTCGAGAATTGGCGATAACGCTCTGTTCGGAGTGCCACGTCGTTGTGCCGCGCCAGTTCACACGGCGCCGCATTGGCGGGCCGCCAGATTTTGTCGACATCGCCAATGAGGCGAGCACGACGGCGATGGCGCTGTCCGCATTCCTCCGCTCGCCTCATCCGACGATGCCCAACCTGGTTCTTTCGGATCGCCAATCGAATGACGCCATCGCCTACATTCTCAGCCTGAAGCGGAACAACGGGCATTAAGCCGCACGGGCCAATTTGATCGATCGGCCGCGACACGCGTTGGTCATGGGCAATAAGGAATCGCCAATGGCCGGCCCCCTCTCTTCAGCACAACTCGGCAAGATGGACGCCTATTGGCGGGCCGCGAATTATCTGTCGATCGGACAGATTTATCTGCAGGCCAATCCGCTGCTCGAAGAACCGCTGAAGCGCGAACACATCAAGCCGCGCCTGCTGGGCCATTGGGGCACGACCACCGGCCTCAACTTCATCTATGTCCATTTGAATCGGCTGATCGTCGAGCACGACCTGAATATGATCTACGTCATGGGTCCCGGCCATGGCGGGCCGGGACCGGTCGCGCACAGCTATCTCGAAGGGTCCTACAGCGAGCGCTATCCCGATATAGAGCGCAACCGTAACGGCCTGCTGCGGCTGTTTCGGCAGTTCTCCTGGCCTTATGGCATTCCCAGTCACGTGTCTCCGCAGACCCCCGGCTCAATCCACGAGGGTGGAGAACTGGGCTATTCTCTGGTCCATGCCTACGGCGCCGCGTTCGATAATCCCGACCTGGTCGTCGCCTGCGTCATCGGCGATGGCGAGGCCGAAACCGGCCCCCTGGCGGCCAGCTGGCACTCCAACAAGTTCCTCAATCCGCGCAGCGACGGGGCGGTGCTGCCGATCCTGCACCTGAACGGCTTTAAGATCGCCAATCCGACCGTGCTGGCGCGGATCAGCCGTCAAGACCTGACCGACCTGCTGCGCGGCTACGGCTACGAGCCGTATTACGTGGAAGGCGATCAGCCGGAGCGGGTGCATCAAGATCTGGCCGGCGCCTTCGATCAGGTGCTCGCGGACATCCGTTCGATCCAAACGGCGGCGCGGGCCGGGCCGGCTCAAATCGAGCCTGAAAGGCCCCGCTGGCCGATGATCGTACTCAAGACGCCGAAAGGCTGGACCGGCCCCAAATTCGTCGACGGTCTTCAGGTCGAAGGCACGTGGCGCGCCCACCAGGTGCCCTTGGCCAATTTCGAAAATCCCGATCACGTCGCCCAGCTGCAGGATTGGATGTTAAGCTACCGGCCTGCCGAGCTGTTCGACGAGCACGGCAAGTTTCGCCAGGCGTTCGCTGAAATCGCGCCGACGGGCCATCGTCGAATGAGCGCCAACCCGCACGCCAACGGCGGCGAGCTCCTGGCGCGGCTTTCGATGCCCCACTTTCGCGATTACGCCGTCGATGCGCCCTCTCCGGGAACCGTGAACGCCGAACCCACGCGGGTTCTGGGCGGCTTTCTTCGCGATGTGATCAAGCTCAATCAAGCCAGCCGCAACTTTCGCCTTTTCGGTCCGGACGAAACCGCCTCAAATCGCCTGGACGCGGTGTTCGAGGCGACCGGTAAGACCTGGATGGCCGAGGTCGAAGAGGTCGACGTCAACCTCAGCCCCGATGGCCGCGTGATGGAGGTTCTGAGTGAACACCTGTGCCAGGGGTGGCTGGAAGGCTATCTGCTGACCGGCCGTCACGGCTTCTTTTCCTGCTACGAGGCCTTCATCCACGTGGTGGATTCGATGGTCAATCAACACGCCAAATGGCTGAAGACGGCCCGTCAGATCCCCTGGCGCAAGCCGATCGCCTCGCTCAACTATCTTTTGACGTCCCATGTCTGGCAGCAGGACCACAACGGCTTTTCCCACCAGGATCCCGGCTTCATCGACCACATCGCCAAGAAGAAGGCCGACATAGCGCGCATCTATTTGCCGCCGGACGCTAATTGCCTGCTTTCAGTGGCCGATCACTGCCTTCGCAGCGTCAACTACATCAATCTGATCGTGGCCGGTAAAGCCCCGCAATGGCAGTGGCTCGATATCGAAGCCGCCGCGCGCCACTGCGCGGTGGGGGCGGGCGTCTGGGAATGGGCCGGCAATTGCCAGGACGATCCGGAGGTGGTCATGGCTTGCGCAGGGGATGTGCCCACGCTGGAAACCCTGGCCGCCGTCACCCTGCTTCGGCAATATGTCCCGGATCTGCGTGTCCGGGTGGTCAATGTCGTCGATCTGATGACGCTGCAGCCACAAACGGTGCATCCCCATGGTCTGGACGACCGTAATTTCGATGCGATGTTCACCCGTGATCGGCCTGTGATCTTCGCCTTCCACGGCTACCCCGGGATCATTCACCAACTGACCTATCGCCGGCATAATCACGATAATTTCCACGTGCGGGGCTATCGGGAGGAGGGGACCACGACCACGCCGTTCGACATGGTCGTGCTCAACAATCTCGATCGCTATCAACTGGCCCTAGACGCCATCCAGCGGGTTCCACGATTGCAGGCGCGGATCGAGGAGGCGCAGGCCCGCTATTGGACGACGATGGAGCGCCACAAACTCTATGTCTGCGAACACGGCGAGGATATGCCGGAGGTGCTCGATTGGCGTTGGTCGCCGTCACCGGCGCAGTGATCAACGTCTTGGACAAGGCGGCAACGCCCACGCTGATCGCGACAAGTCCAAGATCGCGCCGATGACGGTCGGCGTTCGGCAAAGGCGGTTGCGTAGATCGGTCGCTCCGTAGCGTGTGGGTTCATGACAGTGATTTGGCGCAAGGCCGGAGCGCGAATAGATGTCAAGTTGAGACAGCGGGAATTCTCACTTCAGCAAGAAAGACAGCCCAATGACGCTATCATCCAACTCAAGCGCATCTGGGGCCTTGGCACTATCGATGCACGATCATTGGCGTCTGTTTCTGATCGAGGGGATCGTGCTGGGCCTGCTCGGACTGGCCGCGATCCTCGCCCCCATCTTCGCCGGCCTGGCGACCACCGTCTTCTTCGGCTGGCTTTTTCTCATAGCCGGGGTGGCCGGCCTGATCATCACGTTCAAAACGCGGAGCGCCCCAGGTTTCATCTGGTCGTTGCTTTCGGCGATCGTGGCCGTCATCGCTGGGGCGATATTGCTGTGGAATCCGTTGGCTGGCTTGGTCATCCTAACCTATGTGCTGACCGCCTTCTTCATCATCGACGGCCTGTTTATGATTGCCCTTGCCCTCCGCCACCGGCGCGAGCTGTCCGCCAAATGGGAATGGATGTTGGTGAACGGCGTGATCGATCTGTTTCTCGCTGGCGTGGTCGTCTGCGGCCTGCCAGGCACGCTCCTATGGGCGTTTGGCCTGCTCGTGGGCATCGACATGATGTTCGCCGGGGGCGCGCTCACGGCCATGGCGCTGGCGGCCCGCAAGACAGCCCTCAAATGACCACGCCTCGCGCCTCGACCCTCATCGAGCAAAGGACTTGCGCGATGTCAAAGCGTTACGAGCAGATTCTAGAGACGGTGGCCTTTGGCGACATTCAAGATTGCGCCGATTCAAGCAGGCGGGGAGGGGCGTAGCTCCGCAAACGCCCAGGCGGGTGGAGGACTCCATGGATCTGAGAGAAGCGATCTATACGCGGCGGGCGGTGCGCGCCTATGCGCCACAGCCGCTGGATCGCAAGCTGCTCGACGACCTCGTCGACGCCGCGATCCAGGCGCCCAGCGCGGTCAACGAACAGGCCTGGGCCTTCTGCATTCTCCAAGACCAGGCGTTGCTGACGCGCATCTCCGACGCATCCAAGGCCCATCTGCTGGCCCACGCCGCCTCCGAACGGCATCTGCATGAAATGGCGGACAATCCGGATTTCCAGATCTTCTACCACGCCCCGGCGTTGATCCTGATCTTGAGCACCCATCGCGGCGCCTGGGCGGTGGAGAACTGCGCGCTGGCGGCGCAGAACCTGATGCTGGCGGCGCGGGGCGCGGGACTGGGCTCCTGCTGGATCGGCCTCGCCCAGCGATGGCTGGATACGCCTGAGGGCCGGGCGGCGGTGGGCATTCCCGACAGCTGGCTGCCGGTGGCGCCGATTATCGTCGGCTATCCAAGTGCGCCGGCGCCCGCTGTTGCTCGCAAGCCGCCCGAGGTCAGCTGGATCGGCTGACGTCTCGCCGCGGGAGAGCGCCCGATACGGCTGAGCTCGGTGGCTTGACCGACGTCAATGCCGCCGCCTCCGATTTCGATAATGAGTTTCAAGTCGCTGATCGTCCCCGCTTCGAGCGTGGGCGCACCAATCCGGAGGAAACGATGAAGAAAGCCCCCAACTTCGTCATCGACACTCCCAGCGACCGCCTATGAGTCCGCCGCCCGCCCGCGCCGGAAGGCTGAAGGCCCGGCCGCTGCCACTCGATACCTTTCGCGAGAACGTGGTCGTGCTGGCGCGCAACAACGCTGTGTTACGGCCCGAGCGCCTGGTCGGCGCGCGTCGTCTGGAAGTGAAGGCGCGCGGCCTGACCATCCTGGCGATACCCATGATCGCCGACGATCCAGACCTGCTGGCCGCCGACGAAGTGGGCTTGCCATTGCCGGCTTTCCGCCGCCTCGGCGTCGGGCCCGGCGACTATGTGGAGATTGCCCCGGCCCCGCCTCCGAAAAGCCTAGACGCGGTGCGCGCCAAGATCCGTGGCGAAACCCTCACAGCACAGATGATGGCCGAGGTCGTGGCCGATCTGGTCAGCCACCGGGTCTCGGACATGGAGATCGCCGCCTTCCTGATCGCTTGCGCCAGCTTCATGACCGCCGAAGAGACGCTGGCCCTGACCGAAGCCATGGTCTCGGTGGGTACGCGCCTGTCCTGGGGCGAGCGAACGGTGGTGGACAAACACTCGATCGGCGGCATTCCGGGCAACCGGACTTCGCTGATCGTGGCGCCGATCATCGCCGCCCATGGCCTGCTGATTCCCAAGACCTCGTCGCGCGCCATCACCTCTCCTTCCGGAACAGCCGACACCATGGAGGTGCTGGCGCGTGTCGCCCTGGGCGAGGAGGAGATGCGCGATGTGGTCGAGCGGTGCGGCGGCTGCATCGTCTGGGGCGGGCGGGTCAACCTCTCGCCCGCCGATGACGTGTTGATCTCCGTCGAGCGCCCCCTGGGCATCGACACGCCGGAGCAGATGGTCGCCTCGATCCTGTCGAAAAAGGCTTCGGCGGGGTCCAGCCATCTGGTCATAGACATGCCCGTCGGCCCCTCGGCAAAGATCCGCGATCCGCTAGCGGCCCTGCGCCTGCGCAAGCTGTTCGAATATGTCGCCTCGCGCCTGGGAATCTCCGTCGAGGTGCTCGCCACCGACGGGTCGCGCCCGGTGGGGCGCGGCGTGGGACCGGTGCTGGAATCGCGTGACGTGCTGGCGGTGCTGGACAACGATCCGGCCGCACCGCGCGATCTTCTCGATAAGTCGGTCATGCTCGCCGGCCGTCTGCTCGAGATCGACCCGGCGGTGCGGGGCGGGCGCGGCGAGGAACGGGCGCGCGAGCTGGTTAGCAGCGGAGCGGCCCGGCGCAAGCTGGACCAGATTGTCGAGGCCCAGGGACCGTCGCCGATCTCGTCCCAGCTGGGCGAGCTGACCCATGAGATCACCGCGCCGCGACCGGGGCGGATCGCCGCCATCGACTGCCTGCGCATCGCCGCGGTCGCTCGGCTGGCCGGCGCGCCGACCGATCCCGGCGCGGGTTTGTTGCTGCTCAAGAACGTTGGCGACGAGGTGCGTGCGGGCGATCCGCTCTATCGCATCCACGGCCAGGAGCCTTCGGAATTCGGCTTCGCCATCGACGCGGCGCAGGACGCCAGCGGCATCGTGCTAGCGGCGTCATGATGGCGCCGACCGTCAACGTATTCTCCGACGAAGCGGACGTCGGCGAAGCCCTGGCCACAGCCCTCGGCGCCACGGTCGCCCTCGTGGCGAGCCACCGCTTTCCCGATGGCGAGACCATGCCGGTGGTCGCCGCTCAGGCGGCCACAAGCGTGATCTACCGCTCGCTGGACCGACCGAACGATAAGCTGATCGAGCTGTTGCTTACCGCGGACGCCTGCCGGCGGGCAGGCGCGCGGCGGCTGATCCTGGTCGCGCCCTATTTCTGCTACCTGCGCCAGGATGCGGTGTTCGCGCCGGGCGAGCCGCTGAGCCGCGATGTGATCGCCCCGCTGCTGGGCGCGCGTTTCGACGCCATCGTCACGGTCCAGGCGCACCTGCACCGAACGGCCGACCTGTCGGCGGCGACCGGCGCGCCCAGCCTCAATCTGTGGGCGGTCGAGCCGCTGGCCGCGGTCCTGCCGGCCTATCCCGACCCGCCGCTGATCGTCGGTCCGGACGAGGAATCCGCGGGCTGGACCTCGGACTGGGCCCGACGTCTGGGCGGCGACGCCGTCACCCTGCACAAGATCCGGCGCGGCGACCGGCGCATCACCGTGAGCGCTGCTCGCCCGCTCGCGGCCACTGGCCGGGCCGTTGTGCTGGTCGACGACGTCGCCTCCAGCGGCCAGACCCTGGCGCAAGCGGTGAAGCTGGCTCGTGACGCCGGCGCCGCCAGCATCGACGTCGCCGTGGCCCATGCGCTGCTCAGCCGCCGCGCCACCGAGCGGCTGATCCGCCTGGGTGTCCGCCGGATCGTGTCCACCGACTCCGTGCGTCACCCGACCAACGCCGCTCGTCTCGCTCCGCTGCTGGCGGAGGCCGTTCGCAAGATGGGATTCCCATGACCGTCACGCTCACCTTTCACGGCGCCGCTGGCTGCGTCACCGGCTCCTGCGCCCGGCTGAAGACGGAGCACGGCGTGGTGCTCATCGACTGCGGCATGTTCCAGGGCTCCAAGAGCCTGAAGGCGCTCAACTACGAGCCGTTTCCGTTCGATGCGGGCGGGATCGACGCCGTGCTGCTGACCCACGCCCACATCGACCACTCCGGCCTGCTGCCCAAGCTGATGCGCGCTGGATTTCGAGGGCCGATCTACGCCACCACCGGAAGCATGGACCTGTGCGATGTGATGTTGGCCGACTCCGCCCACATCCAGGAAAGCGAGGTCGACCAACTGAACCGGCGCAATCAGCGGCGCGGACGGCCGACCGTGGAGCCGATCTATACCGTCAAGGACGCGCACCGCACCCTTGAGCTGTTCCGCAAGGTGAAGCTGGGTGAGGACGTGCAGGTGGCGCCGGGAATCACGGCGCGCTGGTGGAACGCCGGGCACATCCTTGGATCGGGTTCGATCGAGGTGGTGGTCGAGGACGGCGACGACCAGCCGATGCGGCTGCTGTTCTCCGGCGACCTGGGCCCCGGCGGACGGGATTTCCTGGCCGATCCGGAGGGACCGGCGGGCGTCGATCACCTGATCATGGAATCCACCTATGGCGACCGCGTTCGTCCGGCGATCACGCCGGACGAACGCCGGGGTCTGCTGGCCGCCGAGATGCGCGCAGCGCACGACGCGGGCGGCCCGCTGCTCATGCCGGCGTTCGCGGTGGAGCGGACCCAGGAACTGCTGGTCGATCTGCTCCAGGTCATGGCCGAGGGCCAGGCGCCGCGCGCCGATGTGTTCCTCGACTCGCCGCTGGCCATCGAAGCGACCGAGATATTCCTCAAGCGCGGCTACAGCGCCATTTCCGGACGCAATCCCTTCGAGGAGCTCCAAGCCGGCGAACGCCTGCGGTTCCTCAAGGAGCCCTGGGAGAGCGACCAGCTGGAACGGCTGAGCGGTTGGCACATCATCATGGCCGCCAGTGGCATGTGCGACGCCGGCCGTATTCGCAAGCATTTGAAGCGGCTGCTGTGGCGGCCGCACGCCACGGTCCTGCTGTCGGGTTTTCAGGTGCAGGGCACGCTGGGCCGTCTGCTGGCCGATGGCGCCAAGCGTGTGCGCATTCAGGGCGAGGACGTGCGCGTCCAGGCCCGCATCCGCAGTCTCGACATCTATTCCGGCCACGCGGACGGCAGGGCCTTGACCGCCTGGGCCATGGCGCGACGGCCGATCGCGGGCAAGGTGTTCATCTGGCATGGCGAGCCCGCCGCTTCCGCGGGTCTGGCGGATCGCCTCGTGGCGGCCGGCTTTTCAGCCGATACGCTGGTGCGCCCCGCTATCGACCAGTCCTTCTCGCTTCGTCGCACAATGGCCGAGCCTGGGACGGAGCCAAGCTTGCGCGTGGCGCCAACGTCTCCCGCGGCGCTCGACTGGCACAATGCGCGCGCTGCGTTTCTGGCTGACCTCGACATGTCCTTGGACGCGGCCGCGGACGACGCCTCGCGCGCGGCGCTGCTGCAGCGCCTGAGGAATGAGGTCGGGGGCTGAAAGCCTCGAGCCGGATGGCTTTTCTCGAAGTCTGAATCCGGTTCTACCTATTTGAATCGAGAGCACGATGGNNCGATGGCAAAGCTCGAGCGCTTGACCCAGCTCACGCGGAGCGGGTGGCGGCGACCATGGCCGCCTAAATGTGAGGGGAAGGGGGCGTTCGCACCCCGAGCCGGGTTATTCGGAATAGGTTACTCTTCAGCGCGGTTAGTATCTGGGAAGTCGCCATCAAGGCGGCCCTGGGCCGTCTCGAACTGCCCATCAGCAGCAAACATGCCGCAGCCGTTCCATGACCCATTCAGCGGGTACAATATGTCGAGACAGGAACTTGATATTATTTCCGATAATATTCCTTAGACGCGATTTACATGTAGCGCACCGCCATTTGTGTCAGTCACTCAATAAGTTGCGACTGGGTGATCAACCGCAGAATTCGCACCGGTATTGAGTCAGAACCGCCCCCTTCTGACTCCATTCATGCGAATGCGGGGCCCTGCCAGTGAGCTGGCCAGAGAGGCGCCGGACTCCGCGAACGTCCAGCGGGGTCGACAGAGCCTATCGGGATCGTTCGACGAATGTCTCTTATCCGGAGCGACCTGACGGACTGCTGTTGGAGCCGTCCAGCCTGAGGACTGCGCGGAGACGGACGTCTATATCGTCGTCGGCGGTTGGATTCAGGCAATAGTGGATGTCGGTGTTGCTCTGCGCCGAGGAGGTTGGCGGCTGGCCCGCCCATCAGGATTGGGATTGATTTTCCGCCTGGATTGCGCGGTCGATCAGGCGGCGCGAGTAGACGCCGCCCGCG
>PLRV01000062.1 GCA_003164925.1 Caulobacteraceae bacterium
CCGAGTTTTTACACAGCCTCGACTCTCCCCAGACATTGGCAAGGTCCGCTGGGAGACGCGTTGCCGATCGATCATATGTCGGCGCATTATCGGGACACGGATATACCGTAGGCGATGAGCGTTCCCGCACGTTGAGCCTTCAGGCGAACTCGCACGTCGAAAGAACAGCGGGGCGAAGGGCGTCTTGGGCAATCTCCCGCAGGTGGTTGTGATGAGTGAAGAACAGCACCTGGGTTTTCCGAGAGAGCTCACCCAGGACCTTGAAACCGGCATGCGCTCGTTTGTCATCGAAGTTGATGAAGAGATCATCCGCGAGGAAGGGGAGGGCGATGCCCGCTTCCAGCGATTGTTCGAGCGCCGCTAGCCGCAACGCCAGGAAAAGCTGGTCGGCCGTACCGTCGCTCATCCCATCGACCGTCACTGTGGATGCGCCATCGGCGCAAAGGCCAACCAGCCGGGGTTGATCACCGTCGAGGTCGATTTGCAGATCCGTGTAGCGCCCGAGTGTCAGGGTTGCGAAAAACTGGCTGGCGCGGGCCAGCAGCGGGTTTTGACGACGCTGGCGGTACTTCTCGACACCCCACTTCAGCATCACCACCTGAGCCTTACGGATCAGATAGGCTTCCGCTTCGGCTGCCATGGCTGAGCGCGCCTGCTCGGCGTCAGCGGCGGCGAGCGCGGCGTCGTCGCCGTGGTCGAGGGCCTGGAAGATCTGTTTGGCCTCGCCCACCGATTGGGCCGCGGCGGCCACATCGGTGTCCAGGTCCGCTATGGCTGCATCCAGACGGTCTGCCTCGCCCAGAACCGCCTCCGGATCGAACTCACGCACCTCCTGAAGGAGGCGTTCAAGGGCGTGACCATCGCCCTCCTCCAAAATGGTTTGCTCCAGAGCGAGGATGTCGGCGCGGGCTTGGCGCTGGCTCCTGGAATCCTCGATCGCACGGGCCAAGGTCGCGCGGTCAGTGGCGCCAGACATCAGCATCAAAGGTTCGAGCTTGGCCGCCCCCGCGGCGACGATTTGGTCTGCTTCGCGTTCTTCCGCCAGCTTGCGGTCGAGTGTCGTCTGCAGGCCCTCAATCTCCCGTGCGTCGGCGACCGCCTTCTGCAATTTCAACCGCAGCGCATGGGTGATCTCTTGCGGCGAGCCTGGCTGAGCATGGCCACAAAGGCGCGCCACATCTTGAGCCCGGCCTTCGAAGCGCTGCTGGTCGTCGCTGATGCCGGCGACCCGACGCTGCATCTCCAACGCGGCGTCGATCGCCCCCCTCAACTGCTCGAACAGGGGCGCCCTCACGTCCATGGTGTTCCAGGCCGCAGCTTTGAGTTGGACCAACGCCGCAGCGGTTTCCCATTCATTCGCCCACTCACCGATGTCTTTGGCGAGTTGATCGATGCGGCGGCGTCCTGACGCCACGGCCTCGTCGGCCGATGCTGCTTGGGTCGTAAGCGTTGAACGCTGCGATCGTCTGAGGTTCGAGGCCTCGGCGGCTCGCTGCACGGTATCGAGCACGCTCACATACGGCGCGTTGCGGTCGAGGGCTGCTGCGGTCGGTCCCTTGAGTGCGTTCACGAGACCCGCCCGCGCCGCCGATACAATGCCTTCGTCGGCGGTTAAGGCTTCGACCGCTTCCCGATGGTCGGCGGCGATCCTAAGCACATCGGCGCAGTCGGACCGCCATTGCCTGAGCGCCGCCGGCGTCATGATTGCGAGCCCGGCGGTGGCTAAGCGGCTCTCCCAAGCCTGGCTCCGCGACGTCCTCTCGACATTAGCCTCCGAGAGGCGTTCCTTAGCCTGCCCAGTGTCTACGACTGCCGCCGCGATCCGATCGTCGAGATCTGCGAGCCGCGCTGACGCCTCAGCGGTGTCGAAACGTTCGTCGAGGACGCGGTCCGCGATGCTCACCGCGCCTTCAAACGCCTCAGCAGCGACAATGGGCTCGTCGAGGCTGGCGCCCGATACCAGATGGTCGCGCAAGGGGCGCCATCGGGCGTCGCGTTCCGATCTTGCAGTGACGATCTGATCCACCGAGACTGCATGTTTGCCTTCGGAGAAGCGGCGACGCTCAGCGGTCAGCCGCTCCAAGCTTTGGTCCAAGGCTCGCAGACCGCGCGTCTCAGATTCAACCATTTCGTCGGCGCGCTGCATCAAGGCGTCCACGGCGGCGATCTCGGGTTCGCCGGGAAGAACAAGCGCCTCGAGTTCGGCGAGCGCGCCGGTCCAGGGTTTGAGCCGCGCCGTCGCCGTGGCTAGCGCTTGGTTGTGGCGATTGACGGTGCGACGCCGCTCGTCGAGGCGGGCATCGACCGCGAGCGCCCGCTGACCTTCGCGTAGAGCAGCTTCTCCCACCGCGTCTTCGGCGACGTCCGGGCTGGTCGACAGAGCCACTTGCGCGCGCCCGGCGGCCTCCTCGTCCAGCCCCAGCTGATCCTTCAGCGCCTGAAGGGTGGTCTCAAGCTGAGCGCGCTTGGCAGCCAGTCGCTGAAGAGCCGCTAGCGCGATCCGCGAGGGGAGGCGGCTTTGCATTGCGTCCGCAGGCAGGTCATCGAGGTCCAGCTCTCCCGCCAGCCGCGTGACGGTCGCTTGCAGCGTCCGTAATTCCGCCTGCCTCAGCGGAAGATGTTCGGCGCCTTGACGGGCGGCCCCGGCCTCCGACACGAGTCGATCGACGTCCTCGCGTTGAGCCAGCAGGACGTCATCGACAACGATGGCCGCCATGCGGTCTCGAATTTCCTGTGCGGCGCTGCCGGCGGCCTGCTTTTGGAGTTGCGCCGCGGAGATTGCCTCGAAGGCCTGATCGTGCGTCCGCTCATGATCCGCCTCGAACGGGGATGTCGGTAATCCGCCAATGGTCTCAAGAAGGGCGGCGCGGCTTTGCACTGCAGGCGCGATCCGGCGCACGCGCTGGATCTTTCTCAAGTCGTTTTGGCGCGCCGCGCGTTCGTCTCGAAGTTCGGTTTGTCGCCGGCTTAGCCGCTCGAGTTCTTCCTTCGCGGAAACCCATTCCTTGGGCCGAACCAGCGCGGCCTTGAGCCGCGTTTGAGCCGCCGCCAGTTCCGTCTCGGCCTGGGTGTAGGTTCGCCGCCCGGCGCGTTGCCGCGCCCAGATGGCATCAGCTTCAACTTCGAGATCTTTCAGGGCGGCTTGCACTCCTACAAGGCCGGAACCCGCAGCAAACAAGGCTTGGCCGACGTCATCCTTCGCGTTGAGGATGGCGCGACCACCTTCTCCAAGGCGGCGGTGATCGAGACAATGAGCGATCCGAAAGGCGTCGGCTGAGACGCCTTGCAAGAATGGCAGCAGCGTCCCGTCTGTGATCGGCGCCTCGGCATCGTCGAGCAAAGTGTCCTTGTTGCCCTTGCGACGCCGAATGGTGAGGTCTTCGCCGCCATGTTGCAGCGTCGCGCCGAGCCGCAGCAGCGGCCCGGCGAACCTGAAACTATACGGCGTTGTCTTCTGAAAGCCGAAGAGGAGGTCGCTGACTGCCGCCAGGGTCGTCGACTTTCCGGCCTCGTTCGCGCCGACGATGAGGTGAAAGTCCATCGGACCGGGCGGAAACGTCAAGTCGCAACCATCGAAATGGCCATATTTCAGAAGGCTCAGGCGCGAGAACCGCATCAGCGTGACCCGCCTAATCGGTCCCGAAGCGCCGCGCTGGACACATCTAGGACCGTTGCCCAATTGCCGTCGGCGGCCTCAGCGACCAGGCTGTCCGCCTCGGGGGCGACCCCGGCGAGGAAGGGTGCGAATTCCGTTCTGAGCGCCTCCAGCAGTGAGTCATCGAATTCGGGCAGCAGCTCCTCCAGGTCATCGGCCTCCAGGACATTGGCCGGGTCTAGTGGCACCGTCGTCCCCACCTCAATTTTTTCGAGCCAAAGGTCCTCGGAGGTTTCGGCGGCCAGGCTGCGCACGTCATCGCGCAATGTTGAACCCACGTCCTGGAGTCGGCCGTGCAGTTCAGTGTGGCCGGTTAGGGTGAGCCGCACCATGAGCGGCCGGCCATCGCCTTGGCCGTCCAGGGAGGCGCGCAGGGCGGTGCGGATACGGCCGTAGAGCTCGTCGAGATTGCTCGCCGTTGAGGCATCGACGTCAACTCGCGCCCAGCGCACCACGTCGAGCGGCAAATGGGTGACGCGCTCGATGTGGCCGTCTTCGACCTCCACCAGCACGGCTCCCTTGGCGCCTTGCTCGCGGATATTGCGTCCCTGCAGGTTGCCTGGAAACACAATGTACGGTTCGCGACGTAGGACCGCATGCTCATGCACGTGCCCGAGCGCCCAGTAGTCATAGCCCTTGGCGACCAGATCCTGCTCGGAACATGGCGCGTAGTTGGCGTGCGCGGCGTAGCCGCCAAGCGCTGTGTGCAGGACGCCGATGTTGAAGACGCCCGGCTCTGCGGCGGGATAGCCGACCGCGAGGTTCTCAAATGTCTCCCGGTCCGCGAAACTGCGGCCGTGAATCGCGACGTCGAGGTGAGGGAGCCGATGGGTCTCCGGTTTCTTGGTCGAGAACGTGTGGACGCTCTCCAGCGCGGGGAGGGCCTTGGTGATCACTGAGGCCGCGTCGTGATTGCCCGCGAGTAGATAAACCGGGATACCGGCCCGGCCGAGGCGCCCCATGGCGGCGGAGAAGTAGAGACCGGTGCCCATGTCCCGCCAGTCGCCATCATAAAGGTCCCCGGCGAGGATCACGAAATCGACTTGGCGCTCGATGGCCGCTTCAATGAGGCGGTCGAACGCCGCGCGCGTGGCGCCGCGGACTTCGTCGGTGGGCACGCCGTCATAACGGGATAATCCCCGCAGAGGACTGTCGAGGTGGATGTCGGCCGCATGTAGAAATGTAAAACTGGCCACGCCATCATCCTGCGCCCTGAAACGCTGACCAGAGCACGGGCACGTGATCACGTCGAGCGGGGGACGTTGGACAATGCGGGTTGGAGAGCTGCCGGTTCGCAGGGGATCTTCAAGGTCGAATACGCTATCAATCCTTGGCGGCCAACAAACGGACGGCTATTTGGCTTGGCTGAACGCGAATAGGCACGCCAGTCGGTTAAATGCCCCGAAGAACCTCGGCGTGTATCCTATGCCCACCGTTCCGGCTGGCGGCGTCTAGGCGATGCGCGCAGCTGGGGCCGTTTCCCAGCCGAATATGCTGCGGCCCCCATATCGTCCGGATTGGGCCCGCTCTTCCATGACGACTTTCTCGAAGCTAATCGCAGCGGTGAAGCTCTCGAGTCGTCGTGATTCAGCGTCAAGTCGCTGCAGTGCATGCAACTGGTCGTCCTGCCCCAGCTTGGCGTTGCTGACAGCCGCTTTGAGCACGGAGATCGTCTGATCATAGACGTGGATCGGCACGGGAAATGGGTGGCGATCCTTGCCGCCATGGGCGAAAGCGAACCGCGCCGGGTCACTGAAGCGACAGGGCGCACCATGCATCACTTCGGCGACGAGTGCTAATGCACGTACCGTCCGCGCGCCGACACCGGGAACCTGCAAAAGCTCCGTGAAGTCCACCGGCCCACGCTCCGCGGCGGCGGCAAAATTGCCGTGCAAACGGCTCATGACGACGTCGCTGGGGCGGACTTCATCGTGATCCGGTAGAGAGAGATGCGGCAGCATCATCTGGGGTTTGGGCTCGGCCTGGGGCTTATCGGTCCGTTCAATGAGGGCAAGTTCGCGGGCAACTCCATCGGGCCCCAACGCGTCTAGCAGTTCGATCTGGGCGGTGCGTGAAGCCGCCGCGCGCAGATCGGTGAGGTTGAGGATTTCGCCCTGGGTTTCGCCCTCGATGCCGACGTGAGGCGCATCGACGAAGCTCTCCAAGCCCTCGGAGAGCCAGTGATAACGGCGCGCTTGGCCAGCGTCGCCCTTCATGCCTTGTTGCACCACAACCCAGCGAGCGTCGTCGCTAACGATGAAGCCATGCAGGTAGAGGTCAAAACCATCTTGGACAGCAGCGCTGTCCACCTTCGCGACCAGCCGGCTGGTGGTGGCCAACGCTCCGCCATCGAACCCGAGCCGATCACCAAGCGCGATAAGTTCTGCCGGCGTCTGTCGGGAGTGCTTGCCGCGGCCACCGCACACATGGAGCCCAAGCTCCCTGGCCCGCGGCGTCAGACCGCGTTTCAGGGCGCCCAGGACACTTGTTGTGATCCCGGACGAATGCCAGTCCATGCCCATCACAGAGCCGAAGGCCTGGAACCAGAATGGATGCGCCAGCCGCCGCAGCAGTTCGTCTCGCCCGTAATGGTGGATGATGGTCTCGCACATCACCACGCCGAGCGCCGTCATGCGGTCCGCGAGCCAGGCGGGCACACGGCCGCCATGGAGAGGCAGATCGGCGCTTCCGGTGCGTTGGCTCAAGACTCAGTGTCCATTTGTTCTCATCTTGTTCTAACAGGTCTTCCGTGCACGGTCAGCTATTTAGCGCTGCAAGAAAGTTCAGAGCCTCATCGCGAAGCTCCTCGATTGGCTTGTCCCCCATCAGGACGAGGTCCGCAGCGCCACGCAGGCCCTCGTAAAGGTCAAGCTCGGCCGGGTGCTGTTCGTCTGCAATCATCTTGGTAAGGCTCACGCCACGGGAAGCGACTCGAGCCTGACGCACGTCCAATGAAGTATCCAAGTAAATGAGCACCATCGGGTCATTGGAATCGATTGCGCGCGCCCGTAGCGCGGCGAGTATCTTCGTGTGCCGCAAGCCATCCAGCACCAGATCTTTCCCTGGTAGATGGCTGCTCCAGTCCAACGCGCCATCCAAAAAGGCACGGGAATCAGCTTCAACTAATTCATGGCCGAGATCCTGCAGCACGGTTCGCTGGGTTACGTCCAGGCCGCGCTGTCCGGCCAAGTACCTCACGTAATCGCCGAAGCTCGCCCGGTGGGCTCCATGGGCGGCCGCCAACTCTGCGCAAAGGGTGCTTTTGCCGCTGCCGATGGCCCCGGCGAGCACGATGATCATCGGAAAGCCAATTGCGGCTCCCGCTCCGGGCGCCGGTCAATGATAACCCAGCCCTGGCGGTCACGCTTAGGAAACGGGAACGGCGTGATTTCCGACGGGTCGTTTAGTTCAATCAGCGTGGCGTACTGCTTGTCGGCGCGGCTTTCCCAGAAGTCCTCGTCGAGGGCGAAGAGTTGGCCTGCGAACCGCTCGCGGATGTCGGAAAGCACTGTCGGTGACAATTGGTGGAACGTGGCGGCTCCAGCTTGGGCAACCCCAACTATGGGGCCGCCGCTGCGCTTGATCAGAATAATGTCATTCCGATCAACACAGCGATAAGGCGGCCGTCTATGGATGCCAAAGCGGGACTCGATCGTCTTGCGGCCATCCAGGACGGCCGTGAGAAAGGGCTCGACGAAGATGGCAAGATGAACGCCGACGGTGATCTCAGTCTGGCCCAGCTGCCCGCTTAGGCGGCGACCCCAAGCAGAGTTTGCCGGAACGTGGCGGCGGAGCCGTTCAAGAATCGCGCGTCGTTCGCAGCCTGGTTCCAAGACGACACCCCCACCAGCGCGGCCATATGCGCATGGTCGCGCGCAGCGATTCGCGCAAGTTCGGGAATCAGGTGAATCGGGTCAATGGACGTTGAATCCACGGACTCCTTTCCCATCGGACCGAGTCTTTTCGGCCACAGGTCATTTTCGGCCGCTAGCAACTGCAACGCAGTGAGAGTCGCGGCGGGCGGGCATCGAAACGCCCGATTACCGCTAGTCCACAGATTGGCGCCGGCGCGGCCGGGTGCCCGCGTGCTAACGCTGGGAAAGACTTCATCCTTGGCGATCGGGGTGATCAGCTTCGACGCCGTAGTTGGACCAGCGAGCAACCGCAGGCGGATTCCATTTAGCGTCAGCTCGAAGGCGGGCGGCGCTGGTGGCAAGGCTGGGGAGCGGCCGCTCCTATCCTTTCGAAAGACCAAGAGGTCGCCATGCCGCCACGTGGGCAGTTGGAGGCGCAGGCCAGCGGCCTCCATGGCCGCCTGCTCGAACGCTGGGGTCCTGTAGACCAGTTTTTCGGGGCTCTCGATGACCAGTGCGAGACCGATGTCGGCCGCAGTCGCCAGCGCTTCGTGCCGCTCGACCTCAGATGTCGGCCGAACCCCAAGCGGCGGAGCTCCTATGAACAATGTGCCGCCAACTCGACAAGCCGCAGCAGCCTGTCCCAGGAGGCCAGCGAACATCTTGGGATACCAGGGTGGATCAACGATCGCAGCGGCGCAGTTCGCAGCCACTGGGTCTTGAAACCGTGGATCGCAGGCGATCCGAGCCATAAGGCCAACACCGATGATGTTTTCTTCGCAAGCTACAACGAAACTTCGGTCGGCATCAGTCTCGGCGGCGGCTAGGACTACCGTTGGAACGCCCAACAGAAGGATCGTGTCACCAGGCTTGGTGGCCTCGATCGTCCGCATTACCAGCCCGTGGGCTGTGTCGGCATTGAACCGCCATTCCGAATCCAGGGGATGCGGCAAGGCCAAGCCGTCGCCTTGCGGCATGGGAGACTGGCGGACAGGAATAACTGATGCCTCCCGCGCGAGACGCTGGGCAACGGCACTGCGGTCGCCCGTCAGTTCGGCGAGCAGCTCGATGGGGTGACGTCCCCTGGAAGAGCCTACCAGGTCCGGAAAGGACGGCGCCCACGCCGGCGGAATGCCCTGGAAAGCGCTCACGTCCGCGACCTCAACGGCACGTCGACGATCGCCAGCTCGAGCTGCTCGGCCGGGAAACGGCGCTCCATCTCGGTGGTCCAAAGGGCGATAGCTGCTGCCTGCACCGGAGCGGCCGCCTCGAAAAGATGCTGCCCGCCCCGCGCTTCGCGTTCCTGAGTGGGCGAGAAATTGCCGATGCTGAGCGGAACTAACCGCAGCGGTAAATTGGGATCGAGCGTTTGTAGTCTATCGAGAAGGGCCGGCACGCCTCGGGTCACGGCCGCTAAATCAGCGCCCGTCAGGGTCACGTACCCATAAACGTCAAGGCCGAGATCGAGATAGCGACCGAACCGCCCGAATTGAGCTTCAAAATCATCCGGTCTAGCGCCTGTGTTGAAAGCAAAGGACTCGGCGTCGAAGCCCTTGAAGCAGCAGACCCGGCCATAGTTGGGGTAGCCAACCAGTTGGTCCCGCTGGGCGTCGGTCAACTCAGTGAAGACATAGTCTGTGCTAAGGTTGTCGTCTGACCACAGATAGGTGCTGGTCGTCAGGCCAGCGTTTTCCAAGGCGTCCATCATCCAGATCACCCATTCGGGCGTTAGGTCGGGCGACCCACCGGAGAGGTCGATGATATCGGGACGATCGTGCTCAGCGGCATACAGCGACACCAGCCGGTCTGCGGTCATCCACGCGCCCAGACTTTCATTTCCCGTGAGCATTTCGAAGGGAACGAAGCAATACCAGCAGCGCCAGCCGCAAGCCGCATTTTGGAACACCTGCGCGCGCGCCAAGTCGCCGCCTGGACGTCCAAGCGCCCGCGCGGCGGGATCGATGGGCAAGGGATTCAACGGCCACCCGTCCGGCGTGGCCCGACGGAAGTGACGCACACGCCCCAGGCCGTCGCAGTTTGGAGGCACGGTCAGGTCTGCCTCTTGATCAGAGCCCGCCAGTCGGCTGATCAGGATTTCCCGGGTTTCAGGGCGCACGATCTTTGCACGCATGCGCGCCGTGAAGGCTGGGGTGTCGATAGGCTTCTTGGCCATTAGACCGTGGGCTCCAGCCGATCCGTTTCGCCGCTGATCTTCGGGCTCGGCGTGAACAAGTCAGTCTCTTTCGAGACGCCCGGGGGCTGCGCCATCAGGACAGCCATCCGCTGTTCAAGATAGGCCAGCACCAAGCCAGTGCAGTAGTCGAGTTCGGCCGAGGTCAAGTCGTGGCCGCGCGGGATACCGTGCCAATATTCGATGCATTTTCGGCAGCAGGTGGCAGTAGCGTGCTGTCCGAAGTGGATCGCGCTGCCTTCTTTCGGGGTCTGGGTGCCATCCCGCCAAATCTTTGCGGGGCCGATCTTTTTCTCAAGGTAGGGCCGGACTTTCGCGCGCAAGCCTTGCCGGCCTAGCTTCGCGGCCTCCGCGCGCGCCTTCTCGTCAAAGGGCGCATGGAAGAAAACATGGCGGATCAGCTCATGTTGCAGTTCGCCGAACACGCCTTCGACGTCCCTGATATCCCTCTGCTTGACGCGATCCCAGTCGATCAGCTTCACGCCGCATTCGCGGCACTCGCCTTCATAGGACTTGGCCCAGTTCTTCTTCTTTCGATTAGGGCTAAAGGCATGATGCCCAGTCTCGCAGTCGCTGTCAGTGCACTTGACCTTGAGCGGCGTGAAGGCCTGCTGGTCAAACTCAGGATCGTCAGCCATCGGCGGCCTCGTCGTGGAGAGCCAGGGTTAAGAGGTCCAGATCGGTTTCGCTGAGGCCCTCAAAGGCGAACCGCTGGAAGAAGACATCCCGCGTGAAGATTAGCGGGTCGTAAGAGGTGTCCTGAAGATTGGCTGCGACACCCCACCAGTTCACCCTCTGTAGGGAAAGGCGGTGGGCGGCATAGTTGGCCAGTGCCGAGACATCGGCTCCGGACTGCGCGGCGACGGAGGTCACCGCGGTCTTCAAGCGACGTAGGTCGCCACCGGCCTGTTCGATCGCCGTCTCCACGAGGCTTTCCGCTTCGCCGTCGAGCGTTACCTGCCCGGCGAACCAGCTGCAGACCTGCTCATCACGCGAGGTCCGCCGCTCGTCTGACGTCTCTTCTCCCTCGACCACTTCGAACTCGGGCGCGTCCGGGTCATCGGCCGCATGCCGCAACTCATGGATCAGGTCGAATAGCCAGCGCGCCGGGTAGCGGTGAGCCTGCTTTAATACGACGACGTTGACGTGGTTGATCCGCCAGCAGGCGCCATGGAACGCGCCCGCGTCGCTCAGCGGCAAAACCACAACCCCCAGGTCCCACGCCATGTTCAGGCAGGCGCGGAAATCGACAGCGCCGTGGTCACGGACGAGCGCGTGGCGGAATGCGCGCCACTCGCTTGGTATTGGTGCGCGCGGGCGGTTGGCCATGGCTTTCGCACACAGCGATGCCAAATGATGCGCATAAGCGGTGTAGACAGCGGCGGAGCGCGAGTCGCGGCCCTTCGGCATTTTGAACCGCGCCGTGGCGCCGCCTATCTGTGACGGGTCGAGAGCGCCAGATCCCAGGATGTCCCGAGGTGACCAATTGAAGATCGCACCGACGCGGTCGGCGATAAGGCCAACGGATTCGCGACTGATATCCAGGTCCCGCGCGATACGACGTCTCAGGAAGCCTTCGTCCAGACCAATGGCCGACAGGCGCTTCAGCACCGCCTGCGGGTCCTCCGGCTCTATCAGTTCCATCCGTTTGTTGACCTGCAGGCCGATGGCGTCTGCCACGTCGACCATGCGGCTAAAGCTGGCGCCGTCGTAGACGGTCGCCTCATAGCGTTGGATCTGCTGTTCCTTCAGCCCCATCCGATCAGCCAGCTGCCGCTGGGTGAGCCCAGCCGCGATCCGCGCCTGGATAAGCAGGCGCGGCAGGTCGGCCAGCGAATCTGTGTCGAAGCTGCGCACTGCCCCGTGGCGAAGGCGTTCAAATTCGACGATCTCCGATTGTAGAAGCGCAAGGTCGGCTCGTACCGAATCGATCTGGGCGGTCTTCAATCGTGGGTCCAGGTCGGTGGTGTCCAGACTGCCCGACTCCAGAGCGGCCAGAGCGGCCCGGAACCTCTCTGCCTGCGCCTTGGCGTGGGCTAGTTGGCGGTCGGTCACGATCACGGCAACGCCCTCACATCCAACAAGACCACGCCCTTGGCGTGGCCATCACGGTCCTTTTGAAAGAAATCTTGGTAGATCATTCCGGTCGTCTGGCAGGCCAGGTGCCCCCAAGGGAAAACTTCGCCGAAGTACTTGGCCTTCATGGCCTTCCGCCCGTCCGTGTGGCGCAGCAGTACCGGGTCAACCAGCGCGCCATTCATCCCATTGGGGTCAAAGGCGACGTCGAAGTCGCCGGGCAGGTGTTTGGAAGTGACGTAGCTGCCATCGACTATCGCGGCGCGGCAACCCGCCATCTTCAGATTAATCAACGCGCGATAGAGGCCGCCGGCGAGAAACACACGCCGCGAATTCCATGCGAACGCCGCGAGGAAATCCACCCAGGGCCAGGCGTGGACGCCCATCGGAAGGTAGCCAGTGTCAGGGTCGAAGAGCACAGCCATGACACAACAATAAAGTTGTGTAGGCATGGAGTCAATGACGCAATATATGTGTTGTGTCGAACCGGCCGAAGACCGGTGTTCTGGGAATAGAAAGTGGCCTTCCCGTAACCTCGGCGCCAAAAGTGACGCTAAGAAAGTTCTTTAATTTCAATGTGTTGAATGCGTAGAAAATCCTATCACATTGATTTATAAGCAT
>PLRV01000021.1 GCA_003164925.1 Caulobacteraceae bacterium
GCTGAAGCCGCCGACGAGAATTGATCACGACCCGCCCGCCCGGCCAACGCCGGGCGGGCCACTTTTGCGGGTTTAGAATCGGGCTAGACTGCCAACTGTGGGTTGGCGAATTTCGCGATTGGTGAACCAAGGGCGGTTTACATTCACGCAAAATCGCGCACTGTGGGTGTGCGAATGGACGGCAAACTAAACCAACTGCAGCGATTGCTCCCGGATGGCCTGCTGGTGGACGCCAGATGGCTGCAGAGTCACGGCTATTCTCGCAGTCTGGTCGCCAAGTACCTCAAGAGCGGCTGGCTTGAGGCCCCCATCCGCGAAGCCTATCGCCGGCCTGGCTCGGTGTCGCGCGAGACCCTGCCGTCCGCGACGACCGTGGTCTTGTCGCTGCAGCGCCTGCGCCCTCCCCTGCTCGCGGTCGGCGGACGCACAGCCCTCGAACTCCAAGGCCTTGGTCATTATAGCGCTGCCGACGGCCCGACCGAATACCATCTCTACGGCGCCGCACCGCCGCCTCTCTGGGCGCGGCGGCTCCTCGGCCAGCAGCTGATCTATCACCGCCCTCGCCTATTCACGGCCGATCCTCTGCTGGCCGCCGACCCGCGTGCGGGAGGCTATGACCGTCACTTCACCCATGCCGAGGGTGCCGGACTGGCCACCCAGCTGATCGTCTCCACCCCGGAACGCGCCTTCCTCGAGGTACTCGAAACCGTTCCCCAGGTCGCTAGCTTCCATGAAGCTGACGCCCTGATGCAGGGCCTGGGCTCGCTCAGCCCGCGACGCCTCTACGCCCTGCTCGCCGACTGCCGGAGCGTCAAGGTCAAGCGGCTGGCCCTGTGGTTCGCCGATCGGCACGCTCATGCCTGGACCCAGCGCCTGGAACGAGGCTCGCTGGACCTGGGTAGTGGCAAGCGGGTGCTGGTTCCCGGCGGCCGGCTTGATCCTACCTATAACATCACCGTGCCGCGCGACATGGAGGCCGCATGAGCGAGCGTCTCTATCGCGAACAGGTTCGACTGCTAGTCAGGGTCCTGCCCTCCGTGGCGGCTGAGGCGTGCTTCGCCCTGAAGGGCGGCACCGCCATCAACCTCTTCTGGCGCGGCCCGCCTCGGCTGTCGATTGACATCGACCTGACCTTCCTTCCGGTCGCCGATCGTGAAGCGATCCCTGGCCGAGATCGACGCCGCTCTTCGCCGGATCGCTGCACCGATCCCGGGCGCTGTCGGCGAGGTGCAAGGCGGGGCGGCCGTGCAGGCCCGACGCCTGTTGGTTCGCGCCGGCGGCGTGCAGATCAAGATCGAGGTGACGCCCGTCCTGCGCGGGGTGGTGTTTCCACCCGAGACCCCCGGTGTCAGCGAGCGCGTCGAGTCGGAGTATGGCTACGCCGAGGCCTCCCTCGTCTCGTTCCCCGACCTTTATGCGGGCAAGCTGGTCGCCGAGTTGCCGGCGGTCCGCTGGCGCTTGCAGAACTTGGCCGCCCTCGCCCCCGAGCGCCAGGGCCCGCTTGCAGAGCGACCGAAACGGGTTCTACGGCTATGACGCGCCGGGATGGTTTCACGAAAGTTGCCCATGGGCAACTTTCCGGGCGCGGGGCCAGCCATAGCCCCCACCCCTTCCCGAACCCGAGCGCGCGTGGTGGGGTCGGCCATGTCTAAGCGGGCGATTCGAGAGCGCGAGTTTGATCTGTTCGTCCCCAGGATGAACAGCTTGCCGCTGAAGGATCAGCGGGAGGTGATGGAGCGCCCCTTCTTTTCGCTCGCCAAGCGCAAGCGTCTCAAGCCCATCGAATACACCAGCCCGGACGGCGAGGTGTGGGTCCATGTCAGCGCCAACCCGGCCTTTGGGATCGCGACCATTTGGGACGCCGACATCCTCGTCTGGGCGACATCGCGCATCAACCAGATGCGCGAAGCCGGCCAAAACGACCTGCCGCGCACGCTCCACACCACGACCTATGATCTCCTGAAGGCCATTCGCCGAGACACCGGGGGCAAGGGCTACAAGGAGCTGCAGGCAGCCCTGCAGCGCCTCGAGGCGACCACGATCCAGACCTCGGTCCGCGCAACCAAGCGCAACACCCGCGCGCAGTTTGGCTGGTTGGACGAGTGGGTGCTGGAGTCCGATCCGAAGACGGGCGCGCCGCGAGGCCTGACGCTGACGCTCTCCAACTGGGTCTATGAGGGAGTCATCAAAGACCGGGCCCTGCTCACCTTGCATCCGGACTATTTCACCCTTCCGGGCGGACTTGAGCGCGCGATCTACCGCATCGCTCGCAAGCACGCGGGCGACCAACCGTCCGGCTGGACCTGTCGGATCAGTCTGCTCCATGAGAAGACCGGCAGCGAGAGCCCGCTCAAGCAATTCACCTACCTCTTGAAGAAGATCGTCACGACCAACGACCTGCCCGAGTACGCCCTGAGCTTCGTCACTGCCGCGGACCGCTCGGCGGCCATCCACTTCATCCGACGGGACGCGGCCGAGCGCGCGCAGATCAAGGCCGACCTGGCCCGGCTTGAGGCCGATTCGGCGCGTCGCGCTCGGGAAGACGCACGCGCCCTTGAGGTCGATGCCATGTTCGACAAGCGCAGGGTCCCAAACACGGGGGAACGGTGACCTGTTCCACGGGGGATCAAAGACCAACCCCACGGGGTTTCAGTGACCAACGGCTCGGGGTATTGGTGACCTGGTCTCGCCGCAATCCCCGACGGCCACAGGGTTTTTCGGCAAATTCGACCGCTCTAACTCTCTCTAACCTTATCCATAAGAAATTCTTCTAACGTCCCCCGCTGAGAGGCTGGCTTGCCGTCGCCTTGAACCTTGAGGGTTCAGGCTCGGCGCGCTGTTAACCCTTTTTTTATTGTATCGGACCGAAAACTTGGCAAAGTCCGGCTATCCCGGCTAGGATTTGCAAAGGAGGGCGGTCATGGCGAAACTGGCAATCGCTGAAAACACCACAGCTGGCCCCATTCTCCTCGACGCCCTGTCGGCGCTAAGCGACCGCGCCCACGACGTCATCACCCGGCTGCGCGCCACGGTGTTCGCGCCCGGCGAGGAAAAGCTCGTCGATCTACGCTTCACGATCACCAAGGCCGCGGAAATGGTGGGCCGGACGTCCGAGGCGATTCGCCAGGCCGAAGCCGACGGCCGGCTCCCTGCCCCGCGGTTGGGTCCCTCTGGCCGGCGCGAGGGCTACAGCCTCACTGAGATCAACCACATGCGCGATGTCTTCGGAACACGTCCCAGCCGGGGTCCCAACGACCCGCCCCTCATCCTCGCCGTCCAGAACTTCAAGGGCGGGGTAGGTAAGAGCACCCTCACCTGCCACATCGCCCAGTTCCTCGCCCTGAAGGGTTACCGGGTCGCGGTCATCGACTGCGACAGTCAGGCGAGCAGCACGACGATTTTCGGGCTGAACCCGGACATCGAAGTGGATGATGAGCAAACCCTGCTTCCGTTCTTCCGGCACGCTGGTCCGCCCGATTTGAAGTACGCCGTGCGCTCGACAGCCTGGACGGGCATCGACCTGATTCCGGCGAACCTCGGCCTGTATCAGGCGGAGTATGAGGCGGCCGCCCGGCTTCGCGGCAATCCTCAATCGCTGGATCGGCTTCGGCTAGGCGTCGAAAGTATGGCGGATGCATATGACGTGGTCCTACTCGACCCCCCACCGGCCCTGGGGATGCTGTCGCTGGCCGTGATCCGCGCGGCCAATGCGCTTCTGATCCCAACCCCGCCTTCGACGGTGGACTTCGCATCGACCGCCCATTTCCTTCGAATGATCGTCGAGACACTGGAGATCATGGAGGGCCACCTGGGTGCACGGGGCTTCCATTTCCTCCGCGTCGTCGCGACCAAGGTCGACGAGGGCAAGAGCGCCCACACCCAGATCCGCGACATGATGCACGCAGTCTTCGGCGCCGACATGCTGTCGGCCTCGCTGCTGGATTCGGCCGAGATCGACAATGCCAACGTCCAGCTGCGCACGGTCTATGAGCTGACCGGACTGGCAACCAAGACCTATGAGCGCTGCCGCAACAACCTCGATCGGCTCAATGGCGAGATCGAACTTTTGATCCGCAAGGCCTGGCCGAGCCATCGGTCCGAGCTGCGGCGACTGGGTCTGGGCTAGGGGAGGGGGCTATGGCGTCCACAACAGGGAAAAACCGTTCCATTCTCGCGGGCCTCGTGGCACCCCCAGTCACAGAAACCCCGACGCCCGCGCGCGACGTCCCGCAGCCTGAGCGCCTGAACACCCGGATGACCAGTCTTGCCCGCGTCACCTCGGGCGACGTCAAGGAAAAGACCCTGCAGCTGGTCGATCCAGCGCGCTGCCGGATGTGGGCGCGCCACAACCGGCGCTACGAACTGCTGAATGAGGTGTCCTGCGCCGATCTCATCGAGAGCCTTCGAGCTCAGAACGAGCAGGAGTTTCCTGCGATCGTGCGGCGGGTGACCGACGATCCGAGCTTTGATTTCGAGGTCATTTGCGGCGCTCGCCGCCATTGGTCGGTCAGCTATTTGCGCACCGTCGAGCACCGCGAGATCCGCTACTTGATCGAGGAGCGCGATCTCACGGACGAGCAGGCCTTCCGCCTGGCGGACGCGGAAAACCGCGCGCGCCAGGACATCAGCGACTACGAACGGGCCCTTGATTATCGGTACGCCGTCGAGGCGTTCTACGGCGGCGTGGCGCAGCGCATGGCCGAGCGTCTCGACGTGCAAAAGGCGTGGCTTTCGCGGTTCCTGGACCTCGCGAAGCTGCCGACCGATGTGGTCCAGGCCTTCGGCGATGTACGCCAGCTTCGCGAGCGCCACGCCCGCTCGATCAAGCCCCTCCTGGCTGACACCGCGATGCGGCCTCGCGTCATGGCCGAGGCCAAGCGCCTAGCGGCGCAACAGGCTGACGCCATGGCGAGCGGGCAGGGGATTATCGATCCGGCCAAGGTGATCTCCCTGCTGACCCACGCTGCGGCGGCGGCGACAAAGACCAAGGCCGCGCCAAAGGGCGTCGCGCCGATCGCCAACGCAGCGGGCGCCACCCTGTTCACGCTGGCCCGCAAGGGGTCCAAAAAGGTGGTACTCGAGCTCGTGCTGGACGCCGATGCTAGCAACGCCGATTTCAATGAAGCCTTCGCCCGCGAGCTCACCCAGCTGCGTCCCAAGGGCTGAAGTTGCCCATGGGCAACTTGGCCCAATCGTCGGGGTATCTGTGACCAACCCGACGGCTCAGGCGTCGGTCTTGAGGCTCCCGCGGCCATACGTCTAGAGCATTCGGCGCTCACGCTGACGCATACCCATTGTGGCGGAAGTAGTTAGCGCATTCCGGAGGGGTGAAGGCGGCGAGCTCCTGTCCTATTTGGTCCCACAGGGCACTCATGGTGCGCTCGGCGGCCTTTCGCAGGAGCGCCTTGAGCTTTACGAAGGCCAGTTCGATCGGATTGAGGTCCGGCGAGTAGGGCGAGAGCAGAAGCAAGCTGGCACCGGTGGCTTCGATGCTGTTGCAGACGACGTCCCCCTTCTGAGCGGGCAAGTTATCCATCACCACGATGTCGCCGGGCTTGCGGGTCGGCCCGAGCACCTTGTCGATGTTGACCAGGAAGGCCTGGCGGACCGTCGCCCCGTCCAGCACCCAGGGCGCGGGGATTCCGTCCGAGCGAAGGCTGGCCTGGCCAGCCTTCCAGCGCTCGCGCGCTTCGGCCACCCCCGCTTTCGCGAGGCAGGTAGCAGCTGCTGCTTGGAGGTGTGCAGCGTTTTATGGAATGGCCCACCCCCAACTCTTCGGCGTCGGATGCAATTCGCCTCCGTTGCGAGCTTCGCGTCGAAGCTTGCGCCTTGAACGATCGCCATGGAGGCCTGCTGCGGGGCGCATTATCTGGGTCGGGCGCTGGGGCACGTCGCTTCACGGCGGATTTGTCGGCGTCCAGATCGCCACGTCTGCCACGTCTCGACTAAATAGTGATGTCCAAAATCTTGACAAAGGTCGGCTAAGTCGTATTGTACGACTAATCCAACAGTGCGGCCGAAGGTCGTGCGAGCCTGACGGCGCGATGGAGCGTATCGACATGACAGCGGTAACAGAGCAAAACTCAGCCCGGACGGTCACGTCCAAGGAAGCACTACGGCATTGGAAGGAAGTCACCGATAAGGCTCTGCGTGAGCCCGTCGTGATCACCGCGCATGGGCGGCCACGTCATGTGCTGTTGGCCTACGAAGACTATGAACGTCTCCGAGATCAGGAGCGCCAGGTTCACCTGACCTCGGAACTTCCGGCCGATCTGGCCAGCGCCATCCTTGATGACTTGGACAATCTCCGGGCTCCTAGCGGAGCAGCCGACGATGGCGACACCATCATCGGCTAACGCACGCACGCCCGAACGAGGCGATGTCATCGAGTTTTCCTTTCTCTGGAAACACGAGCGAGAAGCCGGGCTCCTGGAAGGAGTCAAGGACCGGCGCTGTGTTATCGTGGCGATTCTGGAAGGCGGCCGCCGCGTGGTTGTCATGCCGATCACGGGCACAGAGCCCGACCATGGCAGCAAGATTCCGCTTCCGGGCGGCGCTCTTGGGCTCGAACGCCAGAGCTGGATCGTGACCTCGGAGCTCAACATCACCCTTTGGCCGGGCCATGATCTTCGACCGGCGCGCAAGCCAAGCGGCGCCTGGTGGCGATACGGCCGACTGTCCGACGCGTTGCGCCAGCGCGTAGCCGACGCGATGAAAGCACGGATTCGGGCGGGCCAGGCCAATGTCGTGACGCGAACCTGAGTGTGGCGGCTGGGGCCGTCGGCCACGGGCAGCGATCGGATTGAATCGACATGAAGTTGCATGGATTTGGATCGTGGTACTGAATCTTGGGTCAGTGCTGATGCAGCAGTTCGTCCGAGTGGAACCCCCGCAGATTCAGGTCCGAAGGGGACTTCAGCAAGAGGTCGACGGTGACCCGCGCCGCGCGAGGCGCGGCGGACGAGCAGACTGTCCAAAGGCGCAGCTTGTACAGTCCCGGCTGAAGATTGGCGCCCGTCACGAGGCTTAGCCGTTGTTCGCCTCCGCTGTTGTCGGGGGCCGGCAGGACGCCTTGTTGACTGCCGATCACGCGATCTTCCAGCCAGACCTCCAACACGCAATCGGCCTCCAGGATCACCCCACCCGGAAAGCCGTGCAGATCCTCGCCCAGTTCATAACGCCCAGCTTCGGTCGTCTTGAGCCAGCCCTGCAGCTCTATGCCGGTCAGACCGGCGTATCGCACACCCTGCGCGGAGAGGTCGTGCAGGGTGATCGGTCCGCCGGTGTAGACAAACCCTCCGACGCTGTCGGCGGGCACCTCTTCGATCTGGCGCGCGTTGGCAGGCGCGGCGTGAGCAACGGCAACGGCGCCGGGCACATAGGACGAAGCGTTGCCCCCGGACGCCGCTGGGGCGCTGACGGCGGGCGCCAGTTGGCTGGACGCGGGGGAGGGGGGCGCCGATGGACTTGCGGCAGCGCCCAGCCGCTGTTCCAGGGCGTCCAGACGGTGTTCGATCCGATCGAGGCGGGCCTTATCGCCGGCGCCCTGGCCGCAAGCGCTGAGGGCCAGGAGCGCGGCTGCGCAGCTCCCGGCGAGGATCGGACGACGCGGGTCAGTG
>PLRV01000013.1 GCA_003164925.1 Caulobacteraceae bacterium
AGCTAAATCGTCACTACGGCCTAGTAGAACACGCCGTAGATCACCCGGCGGATGCGGCCGGTGCGGTCACTGACCAGCAGCAGGTCCGGTCCGTAGCGCACCCAGCGATAGCCGTAGGGCGGCGCGCCTATGCCGTATTCGGCGTAGCTGTCGAAGAAATACAGGGAGCTGAGGAACAGCAGCGGCAGGTCTTGGCCCACGCCCCACCGGCGATAGCCATAGCCCTGGGGATAGCTGAAGGCCGGCCCCTGAATCCGGGCGTGCTGGCGTCCGCCATAGCTGAACCCGCCCCCCCCGCCGCGCGACGCGGCGACGCCCCGCCCCTGGGCCTGGGTTTGGGCGTATCCCTGCGTCCTGGCCTGGGTTTGGCGCTGGACCCGGGCTTGGGGTTGGGTCTGGGCAAAGCCCCGCGTCCTGACCTGGGGTTGGCGCTGGGCCTGCTGCCGCGGTTGGCGTTGCGCCTGGGGTTGGGCGAAGCCTTGCGCCCTGGCCTGGGGTTGGCGTTGCGCCTGGGCCTGATGTTGCGGTTGAGGATGGCCGCCGCCGCCGCGATCGTCCTTGGGGTCGGCCCAGGCAAGGCCGCTGGATAAGGCCGAGGCCGCCAGCAAGGCTGCGAGGAAGGGTCTGTTCATGGTCGGGATCCTTTTGACCGGCAAGTCGCAGACCCGCCTGGCTATGGTAACGCTTGGCGCGTCAATCCGCTCCCTCGGAACGCCGCTTTTCCCCCCCGCCATGACCCCCGCCGCCTTCAACGCCTTCTGCTCCACCCTCCCCGGCGCCGCCCACGTGATCCAGTGGGGCGATCATCATGTGTGGAAGGTGGGCGCCAAGGTGTTCGCCATCGGCGGCGAGCGCGAGGACGGGCAGGCGCGCGTGACATTCAAGGCCGGCGAGATCGCCTATGAGGTGCTGAGGGACCAGCCGGGCCTGCGGCCGGCGCCCTACATGGCCTCGCGCGGGCTGAAGTGGATCCAGGCTTATGGCGAGGGGCCGGACGACGAGGCGTTGCAAGACCACATCGCTCGCTCACATGCACTGGTGGTGGAGGGCCTGAGCCGCAAGGCGCGCGCGGCGCTGGGGGTTTAGCGCCCCCATTTTTGACCACCAAGGCCGCCAAGAGCGCGAAGGCAAATAAAGCTCGTCATCCTCCGGCCGCCTGCAAGCCGCCCGTGGGATGACGAGATGTGTTAGGCCTTGGCCCCTTTGGCGGCCTTGGTGGTTAAATAAATTGGGTCCCAGCGACCGCCGCCTCTTCCCGTGCTAAGGCTCGCGCATGACCGATCCCAAAGCTGACCCGACCGCCGCGCCCAAGCCGCTCACCGAGGCCCTCGCCCAGATGGTGGCCCGGCGCAAGGCGGCGCTGGCGGCCAAGGACGGCCCGCGCGGGGGCCTGCGCGACTCCGAACGCGCGGCGGCCGCCCGTTCGGCGGCCAAGTCCAAGCCGATGATGCGCAAGTAGCGCCCTGGGCGCGCCCTTACGGCTTCAGCTTAGGCGGCAGGGCGGCGACCTGGTCAGGGGTCAGGAGGCTGATCGACTTGACCTGACAGGGCGAGGAAAAGCCCGGCGCGATGCGGACGCTGAGGTCCAGGTCCAGCGGGCTGCACACAAAGTCGCTGTCGCCGCGGCCCCGGGTGATCAGGCGGGGGTCGGGGCCCTGCAGTTCCGGGCAGGCAAAGTCGAGGTCCAGACGATAGACCTCGTTCACCCCGGTGCGGATGTACAAGGCCTTGGAGTCTGGCGACGCCTTCCAGCCACGCCAATCGCGCATGGCGAAGCACTGGCCGGCGGGCTTTGCCGGCGGCGGGGCCGTTTGGGCTCCCGCAAAGGAGACTCCCAAAGCCGCTGCGGCGGCCACGGCGATGACGGGTGAAACGCTAAGCCAGCGGCGCATGAAGACCTCCCTGTGACCAGTGCGGCGTTGGGGCCGCTTGGATGTTCCGTCCCCCTAAAAACGCACGAAACGGGAAATCGGACAACCGGCTGGGGCGGCGCGAGAACACTTTCCAGATGGCCTGGCGGGCTTCGCTCAGGATCCGGCGTAGTGGATCACCACCTGGGCTTCCCGGCGCATGGGCACAGCCACGCCCGGCGCGGCCTGTGCGCCGGCGTCGCCCTCGGCGGTGACGGAGAAGCGCGGCGTCGGAAGGCCGGCCTTCTCCAACGCCCGAGCCACCACTTCGGCGCGCTGACGCGACAGCGTCAAATTGACGTCGGCCGGGCCGCGATAATCGGCCAGGCCCACCACCTCCACCGCCTGCACCCGGCAGGCCACAGCCCGGTGGCCGGCCTCGTCGATCAGGTCGCGCGCCGGACCGGTGAGGGCGGCGGAATTTTCGTCGAAATAGATCGACAGATGGGCGTCGGCGCAGCCTCTGGCTGCCGGCGTGGGCGCGGTCGTAGCGCACCCGACCATCAGTATGCCGGCGCCTGTGGCGGCGATTCCCCAAAGCGCGCCCGTTTTGAACATTCGCCAGCTCCTCACACTATTGCGACCCACAAAGGCAACGCTTGCGGACGCGCTCTGGTTCAATCTTCACGCCGGGCCTCTCTCGCGCGCGCGACAACCGAGGTCTAAGTGTGCGACCTGTCGCGCCAGGAGCCAGCCCCATGACCACCGTCACCCCGGCCTTCGAAGCGCGCCGCCTGATGCGCCACGCCTGGCGCGCGACCCTGGCCAGCGCGTTGGAGGACGAGCGCGGCGCCTGGCCCTACGCCTCCCTCGTGCTGGTCGCGTGCGACGTGGACATGTGCCCCCTGCTGTTGCTGTCGGATCTGGCCGCGCATACCCGCAACCTGAAACGCGACGGGCGCGCCTCGATCCTGTTCGACGGAACCTTAGGCCTTGCCGAGCCTCTGACCGGGCCGCGCCTGACCGTGCTGGGCCGGGCCGAACCCCTGCAGGACGAGCGAGCGCTGGACCGCTATGTGCGCCGCCATCCCTCGGCGGCGGCCTATCGCGGCTTTGGCGATTTCAGACTTTGGCGCTTCGTCCCCGAGCGCGGCCAGATCGTCGCCGGCTTCGGTAAGATCCAATGGATCGAAGGCCATGAATTGCGCGCCGATCCGGCCGTCGCCGAGGGCATCGCCCTGGCCGAGGCTGACCTTGTCCGATCCTTGAACCAAACGGCGGCGGCCAAGATCGAGATCCTGGGCCGGCGCGCCAAGCTGCGGGACCGCTGGACCCTGACGGGGATCGATCCCGACGGCGCCGATTTGCGCCGGCCGGACGGCGAGATCGCCCGCGTGGACTTCGACGCGCCCGTGGCCGCCGCCGACGAGGCGCGGGCCGCTCTGGAAGCCCAAGCTCAATAGATCAAGCGGCGCTGTTCAGCCGTGAGGGCTGCTGGCCCCGATCGCGTTCAGCACGAAGTCGATCCCGCGCACGATGGCCGGGGCATAGGCTTTGCCCAGCAGGCCATTGTGGCTGGCTCCGGCCACCACCTCGACGTGACCGGCGCGCGAGGCGCGAGCCGGCGGAGACTGAAGGGCCTGCATGCGAGGGCCCTCGGGGGTGTCGAACACCCCGGCGCTGACCACGGCCACCGGCAGATCGGGATTGAGCGGACCGGTCTGGGCCGCCTGGCGCGCCGCCAGGGGCCAGTAGGTCACTTCCTCGTAGGCGGTGCGGTTGTAACCGGGCGACGCGAACTGGACCCGCTTTTCCTGATCCTCCTCCGGCGGCAGACCGACCTTGTCGCCCAGCGGAGTGCTCGCCAGCAGCTTGAGGACGCCGAACTGGGAGACGAGCGCGGCCATGTGCGTCTGGTGGGTGAAACCCAGCACATACTTGGCCACCTGAGGGTCGGACATGGCCTCCGGCGTGGTGGAATCCACCAGCACCAGGCCGGCCACCTTGTCCGGGTTGCGGTTGGCGAACAGGTGCACCCGGGCGCCGGCCATGGAGTGGCCCGCCAGCACGTACGGCGGCGGGACGTGGGCGGCCAGGAGCAGCTTCTCCAGGTCGCGCGCCACGTTGATCCCGTCGCGGGGCTCGTCGGCGGGGGCCGGATCGGACAGGCCCATGCCCGCCCGGTCGTAGGCGCACGAGCGCACGCCCTGCTGGGTCAGCAGGCGCTGGCTCCAGGCCCAGTCGCCCGAGAAGCCATAGGCGCCGGATTCGAACAGCACCGTCGGTCCAGCGTTGGCCGGGCCTTCGCACACGATGCGCAGGCGCCGGCCGCCGATGTCCACCATCACGCCGCGCGGCCGCAGGGAAGCCGAACCGTCCAGCGGGCAGGCCATCAGGCCGAGCCCCCCCGCGGCTCCCCACAGCAGGAGGCTCAAAATCGGCCGTGGGCTGGAGCGCCGGACGGGATGCGGCAGGCGCAGGCTGCCGAAAGCGCCGAGCCTTGGGATGCGAACAGTCTCGATTGGCACGCGGCCTCCTAGTATCCGACCCGCCCAAGCCCCGACCGGCGCGTAAACTCGCCGGCCACCGCTCCTCGCGGTTCCTTTGCCAAGAAGACGTTGCGAGCGGGCGCGCACCCCATCATGGCTCTTGGCTTAAACATGCCCAGGCGCCTAAACTACGGCCACCGAAACAGCCGGATCCGCCATGACGTTCCGTGAGCCGCTGCTCAAGCCCGTAGCCATCGCCGAACTACGCCCCACCCAGATCACAGTCGGCTACAGGGAAGTCCGGCAGAAACGCATGGCTTGGCGCGAACGCGCCGTAGCCGGACCGCACGGCGAGAAGGCCGCCGAATATCTGGGCCAGCATATGATTCCGGTGATCGTTGGGCCCAAGGGCCGGCGCTATATCCTCGATCATCACCATCTGTGCCTCGCCCTGCATGAGGAGGGCGTGCGGGATATATTGGTCAATGTCCTGGCCGACCTCAGCGGCCTGACCAAATCGTCCTTCTGGGTCTACATGGATAACCGCGGCTGGTGTCATCCGTACGGCGTGGAGGGCAAGCGCGAACATTTCGACGAGATTCCGGTCAACGTCGCCAAAATGGCGGACGATCCCTACCGCAGCCTGGCGGGAGAATTGCGCCGCATGGGCGGCTTCGCCAAAGACACCACGCCCTTCAGCGAATTCATCTGGGCCGACTTCCTCCGGCGGCGCGTGAAGGTCAAGCTGATCGCGGAGGACTTCGAGGCGGCTCTCAAAAAGGCTATGACCTTGGCCGCCGGCAAGGACGCCGCCTATCTGCCCGGTTGGTGCGGCCCGACGGAATAGGAAAAAATGAGTAAAGTAAGGCTGGGTGCGCCCGCGCCCTCAACCCGCCGGGTGCTATTGGCGAGCCTGGTCGGGACGGCGGTGGAGTTCTACGACTTCTATGTCTACGCCACCGCCGCGGCGCTGGTGCTGGGGCCCTTGTTCTTTCCCAAGGGCGACGCCAACGCCCAACTTCTCAGCTCCTACGCCACCTTCGCCCTGGCCTTCATCGCGCGCCCGGTGGGCGGCTGGGTGTTTGGTCATTTCGGCGACCGCATCGGCCGCAAGTCCACCCTGGTGGCGTCGCTGCTGCTGATGGGCGGCTCGACCGTGGCGATCGGCCTTCTGCCCACCTACGCCATGGTCGGCGGGTGGGCGCCCTTGCTGCTGTGCATTCTCAGATTCGGCCAAGGCTTCGGCCTGGGCGGCGAATGGGGCGGGGCGGCGCTGCTGGCGGTGGAAAATGCTCCGCCCAGCCACAAGGCCCGCTTCGGCATGTTCCCCCAGCTGGGCGCGCCGGTGGGCTTTCTGGCGGCCAATGGCCTGTTTCTGCTGCTCACCCTCGTGATCACCAAGGAACAGTTCAAGGATTGGGGCTGGCGGCTGCCCTTCATGGCCTCCGCCGTCCTCGTGGGGGTTGGCCTGTGGGTGCGTTTGAAGCTGACCGAGACCCCCGCCTTCGCCGAGGCGATGAAGGCGGGACCGCCCCTGCGGGCGCCTTTGGCCGAGTTGCTCAAACATCACTGGCTTCGGGTCCTGGCCGGCGTATTCGCCACCGTCTCCGTTTTTGCGGTCTACTATGTGATCACGGCCTTCGCCCTGGGCTACGGCACAGGCGCCCTGCACTATTCCTATGCCGCATTCCTGAGCGTGCAGCTGGGCGCCATCGGCTTCTTCGCCATTGGCGTAATCCTGTCGGCATGCTGGGCGGACATGCTGAACGCACGCAAGGTGCTGATCGCCGCCTGCGTCATCACTGTGCCCATGTCGTTCTTACTGGCGCCGATGATGCAATCGGGATCGGTATTGATCCTGTGGGCCTTCCTGTCCATCGCCATGTTCGTGATGGGCGTCACCTATGGTCCGCTTGGCGCGTTCCTGCCGTCGCTGTTTCCCGCACGGGTGCGCTACACCGGGGCCTCCATGGCCTTCAACCTGGCTGGCGTCATCGGCGGCGGCCTGACCCCGTTCATCGCTCAATCCTTGGTCAGGAGCGGCGGGCTGCGTTATGTCGGCTACTACATCGCCGCCGCGGGGCTGATCAGCCTGCTGGCGCTCATGCCTATCTGGACCGTGGAGGACTGATCGCCCCATGCCGCCCGACCAGCCCTGGGTGATCGGCGAAACCGCGCCCTGGTCGGTGGCCTGGACGGGCGAAAGCGTGTTCGGCCTGCAGCGGTCGACCGACTTTCCCGGCTATCTGGAGGTGTTCCAGGAAGAAAAGCCCGGCGTCGGCCACCCGGTGTTCGCCGCCAACCATGCCAGCCGCAACAAGCGCGGCATGTTCGCTCACCTGTGCCACGTGTGCGGCGAGCCGACCAAGAGCTGGGACCGCTGGCTGTTTCCGCTGCAGACGGGCGGCATGATCGATCTGGACGACGGCCAACGGCGCTATGGCTGCAACGTGCCGCCGGTTCACAAGGCCTGCGCCGAGCGCGCCCAGCGCCTGTGCCCGCATCTCAGCCGCCTTTACGCCCAACCCGTCCGCTTTCCCAAGGACGACGAGGGCCGCATGGTCCCGCGCTTCGACGTTCAACCCGGCATGGAAGCCCTGGCGCGCAGCCTGCCCACAGGCCAGCCCATCGTCCTGTCGTGCTATCGTCTGCATGGCCCGCGCTTCAGCAAACTTGTGCAAAAGCTGATGGAGTCGGCGGACAGCGCCACCCAGGGCTGATCGACGCGCCGTCCGTCTGTTGCTAGAATTCATCCCCGCTCTGCCGGACCCTGCATTGAGTCGCCAACTTCGCCTGAACCTTCACCGCCCCCAGGCTTTCAGCCGCAAGACCCTGGTGGTGTCCGACTCCAACAACCAGGCGGTCGCCGCGCTGGACGCCTGGCCGCGATGGCCCGGCGGCGTTCTTGCCCTCGTGGGCAATGCGGGCGTGGGCAAGAGCCACATGGCCCGGGCCTGGGCCCAGGAGACCAAGGCCCGCATCGTTGCGCCCAAGGGGCCCGTCGACCTGGGCGCGCTGGCCGGATCACCGGTGCTTTACGAGGACGTCGACCGCACCTTGCCCGAGCGCGAGGAAACTCTGTTCCACCTGATCAACATGGCCGCGCAGCCGGGGGGGAGCCTGCTGCTCACCGCGCGTCTGGCGCCGACCGCCTGGGCGCCGTCCCTCGCCGACCTGCGGTCACGCCTGAACGCCTTGCTGGTGGCGGAAATCGAAGAGCCCGACGACGCCATCCTCGAGAGTCTTCTGGAAAAATTTTTCCGGGAGCGGAATATTCGTCCCGCCGATGACGTAATTCCGTATCTTTTGCGGCGCATAGAACGCTCTGCGGCCAAGGCTCAGGAAGTTGTCATCCGTCTGGACGAGGCGGCCGATGCCGAAGGCCGCGCTATTTCTCGCGCCCTGGCGCGTCAAATTCTGGAGACCGAGCCGCCGACGCTGGGTCTGTTCGATTGACGCCTTGAATATTTGGATTATGCCGGATGGTGGCTTGCTCGACCGCGACTTAGCCAGCTCATCGGCGAAGCCGCGACCGTCGTTGCCTGACAACCAGGGTGGAGCGGATCTTGTCGCGCTCGACCGACTTAATGTGTCAGTTCCCTCGGGGCCGCGCGGTCCAACAGATTAGGCCCCCAGTTTGACCGCCCGCCCGATCGCTAGCGGCTTATCGCGGTGGCGCAGCGTCGAATCCAGGCGGCATCGATCAGTCGTCAGGTCCCGGCATCTTTGGCGGCGTGCCTACATAGGCCCCGGGCAGAGCCGGCGCTCCCGGCTTCGGCACGTGGCCAGCGACCTCCTCCTCCGCGAGCAAGCGGATGGCGTCCTTCTGCGTGGTGGCCGGACCCAGCGCTCTCCAGGTGACCGCCTGCAGGCTGCTATAATCGATCGCCGGGCTCTCCGTATTACGGGGCATCGCCAGGCGCGTGTTCATCTCTTTCAGCGTCGCGTCGATGTCGTTCGTCTCGAAGGCGAACATCACCATGAACTGGCGCTTTCTCAGCGAGCGCGTGCCCGCGCCGGCGATCCCTTTATCATTGAGTTCAAAGCGTTGAGCCCAAACGAAATCGCCGCCCTCGATCATCACCGGCGCGTGGATGCGATCATACCAGCGGTTGAACTCATCTTCCTGGCCCGGCGTGGCGTTGCTGTAGACCATGGAAATGTAAAGCGGCTTGCCATGAGGGCCCCATCCCGACCTCGAGGATGTGGCGACAGCGGGGGATGACCAGCCGGAAGTGCTCGCGCAGCCGGCCAGGGCCACTCCGCAAAGAGCGATTGCCGCCGCCATTGATGTAATGCGCATAGCCATGACTTCCTCCTCGCCGCCCAGGTCGATCGGTGAGGCGGCTCAGCCCGAACCTTCGTCGCCCGATCGTGCTTGCCGATCTTCAACTGCTTTTAAAACGGTATTGCCGTGGTTGCCCCCTCACCCTGGCAAACCAGTTTTGACTGAGGCGGGGTGTAGGGGCTTCTGGGGCCGCGGCCCGTGACGCGACCCGCCAGCGCCCCTTCTTCGCCGCCGGGGCCAATGTCATCGTCGGCAACGGTTCGCTGATCCTCGGCGCCGACGCCGTCATCCAGGCGTTCGCCGGCCAGTTCGCCGAACCCGCCTTCATCGCCTATGAGCGCACCACCAATTGCGTCACCCTGGACGGCGATGGGGCGCGCGCCGCCGAACACGGCCGTTGGCTGGGAAGCTGGCAGCAATCCGGGGATCCGCGTGTATCGGTCGGGTGCAGCGCCCGACCCATCATTCTGCTGTATCATTGCCGCCCCGTCATCATTTTCGGCAGACACCGTATCTCGGCTGCAGCGTTGTCAGGGTTACGCCTGACAACGCTCGCCGGTCTAGCGGCTAAGGACTCGGGACCTCAGTATTTGGCGCTGAGGACTACCCCGAAGGTCCGCGGGTCACTGATGCTGGCGCGGCCTGCGGGCGGAGGCATAGAGCCCTGGTAGTCAACGGCCCAGCCATCCGGAATAAACCGGCTGTCGGCGATATTCCGGACGTAGGCGGAGATCGAGTAGTGGCGCCCGATCATCAGAGTGGCGTCGAGGTCTCCGATGGCCTCGTCCGGGACGTGGACAAAG
>PLRV01000087.1:0-10297 GCA_003164925.1 Caulobacteraceae bacterium
CAGCGTTTTGAATGACGTAATGAAACTGGCGGAGCAACACGGAGAGCCTGGCTTCGATCCCAGCGCCAAGGCGGGCTTGAGAACCGTCACACGAGCCCAATATGGTTGACCCCGTCACGACCGCCCTCCAGGAGCAAACATCATGGCCGACGCCAAAACCGCCAAAGACACCGTCCACGCCGCCCAAACTGCGACCGATCAGATCTCGACGGCGGGCGCCCAAGCCTTGAAGGACGGCGTTGAGAAGTCCCTCGCCAAGCTCAACGAACTCAATGCCCAATCCAAGCAAAACATCGAGGCGCTCATGGCTGCCGCGACGGCGACGGCGAAGGGCGCCGAGGCCTTGGGTGCTCAGGCTTTGGCCTACAGCAAGTCCGCCGTAGAAAACCATGTCGAAGTCAGCAAGGCGCTTTCCAGCGCTCGCAGCGTTCAAGAATTGGTGGAGCTGCAGAGCGCCTACGCGAAATCAGCCATGGAAGCGTACATGGCTGAAATGAACCGTGCGTCCGAAACCTTCACCGCCACGTTCAAGGAAGCTCTTCGCCCCCTGAACGAGCGCGCCACCGCCGTCGTTGAAACGCTAAAGACTGTCCGCTAATGCCATCGGACCAACAACATAAACGCGGCCGCTTGGAGGAATCCATTTTTGGCGGCTTCACACAGGACATGCTGAACGAGCGCCGGGTCTCGCTATTTTTGTTCCATTAAGCGACGTTCGGCCCTCGGAATTTCCGCTGGGGCTAACGCGGTTCCGACCAGTCAGCAGATGCGCGGCCACTGCTCGCCGCTCAGCATGTCGAGCGCGCGTGTCGCGCCCAGAAAGCCGCGACAGGACACGCGGCCTGGCGAACCTGTGCGGACAGGCCGCTGAGATCGAAGATCGCAAACGAAAGCTCGACACCTGTCCGGCCGCGCCGTGGCCATGCACCTAGTCCAGCGATTTGCGGAAGCGCAGAACACTGATTGTCAGCATCCCGACGCCAAGCAGCGTCATGGCGGCAAGCGGCGGCCATAGAACGTCCAACCCTACGCCCTTGAGAAAGACGGCGCGGATAACGACAAGGAAGTAGCGCAGCGGATTGACCAGGGTGAGCCACTGCAGAACCCGCGGCATGGCCGCGATCGGAAAGGCGAATCCCGACAGGATGAAGAGTGGATTGACCAGGAAGAAGTTGAGCGCGAAGGCCTGCTGCTGAGTGCGCGAAAAGGTCGACAGCAGCAAACCGAGACCCAGCGCAGCCAACAGAAAGAGTGACGTGCCCAGCAGCATGATCAGCGGGTTGCCGACGAACGGCACCTGGAACCATAGTACGCCGACCGCCGTGACCAGCGCCACGTCCGCGAATCCGATGAGGAAGAACGGCAGCGTCTTACCGAGGATAAACTCGACCGGTTTGATCGGGCTCACCATGATCTGCTCAAGCGTTCCCATCTCGCGTTCGCGCACGACGGCGAAGGACGTGAGGTTCACCACCTGAACGAGGGTGAGCGTGGCGATGACGCCGGGGATAAAGAACCAACGGTCCGTCAGGCCAGGGTTGAACCACGGCCGCTCCTGGAGCGAGGCGGTCACCGCCGGAGCCGTTGCGCCGGCTCGCGCTTGCGGAACGCCACTCATCTCCTCGGCCTGAAATTGCCCAACGATCTGACTGACATAGCCCAGCGCGATCAGCGCGGTATTGGAATTGGTGCCGTCCACCAGGACCTGCAGCGGCGCGCTTCGACCATTATTCAGGTCCTGGGCGAAACCGGCGTGGATCACAATCGCCAGAGTGGCCCTTCCGGTATTGATGTCGTGGGTGATCTGCTCCTGCCGATCGGCCACATCCACGAGGTGGAACCGCCCGGTGGCGACGAAGTGCGATATGAGGCTGCGGCTTGCCTGACTTTGGTCGAGATCGAGCACCGCCGTCGCCACGTGATTGACGGTGAAGGTCGCCGCGTAGCCGTAGATGATCACCTGGATGATGAGCGGCACGATCAGGCGGAACATCGCCCAGCGATCACGGCGAAGCTCCAGGAACTCCTTCATCAGCATGACCTGGAGGCGTTCGAACATGGGCGTCTAATCCAGGCGGTCGCGGAAGCTTCGCGCAGCGATCCAGATGATCGCCGCCGCATAAGCCGAGAGGGCGGCGATCGGGATCAGAAGATCCTGCAGCGGGCTGCCCTTCAGAAAAACATCCCGCAGAATGGTGACGTAGTATCGCGCATAAACGAGCAGGGTGACGGCCTGGACGGGGGCGGGCATCTGGTCGATCGCGAAGGTGTAACCCGACAGCATGGTCGTTGGCGTCATCGTAAGAATGAGCGCCACCTGACTCGCACCGAGCTGGCTGCGGATGCGCACCGATATGAGATAGCCGATACCGAGAACAACGAGCGTGAAGAGGGCCGTGGTGATGGCGAGGACGATGAAGCTGCCGCGGAACGGAACCTTGAACCAATAGATCGCCGTAAAGAGGCAAAACGCTGCGTCGACGAGTCCGATGACGAAATAGGGAACGAGCTTGCCCAGCATCACCTCCAGGGCGGTCACGGGCGTGGAGATGAGTTGCTCCATCGTGCCGCGCTCCCATTCGCGCGAGATGGTGAGCGAGGTGAGCTGGGCGCCGACCAGGGCGAGGATCACCGCCACCACGGCGGGGATGATGAAATTGCGGCTGTCGAGGCCTTCATTGAACCAGACTCGGGCCTCGAGATCGACCGCCCCGATCTTGGGCGGCCTAAGGCCGTGCGCGGCCGCCCACTGCGATTCGAAGTCAGCCGTCGTCTGGGCGATCACCCCCTGGGCGTAGCCGATAGCGACGTTGGTCGTGTTGGTGTCGGTCGCGTCGAACACCGTCTGCACCGAGGCGCTTCCGGTCGTCATCAGCGCACGCGAGAAATCGACCGGAATCGTCACTGCGCCTGCGCAGGCGCCGCGATCCAGCGCCCCTCGCACGGCTCTGTCAGTGGCCGACGCGTGGTCGGCTGAGAACCAGCCCGACGCCACGAACCGCTGGACAAGGTCTCGGCTGAGCTGGCTGTGCTCCTGATCGTTAATGCACAGGGGGACACGCTTGATGTCGAGGCTGACGCCATAGCCCAGCAAGGCCATCTGCATCACCGGCATGAGCAAGGCGATGGCGAGGCTGCGCGGATCGCGCCAAATCTGCAGCGTCTCCTTGAACGCCATGGCGAACAAGCGGCGCAGGCTCATGGCTTGATCCCCGCATCGCCCGGGGCCTTGCTCCGCCGCGAGACAAGTTGGACAAAAACGTCCTCAAGGCTCGGGGCGATGCTGCGCGGCGGATCGGCCGTGATCCCCTTCTCGGTCAGGAATGGCCGCAGTGTTTCGGCGACAGCCTGCTCGTGAACCAGCACATGCAGCTTGTCGCCGAAGATGTCGACCTCAAGGACACCCGGCGCCTGTCGTAGCGCCGCAAGCGCCGCTCCGAGCGGCGCGCAGACGATTTCGAAGAGCTGTCCGCCAAGGCCCTGCTGGCGAAGTTCGCGTGGGCTGCCGATCGCCACCAGCCGGCCCGCATCGATCATGGTGATGCGATTGCAGTATTCCGCCTCGTCCATGTAGTGGGTCGATACCAGGATGGTGACCCCGCCGTCCGCGAGCGTGTGAATGAGATCCCAAAAGCGTCGACGAGCCTGTGGCTCGACGCCGGACGTCGGCTCATCGAGAAAGAGAACAGGGGGACGGTGCAGGATGGCGCAGCCAAGCGCGAGCCGCTGCTTCCAGCCGCCCGCGAGGGTGCGCACGAGCATGTCCTCGCGGCCTTCTAGGCCCGCCATGGTGATCGCGAAGTGGGTACGCTCCGCACGCTCCTGGCGCGGAACCCGATAAATGCCGGCGAAAAAGCGCAGGTTCTCCCGGCAGGTGAGGTCGCCGTAGAGCGAGAACTTCTGCGACATGTAGCCGATATGCGCGCGCACGGCCTCAGGCTGTCGGCCGACGTCGAAGCCGGCCACCGAGGCCCGCCCGGCGCTTGGTCGCAGCAGGCCGCACAGCATGCGGATGGTGGTCGACTTGCCGGCGCCGTTCGGACCGATGAAGCCGACGACCTCGCCCTTGGCGATGCTGAGATCGAGCCGGTCCACGGCGGTGAAGGCGCCAAACCGCTTCGTCAGCCCTTCGGCGACGACCACGGGCTGCGACCCGGTCACGCCGCGCCGTCCGGTTCGAGCAGCGCGACGAACACGTCCTCGATTCCGGGCTCAATCGTCGTGATCTCGGTGTGCGCGATCGCCCGCTCGGCAAGCCGTGCGCGCAGCTCGGGCGAGCGGCGGCCAGCGTCATCGACGCGGACGTGGACCCGGTCACCCATGAGCAACAGGCCGAGCACACCCGGGGCGTCTTTGAGCGCCTGATTCGCCGCGCCCGGATCGTCCGCCACGACATCGAGCAGCGCTCCCGGCATCGCTTGCTTGAGCCTGGAGGGCGTGTCGCAGCTGCGGATCTGGCCAGCCTGGAGCAGGGCGACGCGCGAACAACGCTCCGCCTCATCCATATAGGCGGTGGAGAGCAGAATGGTGACGCCACTTTCGCGCAGATTGTAGAGAATGGCCCAGAAGTCGCGGCGGGAGACCGGATCGACGCCCGTGGTGGGCTCGTCGAGCAGCAAGACCCGCGGCGTATGAATCAAGGCGCAGACAAGGCCCAGTTTCTGCTTCATGCCGCCGGATAGCTGCCCGGCCAAGCGGCGCTGAAACGGTGCAAGGCCGGCCGCCTCGAGCAGTTGTCCAGTGCGCGCCCGGCGCTCCCGCGGAGACACGCTGAAAAGCTCGCTATAAAAGAAGATGTTCTCGGCGACCGTCAGATCTTCATAGAGCCCAAAGCGCTGCGGCATGTAGCTGAGCTCGGATCTGACGCGCTTAGGCTCTGCGACAACATCGACGCCGGCGACACGGATCGCACCCGCGTCAGGCCGCAGCACCCCGGCCAACAGGCGCATGATCGTCGTCTTGCCCGCGCCGTCGGCGCCGACGAGACCGAAGATTTCCCCGCGCATTATCGTCAAGCTAATGTCGCGCACCGCCTCGACGGCGCCAAAGCGGCGCTTGAGCCCTTGCGCCTCTATGACGATCTCGTGGGTCGTGGCGGTCACTTACCCGACGCCAGCAGTGGGATGGCGGCGTCGGCCGGCATCCCCGGCAGCAGTTCATGGGTCGGGTTATCGATGTCGATACGCACTCGATAGACCAGTGACACCCGCTCCGCATGCGTCTCGACAGTTTTGGGCGTAAACTCGGCCTCAGGCGAAATGAAGCTGATCCGTCCGTGATAGGCCTTGCCTGGATAGGAATCGGTCGTTACGTCGACAGCTTCGCCGAGGCGGACGCGGCCGATATCGGGCTCGTTCACATAGGCGCGGAGCCAAGGGTGATCGAGGTCGTCCAGCGTGAAGATCGCCACCCCTGGGCCGGCGAGCTCCCCGAGTTCAGCTTCGCGCACCGAGATGACGCCGCTGAACGGAGCGTGCAGTTCGGTGTAGGAGAGGGTGACGCCGTCAAGCCTCAGCTTTTCCTGGGCCGAGGCTCGGCTCGCAGCGGCGAGCGCGATGTTATCGCGCGCCACCGCCACCAGAGCCTGATCGCGGTCGAGCGCGGCCTGCGACTGTTTCGACGCCGTCAGGGCCAAGTCGCGCGCCTGTCCTGAGGCGGCGCCGGATTTCGCCGCGGTGTCGGCGCGAACATAATCGCGCTGCTTCTCCGCAAGATCGAACCGATCGCTGACGACGCTGTTTTGCGCCGCGATGAGGTTGCTCTTGTTGACGGCAGTTTGGGCCGTCGCGAGCTGCAGGTTTCTGCGATCAATGTCCGTCTGCCGGCTATAGAGGCGATCGTCGACGCGGGCGAGCAGCGCGCCGGCCGCGATATGCGCGCCCTCGTCGAACGGCAGGTAGACGATGGGAGCCTGCACCTGGGTGAAGCTTAAGACGCTCTCATGCGCCTCGATGTTGCCAGATACGAGGATCTGGGCGGCGCTGTGCGGCGGACCAAACACCGCCCGCCAGATGGTCGGCCAGCGCCAGACCGCATAGCCGCCTGCAGCAACCACAACAGCAATGAGAGCGAATAGGGCGACCCGCCGACGGTCCATGTGAGACAACCCACGCCAGTTCATACGCCCTCCAAAAGCCGCCCGCAGAGCCGGGCCAGCCCGCCCAACCCCACCCTCAGTGTTATGATGCTTTGGCCCGCCGCTATCCTGCGACTGACCCAAGTTACCTTCCCAGCCGGGGGGGCTTGCACCTTCCTACTCATGGTAAGGCGCGGCGGGCGAAAGCCTGCCTTCGCCGCTGGAAGCGTTTTCCCAGCCGCCGCCCAAGGATTTGTAGAGGGTCACCAAATCCTGCGCCGTGGCGGCTGTGCTGGAGGCTAGCGAAGCCCGCGCCGTCTCGAGTTCTGTCTCGGCGTGCAAGACGTCGGCCAAGCCCACCGATCCGACCTGATACCGCACTCTCGCGAGCGAGAGTGCGGTGCGGTCTTGTGTGACCGCTGCATTGAGGGAGCCGCGCCGCATCTGATCCTTCTCATAAGCCATGACGGCGTCCTCAACCTCATGCAGTGCCGCAAGGACGGTCTGCGCGTAAGCGACGGCGGCTTCCTTGGCGCGCACGTCGGCGATGTGGACGGTCGCCCGGCGCGCGCCGGCGTCGAACACCGGCAGGTCTAGGCCGGGACCCGCCGAGAAATACCGCGCAGCCCAGGCGCCAAGACCGGTGGGCGTGACGGCCTCGAGCCCCAGCGCGGCGGTAAGTGAAACGCGCGGATAGAGATCGGCGACAGCAACGCCCTGCTGCGCCACGGCGGCATGCAGCTGAGCCTCCGCTTCGCGGATGTCCGGCCGCCGGCGCGCCAACGCCGACGGTAGGCCGATAGGAACCGCGGGCGGCAGCGGCGGAATGGTTGCGGCCGTCTCGAGCTCCGAGTCGAGTGCGCCGGGCCTCTCAGCAAGCAGCAGCGCCAGCTGACTCTCGTCAGCGGTGATTTCGACCTCAAGCGGCGGCGGTCCGGCTTCGGCGGTTTCAAGCGCCGCCCTTGCGTTCGCGACGTCAAAGTCGTCGCCGATCTCGGCCCGACGGGCATCAGTCGCGACCTGGACCAGGCGCCGGGCTGTCGCCGCAGCCTCTTCGGACACGGCATGCTGCTCCTGGGCAGAACGGAGATCAATGTAAGCGGCGGCGACCTCGGCCATCAGGGAGACTTGAACGGCGCGGCTATCTTCGACCGCGGCAGCGGTGTTGGCGTCAGCGGCCTCGACCTGCCGACGAACGCGGCCGAAGAGATCGATCTCCCAGGAGCCGGTCAGGCCATACTGGTACTGACTGAACGGGTTCTGCAGCCCAGGCAAGGCCGAGGAAACGCCCCCCGGCGCCCCGCCCCGCGACGACGCCCCGCTGCCGCCGAGCGCGCTGAGCAGAGAGGTCGTCGCAGTCTTCTCACTGATCCGCGTTTCAGCATATGACGCATTCGCATCTAATGACGGCCATGCTGCGGCGGCTATTACGCGTCGCTGGCCGCGCGCCTCCTCGATGCGCAACACAGCTTCCTGCACGGTCATGTTGGCCTTCAGCGCGCGATCGATCAGTGACGTCAGCTCGGGATCGCCGAAGCTTTTCCACCAGTCAGTCTCCTCAACATCCTGTTGAGAGACGACGCTGAGCGGCGCCTGAGGGGCGGCGGTCCCCCTCCAGGCGCTCGGAACGTCAGGTGGCGGCGGCGAATAGTTGGGGCCCACCGCGCAGCCACAGAGCGCGCCGACAATACTCATCAGCCCCACAATCGCAGGTTCTCGCGCGCGGAAGAGCCGTGCGCTCATCGGAGGCTCCGTCGAAACACTATAGACGCTCTTCCAGCGCAGCGGTTGCGCGCGGCCTTCGAACAGCAAGTGAAATGCAAGGTGTGATGGATCACGCACTAAAATGTTAGCTGGAATCTCGGCAGTTTTGATCGCCGGCAATGCCTAAGCGGCCCTTAGTAGCGCGCGATCGGCCAACCAGCGTTGACGCTGATCAAACCTTCGGCTCGACCAGAGGCGCAGGATTACCATGACCTGAATAAACGTGGGGCAAGAATGCTCCCTGGCGCTATCGCGGAGCGGCGGCCATGATGAACGGACTGCCGCTGTCGAAGGTCTACCAGCTGCTCGAACAAGAGCCAGTCGTTCTGCTGACTGCGGCCGATCGGGCCCCGTCAATGTTATGGCCCTGTCCTGGCATATGATGGTCGAATTCCAACCGCCTCTGGTCGCCTGCGTCGTCAGCGCCGGCAACTTCAGCTTCGCCGCCCTGCGACGGACCAAGGCCTGCGTGATTGCATTGCCTGCCGTGGCGCTCACGTCCAAGGTCGTGGCGGTGGGCAAGTTCGCTAGGTTTGGATTGACCGCCACGCCAGCCGAACGGGCGCCGCCGCCGTTGATCGCGGAACGCTTCGCTAATCTGGAATGCGTGGTCGTCGATACCCGACTCGTCGACCGGTACAACCTGTTCGTGCTCAAGGTGGTCAAGGTCTGAGCGGATCCATCGCAGCCAGATCCGAAAATCATTCACCACCACGGTTACGGCCGCTTCGCCGTGGACGTCGATATGATCACTCTAAAATCCAAGATGCGCTGAACAACGGGTTCGGACCGCAGCATGCTCTGCGGGTGTCAAGGCCGGTGTGGGGTAGACCTCGCCGCGGGCCAACACCGCCCAGACGATCCGAACGGTCTTGTTGGCCATGGCAACGGTGACGGCGTGAGCCGGCCTGCATGCGACCACGGATCGGTTCCGACGCGCGATCGAGATGTGTTGACTCGCGGGGCCGGGCGGCCCCTTCGGTGGACGGCGGTCAGTAGGCGCCGCGGCCACCGAGGGCCGAAACGCTCCGCGCGGCTTGAAGCGAGGCCGTCGCCGGCGAGCGCTTGGTGAGCGCACCGACCAGCTGGCCGAGGTCCTTGCGTAGCAGCTTGACGTCTCCGTGACCCTCCGGGTGCAGACGGCTTGTAAGGATGATGAGGTAGCTCTGGGTGTCCGGATCGATCCAGAGAAGACACCCGGTGTAGCCGGTGTGGCCATAACTCGACGGGCCGAACGCCTGGTCCATCCCAACGGAATAGGCCGAGCTCATGTCCCAGCCCAAACCCCGGCGCGTGCCGCCGGGCAAGACGGCCGGCCGCGTCATCAAGGCAACGGTTTCGGGTTTGAGGATACGCGCCCCGTCGAGTTCGCCACCGTGTAACAGCATCCGAGCGAAGCGGGCGAGATCATCGGCGGTCGAGAATACGCCTGCGTGGCCGGCCACGCCGCCCATGCGATCAGCCGTGGGATCCTGGACCTCGCCCCAGCGCAGCCGTCCTTGTTCATAGTCCGTGGCCGCGATGCGGACGAGGCTCGACACCGGGGGGTCGAATCCAGTGTCGGTCATGCCGAGAGGCTCAAAGATGTGACGCTGAACATAGGCCTCGAGCGGCTCGCCGCTGACGCGGGCGACAATGGCGCCGAGCACGATGAAGTTGATGTCGCTATAGGCGAACGCCACGCCTGCGGGCCGGACCGGCGCCGTGGCTGCGGCGCGATCCAGTCCGGCCTCCAGCCCGTTCCAGTTTGCTAAGACGTCGAGATCCGGAGCTAGCCCGGACGTGTGCGTCAGTAACTGTCGGATGGTGATGGCGCCCTTGCCATTCGCGGCGAACGCCGGCCAGTAGGTTGCCGCGGGCTCATCCAGCTGGATCCGGCCTGCTTCGACCAGTTGCATCACCGCTGTTGTGGTGGCCACCACCTTGGTCAGCGAGGCCAGGTCGAAGATGTCGTCGGCGCTCATCGGCGCCGGCGCCGGTTCAAGCGCCCTCAAGCCGAACGCGGCGCGGTAAACCGTTCGGTCGTTCGCGCCGACCAGCACCACAGCGCCCGGCACACCGCCAGCCGCCAGATCGCTCATCACCACAGGCGCTAGGGCGGCGGACAGGTCGGGCGCGGCCGGGAAGGAGCGGGCAGGCTGCGCCGTCGCAACGTCAACACCCAGGAAGAGGACGCCTGCGAAAAGGGCGAGGCGGAGAGACTGCCTCAAGGACCCCGAGGGTGCGCGGCTAGCCCGGCGCCCGAATAGATGTTGCTTGCGTTCCAAAGCATCCATCCGTCTGACCCAAAGTCGTCCGCCGCCTGAGTTTGCCTTGCGACCTCGACCGCGCCGAACTGCCGACGGTCGAAAGCATAGTCCCGAAACGCCTGCAGCCAGGGGCGAAAACGCTTAGGCGAGACCTTAAGCCGCGTTTGCGCCTTAGCAAGCGACTGCCGGACGATGGCGTAGGAATTGG
>PLRV01000087.1:10307-31090 GCA_003164925.1 Caulobacteraceae bacterium
GCGCCCAAATAGACGTTGTAAGGCGCAAGCTGGCGGCGGGCTTCCGCCAGAAAACCAGCGATAGCTGTGGTCCTGGTTCTCATATTCGAGGGCTGAGCCAGCCGAAGGCGCGCCGACGAATCCGGGAAGCGGAGATAATCGAACTGAACCTCGTCGAATCCCGCCTGCGCCGCCTCCACCGCCAGGGCGATGTTGTAGGCCCGCACCTCGGCTTGAAACGGATCGGTCCAGGCCAAGCCCTCCCGATCCCTGAACAGGCTGCCGTCGCTGCGCTTGACGGCAAGCTCGGGCCTGGTGACGGCGAGCGTGTCGTCCTTGAACGTGACGAAGCGGGCGATGAGATAGACGTTCTGGGCGTGCATCTTGCTGACGAAGGCCGCGAGGTCAGGGATGGTCGTCAGCTTGCGGGCGCTTGGGTTCACCGCGTGGGCCTCCGCGCTGGGGTAGGGCACGATCCCGCGATCGCCCTTCAGGTCGACCACCAGCGCGTTAGCCGCGCCGTTGCGCACCAGCGTCATGGCGCCGTCCCGCAGGCCTTTCGAGCCGACTCCATAGACAGTCAGATAGAGCGCCTTGGGCGTGTAGGGTGTGAGCTTGATGACGCCAGCGGATTTGGTCAGGTCTGCTGTGGTGATTGTTGCCGCCCTATAGCCGGGCGCCCGTGCGAAAAAGGTCTGAGCGGCTCCATCGACATGGAATGCGCCTGATCTATCCGCCTGCACCTGGCCGCCGGCGAAGGTGATGTAGGCTTCCTGGACCGCGCTGCCATTGGCGGCGTCGAGGATTTTGCCATCCATGGCGAGCGCCTCACTGGCGCCCCCAAAAATAACGAGCAAGGCGGCGATGGGGACCAGGACGCGCGCCCAGACGGTCATGGCTCCAACCTCGCGCGAGTACGCGTTCCCAGCATCACCCCGAACCGTTCACCCCTGTCTGCGTCGGAAACCGGGATGCGGGGCAGGGCCAGTTGGTCATCGCCTGCCGCGGCCGGCCCCCCAGCATAAGCGAAGGCGGCTCCATAACCGTCGCGCTTGGCGGCCGCCTCCAGGTCAGCGTCGACGATCCCGTAGGGCCAGGCCAGAAGATCCACAGACCGGCCAAGTTTCTTTTCGAGGACGGTCTTCGATCGGCTCAGCTGGTTGTCGACGAAGGCGGCATAATCAGCGGTCGTGCGGCGCCGGCGCTCGACCTTGAAGTTCGGATGCCAATAGGTGTGGGATTCGACATCGACCAATCCCGAGGCCTGCATTTCCTGCAGCTCGGCCCAAGTCAGGGCGTAGGGCGCGTTCGAGATTGCGGAAGGGTAGATGAATAGGGTCACCGGTATGTGCGCCCTGCGGATAATGGGAAATAGTACGGTGTAGACGGACTTGTGCCCGTCATCGGCGGTTATCACCGCAACCGGGGCTTTCGATCGCGGCTCGGCGGCATTCAGTTCGGCCACGGCCGAGTGCAGCGGCACGACCTGGTAGTCGTGCTTGGCGAGCCAGGTGAGCTGGGCCTCGAACGCGGCCACGGTGACCGTCGTTGAACCGGCGACGGCAGGGTCGAAACGGTGATAGACAAGGATGGGAATCCCTGTGGGCCTGTCTGCGGCGGCGCTGGGCGAGACTAGCCCTCCCATGGCGAGGACCGCGCCGGCCGCTACGCCCGCGAGCCCTATAAACGAGGGGCGGCCCGGCTTGGTGCGCGCCGATCGACGCCCTTCGGCCCACACTGCTTTGAACACAACCCAATCCTGACTAACGGCCCAACAAAGCCATAAGAAATGGGTTGGGCCGCGATGGCCGGCAGAGTGGCCTGTCGCCGTTGGCCTGTCGTTGACCTCGCTCAACCGACACATCCTCACGTTGCGTCACAGTGCCCAGGCGAGTGTTTAGGCTCTGGATATTAAAGGATCGCCGAACATGCGCACCCGGCGCCGGTTGCTGTTGGACCTCGCGGTCGCCTCCGCCTGCGGCGTGGTGGGGCGCGCAGCTTCGGCGGATGAGATTTCTGCGACGGGACCATCTTCGCAAATGGCTACGCCGCTGGACAACCGTCCGCCGCCCGCTGGGACAGCCACAATCGCGAGGGTCATGACCGGTATCGATGTCCTTGCCGCGGGAGGCTTCGCTCAACTATCCGGCCTGCGGGTCGGACTGATCACGAACCAGACCGGCCGCGACGCCGCGGGAAAGCGAACGATTGATCTGCTGGCCTCCGCCCCTGGCGTTCGGCTCACCGCCATCTTCAGCCCGGAGCACGGGCTGAACGGCGACCGCGAAGGAACGATCAACTCCGCAATCGACGCAGCGACGGGACTGCCGGTGCGCAGTCTCTATGGCGCTACGCGTCGGCCCACGGGAGACATGCTTTCCGACGTCGATGTGCTGGTGGTTGACCTGCAGGACGTCGGCGTCCGCTTCTTCACCTACGTCACCACCATGGCCTACGTGATGGAAGCAGCCGCGCCGAGTGGCGTCCAGGTGGTCGTGCTCGACCGCCCCAACCCCGTCGGCCCCGCGGGCGTGCGCGGTCCTGTGCTGGACCCGTCGCTCCGCTCCTTCACCGGCTACTTCGCCATGCCAGTGCAGCACGGCATGACCATGGGCGAACTGGCGCTGATGTTCGACGCCGAAAACCAGATCGGCGCCAGATTGGTCGTCGTGCCAATGCAGGGATATCGGCGAGACCTTTGGTTCGATCAAACAGGCCTAGAATGGATCAATCCATCGCCCAATCTGAGGTCGCTCGATGAGACGATCCTCTATCCAGGCGTAGGTCTCATCGAAGGAACGAATGTGAGCGTTGGTCGCGGAACTCCGACCCCGTTCGAGATCGTCGGCGCGCCCTGGATCGACCCCCAGGCCTTGGCGAACGACCTGAACGGCCGAGGTATTGGCGGCGCGCGGTTCGACCCGGCGGATTTCACCCCGACCGAAGACCGCTACGCCCAAGAGCTGTGTCGCGGCGTTCGCGTCACGCTTGTCGATCGCGCTATGCTTGATGCGCCGCGACTTGGCTGCGAACTCGCCGCCGCGCTGAGGCGTGTTTATCCTCTGCGCTTCGATATTGCTGGCATGCTTGGCAATCTGGGCTCGCGCGAAAGCCTTGCTGCTTTGGCGGCCGGTGTGGACGCATCGACTATTGTGGCGACCTGGGGTCCTGCGCTGCAGAGCTTTGAGGCCCTTCGGGCCAAGTACCTGCGCTACCGATAGTCGCGGGACGAGTGGTCGCAGGCAAACGAATGACGGCAGGGGCGGCTTCCCCGACGATTTGGACGGACGCGTCCCAGTTCGCTCGAAGAGATGTTGGAACTCGCCGCACACAGCATGGTTAGGGCGCGCAACTCTTCATCGAGCGCTCGCGGGCGCTCGGGCTGGAAACGGCGAGACAAACTCCGCCGAGGCCCCAAGCTCTCGCTCGATCGCCAGGAGCCGGTTGTACTTGGCCATCCGTTCGCTGCGGCAGAGCGAGCCGGTCTTGATCTGGCCCCCGCCCATGGCCACCGCGAAATCGGCGATGAAGGCATCCTCCGTCTCGCCTGAGCGATGAGAGACGATGTAGCGCCAGCCGACTTGGCGGCAGAGCTTGATGGCCTCGACGGTTTCGGTGACTGTGCCGATCTGGTTGAGCTTGATTAGGACGGCGTTGGCGGACTTTTCCTCGATGCCCCGGCTGATGAACTTCGTGTTGGTCACAAAGAGATCATCGCCGACGATTTGGATCTCGCCGCCCATGTCGGCTGTCTGCTTCTGGAAGCCAGCCCAGTCCCGCTCATCGAACCCGTCCTCGATGGAGACGATCGGAAAATCAGCGATCCAGTCGCGATAGACGGACAGCATCTCATCGGTGTTGAGGGGCGATTTGCTTAGCGACGGAACCTGATAGGCGCCGTCCCGCCAGAAAGAGGAGGCCGCTGGGTCAAGCGCGATCGATATATCCACCCCTGGCTTGAAGCCGGCCGCTTCGATGGCCGTCAAAATCAGCTCGCACGCCTCTCGATCGCCCTTGAGCTCCGGGGCGAAGCCGCCTTCATCACCAACGCCGGTCGAGTAGTTGCGCCGCTCAAGCTCCCGCCGCAGCGCCGCGAAGGTCTCCGTGCCGTAGCGCAGAGCCTCCGCGAAGGTCGGCGCTCCGTGCGGCACGATCATGAATTCCTGGAACTCAAGGCCATTGGTGGCGTGTTTGCCGCCGTTGATGACATTCATCATCGGCATAGGGAGCTGGGTGACGTCCAATCCGCCTAGATAGCGGTAAAGTGGGACTTTGAGTTGCGCGGCGCCGGCCCGCGCCGCGGCCATCGATACGCCGACGATGGCGTTGGCGCCGAGGTGGGACTTATCCGGCGTGCCATCGAGTTCGATCATCAACCGGTCAATTTCGGCCTGGTCGGTGACGTTCTTGCCCGTCAGGCGTGCTCGGATGAGGGAGCGGACGTGTTCGACCGCCTTGAGCACGCCCTTGCCGCCGTAGCGGCTCGGATCTCCGTCTCGCAGTTCGCGGGCCTCGAACTCGCCGGTCGAGGCTCCAGAGGGGACCATCGCGACCCCCTCGGCGCCGCCGTCCAGCCGGACCGTCACCTGCAGCGTTGGCTGGCCGCGCGAGTCGAGGATTTCGAGGGCATCAACCGAAGAGATCAGATTGGTCACCAGACAGACTCCTACCCCGTGCCGATGGATTCATCCGCCGCCAAGATGCTCCCGCCGGGCCTCACCGGCCGTTCGGCGAGTTCGTTAAGAGCGGCGAGATTCATCGACCTTTTCTCTCAAGCTGGTTGTCCAGGGCCGCGACGCCGGGCAGGGTTTTGCCTTCCATCCACTGAAGAAAAGCGCCGCCTGCGGTGGAGACGAAGGTGAAGTCGCCTGCGACTCCTGCCGCGCGCAGCGCCGCATCCGTGTCACCGCCGCCAGCCACCGCCACCAGCTTGCCAGCCTTGACACGCTCTGCGGCGCGGCGCGCGGCGGCCACGGTCGCCTTATCGAAGGGTGGGACTTCGAAGACGCCGAGCGGTCCGTTCCAAATCAGGGTCTTGGCCTCGTCGATGGCGGCTATCAGGCGCTGCAAGGTCTCGGGTCCGGCGTCGAGAATGCGCTCGCCGTCATCTAGACGTCCCAGCGCGCATACGCGCGCCTTAGCACCTGGCGCGGCGCGTTCGGCCACGACGACATCAACCGGGAGCAGGAGCTCGCAATTGTGCTTGTCGGCGAAAGCCATGATGTCGCGCGCGGCGTCGGCCATATCCTTCTCGCAAATGGAGGCGCCGACCGGCCATCCCTGACTGAAAAGAAAGGTATTGGCCATGCCGCCGCCGATGGCTAGTCGGTCGAGCTTCAGGATTAGGTTGTGCAGCATGTCGAGCTTGGTGGACACCTTTGAGCCGCCAACGATACCCAGCACCGGATGGGCTGGGTGGTCGAGCGCCGCCCGCAATGCCTGCAGCTCCCGGCGCATGTCCTCGCCCGCAAAAGCGGGCAGCAGGCGTGCGACGCCCACGGTCGAGGCGTGCGCTCTGTGGGCGGCGGAAAAGGCGTCGTCGATATAGAGATCGCCGTTCGCCGCGAGCGCCCGAGCGAAGTTGGGGTCGTTCGCCTCCTCGCCAGGGTGAAAGCGCAGGTTCTCGAGTAACAGCACCTCGCCGGGCTTCATCGCATCGACGGCCGTTTTGGCGGTTGGCCCAACGCAGTCCTCGGCGAAGGCCACGGGCGCGCCCAGGAGCTTTGCCAGGGGCGCCGTCACCGGCCTCAGGCTCATTGACGCTATCGGCTTGCCCTTGGGTCGGCCGAAGTGGGAGATGAGGATCGTCTTGGCGCCGGCGCGGCGCAACGCGTTGATTGTCGGCAAGGCGCATCGCAGGCGGGCATCGTCGGCGACCTCGCCGTCCTTCACCGGAACGTTGAAATCGACGCGGACCAACGCGCGCTTTGCGGCCAATTGGGCCTGGTCGAGGGTGCGGAAGGTCATCGCGGCAACTCGCCCGTCAGACCCTGGCCATGGCCAAAGCTACGTCGGCCATGCGGGTCGAAAAGCCCCACTCGTTGTCGTACCAGGCCAAGACCCGCGCCAGCTTGCCCTCAACCACCTGGGTCTGGGCGAGCGCCACGGTGCAGGAGACCGCTGTGTGGTTAAGGTCCACGGACACCAGCGGGTCCCTTGTCACCGCCAGGATGCCGAGCAGCGGCCCCGCACCCGCGGCCTCGGCGAAGGCTGCGTTGATTTCGTCGCGTGTCAGGTCACGGCCGGGAACGAAACTCAGATCCACCACAGAGACATTCGCCGTCGGCACGCGGATCGCAGCGCCATCGAGCTTGCCGGCGAGTTCGGGCAGCACCAGGCCGATGGCCTTCGCCGCGCCGGTCGAGGTCGGTATCATGGATAACGCCGCGGCCCGGGCGCGGTAGAGATCGTGGTGCAGGGTATCCTGGGTCGGCTGGTCGCCGGTGTAGGCGTGGATGGTGGTCATGTAGCCGCGTTCGATGCCGGCGAGGTCCAGCAGCACCTTGGCGACGGGGGCGAGGCAGTTGGTGGTGCAGGAACCGTTTGAGACGATCAGGTCCGCGGGCGTCAGCGTCTGGTGGTTGACGCCATAGACTATGGTCTTGTCGGCGCCGTCCGCCGTGGCGGAAATCAGCACCTTCCTGGCTCCCGCTTCGAGGTGTGCCTTGGCCTTGTCCTTGGTGTGGAAGAGGCCCGTGCATTCCAATGCGATGTCGACGCCCAGCGCCTTATGCGGCAGCTCAGCCGGGTCACGGATCGCCGTAACCTTGATCGGGCCGAGACCGACGTCGATCGTGTCGCCCTGCACGCCCACCACGCCCGGGAACCGGCCGTGAACGCTATCGTATCTGAGCANNATGATCGAGCGCAGCACCAGGCGGCCAATACGGCCGAAACCATTGATGGCGACGCGGAGGGGCATGACGACATTTCCAATCGCGGCCGAACGTGGTGGACCTCAGCACGTGCGCACTCAGCCGCATGTGAGAGGCTTGGCTCGGTCACCGTTGAATACTGGTCGGCAGCCCCGCGTTGGTAGCCTCGGAATCTACCTGTGGCTAAAATGCGGCGCTCCGTGAATTCGGGTTGCAGCCCTCCGATCCGTCCGGCGCCACCAAGATTCGCCTCATCGGCCGCCCTTTTCGACCAGCTCATGTGAGGATGGCTTGGTCGCCCGCACGTCACCGGTGCACAAAAGGACCGCGATAGCTCAACAGACTACGGATATAATCGCTCCGCTCGCGCTCCTCCTTGTCCGAGTGCGAGTTCCGCATCAATCCCTTAATCGAAGTGACCGAAGCAAATCCACGCGCGCTCAACCAGGTCTCCAGATCGGCGGCGACGGAGCGCAGATGCTTGGGTCCATGGCGGAGCAGAGCCGAGGTGGTCATCACCGCATCGGCGCCCGCGAGCAGGTATTTAATCACCTCGTCCGCAGTTTCCACTCCTGTGCTCGCCGCGAGCGACGCGCGCTTCAGCTGACCACAGAGCGCCGACATCCAGAGCAAACCCAGCCGAATCTCGTCAGGGTTACTGAGCGCGATGTCGCTGCGCCAGCCAAGGCGAACAAGATCGATATCGCGTTGATAAAGCCGGTTGAAGAGAACCAGCCCATCAACCCCGGCTAGATCGAGCTGCCGAGCTAACGCGCCAAAGGCGGAGAAGTAGGGATGCAGTTTGACCGCGAGAGGAATCTTGATCTGGCGGCGGACAGCGCCAACCAGGGACACGCAGTCGGCCTCAGCCTCACCCCCCGTGACGGCGTCCGTCGCTATCCTGTAGATGTTGAGTTCAAGTGCGCTCGCGCCGGCGTCCTCTATGAGCTTGGCGTAGTCCACCCAGCCGGCCTCGGCGGACCCATTGAGGCTGGCGATCACGGGGATATCGACCGCCGCCCGCGCCCGCGCGATTAGGTCGAGGTAGCCGCTCGGCCCTGAGTTGTAGGCGATGGATGCCGGAAAATACGACCCGGCCTCCGGAGTGCTCTCGGCGCCGACATTGATCAGCGCCTCGGTTAGGCGTTCCTCGGCGCGGATCTGTTCCGCGAATAGCGATGGAAGAACCACGGCGGCGGCGCCAGCGTCCTCAAGCTGACGGATCACCCCGACATCTCCGGTCAGCGGCGACGCCGAAGCGATCATCGGATTGCGAAGCGTAAGACCCAAGTAGCGCGTGTTGAGATCCATGCCCGTCCCTCAGCCGTTTCGACTGACGGCGGATCCGACATCGGGGTGGAATCGGCGGCCATCACGGGCGGCGAGCGCCTCGTATTGGGCGTACCGCTCAAGCGCGGCGGCCTGGGCGGCCTCGAGCAGACCTGCGGCCTCCTTCGGCCTTATGCTGGCCAGACTACGGTACCGCAGCTCGTTGTAGGCGTAGTCCTTCAGCGGAATCGTTGGGCGCGGCGAGTCCAGACGGAACGGCGCCTCGCCCGCGCCTCGCATCGCGGGATTGAAACGAAACAGAGGCCAATAACCGCAAGCCGTTGCAAGATCCTGCTGACGCATGCCGTAACGCAGGTCGAAGCCGTGGGCGATGCAGTGGCTGTAGGCGATGATCAGTGACGCGCCCGGCCAGGCCTCGGCTTCTCGGAAGGCCAGCAGGGTCTGCTGCGGATTGGCGCCCATGGCCACCTGGGCGACATAGACATCGCCATAGGCGATGGCCTGCATCGCGATGTCCTTGCGCGCCACGCGCTTGCCGGCGGCGGCGAACTTGGCGACGGCCCCCAGCGGGGTGGCTTTGGAGGCTTGGCCACCGGTGTTCGAATAGACCTCAGTGTCGAGCACTAGTACGTTCACGTCGCGGCCGGTGGCCAAGACGTGGTCAAGACCGCCGGAGCCGATGTCATAGGCCCAGCCATCGCCCCCGACGAGCCAGATGCTGCGGCGCACCAGGTGATCCAGCACCGAGAGCAGATCGAGCGCCCGGCGATCATCGCCCATAGTGGTCAGCCGACGCTTCAATTCGGCGACCCGACCCCGCTGGGAGAGGATTTCGGATTCGCGGACCTGCGGCGCCGAGATCAGCGCCTCAACGAGCGGCGGGCCAAGACTGGGCGCCAATTCGCCCAGCAGGCGCACGGCCATGGCCAGCTGCATGTCGGCGGCCAGACGGAAGCCCAAACCGAACTCGGCGTTGTCCTCGAACAGCGAGTTCGACCAGGCCGGACCGCGCCCCTCCTGGTTGGTGGTCCAGGGCGTCACGGGCAGGTTGCCGCCGTAGATCGATGAACAGCCGGTCGCGTTAGCGATCTGCAGCCGGTCGCCGAACAGCTGCGAGAGAAGTCGCAGGTACGGCGTCTCGCCACAGCCGCCGCAGGCGCCTGAGAACTCGAATAACGGCTCCAGGAATTGGACCCCCCGCACCGTGGCGAAGTCCACCAAACTGCGGTCGTTGACCGGCAGATGCTCAAAGAAGGCGATATTTGCCCGCTCCGCTTCGATCAGCGGCGCCTTGGGGGCCATGTTGATGGCCCGGGTGTCAGGGGCGCTCGGGCTATGGGCCGGGCAGACTTCGACGCACATACCGCATCCAGTGCAGTCCTCCACGTAGAATTGCAGCGTGAAGCGGCTGTCAGGATAGCCACGGGCATTGACCGGCGCAGACTTGAAGGTCGCGGGCGGCGGCTCGTCCAGATCGGACAATTCCGCGACATCATAGAAGCGGGCGCGGATGACCGAGTGTGGGCAGGCGATCGCGCACTGGCCGCACTGGATGCACAGGTCGGTGTCCCAGACAGGCACCTCGTCGGAGATGTTTCGTTTTTCCCAGGCCGAGGTGCCAGAGGGAAAGGTGCCGTCGACCGGCATGGCGCTTACGGGGAGGGCGTCACCGCGCCCGGCCATGATCTCAGCGGTAAACCTGCGCACAAAGTCCGGCGCGTCCGGAGACACGGTCGGCGGACGGTCGAAGGCGCTCGTCACCGTCTTTGGGAGAGCGACCTCGCTGAGATGAACCAACGTATCGTCGACGGCGGCGATGTTCTTGGCCACGACATCGGCGCCCTTCGGGCCATAGGTCTCGAGGATCATGTCCTTGATGCACTGAACCGCCTCATCGCGCGGCAGCACGCCGGAGATCGCGAAGAAACAGGTCTGCAGCACCGTATTGACCCGGCCGCCAAGCCCTGCGGCGCCGGCGACCTGCGAGGCGTCGATCACGAACAGCCGCAGCCGTTTTTCGAGGATCCCCTGTTGGACTGAGCGCGGAAGGTGATCCCAGGTTTTCTCGGGTGCATGCGGACAGTTGAGCAGCACTGTAGCGCCTGGCGCCGCGAGTTTCAGTACATCGACCCGCTCCAGGAAGCTGAACTGGTGGCATCCGACGAAGCTCGCCTGGGCAATCAGATAGGGCGAACGGATCGGCTTTGGCCCAAATCTCAGGTGCGACACTGTCTGGGCGCCGGACTTATGGGAGTCGTAGGCGAAATAGCCTTGTGCGTAGCGATCCGGATCTTTGGCAAGGATCTTGACGCTGCCCTTGTTGGCGCCGACGGTTCCGTCAGAACCGAGCCCGTAGAACACCGCCCGGACCACATCGTCGGTCTCGATCGTGAACCCCGGATCGACCTCAAGACTCGTTCCGCTGACGTCATCATTGATGCCGACGGTGAACCCGTTCAATGGATCCGGCTTGGCCAGTTCGTCGAATACGGCCTTGACCATGGCCGGATTGAATTCCTTCGACGCCAATCCATAGCGACCGCCGATCACCCGGGGCATGGTCGCCCGCTGACCTTTGGCGACCGCCTGGGCCAAGGTGGTGAGGACATCTAGATAGAGTGGCTCGCCGCTCGCGCCCGGCTCCTTGGTGCGTTCGAGCACAGCGACTGATTTGACCGCATCAGGCAGCGCCGCCAAGAAATGCTCGGCGGAAAAGGGCCGATAGAGGCGTACCTGCAGGACGCCTAGCTTGCGCCGCTCATCGCCTTCGGCAAGGACAGCGGCGGCGGCCCGCGCCGTCTCCGCCGACGAGCCCATGAGCACGACGACCTGTTCCGCATCGGGCGGTCCGTCGTATTCGAACAGTCGATAGGTTCGGCCGGTAATTTCGGCGAACCTGGCCATCGCCTGCTCGACGATCCCCGGCGCACGGGCGTAAAATGGATTAACAGTCTCCCGCGCCTGAAAGAAGGTGTCCGGATTCTGCGCCGTGCCCCGCACCACCGGCCGTTCGGGTGTTAGAGCCCTCCCGCGATGCGCCCGCACCAGATCGTCGCGGATCATCGCGCGGATCTCATCATCTGAGAGCATCGTGAGCTTGTTCACCTCGTGGGAGGTGCGGAATCCGTCGAAAAAGTGCAGGAACGGCACGCGGCTTTCGAGCGTCGCCGCCTGGGCGATAAGCGCCATGTCGTGCGCCTCCTGCACCGAGGCCGACGCTATCAGGGCAAAGCCCGCAGACCGTATGGCCATCACGTCGGAATGATCGCCGAAGATCGACAGCGCCTGGGTGCCGATCGAGCGCGCCGCCACATGCAAGACGGTCGCGGTCAGCTCGCCGGCGATCTTGAACATGTTGGGCAGCATCAGAAGCAGCCCTTGGGACGCGGTGAACGTCGTCGTCAGCGCGCCCGATTGTAGCGCGCCATGCACCGCGCCGGCGGCGCCGCCCTCACTCTGCATCTCCTGCACGACGGGGACGTTGCCCCAGATATTGCGAATGCCGAGCGAGGCCCACTCGTCGGCCAGGTCGGCCATGGTCGAGGACGGCGTGATCGGGAAGATCGCGCAGACCTCGTTCACGCGGTAGGCGACGTGGGCCGCGGCGGTGTTGCCGTCCATGGTGTCGGTCTTCTGGGATGCGGTGACGGTCATGAGCGTTGCTCCGGCGCCGCGATGGCCGGTTCAGGCGTCATCTCGATCGCATGGCAGGGACACTGCTCGAAGCACACCCCGCAGCCGGTGCAGCGATCGAAGTCGAAGCGATAGCGCTTGCCCGGACCGAGCTTGACGATCGCCGCCTCGGGGCAGGCGGCGTAGCACTGATCGCACTCAAAGCAGTTTCCGCACGACAGACAGCGTTTGGCCTCGTGCAGCGCCTCGTCCTGGCTCAGGCCGGATGTAATTTCGGTAAAGCCCTGCGCCAGGCGCGCCTCGACGCTCAGCTGGCCTTGCACCGAGAGCGGCGCATCGGCGTAGATCGGCAGGTGCAGCTGATCGAACGCCACCACCGGATGGCGGACACCGGTTGGCGGCGACAGACCCCGCAGCCAGGCGTCGACGTTGCGAGCGGCCTTTTTGCCGTGTCCGACCGCCGCGGTGACAGTGCGGTCGCCCAGGGCCATGTCGCCACCGGCGAAGACGCCGGGCCGCCCGGTCATCATGGCGGCGTCGATCGCCACCATTCCGTCCGGACCGAACACGAGGCCCGCAACCTTGCGCAGGAACGTGCTGTCGGTCTGCTGCCCGAGCGCCAGGACCACGGAGTCGGCCGCCAGGGTTTCGGTCTGACCGGTCGGCTCTGGCCGGCCGTCCGCGTCCAGTCGCATCTCCTCGACGGTGATCTCGCCCTCGCCGATGTCCTTGATCGTGCTCAGCCACTTGAACTTGATGCCCTCGTCCAGGGCGTCGGCGGCGTCGACCGGCTGAGCGCGCAGATGGGCGCCGTCGCGCCGGTAGACGATCAGCGCCTCGGCGGCGCCGAGCCGGCGCGCGGTTCGCGCGGCGTCGATAGCCGTGTCGCCGCCGCCGTAGACGATCACCCGTCGCCCGAGCCGCGGCGCATCGCCGGTCTCCACTTCGTGCAGAAGGGAGATGGCGTCGATAACGCGGCCCGCATCCCGCGCCGGGATGTCGATCCGCTTGCCGATTTGGGCGCCGATCGCAACGAAGACAGCGTCGAAACGGCCCTCGGCCTGCTCGGCGAGGAGGTCGTCGACCTTGTGATTGAGGGTGATCTTGACCCCCATGGCTTCGATGCGGTGGATCTCGGTCATCAGATCGGCGCGCGGCAGGCGATAGGCCGGGATGCCGAAATGCAGCATGCCTCCCGGCAACGGGCCGGCTTCCCGGATTTCGACCGCATGCCCCCGACGCGCGAGATGATAGGCGGCGGACAGTCCGCTGGGGCCGCCGCCGACGACGAGGACCCGCTTCCCGCTTGCCGCACCCGCCGCGGGCGGCGGCCAGCCCTCGGCAGCTGCCAGATCGCCGAGAAACCGTTCCACGGCATGGATGCTGACCGCGCTGTCGAGCTGACCGCGGCTGCAGTGCGTCTCGCACGGGTGATAGCAAACCCGGCCGTGAACGGCCGGGAACGGATTATCCGCCAGGATGGCCTCCCAGGCTCTCCGATAGTGGCCGGCCTGGGCCAGATCGAGCCATGCTTGCACGTTTTCGCCCGCCGGGCAGGCATTGTTGCAGGGAGGCATGAGGTCGCCATAGACGGGTCGTTGTACGCGAACCGGGCCCGTTCCCTTTTCGCGCAACAAGTCGATGATCGGGGTAAAATCCGACTGTCGGGCTGTCATTTGCGATTTCGACTCTTAGCCATCCCCGTATCCCTGACGAGGGGAGACCGCGAACAGCGGGAACCGACTCGGACGCCTACCGGTCCGCGCCGCGACCGCCTCCGGTCAAGTGTCCGTTGATCGGCAGGGCTCGCCATCGCCTTTCAACGATCACGACTGACATTCGGTTCAAATAATCGCGCCTCGCAAGCTGCCGCCTTGATCATGGTCAATGTGAACGGCAAATCATTTTAGCCGTGTCCACGGTCCTCGGCATCCGTAGCTTGACCCCGTCGTAGGTCTGTTCGGACTTGAAATCCGCGTGACCCCCTTATTCGACCTTCCATCTCGACGGCGCCCGGAACCACCGGCTGTGATCAACGTTGATTGTGGTCAAGGACAGGGTCCGAAATCGGATCAAGATTTAACTCTGTTAAGACCGAGGATGAACCGAGGATGACATGACCGATCCAGACTACATTCGCTGGTTCGGCGATCTGGGCGTCGCTGACGTGGCCCTGGTGGGGGGCAAAACCGCCTCGTTGGGCGAACTCTACAGCGCGCTTTCAGGAGCGGGCGTGAAGGTCCCGCCGGGCTTCGCCATCACCGCGCAGGCCTATCGCGACGCGCTGACGGCCGCGGGCGCCTGGGCGCCCTTGCATGAACTCCTCGACGACTTGGACAAGAGCGATGTGGATCTGTTGGCCGAGCGGGCGGTGGCGGCCCGCAAGGTCGTGTATGAGGCCACCGGCGGGTCGGCGCTGCGCCGCCAGATCGTGGCGGCCTACCGCGACCTGAAGAAGCAGTGCGGCGGCGCGCTATCCGTCGCCGTGCGCAGCTCGGCGACGGCCGAGGATCTGCCCAACGCCAGTTTCGCCGGCCAGCACGACAGCTATCTGAACGTGCGCGGGGAGGCGGCCCTGATCGAGGCATGCCGCAATTGCTTCGCCTCGCTCTTCACCGAGAGGGCGATTGGGTATCGCCTCGACAACGGCTTCGACCACTTCAAGGTGGCATTGTCCGTCGCCGTTATGAAGATGGTGCGATCGGACCTGGGCTCGAGCGGGGTGATCTTCACCCTCGACACCGAGACCGGCTTTCGCGACGTGGTCTTCGTCACGGGCGGCTATGGTTTAGGCGAAAACATCGTCCAAGGCGCAATCGATCCGGATGAGTTCTATGTGCACAAACCGACCTACCGGAAGGGCTTTCGGACCGTGCTCGCGCGCATGTTGGGGGCCAAACAGCTCAGGATGACCTACGGCGCGGATCCGAAAGGAAAGGCCAGCACCCGGAACAGGCCAACCTCGAAGGCCGACCGGGAGCGGTTTTGCCTTTCCGACCAGGAGGTCCTCGCCTTGGCTGGCAATGCAATCGCCATTGAGGACCACTACTCACTGAAGGCGGGCCGGCCCACGCCAATGGACATCGAGTGGGCGAAGGACGGCGAGAACGGGAATCTTTATATCGTTCAGGCGCGCCCCGAAACGGTGGCCTCGCGCCGCGCGGCGGACACGATCCACAACTACGCGATCAAGGGATCAGGCGCGGTCCTCATCGCGGGGCGAGCGGTCGGCGAGAAGATCGCGACCGGGGTCGCCCGGGTCATTTCCTCAACTGACCAGTTGGACACCTTCCAGCCAGGCGAGATTCTGGTGGCCGAAACCACTACGCCCGACTGGCAGCCGGTGATGAAGACGGCCGCGGCGATCGTCACCAATCGCGGCGGGCGCACGTGCCATGCGGCGATCGTGGCGCGCGAACTCGGCGTGCCGGCGGTCGTCGGGACCGGTGATGGGACCTCTAGGATTCGGACCGGCGAGACGGTGACCGTCTCCTGCGCGGAAGGCGATGTCGGGAAGGTCTACGAGGGCGCTGTTCCCTTCGAGACCTCGACGATCGACCTTAGTCACCTGCCCAAGCCGAAGACCGAGATCATGGTCAATCTGGGCGATCCCGACCTGGCCTTCCGCACGGCGGAGCTTCCCTGCGCCGGCGTTGGCCTGGCGCGAATGGAGTTCATCATCCAGGAGCACATCGGCATCCATCCGATGGCGCTGGCAGAGCCCGCCAAGGTCAAGTCGGCGAAGGCCAGGGCGACCATCGCGCGCGTAACTCGGGGTTATCCCCATCCAACAGACTTCTTCATCGAGCGGCTCTCGGAAGGGGTGGGGACGATTGCGGCGGCCTTCTATCCGCGCCCGGTGATCGTCCGCCTGTCGGATTTCAAGACCAACGAATACGCCGGCCTGATCGGCGGCGCCGGATTCGAGCCTAAGGAAGACAACCCGATGCTGGGCTTCCGGGGAGCCTCGCGCTACGACCATCCGGCCTACGCCGCCGGTTTCGCTCTTGAGTGCGCCGCCTTGCGCCGCGTGCGCGAGAAGATGGGCCTCACCAATCTCAAGATCATGGTGCCCTTCGTCCGCCGCGAGGAAGAGGCGCGGCGGGTGATGGCAGCCATGGAGCGGCACGATCTCAAGCGCGGCGAGAATGGCCTCGAGGTTTTCGTTATGTGTGAGATCCCGAACAACGTGATCCGGATCGACGCTTTCGCGAAGTTGTTCGACGGCTTTTCCATCGGCTCCAACGACCTGACCCAGCTCACCCTGGGCGTGGACCGCGACTCCGAGATCGTGGCCTTTGATTTCGATGAGCGCGATCCCGGCATGCAGGAGATGCTGCGCCTGGCAGTGACCGGGGCCAAACGCAATGGCCGGCATGTGGGCATCTGCGGCGAGGCCCCGGCCAACTATCCCGAGATCGCCGCGGCCCTGGTCGGCTGGGGCATCGACTCGATCAGCGTCAATCCGTCCAGCCTGATCGGCACGTTGAAGATCGCGGCCGACGCGGAGCGGCGGCCCGCCGTGGTGAAATAAAACGGCGCCGACGCGCTGACAGGAGCCAGCGATGATGACTGTGGTGCTGACGTGCTTTGCCGGATGCACTCTCTCTGATGCGAAGACGCTCTTACGCTGGCGGCGGCCGCTGGCCCGGTCTGCGTGCTAGCGGAGACTTGATCCCACTTGGCAAGGACTTAGAGCATGGAACGCGAACGGGTTCGCCGGATGGTGCTCGACATGCTGCTCGCGCACCGCTTCGAGGAGAGGGCGGCTCAGGGCTATGCGGAGGGCAAGTTCTGCGGCTTTCTGCACCTCTATCCGGGGGAGGAGGCGGTAGCGGTCGGCGTACTGCACGATGCCGAGCCCTCCGGCTACGTGATCAGCACCTGTCTTGGGGAGCGTTGATGTTCGTCAGCCGCAGTGAAGCACTAGCATCCGCGAGGAGGCTTGTCCGAACGTTCGCCAGCGCGCCCGACCCAAGGCGGCAGGCCCGTTCGATCCATTCTGAACTCGCCCATTGGGACGGCTGGACGGGTCCGGAACGCGAACAGATCGACGCGCTCGGCGCCTGGCTCGCGGATGATCCGAGCCTAGCTGAACTAAGGCCGCGTTGCGAACAGCTTCTGGCGAACCTGAGATAAGGTGGATCTTGGAACCGATGTCCAGCGTCGGATGTTTTCACATGTTGTGGTTTGACGTGAATCAAGCCGCCAATTTTCCGCCGTGTTAAAAATAACCGCTTGCGTTCCCGGCTGCCCGCGCCGCCCCCGTGAGAGTAGGTATTCGCAATGATCACTTTCAACGTCGTCAAAGAGCCATGCGGTTGGGCCATTCGGATAGGTGAGCGCATGACCACGCCGTTCTGGTCGAGGGAAGTGGCGATCGGCGAGGCGAACGCCCTGGCCGACGCAATTCGCTGCCACGGCGAGTGCGCGGTGGTCGTCGTGGAAGGCGTCGAACCCGAGGTCACCACGATGAGATTCAGCGGTTCGAGTTCGTCCCGTCTCGCCGCCGTTCCTCGGCGACGGTGGACGGGGCCTCAGTGAGATGGTCGCCGCCCGGGCCCGCTAAGAGGGCCGATGGACGATGAGATACAATTCTGACGTCTCAAGGGCGTGGAGCGGTCCGTCGGGCGGCGAGGCGTTAACCTCACCCCTGCGGCGATTCCTTGAGAACGCCGCAGGGGATGCGGTATGGCGCGACGAAGCGCCGATCCGGTCCGAACTGTTCAGCGTCGAGCGTCTGGAGGAGCACGCGCGCAGCCTCGCCGCCGCTCAGACGGTGGCGCTTGGCGCACGCAAAGGGGCGCCGATCAGCGGGCGATTGGCCGACAACGAAGCCGTGTTGGTGACGGCCTATCGCGACATCGCCGAGGCGGTCGACGTGGGTGAGGCCATTACGCCCGCCGCCCAATGGCTGATCGACAATTTCCACGTCGTGGAAAGGCAAATCCGCGATATCCGGGCAGATTTGCCGCCCTCCTACTATCGGCAATTGCCCAAGCTCGCCGACGGGCCGTTCGCAAACTACCCGCGCGTGTTCGGCGTCACCTGGGGGTTCGTGGCCCATACCGACAGTCTGTTCGATCCGGAGATCCTGCGCCGCTATCTGCTGGCCTACCAGTCAGTGCAACCGCTCACGATCGGCGAACTGTGGGCCGTGGCGATCACCCTGCGCGTCGTGCTGGTCGAGAACCTGCGGCGCATCGCCCGGCGGGTGGTCGATAGCCGGGCCGGCCGCTGCGGTGCGGACGCGATAGCTGATCGGTTGCTGGGCGCGGGGGGCCGTCCGGTGGAAGCGGCCGAAGTGGTGCTGCCGCCGGATCGGCCGGCGACGTTCCCCGACAGCTTTCTCGTCCAGCTGGTCTATCGGCTTCGCGATCAGGATCCGAGCATTGCCCCGGCGCTCACCTGGCTGGACGAGCAGCTAGCGAAACAGGGAACCACCGCCGACGCCGTCGTCCGCGACGAGCACCAGCGCCAGGTTTCGGGCAGCATCACGGTCCGCAACATCATCACCAGCATGCGCTTGATCTCCGACGTGGACTGGACGGAGCTGTTCGAGCGCGTCAGCCTGGTCGACGAAGCGTTCGATGGCGCCGATGGCTTCCGCCGAATGGATTTCCCGACCCGTAATCTCTACCGAAGCGCGGTGGAGGAGCTCGCCCGGGGCTGCCGGTTCTCCGAGGTGGAGGTCGCCCAAGCAGCGATCGCCGCGGCTGCGGGAGTCCAGGCGTTTGAGCCGGGAAGTCCGGAGGCCCGCCAGGGCGAGCCGGGTTACTATCTGATCGCCGCCGGGCGGCGCGGATTCGAAACGGCGATCGGATTCCAGCCGTCTCCAAAGATCGCAGTGGTTCGGGCCTTTCGAGAGCTGGGAATCGGTGGCTATGTCGGCGCCGGCGCGATCGTGTCCGCCCTCTTGCTGGCGACCATTCTGTCTGTCTTCTCGCTCGGCGGCGTGACGTGGAGATGGACGCTGTTGCTCGGTGTCCTGGGATCCGTCCCGGCGATCGATCTGGCTGTCGCGCTCGTCAACCACGTCGTCACTCGAGGCGTTCGCGCCACCCTGCTGCCGGCTCTCGAACTCCGGGACGGCATTCCGGCCGACCTGCGCACAATCGTCGCCGTGCCGGTATTGCTCAATTCGATCGAGGAGGTCGAACAGCAGGTCGAGCGGCTCGAGATCCACTATCTGGCGAGCCCCCAGGGCGAGCTTCACTACGCGCTCTTGTCCGACTGGGCCGACGCGAAAACTGAGCAGGCGGAGGGGGATGACGACCTGCTCGCGGCGGGCCGGGCCGCCATCGACAGGCTGAACCGGCTTTATGGGCCTGCGCCGAGCGGCGACCGCTTTCTGCTGCTTCACCGTCGGCGGGTCTGGAACAAGGGTGAGTCCCGCTGGATCGGTTGGGAGCGGAAACGCGGAAAGCTCTTGGAGCTTAATCGGCTGCTCAGGGGCGCGCAGGACACCACCTTCCTGGCGCCGTCGGCCGTGCCGGCCGATGTCCGCTATGTGATCACTCTCGATGCGGACACCCAGCTGCCGCGTGAGACCGTCGGCCGGCTGATCGGAAAGATGGCCCATCCCCTGAACCGTCCGCGCCTGGACGCCCGGCTCGGTCGCGTCGTCGAAGGCTATGCCGTGCTTCAGCCGCGGGTGACGCCGGCGCTGCCTGTGGGCCACGAGGGCTCGCTTTTCCTACGCGTGTTTTCCAGCGCGTCGGGCATCGACCCCTACGCCGCCGCGGTGTCGGACGTCTACCAGGACCTGTTCGGCGAGGGGTCCTATACGGGCAAGGGCATCTACGACGTCGACGCCTTCGAAGCGTCGCTCGAAGGGCGCGTGCCCGAGTCCACCCTGCTCAGCCATGATCTGTTCGAAGGGATCTTCGCGCGCGCCGGCCTCGCCTCCGACGTGGAGGTCGTCGAGGATTTTCCGCGCCGCTACGCGGTCGCCGCCCTTCGCCACCACCGCTGGGCGCGCGGCGACTGGCAGTTGTTGCCGTGGATCATCGGTTGGCGAAGCAGCAAGGCCGATCACGGGCCGCGCGGGAACATTCCAGCGGTCGGCCGCTGGAAGATGCTCGACAATCTGCGCCGCTCTGTCTCGCCGCCGGCCGTTGTGTTGGCGCTGATCGCCGGATGGGCCATGCCGCTCGGACACGCCGCGATCTGGACCGCGTTCATCCTGGCGACGATCATCCTGCCGCCGCTCATTCCGGTGATCGCCGATATCGCGCCACTGCGCTCCGGTGTGACCCTGAACAGCCACCTTCGCGCGCTGCGCGCTGAGTTGGCCCTTGGACTCGTCCAGTCCGTCCTGATGATCGTCTTCCTCGCCCACCAAGCCTGGCTGATGGGCGATGCGATCGTGCGCACCCTGTTCCGGCTTACGGTGACGCGCCGCCATCTGCTGCAATGGGTCCCGTCGGCCCAAGCGGGGTCCACCGCAGGTGAGGGCGTCCTGCATTCCTACCAGCGAATGGCCGGGGCGTTGGTCATCGCGGCTGCGACCGCCGCCGTCGCCTGGGAGCGCGGCTCCTGGCCGCTGGCCGCAGGCTTCGTGGTCGCCTGGATCGCCTCGCCGGGAGTCGCCTTCTGGGCCAGCTTGTCTCCCCGGATCGTCGCACGGCGCGAACTCGCCCAGGGCGATGCACGCACTTTGCGCCTGATCGGCAGACGGACATGGCGGTTCTTCGAGACCTTCGTCACGCCCGCCAGCCAGATGCTGCCGCCAGACAATTTCCAGGAGACCCCAGAACCTGTTGTCGCGCACCGCACCTCACCGACCAACATCGGACTCTATCTTCTGTCGGTGGTCAGCGCGTGCGACCTAGGCTGGATCGGGACCAACGAGGCGGTGGAGCGGCTCGAGGCCACCTTGGCGACGATGGACAGAATGGCGCGATATCGCGGCCATTTCCTCAACTGGTACGACACCAACGATCTTCGCCCGCTCGACCCGCAATATGTGTCCTCGGTCGACAGCGGGAACCTGGCCGGCCACCT
>PLRV01000099.1 GCA_003164925.1 Caulobacteraceae bacterium
GAACTTCCGCTCAGGGTCGATTCTCACCGTTGGCTCGGCGCCGGAAAGCTGCCGTTCGCCGAATAGGTGACTGGATTGGCTGAACGGCGAGTTTCCGGCGTCGCGCGAATTTCCGCTTATGGCGCATCGTTGATCGTGGCGAAGCTGGCGGCTCGGTGCCGTCCAAGCCGGCGGCACCATAGCGGTCGCCTTGCTAAGGGCTGTCTGGTGAATTTGGGGCTGGCCCCGGCTGTGCTTCAGCGAGATCGAAGCCGATCGCCGTTCGCTGCCTATCCCGGGCCGGCCAAGTCATGAAGATGCGGCTGGTTCGGCGCGGGCCGTTTAGGTCCACCATCTGCACCCGATATAGGCCCCGATTGGCACTCAATCGGTCCTCTCCGCCCGCCTCGTCTGTGACGAGTAACCAGTGAAAACCATGGAAGTCCACCATTAGTCCGTACAGGTTGCCCTGCCCCTCCATCTGGATCGGTGCGAAGGAGATTGAGTTGGTGGTTCCTTCCCCAAGGTGGGGGTCCAGATAGAGGCCCTTAGGGGCCTGCAGGCCCTCGCCGAAAAGGGCTTTCACTAACGGCTCGAGGTTGAAGCGGAAGTTGGCGGTTGCTGGCTTGCGGTCGAAGGCGGCGATCTTGCTGACAAAAAGGCCGATCATCGCCTTCAATAGCCATCGCTCAAAGGCCTCGCCGCTGACCAGGAAGTGTTCGCTGCGCTCTGACCGCGAAGGCCTAGAGGCATGATTGATCGCAGACGTCCATGCCCGTGCAAATTGACGGGCATGGGTGTCGAGCGGCGACAACGCTTCGTTGTGTCGTTTGCAGAGGATCTTGGCTGTCAGCGCCTCGACCCCGTATTGCCTACTCTCGCCTGGTTCCAGCCATGGTACGCCGGTTACCGAGATCGTCTGCATAAGCTCTAGAACGCTGCGCGAGATGTAGTGCTCTCGACTGATCTGCTCTGAACAGTCGCTGGTCGACCGCGCGAAACACCGGGGGTTGGAATAGCCTGTGGGCGGTCCCGGTGGTTGAAGGGATCGTATCCCGACGTAGGGCTCCGTCCCGCCACGCCGGCAGCAGCGGCCGTACGGAAGGCCAGACAGGCCGCAAGGGCAGGGCGCCGTTAACGGCCACGGCGGATTGAACACGCCGCGTGCAAGGTGGGCCAAACTGCCAATCTTTCGGTTCAGGAGCTGGCCTTCAATTCGGGGCTCGCTGGGAGATCGTGTCAAGGGTCCGCGATCGGCCACAAAAGGGACGGATTCGTCGTCTCGCACCCCTCCAAGAAATGTCTGGCTTCCGGAGCGAACCTGAGGTCCGCTCATGGCGCACCGCGCCCCTACCCATGCACGGCCAGCGCAAACGCCGGCGCCCGCACCTCCTCGGCCCAGACCAGGAAGGACGTCAGGCCGTGGGGAGCGAAGGAGGTGATCATGGCCACGTCGGCGGCGTCGCGGCCGTAGGCGATGGCGATGCGGCCGATGCGGGGCATGTTGTTGCGCGGGTCGATCGGGCGCCAAGCGCCGCCGAGATAGACTTCGCACCAGGCGCTAAAGTCCATCGGCAGCCGCAGGGGCACGTGGATGTCGCCCAGATAGCCGTTCACATAGCGCGCGGGAATGTTCATGGCCCGGCACAGGGCGATGGCCAGATGGGCGTAGTCGCGGCACACACCAGTGCACTCCTGATAGGCGTTATAGGCCGTGCGGCTGGAGCGGGCGGCTTGGTAATCGAACGTGATGCGCCCGTGCACGAAGTCGCTGATCGCTTGCACGCGCGGCCAGCCCGGCGCGATGTGGCCGAACAGATCCCAGGCGATCTGGCTGAGGTTGTCGGTCTCGCAATAACGGCTGCCCATCAAGAACACCAGGCAGGCGTCGGGCAAGTCGGCCACGGCGTGCTGCTCGGCGTCGAGTGGATAGACCTCGGGTTCGTCATCGACCTCCAGCACCGCGTCGCTGGTCAGGGTCAGGTCTCCTGCGGGGGCCACAAAGCGGCGGCAGGCGTTGCCGAACAGGTCACGGTAGTTGTGCACGGGGACGGCCGGGTCGGCGGCGAAGATTTCAAGCCGGCGAAAATCGGCCTCGCGGCCCTCGCGGATCTGCAGAAGCGTGACCATGGCGGTCGGCGCCCAGCAGTTGACGGTGATATGAAAGCCGACGCGAACGAACATCCTGTCCACGGAAACAACCAAAGGCGGCAATAGGGGCGCGCGTCCGGCGAACACCAATCAAAGTTTGATGACAGTCGCGCGAGGCGGCGGATGCGGCGCGGCGTTGTAGCGAGCAAGAGGTGGGCCATCGCTGGAAGCACGCTGCCGCTCGCAGCGACCGCGACGGGCTGCGCCTTTATGAGCCGTCGCCACAGGGGCGCGTTCCGGGCGGAAGATCAATGTCTGTTGTTGGCGCGTGATCTCCGTCCAGATGGTGACCCAACCTCAAGTGGCGTCGCTTTGCCGTACTGTATATACTGCAAGCCGTTCAGATACTCGTCCCACGATGAGTGAGCAAAGCGGAGGGCGCAGATCAATGGCGGCGTTTCGCTTCATCCATTCCGCGGACGTCCACCTCGACTCACCCCTGCGCTCGCTCGCCCTGCGTGACCCGGCGCTCGGGGCGCTTATCGGCAACGCCACCCGGCAGGCGTTCGTGCGCATAATCGATCTCTGCCTTGAGGAACAGGTCGACGCCCTAGTCCTGGCGGGCGATCTCTACGACGGCGATCAGACTTCGATGAAGACGGCGCGCTTCTTCGCCGCGCAGCTCCGACGCTTAGGCGAAGCAGGCATCCGCGTTTTCATCGTGCGAGGCAATCACGACGCGCTCTCACGCATCACGAAAGAGCTGACGCTTCCCGAGCGCGTGACGGTGTTCGGTGGACGTGCCGAAACTATCTTGCTCGAACGCTTGGGCGAAGGTCCAACTGTCGCGATCCATGGGCTCAGCTTCGCCCAGCCTCACGCACCCGAAAGCCTCGTTTCGAAGTACAAAGCGCCGGTCGATGGCGCGGTGAACATTGGCGTTCTGCACACCAGCCTTGCGGGCGCCCCGGGACACGACAATTACGCCCCCTGCAGCATCGCGGATCTGCAGGCGACGGGATTCGACTACTGGGCGCTCGGACACGTGCACAACCGATCTGTCGTTCAGGGCAAGGCAACGATCGTGATGCCTGGCATGCCGCAAGGTCGCGACATCAACGAGGCCGGCCCCAAATCGGTCACCCTCGTCACCGTCACCGATAACGGTACTATCGAGATCGAAGAGCGCCACACAAGCATCGCCCAGTTCGAACGGGTCTCGTTCAACGTAAGCGGGATCGAGGATTGGCGCGATCTGGTTGCGGCGTTCGATGCTGCAATTGAGCGCGCCCGCGACGCCGCCACGTCCGAACATCTGGTCGCGCGAATCCTCGTCGGCGGATCCTCGCCTTTGGCCTGGCGCTTGCGGGCCGACCACGATCTGCTCAAGGCCGAGATGGATGAGCGCGCCTCGATGCTCGGCGGCTGCTGGATCGAGCAGGTGGATATCGACTGCGCGCCCCCTGGCGAGACTTCCGAGTCGCCCGACAACCCCATCATGGAGATGCGCCGACTGATCCGCGACGAGGTCATCGCCTCCGACGGGTTCGAGGCGCAAGTCGCGGCGATTGCCGAGGAGCTCCGAGGACAGCTGCCGCGCGAATGTCGCGACCTCCTGGGCGAGGACGAGGCGGCCTTTCAAGCGCGGCTGGCCGACCTGATCGCGGCGGGTGCGGATGACGTCTTGGCACGTCTTTACGCAGGCGAGGGCGCGAAGGCCTCCTGATGCGCCTCAATCGCCTGGATCTCACCCGCTATGGCAAGTTCACCGACCAGAGCCTCGACTTCGGTGTGGCGTGCGCGCAAGCACCCGATCTTCACATCGTCTACGGGCCAAATGAGGCGGGCAAGTCCACCGCGCTCGCGGGCTACCTGGATCTGCTGTACGGAATCGAGCCGCGGAGCCGATACAATTTCCGCCATCCGTACCCCGCCATGCGCCTTGGCGGCGCGCTCGAGCTTGCAAGCGGTGTGCGTGAGTTTGGACGTCTTAAGCGCCCGCAGAACAGCTTGCTCGACGTGGGCGGTCAGCCGGTCTCAGACGGGGTCATCCTCAGCGATCTCGGCGGCATCGACCGCGAAACCTATCGGCAGATGTTTTCGCTCGATGACGACACGTTGGAGGCTGGCGGCGAATCCATCCTCGCGAGCAAGGGCGATCTCGGCCAGCTCCTATTTTCCGCAAGCGCCGGGCTCGCGGACCTCAGTCACGCGCTGGGCGACCTTCGGGCGGAAGCCGATGGGTTCTATCGAAAAAATGCCAGAAGCGGGACGCTGTCGGATCTGAAAACCCGCCTTGTCGATCTCAAGACCGAGCGCGACCGCATCGACACCTTCGCCAGCCAGTACGCCCAACTCGTTGAGGAGCATGATCAGACACGGGAGCAATACGAGGCGGCGCTGGCGACCCGCGGGCGGACTCAGGCACGGATCGACGAGGTGCAGCGCTTGCTTAGCGCCCTGCCGCGCCTGGCGACACTGCGCGAGTTACGCGGTCGCTTCGAGGCGTTCAGCGACATCCCGGACGCGCCTGCCGACTGGCGTGAGGCCTTGCCCGCCCTTGAACGCGAAGAGATCGAGCTATCGGTCCAAATCCAAAGCCTCGACGAAGGCATCGACCAGCTAGCCTCGGAGGTCGAAGCGCTCGTGATCGATCCCGATGCGACCGCAGCCGCCGAGCGGCTCGAGGAGCTCTCCCGCTTGCGCGCACGCTATGTGACCGCCGCTGAAGACTTGCCCGACCGTCGCCGGCGCATTGACGAGGGCGCGGCGTCGATAGCGGCGCTGATCGACAGGCTTGGCCAACCGGCAGAGACACCGCCGCCGGAGCTGTTGATCGATGCTCCACAGATCGGAATCCTGCGCGACCTAATCGAGACCCACTCCGGTATGTTGGCCGCGACCCAATCTGCCAGATCGGCGCGCACTCAGGCGGAGCGCCACCTCGATGACGCAATAGCCATGCTGGAAGCGGCCGGCGGAGCAGAAGAGGATGGCCGCTGGGCGGGGCCTCGAACGGCGTCAATCGCACCAGCCCTCGCTCAGGCTCGCGCGTCCGATCACGAAGCGCGACGGCGCCTCGCGCTTCGAGCCCGCGCATCACACCGGGACACGCTGGCCAACAGATTGAGCGATCTTCGTCCCTGGGTTGGTCCAGCCGACGACCTCATGGCAATGACGATCCCGCCGACCAGCCAGCTCGAGCGCTGGAGATCGGTGACAGCGCAGCTTGCAACCCTGATCGAAACCCAGGCGCGGGAAATCGAACGCCTGACGAGCGAACGCATTAGGCTCGTCGCCGGGATCGCCGGCATTAAGACAAGCGTAGGGGTCGTGAGCGACAACGAGGCTGCGCGGGTTCGGACGGCTCGGGACGAAGCGTGGGCCAGCCATCGACAAATGCTTGACGCCCAATCGGCCGACGCCTTCGAACGCGCGCTTCGCCGAGACGACGCCGTGTCGGGCGCCCGCTCGCAACACACCACCGATCTTGTGAAATTGAATCACGCCACTCAGACCCTCGCTGTCACCGAGGCCGATATCGCGCGGATAGGTGAACTTCAGGACGAAGCGGGGGCGGCGCTGACACTGGTTCGCCAAGAGATCGATGATGCGATCGGCGCTATCGCACCGTCTCTCGCGCCCGGCATGGACGTTGGAACGCTGGAGGCCTGGCTGGCCCGGCGCGTCCGGGCGCTAGAGACCAGAGCGGCGATCCAGACTGCCGAGCGCGACCTGCATGACGCCGAAGCCGATGCGCTGAGCGTTCGCACGAAGCTTGCGACAGCGTTGACGACGAGCGGCATCGCTAACGAGGCGGACGCAGATGTCGACACGCTGATCCTCCAAGCCGAGGCCGCCGCCAATCGAGAAGCCGAGGTGAGGGGACTTCTGACAGCGGTCGCGGATCGACGGCGTGACCTGAAGAATTGCCAGGACGACGTGACCGACGCCGAGGCGGACGAACGGGAATGGAGCGGCCGTTGGGAAACGGCGCGTTCGAAATGCTGGCTGGGCGCGGGTGGGGCGGCCCCATCCCTGGCGGTCGTGCGCGAGAGTCTCGTGATTTTGACCGATCTCCGCCCCGCACTCGAAAAGCACGACAGCCTTACCGACCGCATCAGCAAGATGGAGCAGGACCAAGCCGACTACGCGAGTGCCGTAACTTCGCTGGCTAAGACCCTTCACGGCATCGAGCTGTCGGACGACGTCCTCGGTCTTGGCGGGATGATCGACGAGCACGCACGGGCGGCGAAGGCGGACGAACAGTCTCGCGCCGAGAAGGTCCAGCGTCTGGAGGAGGCGCGCGAGTCGCTGAGGACACTCTCGGAAGCGCGCGCGGTCAACGTGAGGCGAAAGGCGGAGATGACTGGCTTCTTCTCGGTGCAGTCCTTCGCGGAGGTCGCGGTCAAGCTCCAGGGCCTCGATCGCAAGGCGGAGCTGAAGGTGCAGGTCGAGGCGGCGAGCAGCGATATCCTGGAGGCTGTCGGTGCAACCTCGCTTGCGGCCGCCGAGCAAATGCTTGATGCGGCTGAGCGCACTGCCCTCGAAGCCGAACGCGCAGAGCTCAAAATTCGCTTCGATGACGAGGACCATCGGGGCCGCGATCTTTTCGCGCGCCACAGCAAGGCTGCCGACCAGCTCGAGGCGATCGGCGGCGACGCCGCCGTCGCGAAGATCGAGGAACAGCGACGGACAACCCGGCTCGAGATCGAAGACGGGGCAATGCGCTATCTGCGGCTTCGCGCCGGTGTGGCTGCGGCGGAGCAGGCCTTGCGCGCCTATCGCGACCAACATCGAAGCTCGATGATGATGCGCGCCTCGCAAGCCTTTCAGACGATCAGCCGCGGTGCCTACACAGGGCTCGCCACCCAAGCGGAGAAGGACCAGGAGATTCTCGTAGCGCTCGACGCGGATGGCGGCTCGAAGGTCGCGTCCGACCTCTCGAAGGGAACCCGGTTCCAGCTTTATCTAGCTCTTCGGGTCGCGGGCTATCACGAGTTCGCACGGACTCGAAAGGCGGTCCCCTTCATCGCCGATGACATCATGGAGACCTTCGACGATTTTCGGGCGGAGGAAGCCTTCCGCCTATTCATGGACATGGCCCTTGTCGGCCAGGTCATCTACCTGACCCACCACGCGCATCTTTGCTCGATCGCCCAGCGCGTATGCCCGAACGTAAAAATCCACAATCTGACCTAATCCGGCGGCGCCGCCAGTCAGCGCCAGGCGCGCTTAGTCCGTGCAACTATTCTTCGGCGGGCAACCGTTGACGCTTAGCGGTCTGCGTCCAGCCGATCTGAAGGCGGATTCAGCCCCCCGATCACCACACATAACGTCCTTTATGTAACCCTTTGGTAGGGTCCAGCGGGCAGGGTGCGGGCATGTCCGACGACCTGCAGCTGCCCGCCCTCGCGCCCGAACCGACCGCGATCTTCATCGTGCCGGCGATCGTCGCCGACACGCACCGCGACGCCGGCGAGCGCTTTCTGGAATTCTTCGCCGCCACCATCCGCAACCCAAACACCCGCGCGGCCTATATGAACGCCGTCGCTGATTTCCTGCGGTTCGCGCCAGTCGCGGACCTGGGCTCGCTCGCTGAGGTCCGCTCGATCCACGTCTCAGCCTATGTCGAACACATCGGCGAGCGGTTCGCGCCGCAGACCGTCAAGCAGCGCCTTGCGGCGCTGCGCGGCCTGTTCGATTGGCTGGCGCGTCATGGCGTGCTGGAGACCAATCCGGCCGCGCCGGTGCGTGGGCCTGCCTATACGATTAGGCGCGGAAAGACGCCGATCCTGACCGCGGCCGAAGCCAAGCGGCTGATCGAGTCCATCGAGACCGACAGCCTGGTCGGGCTGCGCGACCGTGCCCTGATCGCGGTCATGGTCTACAGCTTCGCTCGGGTGTCGGCCGCCGTCGGCATGGATGTGGAGGACCTGGTGCAGACCGCCGGACGCTCCTGGCTGCGGCTGCACGAGAAAGGCGGCAAGGTTCACGAAATGCCTGTGCATCACCGCCTGCTGGAGCATCTGGAGGCCTATATGGGTGCGGTCGGTCCCCCGGCTCCCAAGGCTCCCCTCTTCCGCGCCGCCATCGGTCGAACGGGCAAGCTTGGCGCTGAGCGCCTCAGCCGCCACGACGCCTATGCTATGGTGCGCCGGCGCGCCACTAAGGCTGGTGTCGTCGAGAAGATCGGCAATCACTCGTTCCGCGGCACCGGCATTACGACCTATCTGGAGAACGAGGGGACTTTGGAATTGGCCCAGGAGATGGCCAACCATGCTTCTCCGCGGACCACGAAGCTCTACGACCGTCGTGGCGACAAGATCACCCAGGATGCTGTTGAGCGGATTCGGATCGAATAGGAGATGGCCAAAATCGCGCGTTTGGAGGAACACCATCCAGCGCGGTGAATCCTCGCAAAACGAAAATGCTGCGTTCATTTTGCGAGGATGATTCCCCGCCGCGCCCTTAATCAGGTCCAGCAAGCCCTCGCGCATCAAGCCGCTGTCGCGCTCATCGGGCCACGTCAGGTAGGCAAGACCACCCTGGCGTTTGCGATCGCTGACGCGGCGCCATCGCTCTATATGGAGCGGGCGGTCGGTCATCTGCGTGTCCGGGATGTCACCGCTCCGACGCGCTCATCGCCCATCTCCCCCGATTATTGAAGGTGATCACTTTGCCGATCTTGCTCCCTCCGAGAGTCAGGGAGAGCGGTATCGCGAGTGGAGCCGATTGGGGTTGCCCCGATGGAGAGAGACGAAGCAGGTCCTGGCTTGACCCTTTCAATCGCCGCGGGCGGGGCGCTCAGATCGAGCACATGCATAGGAAAAACGCCCGCTTCGCGCGCGCGCCACGGGCCAACCGTCATCATCACAACCAAAAGGGCGAAAAGGACGCCGAAGCCTGCAAAGAAGGCCACAGGCTCGGCATTGTGCAATGGCTCGCCCGCGCCTGCCGAAAGCAGCCGATATCCCCCATATAAGCTCCCGGCGCTGGCAAGGGCCAAGCTCACGCAGACAAGTGTCCGAAGGTCGAAAGCCTCCATCTCACTCGAACCCCACGGGAGAGGAAACACCGCTGAAAGTCATTATATCCAGAACCAACTCTCACTGTTTGACATCGCGCAAGCGACCCCATTTTTGAGGCGCTGACAGAATGTTCAGCGCTGAGGCCACAGCCCCCGATCATCGCATGGCTTTGCTAGGCGATGGCGCCGTTCCGGCGGGCCGCCAACGCCATGGCTGCGAGCGTGCCACCTCCGAACATCATGTCGACGCCAACCACCAGGCCAAACGCCCAAAGAAGCGTACCCGGCAGGCCGCAGACGATAACGCCAGCCAGAAATAGGTCGATCACGCCGTTCACCAACATCCATTCCCATTTGGCGGACTGTTCGCGGCGATGGGTAAGGGCGAGGACAATCATAAAAAGACCGTCGATGATGAAGAAGGCCGTCAGCACATAGGTTAAGGTGACTAGGCCAGCCAACGGATTCCACAGCAATACCGCCCCGGCGATCACGGCCAGGATTGCCGAAAGCAACGACCAGATAAAACCCGGCGTGCGCCGTGTTTTGAATGTGATGATCAGGCTGACCACGCCGGCTATAAGAAAAAGCCAGCCAAAGAAAACTGTGGCTGCCAAGCCGGCGATGATTGGCGCGATAATCGCAGCCAGTCCAAGCAGACCCAGCACGATCCCTTCGATCAAAAACAGCCGCCAATGGTTGTGCATCGATTGGGCCAAGTCCTCAGATACGCTTGAGTTGGACGATGGCTTCATTGGCCTGTCTTTCTTGCCTGAAGTGCAAATTCTCCCTGCCTCAACTTGACAGCTGGCCGCGCTCTAGCCTTGCGCCAAATCAAGGTGTCGATCGCAAGCCTGCGCAGGCTTGGCGTGTTGGGCTTTGGCCCGATGAGAGCAAGGTCACGGTCGTGAAACCGCCCATCGTGCTGCCCCTCGTCACTGTCGCCGCTGGCATCGGCGGCGCGCTGTTTTCTCGCACGACCGTCGACTTCAAGTCCGACGGTCCTTTGTTCGGCGCTGATCTTCCCCCGAAAACGTATGGGCCGCCCGTCGCATCCGCACCGTGCGCCTGGAAGACGTCTTGGCCAGATCAAGCCCAGTTGTGCTAACTTCACCCACGGACGCCTCCTTTGCAATGGTGTGCTCAACACCTCCACTTTGGCACTTAGATGCCGTCAGGGAGCGTCCCCCCCATCGCTTCCTTTCCGTGAGCGAAAGGCTGGCCCAAAGCTGACCTAGGTGAATTTTGCGGATCGAACAGGATCCTCAGCCAAATCCGTCACTCGGAGGCTTGCCCCTTTGCTGCTCCATCGGAGACGTTTTTGCTATTATTCAGCGACCCGACTTGGCATCCAAGCTGGCCCTGATCGTTCGTCACAACATGCCCGCTGTGTGCAGCGCACAAGCTTCTTAGAGCCTCTTGCCCCTTCGGGCTTAGATCCCTGAAATAGACGTTTCCGGTGTTTGATTTGCTGCTGTTGTAATTGACGCTCTGCGCGGCGCTGGTTGAGGCGACCAAAAGCGCTGCCCCGCAAACGCCGATCAACGTCACGGCCGAAACATATTTGGTTCGCATGTCGAATCCTTCCTGCATCTCTCCGAAGATGTGGCCGGAGGTTTACAGCTATCAACGCGTCTATGTGAACTCGCAATGAATGGTCGTGCAATGGCGCCCACCCACGAGCCGGAGGGACTGTCGTGGGCGGGTACTAAGCGTCAGATTCTATCCACTAGTCGCAGTAGCCGTCGCCGGTCCCGTAATACCAGACCAGCGGCGGGCTGCAGTAGTAGGGGTCGCCGTAGATGATCGGGGGAGCGGGGTAATAACCCCCGCCCCAACCGCCGCCGCCACGAAAGCCGCCGCCCTAGCCGCCGCCGCGACCACCGCCGCCGCCGCCGTGGCCGCGACCACCACCGCCGTGGCCGCCGCGACCTTGCGCGTCGGCCACCCCGGCCACCGCGGCCAAGACGAGCACGGCGGATAGGGCGATACGAAGCGGAATGCGCAGGGACGGACTGCGCCGTGAAGTGTCAGATATCGACTGGGTCATGATCGTTTCCTACGGCGAACACGTCATTGAAGGGAAAGGCGATTGAAGCGGCCGTTCGGCGTGTTCAGGAGCGCTCCCCGCGCCCGAAATGCTTGAAGACGTGATCGGCGATGGCCTGTTGGGCCGCAGGCATCGAGGCGTAGAGCGTCGTGAAGGACGAGATCAGATTCTTCAATCCGTTCACGTGGGCCTGGGTGAAGCGCTCGTAGGTCTTCAGTTCGTCCACGGCGTCGCCGCCATTGGGCGACTTGCTGCGGCGTTCGGTGACCATGGCCTGCATCTGAGCTTCGTTGTCGCGCATCACCTGGGCGACGGCGGCCCACCCAACCTCTTGGTCGGGCGTGATCTGCAGCTGGGCATGGAGCGCGGAGATCCGGTCATTGAGGGTCTCCAGCTTCTGCGCCGCGGTCTTGTGCACGTGATGGGTCGCAGCGGTTTGCGCCGCCACAGCGAGCGGGCCGGCCAGGCAGGCCGCGCCGATGAGGGAGGCGACCACCAGCAGGCGACGTGCGCGGGGGGCTCCCGCGAGAGGTTGGAACTGGGACATGGGCGGGCTCTTTCCTAGGGTTTTTGGAGGCGATCCGCAGTGTCCGGGCGAGTTCCGACCGATCAGGGGATTGCTGGGATAAGCCCCGGGCGACGCGGAAGTTCCGTCGGACCCGATAATCAGTCGGCGAGCCTCGCCTCCTCGCTACTCAACCTGCGGGTTTGTCGGCGATGTTCGAACCCGAGAGGCCAAAGCAATGCCGATGGTTCGATTATACATCAAGGACATAAAACACGTTCTGGCGAAGCCGGAGTGGGAAGATTTCCGATCTGATCTCAGGTCGGCGTGCGAGCAGTTCGATCCAACCAATCGAGAGTCCGCGAGCGTTCCCGCCCACGCCCTTCTTGGCGACCATATGCTCGCAGCCCGTCACCTTAGCGACGCTCTGGTAAGCCAGATTGCCATCCGTGCGGATCACCGAGTCGGCTTCGACCCACGGCTGGTGCGATGTTCGCCAGGAAGATCCAGCGCATCTCCTGACCGTCAGACCCGGGACGCGACTTGAAGGCGATCGAGCGAATGTCATGCCTCAGCCTCATTTGAAGATACAACGGATGGCGTCTATTCACTTGGAGCTGAGCCGATGTCGAAACGTCTCATTCCAATCATGGTCGTTTGCCTGTTTGCGGCGACATCCGCTCATGCGCAGTACGGAGGAGGCGGCAGCGGACGCGGCGGCCGAGGCGGGCGCAGTCAAACCCCCGCGCCAACCTCCACGGCATCACCCACCCCCACTCCCGTGCGGCCTCCGGCCAAGGCTCTAAGCAGCATCGCGATTACGGGCGTGATCCAGTCGATCGATCCGCAACATGGGCGCGTCACCATCGCCTATGATGACGTAGAGGCGCTGAACTGGCCGGCGGGAACTATGCCCTTCGTCGTGAGTAAAACAGCGCTGCTAAAAGATGCGACTGTTGGCGAGAAGGTTCGGTTCAAACTGGAGAGCCAGCAAATCTCCGAGATGGAGCCTTACTGAATGACCACTTTTTCACTCGGCGGCGCAGGAAAGATCAGGCCTCAGGATGACCTGACCGCGACGTGTGCGGCCGACAAGCTCCAACTCAAGCGCCCGGCGGATCGAATAACATTGGCCAGCCAGCGCGTCGGGCTATGAAGACTCACTTGGGCGCTTGGGGCCGCAGGATCGACGGGCCCAGATTGGTCAGCACCTGATGGGCATCCAGAGCGCGGGCGGGCGGAGCGCCGTGGCCCATCGCGATCTGGGCCGACACCTCGTAGCGCTTATATTCCTCGATCTGGGCCGGGCCCCACGGGCCGCCCCAGGGACCGCCGCCCCAATAGCCCCACGGGCCCCAACCGCTGGCGTAGCCGTAACGCCAGGAGGGCCGCCAGCCATAGCCAAATTCCGGATCGAAGTAGGCCGTTCTCTTGGTATCGGTCTGCTTGTCGTCGGTGACGAACCAGTCGAAGCCCTGGTTCACGGTCAAATCGGCAGCGCGATAAAGCAGGTAGCGCTCCACCGTCTCGCGCGAGGTCAGATCGTTACCTCTGAAGCTCACGCGCCAATGGGTGGCGTCCAAGCGGACGTCGCTATAGCCGCCGGCCTCGGCATTGCCGGGCGCCAAGGGCTGATAGGGCGTTGCGGTTTCGCAGGCGGCCAGCGCGCCGCCCAGCGCCGCCACGGCCGAGAAGGTGAGCAAAAGGCGTTTCATGGAACGGCTCCATTGGGGTTGTCCCGCGGATCAACTCTGCGGCGCGGCATCTGTCCGGCCTTGGCCTGATCACGACGGACAACGCCGGCGCGCATCTCAACTTGGCCAAAGACCGGGGGAACGATAAGGCGCTCTCGTGCCGTCGCCATGATCTCGATCACATTCACGCGCGGAGATCTAGCGGAGATCGAGCGCAAGAACCCGCAATGGTGAAAGAGCGTCTGGGAACTACGGCGGCACGAACGTCGCCATGGCTACCTGCTAAGGACGCCTCGGCGCGGCGTTTACGCCGCGCCGAGGGGCCGCTGTTCCGCATCGGCCACAACCTTGATCGCACTGATTAGGCTCGCCGGATTGACGCTGATAGAGTCGATGCCCCAGCCGACCAAGGCAGCGGCGATCTCTGGATAGTTCGCCGGCGCTTCGCCGCAGATGCCAACGTGACGGTGATTGCGCTTGGCGCCGGTCACCGCCAGCCGAAGCATCTCCATCATCCCCGGATCGCGTTCGTCGAAGTCGAAGGCGACGATCTCGGAGTCGCGGTCCACGCCCAGCGTAAGTTGGGTCAGATCGTTGGACCCAATGGAAAAGCCGTCGAACAGCGCGGCGAAGGCGTCGATGCGGATGACGTTGTTGGGGATCTCGCACATCACGAACACCTCGAGACCGTTTTCGCCCCGCTTCAGACCACATCGCTCCATGGCCGCGATGACGCGCTTAGCCTCCTCTTCACGGCGGACGAATGGAACCATGATCTTGAGATTGATCAGGCCCATCTTCTCGCGCACACGCTGCAAGGCTGCGCACTCGAGAGCGAAGCCAGCCGCGTAGGCGGGGTGGTCGTAGCGGGAGGCGCCTCGGAAGCCCAGCATGGGGTTATCCTCCTTGGGCTCGAATCCCGCGCCGCCGATCAGGCCAGCGTATTCGTTGGTCTTGAAATCCGACAGGCGGACGATCACCGGGCGCGGATAGAAGGCCGCCGCGATCGTCCCCACGCCTTCCGAGAGCCGTTCGATGAAAAAGTCTGCGGGGCGCGAATAGCCCCGCGTTGCTCGCGTGATCGCTGCCTTGGCCTTGGCCGACCCCACCCTGGCCGGCTCGGCCAGCGCCATCGGATGGATGCCGATATGCTCCTGGATGATGAACTCCATCCGCGCCAGCCCGACGCCGGCGCAGGGAAGCTCGGCCGTTCGAAAGGCGAGGTCGGGATCGCCGAGATTGATCATGACCTCGGTCTTCGGTTTGGGCAGGTCGCCAAGATCGATCGCCGAAGTCTCGAACGGAACGGCGCCCTCATAGACCCGCCCGATATCGCCCTCAGCGCACGACACGGTCATAGTTGCGCCGGTCCGCAGCTTGGCCGTCGCTTCGCGCGATCCGACAACCGCCGGAACACCGAGTTCACGCGCCACGATCGCCGCGTGACAGGTGCGCCCACCGCGATTGGTGATGATCGCCGCGGCCATCTTCATCACCGGTTGCCAGTCAGGCGTGGTCGCATCCGCCACCAGAATCTCGCCGGGCCGAAAGGTGTCTAGATCCTTGGGCGAGGCAACCACTCGGACGATCCCGGTTGCGATCTTCTCGCCAACGGCCCGGCCGGTGACCAAGACGGTTCCCGTTCCCTTGATGGCATAGGCGTCAAGCGTCTCAGCCGACCGGCGCGAGGCGACCGTCTCCGGCCGGGCCTGAACGATATAGAGTGTCCCGTCCTGGCCATCTTTCGCCCATTCAATGTCCATGGGCTCAGGCCGGCTCGCCTTGAGCGAATAGTGATCTTCGATGGCGATGGCGTGGCCCGTCAGGGTCAGCACCTCCTGGTCGGTAAGGCAGAACCGCCTCTGCTCCGCCTTTGAGGTCGGCTTATTCCTCGTTCTCGCCTTGCTGTTCCGATCGGGGCCGTAGGTCATCCGCAGCTGCTTGGCCCCAAGGCTACGTCGGAGCACTGTGCGGAACCCCTGGCGGAAGGTCGGCTTATGCACGTAGAACTCGTCGGGATCGATGGCGCCTTGGACGATGTTTTCGCCGAGGCCGTAGCCGCCAGTGACGAAGACCACATCCCTGAAGCCGGTCTCGGTGTCGAGGGTGAAGATCACGCCGCTCGCGCCGATGTCCGAACGGACCATCTTCATCACCGCGACCGACAGATAGACTTTGAAATGGTCGAAGCCGTTATCGAGGCGATAGATGATCGCCCGGTCGGTGAAGATCGAGGCGAAACACCGCCGGCAGGCGTCGACCAGGGCCGTCTCGCCGCGCACATTGAGGAAGCTCTCGTGCTGTCCAGCGAAACTGGCGGTCGGCAGGTCCTCGGCCGTGGCCGAGCTGCGCACCGCGACCGACAACGCTCCCCCGCACAACCTCTTGAGTTCTCGATAGGCAGAGATAATCTGTCTACGGAGTAGATCACCGCCGGTGGCGTCGTACACGATCTGGCGCGCTTGGGCCGCCCGTTTCGCTAGTTCATTGACGTCGGCCGCATTCAGGCCGTCGAGCAGCCGATGTAGCGGGGCCCAGGCGTCCGCCGCCGTCAGGGCGTCGCGATAGGCTTGGGCGGTGATGGCGAAACCGGGGGGGGACCTTCACGCCTTCTCCCGACAGGGTCGAGTAGAGTTCTCCAAGTGAAGCCGTTTTGCCGCCGACGGAAGCGACGTCCGCCACGCCAAGGTCTTCAAACCAGCGGACATAGGTTGCGGGGGTCATGGCGTTCTCGACTTTGAAAATGCTGGCAGCCGTCGTCGCCTTGTGCGCCGACGTAGTCACCCAGGTCGATCCCGAGCCGCGGATGAAAGACAGCGGAGCGCCGATGCGATCAAACCGCATTGACTCATCGCAACTGCGCTCGGTCTGCCTATCGCGCGCGGCGCGGCGGCCTGACCCCCCACGTCGATCCTCTGCGGCGTGACGCGCGCACGCCGCCACGTTGGTCCATTAGCCGACACGCTCCAAGGTCGAGGTCCATTGACCGAGACTGGCTAGAGAATTCATGCGCGCGCGATGCACGAACGCCTGCTGGGCGGCGGCTGTGTTCTCGGAGCGACCGCTCCAGGTCTTCAGCGGCGCGGCTTGCAGGGCGCGGCCGAAGGAGAAGGTCATTTTCCAGGGTAAACCGCCCCTCCTATTGATAGCGTTGAGGCGGGCGGTGGCGTCCTCATCCGACTGGCCGCCGGAAAGGAACGCAACGCCAGGTACGGCGGCGGGAACCACAGCCTTGAACGCTGAGATCGTGCGGTGGGCGACTTCGTCAACCGTAGGACGCCGCTGGCAGCTTTCGCCGCAGAGGATCATGTTTGGCTTGAGCACCATGCCCTCGAGCGCAACCCGCTGCTCGAACAGGGCCTGAAATACAGCGGCGAGCACCTGGCGCGTAACTTCGTCGCAGCAGTGGATGTCGTGCGGTCCGTCCATCAGCACTTCAGGCTCAACGACGGGAACGATCCCGGCATTCTGACAAATGGCTGCGTAGCGGGCGAGATCTTGGGCGTTGGCCTTGATCGCGCCCGAGGTCGGCAGGCCGTCGCCTATGGTGAAGGCCGCCCGCCACTTGGCGAACCGTGCGCCACGCTCGAAAGCGCGCGCCAGCCGTTCCGCCAGGCCGTCGAGGCCCTCGGTGATGGTCTCGCTGGAAAAGTTGGACAAGGGCCTTGTCCCCTTATCGACCTTGATGCCCGGCAGGGCGCCTGCGGCGGCGATCAGCTCCACCAGGGGCGTTCCGTTGGCGCCGTCCTGGTAGAGGGTTTCCTCGTACAAGATGACGCCCGAGATGAAGTGACGCATGCCTTCGGAGGCCCGGAGCAGCAGTTCGCGCCAGTCGCGGCGGCTGGTTTCGGTGGACTCCACGCCGATGGCGTCGAAGCGCTTCTTGATCGTGCCAGTGGATTCGTCGGCCGCTAGGATGCCCCTGCCGGGCGTCACCAACCGTTCGGCGATTTCGTTGAGAGCGACGAGATTCATCGGCCGTCGATTTGGGCCTGCCCCTCCAGCGCCGCGACGCCGGGCAGGACCTTGCCTTCCATCCACTCGAGAAAGGCGCCGCCGGCCGTGGACACGAATGTGAAGTCGCTCGCGACGCCCGCCGCGTTCAGCGCCGCCTCCGTGTCGCCGCCGCCGGCCACCGCCACCAGCTTGCCGGCTTTCGTCCGCTCGGCGGCATGGCGGGCGACCGCCAGGGTGGCCTTATCGAAGGGCGGGACCTCGAAGACGCCGAGCGGCCCATTCCAGATCAAGGTGTTGGCCTCGTCGATCGCGGCCAGCACGCGCCGCACCGTGCCTGGTCCAACGTCGAAAATACATTCAGTGTCCGACACTTGTCCTCGTTCGACCACGCGCGTCGGCGAGGCGGGCTCGGCCTGTTCGGCGACGACGACGTCAGTCGGCAGCAGCAATTCGCAGGCGTGCTTCTCGGCAAAGAGCATGATGTCGCGCGCGGCCTCAGCGAGCTCCTTCTCGCAACGAGATGCGCCGACCGACCAGCCTTGGGCGAAGAGGAAGGTGTTGGCCATGCCGCCGCCGATAGCCAAGCGATCAAGCTTGAGGATCAGATTGCGCAACAGATCGAGCTTGGTCGACACCTTCGAGCCGCCGACCACCCCCAACACAGGGTGAGCGGGGTGGTCGAGCGCCGCCTGCAGCGCCTCCAATTCGCGACGCATGTCTTCGCCCGCATAGGCCGGCAGCAGGTGCGCCAGGCCCACGGTCGAGGCGTGAGCGCGGTGGGCGGCGGAGAAGGCGTCGTTGACGTAGAGATCAACATTTTCGGCCAATTCCTTCGCGAACGCGGCGTCGTTGGCCTCCTCGCCCGGATGAAAACGCAGGTTTTCCAGCAACAGGACATCGCCCGTTCCCATCGCGTCGACCGCCGCCTTCGCGACCGGACCGACGCAGTCGTTAGCGAAAGCCACGGGCGCGCCCAGAAGCTTGGCAAGACACGCTGCCACCGGCCTCAGGCTCATGGAGGGGACGCATTTGCCCTTGGGCCGGTCAAAGTGGGAGATGAGGATTGTCTCGGCGCCGGCGCGGCGCAGGAGATCAATGGTGGGCAAGGCAGCGCGCAGCCGCGTGTCGTCCGTGACCTTGCCGTCATGCATCGGCACATTGAAATCGACGCGGACCATCGCGCGCTTGGCAGCCAATTGAACATGGTCGAGGGTGCGGAAGGTCATCTCGGCTGCTTGGTTCCTCATGTTCTTGCCATGGCCACGGCGACGTCGCTCAAACGTACAAAACCTGCCAGCCGCGACAGGTGTTGGCGATCCGGTGGTCAGCCTCACGTACGACATCGCAGTCAGCGCAGGCGCTGAGAACGCCCTTGGCTCTTATCGACATTCGATCGATGTCCACGACGGGGGCGGCTCGAACGCCATTTCCGGCCATGATCTGTTCCCCGCTTGGTCGTCCGACGACGCGCCGCGCCAATTGTTAACTTTAGACGGCCGAACGGCTCGGTGATTTGACACCCATCAAAACCAGTGGCTGTAACGTCCATTGTTTAGTGAGAGCGAGTTCAGCCGGCGGCCAGACGTCGTGCGAGCCAAGTGATGGCTGAGCACTGTGCTGCTTTGCCTTATTGAAGTGGCGCCGCCGCCAGTCTCCTGCCCGATCCCGATCCCGATCGCGCTGCCGCTGATCGCCTGGCAGAGATGATGTCATGGCGCGGTCTGGCCGTCGCCGACCGGATCGGCAAGGCCATCAACCGCCCTTATCAGCGGAAGAAAGTCTTCAACCCGAACCGAGGCTCGGCCGACAAGCAGGCCCGAGACTCCGTCCAGTTCGATAATTTGGCGGGCGTCAGTGGCGTTGACCGAACCGCCGTAGAGGATGGGAGCCCGCGATCCATAAGCCCCGAACCTTGCGGCGAGCACGGCCCGGATGGCCGTGTGCGCCGCAACGATGTCTGAGGGGCCGGGCGTATGGTCCGTGCCAACCGCCCATACCGGCTCATAGGCAATTGCAAATCGCTGGCCTATGAGTTCATCGGGCGTTGAGCCCGCAACCTGTCGGCGCAAGACATGCAGGGTCTGGCCAGCGTCCCGCTCGGCAAGCGTTTCTCCGACGCAGATGATCGGTTCAAGGCCGGCCCCGATGGCCGCAACAACCTTGGCGGCGACTTGACGGTTGGTTTCACCGAAAGCCGCCCTACGCTCCGAATGACCCAGTATGACGTACCGGGCGCCTGCGTCCGCCAACATCGCGGCGGAGACCTCTCCGGTGAAGGCTCCGCCGGCCTGCTCGTGGCAATTTTGCCCGCCGACCGCAACGCCGCCGCGCAAAGACTTCGCCATTTGCGCGACCAAGGTCGCCGGCGGACAAATGACGATCTTCGCGTCCGACGGATGATCGACCAGGGCTCGGGCTACGCTTCGAGCCTCTTCGAGGTCCTTGGCGAGGCCGTTCATTTTCCAGTTTCCGACGATCAGCACCTCTGAGGCCGGGCTTGTTCGACCGTCACGCTGGGGGGCATCTGCGGTGCTGGTCGGCATGGTTGGGACGCCCTGCGGACCAGCCGATCATTCCAAGTCCACAGCGCCCAGCAACATTCCGATCCGCCCTTCACCCCACAGGGGCAGAAGCAGCCTGAAATAAGGGCGGGCCGAACCGAACCCATCTGAACCGGCCTGATGGAAAAATGTAGGTGTGGCGGATTCGACGGTCACACTGCATTGGGCAGGCAGGAATTCGAACGGCCAACCCAGATCCAATTCGTCAATGAACCTCCCCGCCATCGCCTCGTCGTTGAGCGTCTTGCCAACTGTGTTGAATCTGAAGCGCTCCGGCAGGTCAAAGACGTCAATCAGCAGGAGCCGATCGGCGAGATCCGGCAAATCGATTAGCCGCACGTCATCCCAAAAAGGCATGGTCGCGTTGCCGCGCAACAGACCCTTCCAATAGGCGACAACCCGGACGAGGTTGGGAGGGAGATGGGTCGGTACAGAAAAGGGGTGCTTCATTGGGACAGTCCATTAGGCGAGCCGAATGGCCGTCGGCCGAGCCAAGATCAACGGGATTTCACCATAGGTCTGATTGAGCGGGAACGGGTTGATCTGGCTCAACAGATCGCAGGCGAAGACCGACCAGATTGACGAGCGGAGGACTCTACGATGTCCAGCATCGTCACGCTCACCATGAACCCGGCGATCGATATATCCACCGCGACCCAGCGCGTGGAGCCGGTGAGCAAGCTTCGGTGCCACGATGCCCGGCGGGATCCTGGCGGCGGCGGCGTCAATGTCGCGCGTGTCGCCAATCGCCTCGGCGGCGATGTCACGGCCATCTACCCGATAGGCGGCTTGGTCGGCCAATTGTTCAAGCAGATGGTGGATGAGCAAGGCATCAAGAGCGTGATCGTCCCCTTGCGGGACGAGACGCGCGAGGATTTCACCGTCCACGACGAGGCCACAGGCCAACAGTACCGGTTCGTGCTTGCAGGTCCTCAGCTGAGCGAGACCGAGTGGAAGAATTGTCTTGCGGCCTTGGCCGCGATCGAATCCAAGCCGCAATTCGTTTGCGCGAGCGGCAGCCTGCCTCCCGGAGCCCCGGACGACTTATATCGGCGTGTGGCGAAGATCGTCGCCGGCTGGAGTTCAAAGTTTGTGCTCGACACCTCCGGCGCGGCGCTCAGGTCGGCGCTTCGAGAGGGCGTATATCTCATCAAGCCGAACCTGCAGGAACTGCGCGATCTGACGAACGCCCCGCTTGCCGATCAGGCCGCGATGATTGGAGCGTGCCGCGACCTGATCGGGCGCGGATGCTGCCAGGTTATCGCCTTGACCCTCGGCGCGGAGGGCGCCCTGTTGGTCACGGCCGATCGCGCTTGGCGCGCGGGGCCGCTTCCGGTCATAGTCGTCAGCACCGTGGGCACGGGCGACAGCTTCTTAGGCGGCATGGTTTGGGCCCTGGCGTCGGGAATGACGCTGGAGCAGTCGTTCCGTTATGCTGTCGCCGCAGGCTCGGCAGCGGTTCTGGCGCCCGGCACAGAACTCTGCAAGCCCCAGGATGTGCGCCGCTTGTCGGGGCAAGTGACGCTAGAGGCCGCGTCCAGCTGACGAACAGCCCAGACGGCGGCGCGCGCCTGTTCGAACAGGTCGCGGACCATCAGCACTGCAGGCGCGACAAAGATGAAATAGCGTAGGTCGAATTTGAAGTGCGGCTTGCCCAGCGGATTCTTCTCGGCGGCCATGCTTCGTCCCGCGCGCTCAGGTCAAGCCGGAGCGTTCGAATGGTGGGCCACGCCATCGGCCCTAGCCTTGCTCCACATCAAGCATTCCAAGAATCCACGCGTTTGGCCGCGGATCGAATTTCTTGCGCTGGCTCAAGGCGCGATTGGCGGAGTGTGATCAATTGTGTGAGCGTCGTCAGATGGAGAAGACTCATGTCCAAGAAACTGACGAAGATTCCGGTGAAGACCACGGAGTTGGCGTCCCAGGTCTTGGCGCCGGCCCTAGGGTCCATCCACCGTGAGATGGATCGATGGTTCGAGAACGTTGGCCGGTCATTTGCGCCGGCGCTCAATCTCTCGCCCGGCACCCAAGAAAATTCCGGTTCAGAAGGCCTCCTGACGGTCTCGGACTAGGCTCGTAGGACGAAGCTCGTGGACATCAAAACCATCCTCCTGTTCCTGAGAGCCGGCGAGCCGGACCCGTCAGCGCTAGCGCTCGCCACCGGCTTGGCCAGGAATTTCGACGCGGAGGTCGAGGCAGTTTGCCTGTTCAGCGAGCCAATCGCATCAACCGCTGAAAGCTTTGCCATTGGCCGACAAGCCGTTGGCGAGGTTTTCGCTCATCTGAGCCTGGAAGTTCGCCAAATGGTCGCTCCGACCGAGGCAGCTTTTCACAAGGCCATTGCCGATTGTGGCTGGCGGGGATCCTGGAGCCTGGCCGATCAGGGCGAGCCCGGCGAAGTCTCGGCGTTACGCGCTCGGTTCGCCGACCTCGTCGTGGTCGAGCGCACCGGCGCATGCGATCCTGTCGGGCGAGACTTGGCGCAGGCGCTGGTATTAGCCGGCGGAACGCCTTGCCTCATAGCAGCTGACACCCCGTCACGCTCTGAGCACTTCGATCGCATCATAGTCGCCTGGAACGGCTCCCGGGAGGCCAAACGCGCCTTGGATGACGCCCTGGTCCTGTTGAAACAGGCCTCGGCCGTTGAGGTGGTCGTGATCGGCGATCGGCCGGCTGCGCTCTTTGGCCATCCGCAGGGCGAGACCCTGATCCGCCGGCTTGCCCGTCATGGGGTGAAGGCCGAGTTCAAGACGATCGCCGGGACTCACAAGGACGTAGGCGAGGCGCTGTTGCAGAGGACCCATGCCTTTGGGGCCGACCTGCTGGTGATGGGCGCCTACAGCCATTCGAAAACGGCCGAGACTGTTCTCGGTGGAACGACACGGACGGTGCTGACCCATGCGCCGGTTCCGGTGTTTATGTCACACTAGGGTCGGCGCGGCTCAGGCAGGGAGCAAACCAGACCATGCTTGATATGCTGCATGCACGCGAGTTGATGGTGGACCGGCAGGTGGCGCGCCGCGGCGTCCGCGACAGCCGCGTGCTGGGAGCCATGCGCGAAGTCCCCCGCGAAGTCTTCGTGCCGGACGGCCTTCAGGAATTCGCCTATGAGGATTCGCCCCTGCCTATCGAGGCGGGTCAGACCATTTCTCAGCCCTATATCGTGGCCGCAATGCTTGAGGCCGCGAAGATTCGGCCGGGTGACAAGGTGCTGGAGGTTGGCGCAGGCTCGGGCTACGCGGCGGCCGTGGCCGGCCGGATTGCTGGTCAGGTCTATGCGATCGAGCGGCATGACGCCCTGGCCAAGCTCGCCGCCGGAAGGATGCGGCGCCTGGGCTATGACAATGTGTCGCTGCGTACGGGCGACGGCACGCGCGGCTGGCCGGACGCCGCCCCGTTTGACGCCATTATCGTCTCGGCCGGCGGACCGCAGGTTCCCGAGGCGCTCAAGACCCAGTTGGCCATAGGCGGGCGTCTGGTCGCGCCGGTTGGCGAGACGCGCAATGCCCAGCGTCTGGTCAGGGTGACGCGCCAAGGTGAGGCGCACTTCCACCAAGACGATCTAGGCGCAGTGACCTTCGTTCCGCTGATCGGCGAGCAGGGCTGGGCCGATGAAAACCAGCCGGTCCGGCGCCCTGCGGAGCCACGAAGCTTTCGCGAGCCCAGCCCGGAGCTTTCGATCCCCCGGCTGATCGCCGAGGCCGCCGAGCCCCTGCCTGATTTTGACGATTCAGCGTTCGGACGCCTGTTCGACCGGTTCGCTGGCGCAAGGGTGGTGTTGCTGGGCGAAGCAAGTCACGGAACATCCGAATTCTACCGCGCCCGCGCGGCCATCACCCGCCATCTGATCGAGCATCACGGCTTCAACATAGTCGCCGTCGAGGCCGACTGGCCCGACGCCGCCAGCCTGGACCGCTATGTGCGCAACCGACCCGACCCAGTCCACGCCGAGCCGCCCTTCCGCCGCTTTCCATTCTGGATGTGGCGCAATACGGATGTGGAGGCCTTCATCGAATGGTTGTGGTCCTGGAACGGCGCACGCGATGCCGAGCAGAGGGTCGGCTTCTATGGCCTTGACCTCTACAACCTGAACGCCTCGATCCGGGCCGTGCTGGACTATCTGGACCAGGTGGATCCGGCGGCGGCGGATATAGCTCGTCAGCGCTATGGCTGCCTCACGCCCTGGGCCAAGGAGCCGCAGGCCTATGGCCGAATGGCCCTGAATAAGGGCTACGCCTTATGCGAGGCGGGCGTGGTGCAAACCCTGACCGACATGCTTGACCGGCGTCTCGACTATGTCCGCCAAGACGGGGAGCGCTTCTTGGATGCGACCCAGAACGCGCGGCTGGTCAAGGACGCCGAGGCCTATTACCGCGCCATGTATTACGGCGCAGCCGAAAGCTGGAACCTGCGCGACACCCACATGTTCGAGACCCTGTGCGCGCTCCTGGACGCCAACCCTGGGGCCAAGGCCGTGGTCTGGGCGCACAACTCGCACGTCGGCGACGCGTCCAAGACCGAAATGGGCCTGGTGCGCGATGAGTTGAACATCGGTCAGCTGTGTCGTGAGCGGTTCGGCGCGCAGACGGCTTTGATCGGCATGGGCGCCCACGCCGGAACCGTGGCCTGCACCTCGGATTGGGATGCGCCGATGGAGGTCAAGCGTATCAATCCGTCGCGGCCGGACTCCTATGAGCGCCTGGCCCACGATTCCAAGGTCGCTCGTTTTCTGCTGGACCTTCGCGAGGGCGTCCATCCGGTCTTGCGCCAGGCGCTCATGCGACAGCGGCTGGAGCGGTTCATCGGCGTCATCTACCGGCCCGAGACCGAGCGCTGGAGCCACTATTCGCAGTGCTGCCTACCGCAGCAGTTCGACGCCTATGTCTGGTTCGACGAGACCCGGGCGGTCACGCCCCTGCCGACGCAACAGCGACCGGGCGTGGATGACACCTACCCGTTCGGACTCTAACCAGCGGCCCAGGAGCGAGCGGCTGTTAGTATGTCGGCCCTATACCGCCGGGTATCCCACCGTCTGCGCGAAGGTGATGAACTGCTGGTCGGGAAGTTGCAGGAGGTGACCTAGTTTGGCAGCGTCGACTGCGCCCCGGAATACCGAGCCGAGCCCCTGAGAGGCGCAGAACAGGTAGACATTCTGGCCGATGAAGCCGGCATCGACCGAGGCGTACAGGCGCCTTTCTTCTGGCGTTATGTCGGTCATGCGTTCGCCGTGGGCGACATAGATCAGGTCGAGCGGCGCAACCCCGACAAAGTCCTGCATACCCGTTTGAGCGCGGATATCGTCCTTGGAATGGGGCAGCAAGGCGTGCTCCTTGGGATCGTACAGCCAGACGCCGTCCGCCATGGCGACATAGATGTCGAGCACCATCACATGCCGCCAATAGGGCGCGGTGCGCTCGCCGCCTGAGCGATTGACGCCATAGGCCGCCCACAGCAGGTCCGACAGCATCTGGATCGGCAGACGCCGCGGCGAATAGGCCCGGGTGGAGCTTCTGAGCTTGAGCGCCCACATCAACGGCATGCCGCCTTCATGGCACACCGGCGGCAAGGCCAGAGGCGGCTGTGCCGAAGCTATGTTTGGCGCAATGGCCAGGGCCGAACTGGCGATTATCCCGGCATTGGTCCGACGCCGTGTCATCATCACGCCTCTTGCATGTAGTCCTCAAGCGAGTAGCCGAGTTGGGACAGCGCCTCGTCCAGATAGTCGCTGACCAAAGGAATCCCGGTTACATAGCGGACCGTGCGCGCCCGGCCGATATCGCGCGCAGCCTCGCGCGCCACGTCCCAATCGCTTAAGCTGAAATCGCCCCGTCCGACCCAGATCAAGGCGATCAGATCGAGCTGCTGATCGTCGTTTAGGGCCCGGATAACGCTCGCCAATTCCTGCAAGGTCGGGTCGGAGGCTCGATCCTCAAGCACGTCCACCGCGCCGTCGTCGGCGGCGTCGGAGCCGGAATCCGGATCGGTTTCGTCGACCTTGGCATCAAAGATTCGCGCCTTCATCAGAATGGAAAACGCCGTCTCCACGGGAAGATTGAGTGCGGGCTTAGCCATGTCATCCTATCCCCAGTCAGCACATCGCTATCAGCCTTGAGGCGCGCCGCATTGATGCGCCTCAATGGCCGAACCGTACGGACTTGGCGAGAGCATCGTCCAGGGTGACCTAGCCGAGCCTTGGAAGCCAACCGTTCATCTTGGCGCTGGTGCTCTCTTGAGCCAAAAGATCTATCAGGACTTTTCGGCGAGGAGCATCATGCGTAACACGCAGCATCTGGGTAAAGTGCGCCACGTTGCAGTGGTGAATAAACTCGTCCCTCGCCCTGTCCATGCTCAGCCCTCCGGCTACAACGTCCGAGACAGGGAACGCGTCGCAGGCGCATCTGATCCGATCATCAAAATTCAGAATTTCAAACTGGACCACTACCCGCGCGGCCCGTCGCCTAGGTCGTGTTGACGAAGTGGGGTTCTCGTCACCTTCGTGCAAAAAGCGACGATAACCTGAAAATAACACGCGAGAAGGCTTCTTCCCGAGTGTAATCAAGCTGGCGCAATATCGGTTAGTGGAAAGTCCTCTCCCTTGTAGAGTAGGGGCGCGCCGGCGTGTCTCGCACAAGCGTAGGCAAAACAGTCCCCAAAATTCAGCGCGGCGGGATGGCGTCCTTTGCCGAAGCGCACGAATGCGTCGATCGCTAAACTGCGGGCCTCAGCGGGAACGGGCTGCACGCTAACTCCCGTCAGCATCAGAAATTCTTCCACAGCGGTTTCAGCCGCTTTGACCTCCAAGCCAAGGACACGAGCGACCGCCAACACTGTTTCCCAGACCGCTAGTGGAGAGGTAACGCGGAGGGCATGGTTTTGCATGCGCGCAAGCAGCTCCTGGCCGTCGCGCTCGTCAACAAGCATGGCGGTCAGGGCCGAGGCGTCAACGAACATCGGACTGGTCGTAAAGCCCATCGATGAAGGCTTTGTCGGCGGGCTGGCCCGTTGCGATATTGCTGCGCGATCGCAGGGCTTTGGCGAAGGCGACGCCTTTCTCGACCAAGGAAGGAACGCCTTCGATACGCTCCAGCTCATGCATAAGGGCTTGCCGCACGACTTCCGTTTTGCTCGTCCGCTGAAGGGTCGCAAGCCGTTCTGCGAGGCGGTCAACCTCCATGTCCTTTACAAAAAGCGCCATTTTATATCCTCCTGAGGATATCGGAATATTACCGTGAAACTATATCGGTGTCACGATCTCAAAGCAGCGATTGTCCGTTGCGTCTCTCAGCGCCAAATTCACGGAAAAATAACACGGGAGAAAGATACTTCCCGAGTGTAATCAAGCTGGCGCAATATCGGTAAGTGGGAAGTCCTCTCCCTTGTAGAGTAGGGAAATTCCGGCGTGTCTCGCACAAGCGTAAGCAAAACAGTCCCCAAAATTCAGCGCGGCGGGATGGCGTCCCTTGCTGTCGGGCTCGGCCTGATCGGCCCGATGCGCGCCACAACGCCGGGCGAAGCCTTCCTCGTCATGGCCTCGCCCCTCCTCGCGGCTGCGGGTCCCCTCCCCCACGCTCGCCTCGACACCGGAGGGCTCACGACCGCTCCCAGGAAGCAGGCGGTCAGAATGCTCAAGTGCGAGTGCTTGGCGTGCGGCTACACCGTCAGGACCGCGCGCAAGTGGCTTGAGACGGCAGGCGCTCTGCCCGGTTCCGGGTCACGGCGCGATGTGTCACGAACCGCTCGACGGGGAGGGGGAGGCGTGAATTCCTTCCACCCGAGAAGTCACCCATAAA
>PLRV01000042.1 GCA_003164925.1 Caulobacteraceae bacterium
CGTCGATTTCTCTGATTCCTGAGGTGGGCGCAGTCAGAGATTTGGTCAGCTTGGGGTCGATCCCGCCGGACCTTCGCCAGAAAGCGGAGCCCGCCGCGCCGTCCATCAAGCCACCGAGGCCGGACTGAGTGGTCGCCCGCCCCCTTCCCCTGATCTGACGGTCCCGGACGGGAGGGCGAGCCACCACGACCACCGTTTTCACCTTGCAACTTCTGCTCCGACACGCGAGATCGGACACCGCCGTTCGATTGCGTGGGCGCGGCAAGGAAGGTCGCTGGAATGCCCGCATAGCGATCCAATCCTCGTGGCTTCTGTGCCGCCATCTGATTGAAAATCATCGGAGCATTGCAGCTGGGTGCGGTACCCACGACATAGGCTTGGCCTATGCAAAGGATTGGGAGGGGCGGTTCGCTCTTCGCGTCCGCGCGGCCGCGTCTCTTGCCTATTTGGCGATGAATCCTGCGACCGCCGCGCTCACCGCCTCCGTGGTGAAGCGGTTTCCACAACTCTTGACCTGGGCCGCCCGCGTAAGCGGGAAGGCCTTGTCGACGCCGACTGTCGTTCGGCAATCGGATAACGCATAAGCCGGTCGACAAGAGTCCCGCAAGGGAGCCACCTCTCAGATCGCTCGACAGGGTGAAAACCCGTAGGCGCCAGCGCTTCAACGAGCTTTCTGCAGCGCCGTGCGCGCTTGCGCTCTCGGGATCCGAAGGCCAGCTCGGGAGATCGAATGGAGTTGCAGATTGAACGTGTTGTAGACGGCGGCGTGGGTGGACAGGAAGAGGTGGACGGCACTTTCAAGGCAACCTTGATTACTTACCCGAAGGTTCAGCGCGAGCGTATATCCATATGCTTTTGTTGCATTTTTTATCCGAAATTTGCGCTGATAATGCCCAGAAAACTCGCTTTAATTGTTTGCCTTGACAGTGCCCAGCCTGCGTTTGGCGCTCGGTCCTCTTCGAGTGGAACAAGACTTGGCTTTACGAGTTTCATGGTTTCGGCTCACCGAAGTGAAACGAGGAACCCATGCTCTATACCATTGCGGTCATTCTGCTCATTCTATGGCTTCTGGGATTTATAGCCCATGTGGGCGGCGGTCTTATCCACCTGCTCTTGGTCATGGCCGTTATTGTCATCATTTATCGATTGGTTACGGGTCGGCGAGTGGTCTGACCTGCACGAGGCCTTTCTCAGGAGGCCAATCACTCCCGACGCGGGTACTGGCCTTTGGCCGGCTGATGCTTAGAGCCAGTTTGCACTTCAGCCGATTGGTCTCGGCGTAACCAGTCATAGTTACGAACGTCGGTTTCATGTCACCTCCGGCAAGAGCGCCTCTGGCCTCTGGCGCCGTCCTGGGGTGCCTACATCTAAACTAGAGACACCATGCTGATCCGTTACGGGTATGAGATTACGGTCAACTGTTGGCACCCTACAGCGATCGTCACCCTTCTATCCATCCGCGAAGGTCGCGAAGCCGATATTCGGGCGCCGGAGGTCTTCTCGACGAACCCGCCGACCGAGACGAAGACTTATCGGGACCTGTTCGGCAACGCCTGTCGCCGTTTGGTCGCCCCGGCGGGAGATTTGACCCTAACCAGCGAAAGCGTGATCGAGGACAGCGGTCTTATTGACCCCTACACGCCCGATGCCGTGCAGCATGATGTGGCCGATCTACCCGACGAATGCCTGTTTTATCTGGTTGGCAGCCGATACTGCGAAACCGATCGTCTGAGTCAACTGGCCTGGAATCTTTTCGGTCATATCCAGCCGGGTTGGTCGCGCGTCCAAGCGATCTGTGATTTCGCCCACGACCATATCCGGTTCGACTATCAAAACGCCCGCGCGACCCGCACAGCCTTTGAAGTCTACGAGGAGCGGACAGGGGTCTGTCGCGATTTCGCCCATCTGGCCGTTGCGCTGTGCCGCTGCATGAACATACCGGCGCGCTACGTGAACGGCTATTTGGGCGACATCGGCGTGCCGATCGTCGAGCCTATGGATTTCAGCGCCTGGATCGAGGTCTATCTCGGTGGCCAATGGCGCACGTTCGATCCGCGCAACAATGTCCGCCGCATCGGTCGGATCGTTATCGCTCATGGGCGGGACGCCGCCGACGTGGCGATGGTGACGTCCTTCAGCCCTCACATCCTCAATAAGTTTCGCGTCTGGACCGATGAAGTGCCGGCTCGCGACTACGAGCTTGCGGCGCAATCGCCGCTCAGCAGCGCAGCACACGTTCAATGCTCCGATATCGTACCGAGCGTCGTCACGAGGGAGATCGCAAATGGCTGAGGCCTCCATCTGCGTTCCGGTTGCCGATCTCTGAGTCGAAGCTGATCCGTAGGATCGAAATAAACGCGAAAGGGGATCGCCACCATCACCGGCCCGCAGCTTCAGCGGAAGGTGGGGTCGGGACGGCGCTTACGTTGACCGCAATCGAGGGGCGGCGTGATCCTGATCGCCGCTGGATTGGCGGCCTGCCGCCGGTCCATACATATGAGTCAGGCCGATCGTACGAGCGGTGCCTCACACGCTCAGTACGTCGCGAACGCGCCTGGCGGAGTAGGGATTATCATTAGCGATATTGGCCATATGACGGAATCCGGCGCCAAGGCGAGCACCATGGCGATCATGGCGACGTTGATCGGCCTGATCGTCGCCACGGCGGTGATCGGCTATTTCAACTTCGGCGCGGTGCTGGCGGCCATGAGGCCGATCGGTATTGCGGGCTTTTTGGCGGTGATCACCGTCCAGTTGGTCCTGTACGCGCCCCTGGGTCTGGCTTGGTGGCTGCTCTCGCCGAGTGCGCCGGTCCGCAAGGTATGGGTGTTCAGCTGGGCCAGCGCATTGGCCGAGGCCGCCGCCAACGTCTTGCCGTTCTCGCAGCTGGGAGGGGTTGTCATCGCCAGTCGCGCCGTTGTGTTGGGCGGTATGTCCAGGGCGATGGCGCTTGGTTCGAACTTGGTGGACATCACGATGGAGATTGCCGCCCAGGTCATCTTCACCCTGGTCGGCGTCGCCCTGTTGGCCCACCGATTGGGTTTTGCGCCGCGCGCCGATCCGCTTCTGATTCCCTTGCTGGGCGGGCTAATCCTATCCATCTGCTTGGTCGGTGGTTTCATCGCGGCCCAAAGGCGGGTTATTCGCACGATTGTGGGCCTGCTCCGCCGTGTGTTCCCAGCCATCGAGCAGCGCGCGATCGCCGTGGCCCGAGCCGTCAAGGCCGCCTATGGCCAGCCTCTTCGCCTGTGGGCCTGCCTCGGCGTTCACCTGATCTCTTGGTTCGCCTCGACGCTTGGGACTTGGTTGATCCTCGCGTTCATCGGTCGCCCGCTGCCCATACTGTCGGTGGTGGCCATCGAGAGCCTGCTGTTCGCTATTCGCAACGCCGTATTCATGGCGCCCGCCGGGCTCGGCGTTCAGGAAGGCGGATACGCACTGCTCGGCCCCTTGTTCGGCCTGCCAGTGGAGGCGGCTCTGGCGCTCTCGCTCCTCAAGCGCGCCAGAGATATCAGTATCGGCGTACCGATGCTGATTAGCTGGCAGATGGTTGAAGGCCGCTGGTCAATGCGACGTAGGTGAACCAGCGACCGTCCAGCGTCACAAAGCCGAGAAGCGGGCATCATCTGGACTGTTGGCGCGCGCAGAGGGTCATCCAAAGCCTTGACGCCGATCAAGGCGAAAGCTTGGTGTTGGCTGTCCACTTCTAAATCGATCGCGCGGCCCTTTCTGGGTTCGATTTGTACGTCGTCCCAAGACAAGGCGAGCCCGAAATGACGACTAATTTGACGTCTGGGCGAGTGATCGTCACCTACGGGCGGAGCCTGATGGCCCTCACCATCGCGGAGTCCCTGGGTAGCCGAGGGGTGGAGGTGATCGGGGGAGACGATGTCGGCCTCACGGTGTTGTCCTTCTCGCGCTACGCAAAGGGCAACTTTGTGCACGCTCCGGCCGCGATCGATCCTGAGGGCTTCATCAACGACCTGGAAGCTGCGATCATCCGAAATAAGCCCAGCGATGACCGTCCCTATGTGCTGATCCCTTGCTTCGAGGAGACCCGGCTCATCGCGCGTCACGCCGAGCGCCTAGCTCACCACATTACCGTCGCTGCGCCGTCCTTTGAATCTATCAGCTCGGTAGATCCCAAGGACAACTTGATGCGGACCCTGAGGGGCTTTGGGCTTCGCGCCCCCGCAACATGCACAAGCGCCGAATGGCGCGAGGGCGACGTCGTCCGCCCATCGGACTTTCCCATGATGGTCAAGCCGACGCGCGGCGTCGGCGGCCGAGGCGTGCGGCGGATCGAGGACGCAATAGCGTTGGAGGCGGCGATCGTCGATGCGAAGGCTGCAGGCGAGACCCTGCTGATCCAGGACTTCATTTCCGGCGAAGACTATTGCCTGAGCGCGCTATTCGACCACGGAAGCCTGAAGGCCAGCGCCGCCTATCACAACCTCTCCCAATTTCCTCGTGGCGCGGGCGCCGGGGTGCTGCGTGAGACTGTCGCCGACGCGCCGTTCCTGCCCCAGGTCCAGGCCCTGTTCGGTCCCCTGGGCTGGACCGGTGTCGCGGAGATCGACTTTCGTTGGGACGGCTGTTCGGAGCCCTGGCTCATCGAAGTCAACCCGCGCTTCTGGGCCGGTCTGTTCCACACCGTGGAGTCCGGGGTCGATTTCCCGTGGATGCTCTATGAACTGGCCGCAACGGGCCAAGTTATGGAACAATCCCATCCCCGACTTGGCCAGCGCACAAGGGTCGGCGGGCTCTATATGCTGAGCGCCATCCAGGAGATTGCCGAGTCCGACGAGGGGTTCGCCGCAGCTAAGGCGGCGTGGGGCTCAGCCTCCCAGCGGTTCAAGAGCGGCCGGCTGCTTGAGGCTGCCCGTGAGTTGGGCCGCGCCGCGACCGAAGGAATGCACGGACTGACGGTCGCCGACCGGCTGGGCTCGGCCCTGGCCTCGGCCAAAAATGCTCCCAACGAACTGTTCCGTTCCCACGATCCTCTGGTCAGTCTGGGCGCCCTGTTCATCATCGCGTCCCTGCTGCGCTATGGGCGCCTGCCGCCGGAGGTGAAGTATGACCCCATGGCGCTTAACCTTATGGTCGAGTGAGATGCCGTCACGGCCTCTCATAGGCATTACCAAACCGGACCACGGCGACTTAGGAGCGTTCTGGGCTGCGCGGCTCGCTCTCGCTCTTGGAGGCGCTCGATCTTTGGCGTTAACGGCCCAAACCCCCCACGACAACCTGACCCTCGACGGCCTGATGTTGGGGGGTGGTTCGGATGTGTTTCCGCCTCAGTTTGGGGCGTTACCCAAGACTGCTTATGCTTATGATCTGAGGCGCGAAGCCATGGAACTGGCCTGGCTGCGCCGGGCCTGGGCCGAAGATATGCCCACGCTGGGCATCTGTCGCGGCGCCCAACTGATGAACGTCGCGGCCGGCGGCACACTGCACTTGGACATGGCGGAGACATTCCGCGAGACACGGTACCCGAGCCACTGGCTGGAACAGATCCACTTCCGCAAGCGCATTCTCCTGGAGCCGGGCTCGCTGCTCGCCGGCGTGGTAGGCGACCATGAATTGCGCGTCAATTCTATCCACAATCAAGCCGTAAGCGATTTGGGGCAGGGCCTGAAGGTTTGCGCGCGTGAGGCCAATGGCGCGATCCAGGCCATCGAGGCGCCGTCCCGGCGTTTTTGGCTGGGCGTGCAATTTCACCCGGAATTCCTGATCTACGAACACAGATGTCGGCGAATCTTCGCTGCCTTCGCGGCAGCCGCCGAAAAGCGTACAACTCCAGTGCCGAAAAGCGGTCATGCTCAATGACGTCGAGCGGAACGCCGTTCACCAGCTTTTCCTGTCCGATCCGCTCGACGTCATTGAGGGCTAGGGCGCCGCGCCATCGCTGCAATCAATCGGGGCTCGATTGATACGGCTCAACTCAATCGAGGGCTTTACGACCTAATTCTCTTTACCGGCAGCGGAGAGTGAGTCCTGTGAAAATCGAAGACGCCATTATCGGTCGACGCGCCGTACGCGAGTACCTGTCGGAGGCCGTCGATGAGCCGACTATCCGTCGCCTGATCGATGCGGCGATCCAAGCGCCAAGCGCTGTCAACCAACAGCCTTGGGTCTTCACCGTCGTGCGCGATCAGCCGCTGCTCGATCGCATTTCCGAGAAGTCCAAGGCCCTGGCCGCGGCCCCCGGCCACGCCCGATCAGAGCCGCACTTGGCCACGCTGGACGATCCGGATTTTCACATCTTCTATCACGCGCCCGCGCTGATCCTCATCTCGTCGGACGAAGGCGGCCCGTGGGCCGTGCAGGACTGCTCCCTCGCGGCCGAGAATCTCATGCTCGCGGCTCACGCGATGAGCCTGGGCAGTTGCTGGATCGGGTTCGCCCAGCGTTACCTCGACACTGAGGAAGGCAAGGCTCTGCTCGGCCTGCCCAAGGGCGCGGTTCCGGTTGCGCCCATCATCGTGGGGCATCCCAAGCGGGCGACACCCCCTGTCCCACGCAAGCCACCCGAGATCCGCTGGGTGGGATAGGATGGCTTCGGTCGAAGGCCGCACGTCGGCCCTCGGATCGGCGGGTTCGAAGCCGGACAGCGCATTAGCGGCCGCATATGCAGTTCTGTTGGGCTAATGTTCGGCCGGCGACGCCGCCGACACCGGATCGACCGATTCGCCAGGAGCACCGCTTAAATGGACGTCTCCCCAGGCCCGATTGTGTCGGCGAAAGACCTGACACGCCGGTTCGGAACGGTCCTGGCGGTCGATCACGTCTCATTGAACATCGCCGCCGGCGAACTGTTCGGCCTCATCGGGCCCAACGGCGCCGGCAAGAGCACGCTCATGAAGATGTTCACGACGATGATCCCGCCAACCTCCGGGCGCGCGACGATCGCGGGTTTTGACGTCGCCGTGCAGCCGCAGGAGGTCCGCAAACGGATCGGCTATGTGCCCCAGCTGCTGTCAGCCGACGGCGAACTGACGGGTTATGAGAATATGCTGCTCTCGGCCCGCCTGTATCTGATCCCCTCCGCCGCGCGTGAGAGCAGGGTCCAGGCGGCCCTTGAGATGATGGGCCTGACGGACGTGAAGAACCGGCTGGTGCAGACCTATTCGGGCGGCATGGCGCGGCGCCTGGAGATCGCCCAGAGCACCCTGCACCGTCCCGCCGTGCTGTTCATGGATGAGCCCACCGTCGGTCTTGACCCGGGCGGACGGCGGGCTGTGTGGGAGCACGTGCGCGCACTGCACAGGGAAATGGGCGCGGCCGTGGTCTTCTCCACCCACTACATGGATGAAGCCGAGGCGGTGTGCGACCGCTTGGCCCTGATCGCCCACGGCAAGGTCGCCGCGCTCGGCACGCCCGACGAACTGAAGGCGCGCCTGGGCGGTCAGGCCTCACTGGACGATGTGTTCGCCGAACTCACAAATGAGCGCATCGCGCCGGTCGGAGGGGGCCAATGAGCGGCGGGCCTTCGTCCGGCCCAGTCCGCCGCACGGCGATGCTGGATTCGGCGGGCGCCTATCTGACCCAGGTGTTCGCGGTCGCCGACGCGGAGGTCATCAAACTCCGTCACGATCCCACCGACCTCATCAGTCGCGCGGTTCAGCCCATCCTCTGGCTCTTGCTGTTCGGTCAGGTGATGGCCCACGTACGTGGGCTGAACACCACCGGCGGCGACTACCTGGACTTTCTCGCGCCCGGAATCCTGGCGCAGAGCGTCCTGTTCGTGGCTATCTTCTACGGCCTGTCGGCCATCTGGGAACGGGACCTGGGCGTTCTGCATCGCTACATGGTCAGCCCGGCGCCCAGAAGCGCCCTGGTGATCGGCAAGGCGCTAGCTTCGAGCAGCCGGGGCCTGAGCCAGGCGGTGGTCATCTATGCGTGCGCGGCGCTGATGGGCGTCGGCCTGAGTTTCAGGCCCGTCGATCTGGCCCTGGTGGCGGGTTTGATCGTGCTGGCGTCGGCTCTGTTTTCGACCTTTTCCCTGATCATCGCCTGCATCGTCAAAACGCGGGAGCGGTTCATGGGGGTCGGCCAGTTCCTGACCATGCCCATCTTCTTCGCCAGCAACGCCATCTATCCTCTCACCCTGATGCCGGGCTGGCTACGGGTGGTGGCGAGGATCAATCCGCTCAGCTACCAGGTGGACGCCCTACGCTGCCTGATGCTCAAGGGTGGGCACAGTCAGTTCGGACTGGGATTGGACGCGGGCGTGCTGCTCTTGGTGACCGCCCTTCTGATCGTGATCGCGACGCGCCTATATCCGCGACTGACCCAATAGGAAAAGGCATTGCAGATTCGGGCTTCGCCAACGGCAGACCGAAGCCAAGCGCACGCCTTCCCATCCATCTCCTTCTGCTGATCGCATGGATTGGCGCCCAGTGCGCCGAGACGGATCAGCCCCTGATTGATTTCGATCATCGCGCGCGCCTCGGATCCGAGCGCAACTGCGGCACCGATCGCTTAAGGGTGCGGCTCAATGCGGCAAAGATGCGGTGTCCCCGGATGAAAGTCGTCCAGGTTTCATCGGCAGGCGGCGACTTTGAAGTCGTGGAACGGCCCATTCCGGTGCCTGGAATCGGCGAAGTCTTGATCAAGGTCCACGCTTGCGGCGTGTGTCGAGGCGACGCGGTCGTCAAGCAGGGAACCTTCCCGGGCCTCACCTATCCGCGCGTTCCAGGGCACGAAGTTGTCGGAACGATCGCCAAGGTGGGCCAGGCGGTATCGCCGTGGACCGTGGGCGAGAGGGTCGGCATTGGCTGGCACGGTGGACACTGCCTGCACTGCGGGCCCTGCCGTCGCGGCGAGTTCGGAGCATGCGACACGGTCCTCACCACAGGACTATCCACTGACGGCGGCTATGCCGAGTACATGATCGGCCGGTCGGAGGCTTTGCTCCTGGTTCCGGAGGAGCTTGAACCGGCGAAGGCCGCGCCGCTGCTTTGCGCTGGCAACGCCACTTTCGGCGGCCTGCGCAACTGCGGTGCGCAGGCCGGTGAATTGGTGGCGATCCATGGTCTAGGCGGCCTGGGGCATCTGGCCCTGCAATACGCCCATCGGATGGGCTTTCGCACAGCGGTGCTGTCTCACAGCCAAGAAAAGGCGCTTCTGGCCCGACAGCTTGGCGCGGACGTTTTTATCGACACAGCGAACGCCGACCCAGCCGCCGAATTGCAGAAGCTCGGCGGCGCCAAGGTGATCATCGGAACGGCGCCGGACGCCAAGGCCATAGCCGGTCTCGTCGGCGGCCTCGCTCGCCACGGGCGGTTGATCATGATCGCCTTCACCGGCGAGGTGCTGCATATCCCGGCGAACGCCCTGCTGTACGGCGAGCGTTCGATCGCCGGCGCGGTCGGCGGTGCAAATATCGAGGCGGCGATCGCCTTCAGCCAGTTCGCCCATATAGAGCCGATGATCGAGACCTTTCCGTTGGAGCGCGCGGCCGAAGCCTACGACGCCATGCTGACTTCGCGCGTCCGCTTTCGGGCAGTGCTGACGATGGACCAGTAAGGGGGCTGCACGATGCAAGACTTGCTCGATCTCATCCACCAGCGGCATTCCGAACGGACGCCCTGTGACAGCCACCGGCTGGTCTCGCCGCAGGCGCTGGAGCAAATCCTCGAGGCGGCCTCGTGGGCGCCGACCGCACACAACATGCAGAACTTCGAGATCATCGTGGTCGACGATCCCGCCACGCTGCAAGCGATCGGCGTGATCCCAACGCGCACCTCGCCCGTCTTCCTGCGCGAAAACTCCAGACAGCTGTCCGCCTCGGTGGAGGAATTGAGGCGAAGGGGGACCGGCGTGTTCGCCGGCATGTTCCCGCCTGAGTGGCGTAACCCGGACGCCGACTTCGAGGCGATCGCCGTCGCCGAGCCGCCAACGCCCCTGAGCCATTCCCTGCAGAACGCTCCGTGCCTGCTTCTGGTCCTATATGATACGCGCAAACGGGCGCCGGCGTCCGAAGGCGACGTGCTCGGATTCATCAGCCTTGGCTGCGTCATGGAGAACATGTGGCTGACCGCTCAGGCGTTCGGGCTGGGCCTGCAGATTCTGAGCGTTTTCAGCAGCGAGGCCGTGGAGGCGGCGCTTCGGACGATGCTCGGCTTTCCCGCGCACTTGAAGATCGCCTACGCCTGCCGTCTGGGCCATCCGGCAGAGACCCACGATTACGTGCGCGTGCGCCGCCCGCGTGAGGCCTTCGTTCATCGCAATCGCTACGGCGGCAGGGACCAAACCGAGTTCAAATCACAGCTGCCCGGAGACGCGCGATGAAGAAGATCGCCCTGGAAGAACATTTCACGACCCCGGACATGTCCGCCTATGCGCACGGGCCGGGCTCGAGCATGAACCGGCAGCGCTTCGGTCAGTTCGAGCAGCGCCTGCTAGATTTCGGCGAAATGCGTCTTGAGGCCATGGACGAGGCGGACATTGATCTGGCCGTCCTGTCGGTGACCAGCCCCGGCGTTCAGGCCGAGCCCGACGCTCGGCTGGCGATTCGGCGCGCCCAAGATGCCAACGACGGCCTCGCCCGCGTGGTCGCCGCACATCCTACGCGTTACGCCGGCTTCGCCCATCTGCCCCTGCAGGACGCCGACGTTGCGGCGGGGGAACTGACGCGATGCGTTGAGCAGCTCGGTTTCAAGGGCGCCATGATCAACGGCCACACCAACGGCCGCTACCTCGACGAAGGCATGTACGATCCTTTCTGGGAACGGGTTCAGGCTCTGGGCGTCCCGATCTATCTGCACCCACGCGACCCTTACGATCGGCCGCACGCCTATCAGGGCCACCCGGAACTACTAGGCGCGACCTGGAGTTGGACGGTGGAGACCGCGTCCCATGCGTTGCGGCTGGTGTTCGGCGGGGTGTTCGACCGGTTCCCCAAGCTGACGCTCATCCTGGGCCATATGGGAGAGACCTTGCCCTACCTCCTATGGCGTCTGGACAGTCGTTCGCGCATCCAGGCAAGACTGAGCGGAGAGAAGATCTTGCAAAGGCTCCCGTCCGACATCATCAGAAAAAATATCGTGGTCACAACAACCGGGGTCTGCGCGCATCCGGCGCTGATCTGCGCCCTGTCCGCCCTCGGCGAGGACAGCGTCCTGTTCTCGGTCGATTACCCGTACGAGGATTGCAGCGTGGCCGCGGCGTTCGTGGACTCCGCGCCGATCAACGAGACGACGCGGGCGAAAATCTGCCATGGCAACGCGCAGAGGCTTCTGCGCATTTAGCAAGCGACAGCGTTCAGCGACGTTGGCGCAGGCTCAGGATATAGCTGGTCACTTCAGCCGCCTGATCATTGGTGAGCATCATGCTCGGCATGCTCATTGGAATGGTGTTCTGATCCCAGTGTGTCTTGGTCAGGAAACGCCGCAGCGAGGTCGCCGAACTATCGGGCCGATTGGCAATGTCGGCGAAGCTCGGCGCGGGTTGATTGAGCATGAGGGCAGCGCGACATTTGTTAGCTGAGCTAAGGTCGAACGTATAGCGAACGGATCGTCGCCCCCATCCTCCGCATTCACAGCGAACCTGCCAGGCTTTATGAATTTCATCAGGCCGCCGTGATCGACGAGACGACGATGAGTGACTTCAACAAAACTTGCCCTGCGGCGCCGCCGGCCTTGTCGGCCGACGAGATCGAAGCGCGGCGGGTCAAAGTCCTTGTGGTCGGCGAACTGGACGATGAAACGATCGCCGGTATCGAAACGGCTGAATACGGCGACGACGGAAAGCCCCTGCCGGGGGCGGCCTGAAGCAGATTCTGAGCGACATGGCCGCGTCCGGCGTGTGGGACGTGGAGAGCGACCACGAGCCTATTAAGCCCCGCCTTGTTCCGTGAAGCTCTGCCGGATTGATCGCCAAGTGATCAGTCCCGCGGCGTTAGATTCTTGCCGGCCGGGTGCAATGCCAGAAAGGCTTTGAGGACCTGGTTGAAGAAGACCCAGCCAACGCGCCCACCGACCGCGACGTCTTGAAGTTCGCGGGATCCTCGATCGCGGTGGTGAAGGCTGTGGCGGTGAACAACCACCCTCCAACTCGTGACCTAGAAGGTCTCAGGGCTTCTCGCT
>PLRV01000002.1 GCA_003164925.1 Caulobacteraceae bacterium
GTTTTGCTCCGCCGTTGACACGCGCTCCAAGTCTCGCGGATGCGATCCACGCCCACTTCGCGCGGGACGGAGGCGCGAAGGGTAACGCCGCCTTACAAGGACAGTCGATCGATGACCCTGACCTGCAGGTTATCATCGCGTTCCTGGATGCCCTGACCGACCAGAAATTCGTCCACGACCCACGTTTTTCACTGCCAAAATCTGCGTGTGGAAAGCCGCTGTAGCTAGACTATCGCCTCAAAGGCCACGAAAGCCCGCGATTGCGCACGTCGTATTGTTCACCATGCGTTCGGCCTTAGCGTTGTCGGGATAACAATCCTTGAGGTGCCCCCATCAGCTTGAGGAAGGCCAATGACCGGGAACAACGAACTTTTGGACCTCGTCTTGCCTGACGAGGCCCCGGACCTGTCCGAGCCCTGTTGGGCCGAACGCTTCGCCAAAGCGCGCGTAAGGCGCGGCCGCCCCATGTCGGCGCCGCCCAAGGTTTCCGTCACCATGCGCGTCGATCCTGGCGTATTGGATGCTTTCAAGGCGGCTGGCAAGGGCTGGCAAAGCCGGATCAACGCTGCCCTTCGCAAATCGCGCGGACTTTGAGGCGCCCGTCGAGCACAGGGGTAGTGCGCCAAAAATCACATTCCAAAAGGATACGTTACGTCCGGCCAACGTCCTGCTGCGCCATAAGCGCCATTCCCGAGCGCTTGGGTTTCTGCTACAATCCTTCATGCCTACTGTTTTGCGCATCGGTGACCTGCGGGTCGTGATCTGGCCGAACGAACATCGACCGGCTCACGTGCATGTTAAGGGCGCGGAGGGGGAAGCGGTGTTCAATTTGCATTGCCCTGGCGGACCGCCGGCGCTGCGCGAGAGTTACGGATTTAGGTTGTCCGAACTGAACTGGATTAAGGACGCGTTGACGGCGGCGATCACCGCGCTATGCGCCGAATGGAGTGCAATTCATGGCGATCACTGAGCACGAGCTGCAACAGGCAGAGAAACGTATGGGCGCCGTTCGCGAGGCTGGCTATGCCGTGTCAGCGCGCTATGACCGTCGCCGATCACGCATCGTTGTCGCCCTTAGCACCGGGGTTGAGATTGCTTTCCCGACCCGGCTTGCCGAAGGGCTGGCGGACGCCTCGCCGGAGAGCTTAGCTGATATCGAAATCAGTCCAGCCGGTCTCGGCCTTCACTGGCCGCGCCTTGATGCCGATCTCTATGTGCCGGCGTTTCTGAAAGGCGTATTCGGCTCCAAGGCGTGGATGGCAAGCCAGCTTGGCGCGGAAGGCGGGCGCTCGCGCACCATCGCCAAGGTCGCCGCATCGCGTGAGAATGGTCGAAAGGGCGGACGGCCCAGGAAGGTAGCCACGGCATAGCCGGGGAACCCAGAAGGATTGTTGAAATGAGCGGACATCGCCCGTTTTCCGATCTCATGAAGCATTGGACCCCCGAGCGCGGCGCGCGCAGCGATGTGCGCCAGGCCGAACTGGCTGCTGAGTTGGTGAGCCTGGAGCAATCGAGCGGAGGACTCCGCGACCAACTTCAATCAGCGTTGCCATTACGGGGGAGTGGGTCAGAAACTAACTAAGTTATTGAAATTATTCAATAATCCGTTCGGCGTCTAATTAACATTATCGGAAATTATATAATAATTGCAATGTGTTATGGGTTGACGGCTTGTTTCCACGGCGGAACGCGTATTCACTCAAAGCTAGGTTGGTAAAAATTTAGAAAATTGACCGGCTGGTCCTAGCGCGGGCGGCCTCCAGAACGGCTTCATGTGCTTTGATCGCCTAGTTCGTTGCGCGCACCCGGTTGTTGCGAGCTCCATGCTCAAGTTCAACGAGTCCCAGCAACTCCAGCACGGGGGTAACATAGTTGGCGAACCGGCCACGATAACCCTTGCGTAAGCCGTAATAGCCGCCGACCGGATTGTCGTCCGACCGGGCCCAGGCCTCCACGGAACCGTCTGCGACCGGTTTGCCTTCGTCGGCGTTTCCCAGTGGCGTCCAATCAGCACGAGCGACGAGCATAGCGTGCAGGTCCTCGATTCCACGCGCCTGGTAGGACAGCTTCGTGGCCCCCACCTGCACCATAAGCGAGTCACCCTCGCGCCAAGCCTGATAATCAGAGGAGAGCGATGGCGTCTTCAAGATCCACGGATCGTCTTTCGTCCCGCCGCCATAAGTGACCGTGCTCATCTGAAGCGCTCCGAAAAGGGGCCAACGCCCGTTGGCGATCCGATGCTTATGGGCGAGCTAATGTGACATCTACTGTCACCTTTGGAAATCAGCCATGCGCGCGTCCCGATTGCTTCGGATTCTCCTCTTGCTCCAGAATCGAGGGCGGATGACCAGCGCCCAGCTTGCCGAGGAACTGGAAGTGGCTCGGCGAACCATTTTGCGAGACATCGACGCCCTCACTGAGGCAGGCCTTCCCGTCATTGTCTTTCAGGGCAACCAGGGCGGTGTTGAGGGCAGCGCGACAAGTGCTCGCTGCACAACGCCAAGGGAGAACATCCACGAACGAAGCGCACTCGCCACGCCCCTTCTCAATGCCTCAAGGAGGCTTCAATGCTTGACCATGTCACTGCCGACGATTGGTCGGTAAGCAATTCCCGGCCTGTCGCGCCCGCTTGGATGGTCAGTGGACATCGGGCCTGGCCGCCACCTTGCGTGTGTTAGCGTTAATTTCTAACGTAGGGGGTGGGGCCTCGCGCGAGTGAGACGGCGGATTTTACGGGGAGATATGATATGAAGCCGCAATCGAGGCTCAAAGTGCTTGCCCTGTGCATGAGTCTCATAGGTGGCTCGGCTAGCGTGTCCGACGCGGCTGCGGCGTCGCTCACGCCAGAGCAAGCTGCGGCGCTCACGACGGGACCGGATGTGTTCCCCGACGATCTGAACAAGGGGTACTTCTATCTGAAGTATCCGCCGAATGCGAGGAATGCTCCGTTTGCGATAATGTACATCGCGTCCACTTCGTTCTTGGGCATCTCTCTCCTCAAGAAACCTCTCCGGAAATCGCGCATGGAGGCTGAGACGTACCTTATGCGAAAGCTCAAGCTGTCGCCCTCTCAGATGTGCTCGCTTTCCTACCAGCTCACGACGCCAAACAGCGTGAGTTCAAGCTACGCGGGCGAGGACTTGTGGTTCAGTTTCTGTCCGAATGCGGTCCGCTTTCGTTAGGGGTGTCGCCAGCCTTAGCGGTGAAAACCGCCGCCCGCTGGAGCACGTCGGTCGGACTCTAAGGTTATTTGTGCTTTTTCAAAAAACCTTCGGCTTCCAGCGTCTCCTGTGAAACCTCGATGAAAGTGACGTCTCCACTGTCGCGCCACGTTCCATCTATAAATTTCTGTTCATGCTCGTGGATTGAACCGTCCGCGGCGCGAGTAAGCGTGTCGTGGATAGCGGTCGTTTTGAAATAGCTATAGGTCGTCACTAAGGCTACGGACGCGTCAGCAGTGCCGTAGGACACAGTATTGCCCGTGACCGCCGCCAGCAGTAGTTTTCCTGTGGCCGGATCGAGCTGATATTCCCCCGCCTGGGCGGTTCCGCTCTTGGTCTTAAGGGTTATGCCGAGCGTTTGCTGAGGAACCACCCATTGAACGTGGGAGACCGCGACGTGCGTGTTGGGTGCGCCCGCGACCTGATACCAATAATAGTGACCGGCCATGTCGGCGAGCATTCCCCAACGTCCTCCTGGACCGGTCGGCGGAGCGGGCTGCTCGATGACTATGCTGGGCTCGGGTGCAGCCGAGGCGTCTTCCAGCGCGCCCTTGGCGTCGGCGTCATCCGGTTTCAGACGCAGGGCTTCCTTCAGATCGGCGAGCCCATGAACCTTGTCGCCCTTGCCTAGGTAGGCCTTGCCTCGGTTGAAATAGGCGAACTCGCGATCATCACGGCTGAGGCCGCCGATTTTGAGCGCGTGGGTGAAGAGCCGTATCGCCTCGTCGTTATCCCCGCGCCCCAGCGCCTGCAATCCGGCCTCCCCATCCTCGACAGCACCGGCATAGGCGTTGGCCGCGCCGGCGAACGCCACAAGGCAAACCAGTCGAGCGCACCATCGCCCCGGACTCACTGGGCGTTCCCCTGTTGCAAGCCCGAGACGACGCCGGCAATCGCTCCGTCCAGCAGTGCGTGACCGAGGGCGCCCCAGGCGCTCTGCTTCGGAAGGCCCGGGATCGCCGCCGCAGGCAGCTTTGCAGAAAGAGCGACGACAAGATCGTTTTGAGCGTCGACGTCATCGGGTTTCGCGCGCCGAGCCCGGTCGAGGTCGACGATAGCGGACGAGTAATCGCCCTTTTTGAGGTAGGCCCGGCCTCGATTGGCGTAGGCGAATTCCTGATCGTCCTTTTTCAGCCGATGCGAATCGATTGCCTTAGTAAAAAGGCCGATGGCGTGGTCGTAGTCGCCGCTGTTGAGCGCTTGCAGACCTGCATTCCCATCGTCGAGTGCGTTTGCGCGGGCGCCGCCAGCCAAAATAATTGTGGCCGCCAAGCCCCACAGCACCGCCTTCAGGGGCATGTCTCGGCAGATCCGCTTTAGGAACGAACGCATCGCGACATCTTTCGGGCTAAGTTGCCACCGCCGTGCCGCAGTCGGCGCAGAAACGGCAGTCCGGTTCCAGGGGTGCGTCGCAGTCGGCGCAAACGCTTGTCTTCGCCGAAATCGGAGCGGGCGGCGGCTCAACGGCGGCCGGCGGATTTGCCGAAATCTCGGTCACGCTGGCCGCGCGAACGCCGCCCCGCTCAAGTTTGTTGCGGGCGAGTTGAGCAAAGCGCCCGGCCGGAAATCGGATCAAATATTCCTCGAGCTCATCCAGGTCGTTCTTGTCGCGCATATTGTCCCAGAAGGCGGTGTCGTGGTCGTCGGCTGTCGCGCCAGCGGAGACCGCAACCGTCCGGCGCGCGGGTTCAGGCGCGGCCGGCGGATAGTGCGGCGGCGCTGCCGTGACGTTGTGTTGCGCGGTATTGATGACGACGGTTTGCGCGCCGCCTCGACCTTTCGGGTCCGACAGCGACCAGATGAACGAGACAAACCAACCGACTACACTCCACCCCAACAGGATGTTTATGGCGGCAATGGCCGGTGCATCCTTGTGTTTTCTCAATACCGCGATGACGGTCGGTATGAAGTAAGCCAGAAGAAAAAAAACGAATAAAATACCGACTGCGCCGCCGGCCCCACCTGAATTCATTTAACCAGCCCCCTAAAGCTCTGTGGAACTAAGGTCATGACGAATTAGACCGGTCACAAACAGGTCTAGGTACTGCCTGACCGCGCGATCAGCACGCGCCGCGCCCGACATTCCGCGAAAGCGCCCCGCCTCACAACCACCCCGGCGGCAACATCTTCGCGCCCTGTCCCCAACCGGGTGCCGCCGCCCATTAAGTTAATACCCATAAGCCCACCCCGCACAACCCCAGCGGCCCCCAATTTCCCGGGCAAGAGCAACCAATTCAACTTTACCGACCAATTTTTGCGGCCTACTGTAAGTTTACGCTGGTTAACCTGCGCGGCGCTTAAGAGTTCGCGCCGTTGGCCGGGAAATGTGGGGGAGCGAGACTGGTGAAAAAGACCGCGGCTTTGTGCGCGTTTGTTTTGATCTGGTTGCCGGCGATGCGCGCGGCGGCGAATTGCGCGCCAGGCCAGAAATGTCAGGCCGCGCCGGTTCAGCAACCTCGACCCCAGGTACAGATCAGGCCGCAGCAACAAATTCAGCCGCGGCCTCAGATTCAGCAGCAGCAGCAGCAGCAGTTCCGACCGCCGCAGCAGCTGCAATCGCAATCCCAACCGCCCACGCGGGGCGCCGGTGCGGCGGACGGCGGTGGTGAACGACGGGCCGAACAGCCCAGCCGCGCCTTTGGCGGACAGACGTCTGGTACCGGAGAAAGTCGGCGAACGTTTGGCGGCGAACAGCGCGGGCCCGGTGAACCGGGTCGGACTTTCGGTGCTCAGGCCCGCTCTGAGGGCGCGTCTCCTCGTGGTTTCGGTGAGCAGCGCCATGCCGAAGGCGGGGCGACCCGCACTTTCGGGTCGCAAGCCCGTGCTATCGGCGGATCGGAACGCGCGGTTGGTGAGGGAGGCCGCAGCTTCGGCGGCGCGACGGCGCGGTCCGTCGAGCATGGCCGCGGTTTTGCGGGCGCGGCCGACCACACCAGATCGCCCTTCGCGACCGCGAGCGATCATACCCGGTCGCCTTTCGCGACCGATCACGCTCGACCCGCCACCGCGCACGACGACTTGGCCGCCGGCGGCCGAATGAGTCGCGCGCGCGGCGGCGCAAGCACCGGCAGCCCATTTCGGTCAGCCGCTTTGGCAGGCGGCACCCACGGTGGAGGCCGACCTACGCCGCTTCCGCCAGGCGGCGCCCACCAGGCGGCGGCCAGCGCGAAAACCTTGGCCTCCGCGACCGACCGGCCGCCGCGCAGCACAACGGGCCGCTCCTTCGTCTACGGCGGCAGAAGCCATCTCAGTTTCGTCGTCGACGGCTATGGCTGGCCCGGCGGCTCCCGGTACGAGTACCTCGCGGTGGGCGGCTATCTGCCGGAGCTGTATTGGGTGCCGAAGTATTTTGTAGAGGACTACGACTATTACGGCGTCGCGCCGCCGCCGGCGAATTTCGCCTGGGTCCGTTATGGCCCGGATCTGTTGCTAATCAATCTGGACACTGGAGAAATTGCCCGGGAAATCCTGGGTATGTTCCAGGGTGTGGGTGACGCCTCGCCAGGCGGCGGTGGGATGCCTGCTTACGGGCGGCAACCGTCCTCCTATACCGATCCCGATGAGCTTCCCGGCGATCCGCCCGCACCGGGGGAAATGTGAAAAGGCTCGCCCTCAACCCGCACAGAGCAAGGCGCGCGCCGATGTCCGAACTCCGGATCTTACAAGCGTGTGAACCAGGGATCCTCCATCCATGAGCGACGACGCGATCACGCCCGGCCAAATGGTCGCGTGCCCAACCTGCGGCGCCGAAAACCGGCAATCCGCCCGCTTTTGCCGGCAATGCGGTGGTAAGCTCGGCGGTGCCACCGCCGCGCCGACTCCGCCTCCAGTCCCACCCGTCGTCGCGCCGTCGACTCAGGCCGTGGCGCCCCCGCCCTCGGCGGATGCTGGCCCGTCCACGACAGCCGCCGCGGCGTCGGCGCGGCGCTCTCTCAATGTGCCGCCACAGCTGAAGCGGCCAGTTGTTTTCATTCCCGCCGTCGTGATCGCCGTGGCCCTGATCGGCGCCCTGGTCTTTTTCCTGGTGGGTCCATTGGACCTGTTGAGCCCATCGGTGCATGAGTTCGCCAATCGCGACGTCCAGATCACCGCGTCCACCGATCCCGCCTCCGTCGTGCTCGGCCATTTGCAGCGGGGTGACGCAATCGTCGGCAAGTGGGTGAAGGCGCCCGGCGGTCAGGCGCGGTGGTTGAAGGTCAAGTGGCCGGTTCAAGGCAGCGGCTATATCTGGGGCCGCGACCTGTCCGACCGCCTCCGGCCGGACATCACCCTCGCAACCAGCAACGTGGCGACGGCCGTCGTCTCAAGCGTCGTCTACGCCGAGGCGGACGCGCGATCTCCGGTCATCGACGATCTCGCCGCTGGTGAGACGGCGACGCCGATTGGCGAGACCAAAGACGGCTGGGCGGAGATCGCCCTGAACGCCGGTGGCGTGGGTTACGTGAAGGCTGTGGCCTTTCAGGGCGTCGGCGGCTCCCCGGCCGTCGCAAACGTCGATGCATCGCCGGTGCAGATTGCCGCTCTGGCGGGCATCACCCACTACAGTTGCAGCTTCTCCAGCGATCAAAGCAAAAACCCCCCCGACGGAGGTACGGGACCCCTCTCATTCTATCTGGACGAAGGGCGGACCTGCTTGAATCACCGCTACGCCTACGCTCCCGACGACGTCGGCGGCCTGAAGCGGGTGATGCTGAGCGACAAGGATCGGCGGGCGTCGCTGCTCTATTTCATGCCCGATCGGAAGTCCTTCTATCGCACGGACTTCGTGCTTTCCCCCGACGACTACGCAAAGCTGCTTCGGTCCAGCGTGGCCCTCGACAGCGCCACCTGTTCCCCCCCCGCCGATCCGACCGCCCTCAGCGCGCTCCGGGCCGTCCTGAAAAAGGCGATGCCATCACTGGACGCACAGACGCCGAGCGTCCTCTCACAACGCAGGGTATGGCAATGCACGGCCGAGAAATGACCGCTGTGCAGCGGGTTCTAGTCGCGTGGGTTTTTTCGTTGGGTTGGGCAGTCTGTCTTCCCGCCAATGCGGCGATTAATGATTTCGTTGGACCTTGGAACAACGCGGACTCAGCGACACGAGGTATTTCGTGTCAACGGCGGAGCAAAACCAG
>PLRV01000024.1 GCA_003164925.1 Caulobacteraceae bacterium
TCATTGGCAGAACGCTGGAAAACTCGAACGACGTGTGCTCGGGAAGCCAGTTGCACAACGCGTTTGCCTCGGGCTCACCAGAGCTCCGGCATGACAAACCAAAACCCCGATCAAAATCCAGCCAATGGCCTCGCCAGTGCATCTCAATCCAGCGCCTGCTTGGCTCGGTGGGCCGTGCGGGGGCTGACCACTCCAGACTCCGGAGGCGATCGCACAATTCATCCGCCATCACTTTTGTGGCCCACGCCGTCTGGGCTGAGGAAAGGATGGTCAGTAAGACGATGTCACGAGGCTTGAGCACAACTCATTCATGCAAGCTGGTAGCCGAATTGCAACTTCCGCATTCCCCCGAACCTGTCCAAGCTTGGGTCTGCTTTTGGGCGCGGCCCGTCTCGGACTGATTGCGGGAGATTCAAAGCAGCCGGCTGTCATAGGCCCAATGGAGGAGGGCCTGTCGCTGGCGTGGACGGCAGAACAGATCGCCTGTCTCGCAACCGCGCCTGATTTGGGCGACGTGGCGGCGCATCGCTTTCCATCGGCCGATTTGGCGCTCGTCTTCCTGCATCAAGCGGCGCCCCATGTAATACCGGCAGTACCATTGGAACCATCCGCGCGGATCATCCGGATGGACCCAACCCTTTTCCCGCCAGACCGACAGCGGTTGGCTGGCTGAGACCCCGAAATAGTTCAGCGACGGATCGGACCGAAGCGGCGACAGCTTCGCCTTGACGAACCAGCTCGCCGGAAACTCGCCGGGCCCGTCGGTCATGTACTTGCCGCCAAATACGCCGAGTTCCAGCATCTGCCTGGGCGTCAGGTCTGGCTTAAAATCGGGACTGAAGCCGCGGCCGGTTGGCTGGACCAGAGCATACGAATAGCCCTGCTGCATCGTATCGTTCACGAGCACAATCTTGATTTTCGCCAAGCCCATAACCGGCCTCCATCCGCCCCGCTGAATGGCTGCGCCTGCGACAGGCGCCACTATTCCACGATCGCCTGGCGAGGCGCGCTACTGCATCCCCCCAGGGCTGACTTTGGCAAAGTCCGCTTGCCGACCTAACGCGCCGCACCGACAACACAGCGTCGCACGTTCCGCACAAGCGGTCAGGTCGAGATTATCGCCGCGGCGTGATCGGAACGGTCAGGGACGCTTGCGCAAGCTCAGGATATAGGCGCTCACCGCGCCGACCTGATCATCGGTCAACATCATTCCCGGCATGCTCATGGGAATGGTGGCCTCGTCCCAATGGGTCTTTGTCAGGAATCGCCGCAAGGCGCTGGCCGAAGTGTTCGAACGGTTGGCGATGTCCGCAAAGCTCGGCGCCGGTTGGTTCAACATTGGCGCGAACGGCTGGTCCGACGCCACGACGTGACAGGTCCAGCAGACCCGCATCGCAAGCGTTTTTCCGGTAGCAGCGACCGAATGCTCGTGCAAACGGGTCTGCGCCTGCGCGAATTGAGTGGACAACAGCATGGTCGCGGTGAGCGCCAAGCGTGGCGACAGTCTCTTCATCCGGCGCTCCTGGGTTTGGGCGTCATTCGGCCTACCGGTGGCGCCTGGAGGACGGGTCAAACCTCACCGCTAAGTCAGCTCAGTCGATCGATTCTCATACCTATGTGTCGGGTTTCCCTCATTGAGCCGGATCAAATCCCCCTGGTCCGTCCGAACCATTTCCCGCGACGCGGCTTTTTGATCCGCCGCATGGAAACGCGGCGCCCATGACGCTTTCCTGCAACCTTCGTGCGGCGACGCTCGTTTATGGCTTCGGGATGAGGAAACATGACAATGAAAAACCACCTTGCCGCCCTGGCGGGCGTTCTCACACTGGCGGCGGGGATGGCCGGGTGCGCGTACGACGAGGCCTATTACGGTCCGCCGCCGCCCTACGCCGATGTCAACTATGACGCCTACTACGACGGCTATTACGGCCCCTTCTACGGCGGCTATTGGGGCCCCGGCGGCCAGTTCTACTATTGGAGCCAGGACCATATGCATTACCACCGCGACGTGGGCGGTCACTTCTCGCGCCAAGGGGGCGCCGGTTTCAACGCGATCCACGGCCATGCGCCCGGTGGCCGTCGACCTTAGGAAACGGTGGAGCGTGGCGGCGATCGCTGCCTGCTACCTTCGGGATGTCCGTTTGCGGGGCGTCGGCGTGCGCCTATCGTCTGCAGCTGGGCCGTGCTAAACACCGGCCATGCGCGAGCTGCTGATCTAGCCGTCCTGGCCTGAACCTCCAACCCGATCGCAGGCGCGCGCCCTCGGCGACCTTTGTCGGCGATGGGCTTCAGCTATGCGCATCGACGGTCGACGCTCACCCGGAATATAGGACCATGAACCGGATCATCCGCTTTGGCGGCCCCTCGGCCAAATCCGAGGCGGCGGAGGAGAACCGGATCAAGCTGATCCGCAACTTCGCCCTTCTCAGCTTCATTCAGGCAGCCGCTTTGGCCATCGGCGTCTTCGTACTCTGGCGCATCGTTATTCCCGATCTGGTCGACGCTCACGACGACACGCTCGGTATTCTGGCCATTGTCTGCGCGCTGGCTATCCCCGCGATCGTCGGTTGGGCTGGCTTCGCCTTCTATCTCGGCCTGCGCCGATTGCGGCGCAGGCTCGCTCTCATTCAAGGACCTACGCCATGAAGCCTGTTCAGCAGATGAAGCCCGCCGTGGCGATCAGCCTCGCGGCGCTGGCGCTCGCCGCCTGCAGTCAGGTCAAACCGGGCCACGTGGGCATTAAGGTCAACCAGTACGGATCCGACGCCGGCGTTTCGAACATTGCCCTGGGGGTTGGCACCTATTTCACCCCGTTCGGCACGACGATCGAGGAATATCCGGTGTTCACCAACACCTACACCTATTCGAGTTCCAGGACCGAAGGCAGCACCAACAACGAGCAGTTCGAATTCCAGGACAAGAATGGCCTCGGCCTCTCGGCCGACATCGCCGTCAGCTATTCGGTGAACTCGGAACTGGCGCCCAAGCTCTACCAGAAATACCGCGTCGACGCGGACGGCATCATCGCCGGACCGCTGCGCAACGCGATCCGCAACGCCCTGGTCGACCGCGCAGCCCAGATGGGGGTCGAAGAAATCTACGGCCCCCGCAAGCAGGAGCTGCTGGACGGCGTGCAGGCTGACGTAGCCAAATATTTCGCCCCGTACGGCCTCAATATCGAGAAGCTGTTCTGGGCCGGCAATGTGCGTGTGCCGGACGCGGTCTTGGCCCAGATCAACGCCAAGATCGCTAACGAACAGGCCGCTCTCGCCGCACAGGCCAAGGTTGCCCAGGCCACGGCCGAAGCCGCGCAACAGGTCGCAACCGCCGAGGGCCACGCCAAGGCCATCCAGATCGAAGCTGAGGCGATCAAGACCAACCCCGAAATCATTCAGCTGCGGGCGGTCGAGAAGTGGAACGGGCAACTACCGACCTATACGAGCAACGGGCCCATGCCCTTTATCGGGTCGGTCTCGCGGTAAGACGTAATTTGACCTGATCAGTGTTGTCGGCTTTTAGGGATGGGGGTGTCGCGACGGTCACCAGCAGGACGAACATCCGCTACCCCCCAAAAAAAGCCGGCGATGCCGGCGTGCGCATTCCGCGCGGAGGCCATAACGACCGCTTTGCGGAACCGATCAGCCGACCGAACCCGCCCGCCTCATCGCCCAGTTGAACATCCGCGCGCCATCGCTTTACTGCTTCCTAGCCCATATAACTGATTCAAAACCATATAGCGCCCAAGTTGAGCCATCCTCGATGACCGCTCGGCGACCGCTACTCAACGGTTCCAGCAAGAGGCCCTTGAGCCATTGTGGGAACGGGCGGTAGCGCTTGGCCTGAAAATCGATCAGGCAACCGCATTTTTTCAAAACTTCCACGGTCGGGAGCCATGCGGGCGCGGCCTTGTGGGTGGCGTCGTCGAACAGGTTGAGGCATCCGGCGCGCTTGGGAAAGCCAACGCTCTCCTCGCAAGGGAACGAAAGATACAGTCTACCATTTGACTTTAGCGAGGCGGCCATGGCGGTCAGACACCGTTCCGGTTCGTCGCAATGCTCCAGGTTGTGGGAGCTGACCACAGCGTCCATCTGACCACTGAAGGACTCGATGGCTGCCGCGAACCCTTCCGGGCCGGTGACCATATACTCATCGGCGATCATCCGAACGTCCTCGTTCTGGTTGTAGTCCCCCACATCAAGGCCGACGTAGTAAAGGTCCGGCCTGACCGCCTTGAACCAGGCCGGGGAGTTGTTTCCGCAGCCAACGTCGAGAATGCGGGCGCCCTGCTTCAATCCCTGGGCAAAGGTGGACCTTCCCCGCGGTGAATCCCAAATGGGTTTGAAAATCTTCATTTTGGACTCTCAGGGTTTGCCTTTGGCCAGACTAAAGGGCGAGAACCTTACGAAACTCGTATTGAGGTATTCAATCTCGTCCGACTCCAACTCATGAGCTGCGCCGTCGTATTCGATATAGACGTATGGATTCGACAGGCAACCTTCGGAACGTCCGTTCCCGGGCTAGCGCCGCACCGCCTTCGGACACCCTTAGGCATGGGCGGCGGCGTGCGCCGAGCCGCTAGCTTTTCACCCGCACAAAACTCCCCGGCGCATCCTCGATGGGCCCCAGCGGCCCCTTGGACGGGTCTCGCGCCTTGACCTTGGCGCCGGACTTGTCGTCCAGCCACTGGACCCAGTGCGGCCACCAGGAGCCGGGATGCTCCTCGGCCTTGGCCAGCCAGTCGTCGACGGAGCCCTTCACGTCGGGATTGGTCCAGTACTGGTACTTGCCGGCGGCCGGGTGGTTGATCACCCCGGCGATATGGCCTGAACCGGCCATGATGAAGGTCTTGGGCCCGCCGAACAGCTCCACGCCGCGATAGACCGAGCGGAAGGGGGCGATGTGGTCCTCCTTGCTCGACTGGGCGTAGATGGGGGTCTTCACCGTCTTGAGGTCCAGCCTCACCCCGTCCAGCTCCAGCTCGCCCTTGGCCAGGGCGTTGTAGCGATAGAACTGGCGCAGATAGAACAGGTGCAGCGCCTTGGGCATGCGCGTCTGGTCGGCGTTCCAGAACAGCAGGTCGAACGGCTTGGGCTCCTTGCCCATCAGATAGTTGCCCACGAAGAACGACCAGATCAGGTCGTTGGCCCGCAGGGAGTTGAAGGTGTCTGACATGACGCTGCCGGGCAGCACCCCGCCGGCCTCGTCCATGCGCGTCTCGATCACCCGCAGCCAGTCCTCGTCGGTGAACAGGGACAGGTCGCCGGATTCGGAGAAGTCCTGCTGGGCCGCGAAGAAGGTGGCCGAGGCCACGCGCTTGTCGCCCTTGGCCGCCATGTGCGCCAGAACGCAGGACAGCAGGGTGCCGGCGATGCAGTAGCCCACTGTGTTGACGCGGCTGGCGCCGGTCTGGGCCAGCACCGCCTCGATCGCCGGATAGGCCGCCTTCAGCATGTAGTCCTCGAAGGTGCGTCCGACCAGGCTGGGGGCCGGATTGACCCAGGACACCACGAACACGGTGAAGCCCTGCTGGGTCAGCCAGCGGATCATGGAGTTATCGGGGCGCAGATCCAGGATGTAGTATTTGTTGATCCACGGCGGGAAGATCAGCAGGGGAATCTCGAACACCTCTTCGGTGGTCGGCGCGAACTGCAGAATCTGGATCAGCTCGTTCTGGAACACCACCTTGCCGGGGGTGGAGGCCACATTGACGCCCACCTCGAACTTGCTGAGATCGGTCTGGGTGATCTTCAAGCCGCCGTCGCCGCGCCCAAGGTCCGTCGCGAAGTGCTCGGCCCCGCGCAACAGACTCTCGCCGCCCGTCTCCACCGCCTGACGCAAGGCTGCCGGATTGGAGATCAGAAAGTTGGACGGCGCCATGGCGTCGGTCATGAACTTGGTGAAGAACTCGGCGCGTCGCTTGGTCTGCGGGTCGATGTCGTCGACCTGGCTCACCAGCTCGTTCAGCCAGTTGGCTGACAACAGATAGGACTGCTTGATCACGTCGAACACCGGGTTGTTGTCCCAGTCCTTGTCGGCGAAGCGCCGGTCGCCGGGCGCGGGCGAGACCACCGGGGCGGAAATCTCGCCGTCGGCCAGGCGCCGGGCGGCGGACTGCCAAAGGTCCATATAGCTGGCCAAGAGGTCGGCCTGGGCCTTGAACAGCCGATCAGGCTGGGCTGCCAGCTTGCCCATCACCTCGCTTAGGGCGGGCGCGGCGTTGAAGGGATCGGGATTGAGGGACCCGGGGTTCTCGGCCTGTTTGAGGGCCGCGCCGGCCAGGGCGCTCTGGGCGGTGAGCGCCGCCCTGGCCAGATTGGCCGACAGGCGCTCCAGGGCCGCGCCGTTCTCCGAGCCCAGCAGCGCGCCGAGATCACTGTCCGCGCCAGGGGCGGGCGCCGGAGACGCGGGCGAGGGCTCAGGCTGTTTTGGCGTGGCCTTCGTCGTCTGCGCCTTCGTCGTCTGCGCTTTCGTAGTCTGGGCTTTCGTGGTCTGGGCCTTGGGCGCGCCTAGCGTTTTGGCCTTTGCCTTGGATTTGGCCCCGCCCTTGGGGGCCTTGCTCCTGGGCTTGGCCGCCTCGGTCTTGGCCGGGACGGCGACGACGCGGGGCTCCGTCAGTGCGGGAGCGGTCTTTACGGCGCGTTTGGCCTTTGGGGTCTTGCGCTTGGCTTTGGTCTTTACTGCCTCAGTGGCCATACGTCGCCTTTCGACCGCGGATGCGGGTCGCCCTTTCGCTTTGAAGCATCATCGCATAAGACGGAGCACCATTTGAACGGCCAACCGGTGGCGAACGTGACGACGGCCAGAGATTCTTGGTCCTGGGATTTTTGGGCGGCAGCATCGGCGGGGCGGGTTGCGTTCGCGGTCGCGATCGCCTGCGCGCTGAGCGGCTGCGTCGATCTGCCCAGCTATGTGTTCAAGCCGCCGCCGGTGGCGCTGACATCACCGATTGCCCAGGACATCCAGGCCGCCAGCGCCGCCAAGGGCGCCTATCCCAAGTTCAGCGAGACGCCGCCATCTCCGCCGCCCGATATCCGGCCCGGTTCGGCGTGGTCCAATAATATCTACGACACGCTGCAACTGCGCCGTGAGCAAGAGGCGCTCGCGGCGCTTTATCCGCAGACCCTGTTCGACACCGAGGGTTTCGCCGAGGCCAACCGGGCCAAGGCGGTCGCGCCGCCGCCGCCGGCGGTCGCCATTCAGACTGAAGCCTACGCCAAGGCTCAGCGCGAACGAGCTACACCGCCTTCGCCGTCTCCATAGCCGGCGAAGGCGCAAACCCATTCGCGCGCTTGGAGCTGTGGTCAACGCAGTTTATCCAGGCCTCCCAGCCCTCTTGCGCGGTCTTTTAAGGACCGACGGCCATGAACACCGATTTTTACCGCATCCAGCGCCTGCCGCCCTACATCTTCGAAGAGGTCAACCGCATCAAGGCGCGCTTGCGCGCCGAAGGGGTCGACATCATCGACTTCGGGATGGGCAATCCCGACATGCCCACGCCTCAGCACATCGTCGATAAGCTGATCGAGACCGTAAACCGGCCCAAGACCAACCGCTATTCGGCCTCCAAGGGCATTCCCGGCCTGCGCCGGGCCATGGCGCATTATTACGACTATCGCTTCGGAGTGAAGCTGAACCCGGACACCGAGGTGATCGCCACCCTGGGCTCCAAGGAGGGCTTCGCCAACCTGGCCCAGGCCATAACCGCGCCGGGCGATGTGGTGATCTGCCCCAACCCGGCCTATCCGATCCATGCCTACGGCTTCATCATGGCGGGCGGGGTGATCCGCCATGTGCCGGCCCTGTCGCCCGAACACTATCTGTCGGGCATCAGCCGGGCCGTGCACAATTCGGTGCCCCCTCCCATCGCCGTGATCGTCAGCTATCCGTCCAATCCCACGGCCCAGTGGGTGGACCTGGATTTCTACAAGGACGTCGTGGCCCTGGCCAAAAAGCACGACCTGATCGTGCTATCGGATGTGGCCTATTCGGAGATCTATTTCGAAAACAACCCGCCGCCCTCGATCCTGCAGGTGGACGGCGCCAAGGACGTGGCGGTGGAGATCAACTCCCTGTCCAAAACCTACGCCATGGCCGGCTGGCGCGTGGGCATGGTGGTGGGCAACGCCAAGCTGTGCGCCGCCTTGGCGCGGGTGAAGTCCTATCTGGACTATGGCGCCTTCACGCCGATCCAGGTGGCCGCCGCCGCAGCCTTGAATGGGCCGCAGGACTGCGTCGACGAGATCCGCGGCATCTACAAATCGCGGCGCGATACCCTGGTCAAGGCCATGGGGCAGGCGGGCTGGACCATTCCGGCGCCGCCGGCCTCCATGTTCGCCTGGGCGCCTCTGCCTGACCAGTTCAAGGAGGCGGGCTCCCTGCTGTTCGCCAAGCTGCTGATCGAGGAAGCCGGCGTGGCTGTGGCGCCGGGCGTGGGCTTCGGCGAATATGGCGAAGGCTATGTGCGGGTCGGTCTGGTGGAAAACGAGCACCGCATCCGACAGGCAGCGCGCAACGTCCGCAAGTTCCTGTCCAACGCCGACGAGCTTCTCGCCCGCGTCCACAATCAGGCGGCGCAGTAGAACCATGAGCAAGAAGACGTGGCGTATCGGGGTGGCCGGACTGGGCACGGTCGGTGGCGGCCTGATGAAATTCCTGGCCGTACAGCCTGACTTCGCGCCGGCGGGCGGTCGGGCGGTGGTCACCGGGGTCTGCGCGCGCTCGCGTTCGCGTCATCGCGAAACGGATATTTCAGCCCTGAACTGGTTCGACGATCCGGTCGCCTTGGCGACGTCTGCGGACACCGACATCTTTGTCGAGCTGATCGGCGGCTCCGACGGTCCGGCCAAGGCCGCGGTCGAAGCGGCGCTCGCCCTGGGCAAGCCTGTGGTTACCGCCAACAAGGCCCTGATCGCCGAACACGGCGCGGCGCTCGCCCTGCTGGCCGAGGCCAAGGGCGCGCCTTTGCTGTTCGAAGCGGCGGTGATGGGCGGCACGCCTGCGGTCAAGATGCTGCGCGAGGCTATGGTCGGCGATGAGGTCGTCAGCGTGGCCGGCATTCTCAACGGCACCTGCAACTACATCCTCAGCGAGATGGAGGCCTCGGGCCGCTCTTTCGCCGAGGTGCTCGCCGAGGCCCAGCGCCTGGGCTACGCCGAGGCTGATCCCACCATGGATATTGGCGGCTTCGACGCCGCCCATAAAATCGTGATCCTGTCAGCCCTGGCCTTCGGCTGCGCGCCCGACTACGCGGGGGCGGAAATCGAGGGCTTGGACCAGATCGAGCTTTTGGACATCAAGTTGGCGGGCGACCTGGGCTACCGCATCAAGCTGGTCGCCTCCGCCGAGCGCAGCGACGCGGGCGTGTCGGTGCGCGTGCATCCGGCGCTGGCCCCTCTCGACCACCCTCTGGCCCAGACCTCAGGCGCGCTCAATGCCCTGTTCATCGAAGGCCGTCGCATCGGGCGGATATTCATCCAGGGTCCAGGAGCGGGCGCCGGCCCCACCGCCGCGGCGGTGGCCGCCGACATCGCCGACGTGATGACTGGGGCGACAAGGCCCGTGTTCCAACGGCCGGCCGTGGGTTTGCCCAGGCTGACCGCCGTCGACCCCGCCCATCGGCAGGGCCGCGCCTATCTGCGTCTGCAGGTGCGCGACGAGGCCGGCGTCATCGCCGCCGTGTCGGAAACCCTCGCGGAGGAACGCGTGTCCATCGACAGTTTCCTGCAGAAACCGGCTCATGACGCTGAGGGCGTGCCCATCGTTCTGACCACGCATGCGGCGCCCGAAGCGATGCTGTTGAACGCGGTGCGGCGCATTGCGGCTCTACCTTCGGTGTTACAGCCGCCGCGCATGATACGCATCGCGCGCGTGTAAGAATCCCTTAATGATCGGGAGCCCTCGCTCCAGGAGACGCCGATGAGTGGAACGGACCTGCCCAGCAATCTGCTCCTGTCGGCCGTACAGGTCACCGAGGCCGCGGCCATCGCGTCCTGGACCATGGTCGGTCGGGGCGACGAGAAGGAGGCCGACCGCGCCGCGGTCGAGGCCATGCGCGACACCCTCAATCAGCTTGAGATCCAGGGCCGGATCGTGATCGGGGAGGGCGAACGTGACGAGGCGCCGATGCTGTTCATCGGCGAAACTCTGGGCAAGGGCGTCGGACCCAAGATCGACATCGCCGTCGACCCCTTGGAAGGCACGACCCTGACGGCCAAGGCCATGGCCAACGCCTTGGCGGTGATGGCCTGGGCCCCGCAGGGCGGCATGCTGAATGCGCCAGACACCTATATGGACAAGATCGCCATCGGGCCCGGTTATCCCGCCGGGATCATCGACCTGGACAAGAGTCCCGCAGAGAACGCGCGGGCCATCGCTAAGGCCAAGGGTGTGAAGACCTCGGACATCACCGCCTGCGTGCTTGACCGACCCCGCCATGCCGAGATCATCGCCAGCCTTCGCGCCGAAGGCGTGCGCGTCTATCTCATCTCCGATGGCGATGTGGCGGGGGTGATCAACACCACCGATCCGGAAACCGGCGTGGACTTTTACATTGGACAGGGGGGCGCCCCCGAAGGGGTGTTGGCCTGCGCGGCGCTCAAGTGCGTGGGCGGTCAGTTCCAAGGCCGTCTTGTGTTTCGCAACGCCGATGAGCGCGCCCGGGCGGCCCGCTGGGGCATCACCGACCTTGATCGCAAGTACGACTTGCATGAGATCGTCAAGGGCGACACCATTTTTGCCGCTACTGGCGTGACCACGGGCGCGCTGCTGGACGGGGTGAAGATCGAAAGCGGCATGGTCAAGACCCACACCCTGGTGATGCATTCGTCGTCCAAGGTGGTGCGCGAAGTCCGCACCAAGCGTCCGCTTTAGGCTATGCCCGAAGGCCAATCCGGGCCAGACGGCCACGCCCAGGCGTTCCTGGGCGTGACGCGCTCGCTGACTGGCCGGCTGTGGCGGCAAAGCCCGGCGGACGAAAACCTGGTTCGCGCTCATGCGCTGCATCACGGCCTGAGCGAGCCCTTGGCTCGCGCTCTGGCCGCGCGCGGCGTAGGGCAGGCGCAGGCTGGGGATTTCCTCGAACCGACCCTCAAGGCCCTGTTCCCCGATCCGTCGTCCTTCATGGATATGGACCGCGCCGCCGAACTGCTGGTCGATGCCGTGGTGCAGGACCGACCCACGGTCGTGTTCGCCGATTACGATGTGGACGGAGCCACCAGCGCGGCCATGCTGGTGCGCTGGTTCCGAGCCATGGGCAAGACCCTGCCCATCTATGTGCCGGACCGGATGACCGAAGGCTATGGCCCCAGCCCTGCTGCTTTCCGCCGCCTGCGCGAGCAAGGGGCCGAGCTGGTCGTCACGGTCGACTGCGGCGCGGCCGCCTACGACGCCATCGCCGCCGCCGCCCAGATCGGTCTGCAGGTGGCGGTGATCGACCACCATCTGATGCGTGAGGACCCGCCCGCCGCCGCCGCGGTGGTCAATCCCAACCGGCCGGGCTGCAACTCCGGCCAAGGGGTGTTGGCGGCCGCCGGCGTGGTGTTCGTTCTCTTGGCCGCCCTGAATCGCGAGGCGCGCCGGAGGGGCCTGTTCGCCGATCGGCCCGAGCCGGACATTCGCCAATGGCTGGACTTGGCGGCGCTGGGGGCCATTTGCGACGTGACCCGCCTGACCGGGTTCAACCGAGCCCTGACGCGCCAGGGGCTCAAGGTCATGTCAGCCTGGGGCAATCCCGGTCTGAAGGCCCTGATCACGGTGGCCAAGGCGGAGGGGCCGGCCAGCGTGTTTCAGACGGGCTTTGTTCTGGGCCCTCGGATCAACGCCGGCGGACGTATCGGGCGCTCGGATCTGGGCGCGCGGCTCCTGTCCACTGACGATCCCCTTGAGGCGCAGGCCCTGGCCGAGGAGCTGGACTCCCTGAACCAGTCTCGCCGGGAGGTGGAGCGGGAGGTGGCCGAGCGGGCCGCTGAATCCATCGAGCGCACCCATGCCGCGCCCGGCGATTTGCCGGCCATCGTGGTTAGCGGACAAGACTGGCACCCCGGCGTGATCGGCATCGTAGCGGGCCGTCTGCGCGAACGTTACCGCCGGCCCGTCGTGGTCATCGGCGTTGATCCTGTCCTCGGCGTCGGCAAGGGCTCGGGGCGTTCGCAACCCGGGGTGAACCTCGGCCGGGCGGTGCAGGCCGCGTTCGAGGAAGGCCTGCTCCTGTCCGGCGGAGGCCACGCCATGGCCGCGGGGCTGACCATCAGGGCGGCGCGCATCGCCGAGTTCGAGTCCTTCCTCGCGCGGACGCTGGAAGCCGAAAGCGCCCTGGCCGCCGCAACGGACGAAGTGCAGATCGACGCCCTCGTCACCCCGGTCTCAGCCGACCGCGCGCTTTACGAGGATTTCCAGCGGCTGTCGCCGTTTGGGCCGGGCAATGCCGAACCCATGTTCGCAGCGGCTCATGTGGCTATCGAGCAGCCGCGCGCCCTGAAGGGCGGTCATGTCCGGTGCCTGTTGTCGGCCGGATCGGGCGCGCGGTTGAAGGCTGTGGCCTGGCGTGCGGGCGACACGGACCTTGGCCGCCGCTTGCTCGCCGGCGGCGCTGGCCTGCACGTGGCGGGGCGCCTGAAAGCGGACGATTGGAACGGTCGGCGGGGGGTGGAACTGGAAATCGAAGACGCCGCCGATCCACGCCGCGATGGATGAGCCAAGACTTGCCAGCGGGCTTGCACCCGTCTCTCAAGGCGGATATATGCGCCTTCCTCGCGACTGCGGTCCCTTCGTCTATCGGTTAGGACACCAGATTTTCAATCTGGGAAGAGGGGTTCGACTCCCCTAGGGACTGCCAGCGCCTCTCCTCCTGCCTGAATACGAACCTGCGTTCTCGCCGCCGCGGCGAATCGTCTCGCCGACGATTCCCGATTGACGTCTGCGAATTTAGGAGAACAGTGTTCGAAAAGTGGGGAGGCCCGTCTGTATTTCAGGCGGCCGGAAGGGGCTTATGTCTAGTTATAATTTTCAAGAGGTCGATCCGGTCGAGGAAACGGTCCGTGTCAGTGGTCGAGTTAAGTGGTTCGATCCGGGTAAGGGGTACGGCTTCATCGTCCCTGACGACCCCAGCCAGACCAGCTTTAAGGACGTTCTGCTCCACATCACCAGCCTCAGACAGGCCGGCCGGGAGACCGTCCTGGAAGGTTCCATCATCGTCTGTGACGCTCTGCGCCGCCCCAAGGGCTGGCAGGTGTCCGATATCCATGAACTGGACGAATCTTCCGCCGCGCCTTCTGCGCCGCGCCCCCGTTTCGATGGGCCGCCGCGTCGCGATGACCGGCCGGCGTTCCGCGACCACAACGACGGCGGGACCGGGCGCGGTCCGCGCCATCCGCCGGCGCCGCGTGGTCCCGCGGAGCGAGTCAAGGTGAAGTGGTTCAACCGCACCAAGGGCTACGGCTTCGTGGTGCGCGACAACGAACCGGGCGACATCTTCGTGCACATCGAGACGCTGCGCCGATCGGGTCTGGAGGATTTACAGCCCGGCGAAGACGTGATGGTGCGCTTCGCCGACGGACCCAAGGGCCTGATCGTAGCCGAAATCGAGGCGGGCGGCTAAGCCTGTCCGCTGGCATTCCGGCTCGGTCGTGCTGCTGTCGCCCTCTAGGCGGTATTGACTGCGGCCGTGGCGTTTGAGACAGCGGCCCCGGACCTAGTCGGGGACACCGAATGCCCAACCTCAGGAAAGCCTTCTGCGCGGCTATATCGTGCGCCCTTGTGTGGATCGCGGGCGCACCGACGGGCGCCGAAGCCGCGCCGGTTTATGGGTACCAGATCGTCCATCTTTACCCGCACGACGCCAACGCCTTCACCGAGGGCTTGTTCTACAAGGACGGGTTTCTTTACGAGAGCACCGGTCTTGAGGGCCGCTCGTCCATCCGCAAGGTGAAGCTGGAGACAGGGGAAGTTGTGCAGCAGCGCAACATCTCGCCGGCCTATTTCGGCGAGGGCATCGTCTATTGGAAGAACAAGCTGATCGAGCTGACCTGGCGCTCCCAGATCGGTTTCATCTACGACCTGGCCACCTTCGCTCCGAAAGGCTCGTTTCGCTACAAGGGAGAAGGCTGGGCCCTGACCCGCGACGGCCATCGCCTCATCATGAGCGACGGCACATCGGATCTGCGCTTTCTTGACCCGGACAGCCTGAAGGAGACAGGCCGGCTGCACGTCACCGCCGACGGCGCACCGGTGGCCAACCTCAACGAGGTCGAGGAGGTCAAGGGCAATATCCTGGCGAATATTTGGCAGACCAGCAAGATCGCCTGCATCGATCCCAAGACGGGGGCGGTGCTCTATTGGATCGATCTGGCTCCGCTGGTCGTGGCCAACCAGAACGGCAATGCCGATGCGGTCCTCAACGGCATCGCCTACGACGCCAAGAGCGACAGGCTATTCGTCACCGGCAAGCTGTGGACAACGCTCTACGAGATCAAAATCGTCCCGCCCGTCGCCTCAAAGCCTTGAGCCATGGGCGCCAAGCGCGTTGCGGCGGCGTCCGTCGCGTGGCAAGAGGCGCAGCCTGTGTCGGGGCGTAGCGCAGCCTGGTAGCGCATCTGCTTTGGGAGCAGAGGGTCGCAGGTTCGAATCCTGCCGCCCCGACCAAACGTTAGCTGGGATTCAGGCGCCCAGTTTTACAGTTCTCGTTCGCCGGCCATGCCGCTTGCGCGTGGCTGAGCGGCCCCCCGCGCAAAAATTTATCCTGGGAGCTGGCGCGGAGACCGTCGGCCCCCGATCTCTGCCTGTGCAGACCCAAGGAGTTCACCCATGCCCACTTCCACAGCCGCCGCGTCGGGTTCGTTCAAGATCGGCGGCGATCTGATCGTGAACCGCCTCGGCTACGGCGCCATGCGTATTACCGGCCCCGGCATCTGGGGCGAGCCTAAGGACCGGGGCGAGGCGCTGCGCACCCTGCGCCGCCTGCCCGAACTGGGCGTGAATTTCATCGATACCGCCGACAGCTACGGTCCCTTCGTCAGCGAGGATCTGATCGCCGAGGCCCTGGCGCCCTATGACGGTCTGGTGGTGGCCACCAAGGCCGGGCTGACCCGGCAGGGGCCCAATGCCTGGCTGCCATTGGGCAGGCCCGAATATCTGCAACAGTGCGTCCTGATGAGCCTGCGCCGGCTGAAGCGCGAGCAGATCGACCTGTGGCAACTGCACCGCATCGATCCCAAGGTCCCGCGGGACGAGCAGTTCGATGTGATCGCCCAGATGCTGGACAAGAAGCTGATCCGCCACGCGGGCCTCAGCCAGGTGACGGTCGAGGAGATCGAGGCTGCGCGCAAGGTGTTCCCGGTGGCGACGGTGCAGAACCGTTACAACCTGGTCGACCGGTCGAGCGAGGACGTGCTGGACTATTGCCAGGCCGAGGGCATCGGCTTCATCCCCTGGTTTCCGCTGGCGGCGGGCGAGCTCGCCCGGCCAGGCACGGCGTTCGACGCCATCGTACGAAAGACCGGCGCGACGCCGAGTCAGGTGGCCCTGGCCTGGGTGTTGAAGCGCAGCCCGGTCATTCTGCCCATCCCCGGGACGAGCCAGGTCGCGCACCTGGAGGACAATGTGCGGGCCGCCGAAATCGCCCTGTCCGACGAGGACTTCCAGGCCCTGGATGACCAGGCCCGCCGGGCCGCCTGAGCGCCGGATCAGGTGGGATGTTCGTCCACCTGAGGTTCTGTTGGCGATGCGTCTCCCGCCGCAATCTGCGCCAGCTGTTCAGCGCGCCGCCTGGCGCGCGCCTCGGCGCTGTTGACCAGGGCCCAGCGAAGCGTGCGGGCCAGGCCATGAACGCCCAAACGCGCCGCCCCGCGACGGGGCGCGGATAGACGAAAGCCGTGCATCTCGGCAGCCCATTCGGGAAGAAGGTCCTTGGCCGCGTCGAAGGCGATCGACATGGCGGGCGCAGCGGCGGCGCTGGGTGATTGCTGCGAAAGGAGAGCCCGGGTGACTTCGCCGGTGCGATCGCCGTAGCGGAGCTTAGGGCGCATGGCTCGCAAGTAGGCCGCCACCTCAACACGGGTCTGCGGCGCGCAGGGCGCGCCGAGACGCCGGGCGATCTCGGCTGTCTCGCGCAAATAGCGGTCCTGCTCGGCGGGTGGATAACCTGGATCCACGTATCGGAGATACGCGGCCAGGAACGAACTTACCTCCGCCACATGCACCCAGGTGAGCAGGTCCGGATCTTGAGCCGCGTAGGGCGTTCCGTCTGGCAAGATCCCGGCCACGCCCGCGTGGATTGTGCGGACGCGGTCGATCAATCCCTGGGCCTCGGCCCGGTCGCCGTAGGTCGTGCCGGCGATGAAGCGGGCGGTGCGCTTTAACCGGCCCGACATATCGTGTCGAAAGTTGGAGTGGTCCCACACGCCTGCGAGCGGGCCGGGATGCAGCATTTGCAGGAGGATGGCGGTGATTCCGCCCACCATCATGCTGGTGAAGTCGCCGTGCACTTTCCAACAGGCGCTGTCGGGGCCGAACAAGCCGATGTCCTGCCGATTTCGCTCCAAGGTGTCGTCGCCCGTGCCGCCGACGAGTTGGCGAACCTGCAGGACAAGAGCCCGACGGATCGCTGATAGCGCGGAGGAGTGCGGAGCAATCGGCGGCTCGGTCATCAGGGGGCCCAGCGTCCTCGCGGGATTTGCAGGCGCGGCAAAGCCGACCGAGCCTGTTAGGCATTTCTAATTCTAGTGCACGATTCAGCGGTCGGATGTTCCATCCGACCCCATCGTGCACTAGGGAAGGGGCAACAGGGGAATCTCGCCATGCTCGCGCGTATTTACCGTCCGTCAAAATCCGCCATGCAATCGGGCATGGCCAAGACCTTGGATTGGGTCCTGGAGTTCGAACCGGCCAGCGCGCGCAGAGTCGATCCCTTGATGGGGTGGACCAGCTCCGCCGACATGGACGGGCAGGTGTGCTTGACGTTCGAGAGTCGCGACGAGGCCGTAGCCTACGCCCAGACGCACGAAATCCCGTTCCAGGTGATTGAGCCCCAGGAGCGTAAGAAGATTCTCAAGGCCTACGCCGACAACTTCGCGCCCGGCCGCAAGCAGCCTTGGACGCACTGATCCCGTAGCTCAATCGGATAGAGCATCTGCCTTCTAAGCAGACGGTTGCAGGTTCGAGTCCTGCCGGGGTCGCCACCCGTCCGGCGGGGCGTCAGGGACGACCCTTGAACACCCTGTATCCGCGGACCTTGGCCATTTGCAGCATCTCGCGGTCGCCGGCGGTATCGCCGTAGGCCGCCTCGAGGACCAGCCCCGTCCCGAATTGGGCCTGCAGCCGTTGCGTTTTCTCGGGTCCGCGACAGTTGGCTCCGTTCAGGGCGCCGGTGATATGGCCCTGCGCATCCAGTGCGAGGCGCGTGGCGATCAGGACATCAGCGCCCAGCCGCCGGGCGAAGGGCGCGATCACGCCCTCGGGCGTGGCCGACACGATGGTCATCACGGCGCCCTTGTCCTTCCAGGCTCGCCATGTGTCCAAGGCGTCCGGCCGCAGCAGGCTGTTGAACCGCTTCTGGGCGAAGGCTTCGGCCAGATCGGCCAGGGCCGCATCGGTCAGGCCGGCCAGGAAAACCTTGGCGGCGGCGGCTTTCAGCCGTCCTCGATCCCGTATGACGGCATAGGTCGCGACAGCCGGAAGCAGACGGAACAGCCCGCCCACACCCCGCCAGGGGCCGGCGCGCCAGGCCAGGAAGGCGTTAAAACTGTCCATCACGGTCAAGGTGCCGTCAAAATCGAAGGCGACCACGGGTCGCTGCCCGGAACACTGGCTATCGGGGGTTGGCGATCCCATCTTTCCATCGATAAGTTTTGAAACCCGCTTGTCGTCGTGATCACAATCGGGGAATGTCAAGGATTAGACAACTTGCGGCATGTATCCTGCTTCGATGGCTTGGCCTCAGGGATCCATGTGAGGCCAGTCTGATGCGCAGCGGGACGCTTCGAGCGGCTTGCGGAGAGTGAGAACGGACCATGACGAAAGCCGCGACTGGCGATTCCAAGAGCACGCTGTATTGCTCCTTCTGCGGCAAGAGCCAGCATGAAGTGCGCAAACTCATCGCCGGCCCAACCGTCTTCATCTGCGACGAATGCGTCGAGCTCTGCATGGATATCATCCGTGAGGAGCACAAGATCGCCTTCGTTAAGTCGAAGGACGGCGTGCCGACCCCGCGGGAGATTCGCGAGGTGCTGGACGACTATGTCATCGGTCAGGACCACGCCAAGAAGGTCCTCGCGGTGGCGGTGCACAACCACTACAAGCGCCTGAACCACGCCCAGAAGAACAACGACGTGGAGTTGGCCAAGTCCAACATCCTGCTGGTGGGGCCTACTGGCTCGGGCAAGACCCTGCTGGCGCAGACGCTGGCGCGCATCATCGACGTGCCCTTCACCATGGCCGACGCCACCACCCTGACCGANNCAGCGCGGCATCGTCTATATCGACGAAGTCGATAAGATCAGCCGCAAGTCGGACAACCCTTCGATCACTCGCGATGTGTCGGGCGAGGGCGTGCAACAGGCCTTGCTGAAGATCATGGAAGGCACGGTGGCCTCGGTGCCCCCCCAGGGCGGGCGCAAGCATCCCCAGCAGGAGTTCCTGCAGGTCGACACCACCAACATCCTGTTCATCTGCGGCGGCGCTTTCGCGGGCCTGGAGAAGATCATCTCCGCGCGCGGCAAATCGACCTCCATCGGCTTCGGCGCCACGGTGCAGGATCCGGAAGACCGGCGCACGGGCGAGATCCTGCGCAAGGTGGAGCCGGACGATCTGCAGCGCTTTGGGCTGATTCCGGAATTCATCGGCCGCTTGCCGGTGATCGCCACCCTGGAAGACCTGGATGAGGTCGCTCTGGTCAAGATCCTGACCGAGCCCAAGAACGCGCTGGTCAAACAGTACCAGCGCCTGTTCGACATGGAGAATGTCGGCCTTACCTTTACCGAGGACGCCCTGAATTCGGTCGCGCGCAAGGCCATTGGCCGCAAAACCGGTGCGCGGGGCCTGCGCTCCATCCTGGAAGGCATCCTGCTCGAAACCATGTTCGAGCTGCCGACCTACCAGGGCGTGGAGGAGGTGGTCGTCAACGGCGAAGTGGTCGAGGGGCGCGCCCAGCCGCTGATGATCTATTCCGAGCGGCGCAGCGACAAGCCGCCTGCCGCCGCCGGCTAGGCGGCGTCGGCGGGCGCAGACCCCGGCGGCATGCGAAAACGGTAGCCGGCGGAGCAGCTTCCTGGGGACGCCTGCGCCGCGACGCTTGAACCTTGCGTCATTAGGCCCACATTAGTCTGCGAATAGACGCCGAATCCGGCGGGCCGGGCGGGCTTCCAATGTCGTGAATTGGGCAAAGCCGCTTGGTTGGCCGAGCGCGGGACCTCCGCGCCGGTCCAGGAGTGCATGATGCAAGAGACCAAGACGCTGCCAGTTTTGCCGCTGCGGGACATCGTCGTGTTCCCACACATGGTCGTTCCGCTGTTCGTAGGGCGGGACAAGTCGGTGCGCGCCCTCGAAGAGGTGATGAAGGGCGACAAGCAGATTTTGCTGGCGACCCAGAAGAACTCGTCCGATGACGATCCCGCGCCGACCGCCATCTTCGATATCGGCGTGGTGGCCAGCGTGCTCCAGTTGCTCAAGCTGCCCGACGGCACCGTCAAGGTGCTGGTGGAGGGTAAGTCGCGTGCGCGTGTTGAGCGCTTCACCGGCCAGACCGATTTCTACCAGGCCGAGGTGGTCGCGGTGGAGGAGCAGGGGGGCGACGCCCACGAGGCCGAGGCCCTGTCGCGCGCCGTGGTCGAGCAGTTCGAGAACTATATCAAGCTGAACAAGAAGGTTCCGCCCGAGGCCCTGGCGTCGATCCCCCAGATCTCCGAACCGGGCAAGCTGGCGGACTCCATCGCCGCTCACCTGTCGGTCAAGATTGCCGACAAGCAGCAACTTCTGGAAATCTTCAACATCGTCAAACGCCTGGAGAAGGTCTACGCCCTGATGGAGGGCGAGATCAGTGTCCTGCAGGTCGAGAAGAAGATCCGCTCGCGCGTGAAGCGTCAGATGGAGAAGACCCAGCGCGAGTACTATCTGAACGAGCAGATGAAGGCCATCCAACGCGAGTTGGGCGAGCAGGACGACGCGCGCGACGAGCTGATCGAGCTGGAAAAGCGCATCAAGAAAACCAAGCTCAGCAAGGAAGCGCGCAGCAAGGCGGACGCCGAGCTCAAGAAGCTGCGCAACATGAGCCCGATGTCAGCGGAGTCCACGGTGGTGCGCAACTACCTGGACTGGCTGTTGTCGATCCCGTGGGGCAAGGCCAAGCCCAAGAAGATCGATGTCGCGCGCGCCGAGAAGATTCTCGACGAAGATCACTACGGGCTGGAGAAGGTCAAGGAGCGCATCCTGGAGTACCTGGCCGTGCAGGCCCGCACGGGCGCGCTCAAGGGCCCCATTCTGTGCCTGGTCGGTCCTCCGGGGGTTGGTAAGACCTCGCTCGGCCGCTCGATCGCCAAGGCGACGGGACGTGAGTTCGTGCGCCTGTCGCTTGGCGGCGTGCGCGACGAGGCGGAAATTCGCGGCCACCGGCGCACCTACATCGGCTCCATGCCCGGCAAGGTCATCCAGTCGATGAAAAAGGCCAAGGCCACTGATCCCTTCTTCCTGCTGGACGAAATCGACAAGTTGGGCGCCGACTGGCGGGGCGACCCGTCCAGCGCCCTGCTGGAGGTGCTCGATCCGGAACAGAACGCAACCTTCAACGACCACTACCTGGAACTGGATTACGATCTGTCTCAGGTGATGTTCGTCACCACGTCCAACAGCCTGAACATGCCTCAGCCGTTGATGGATCGGATGGAGATCATACGCATCCCCGGCTATACCGAGGATGAGAAGATACAGATCGCCAAACGCCACCTGATGCCCAAACTGCTTGAGAATCACGGGCTGAAGGAGGGCGAGTGGATTGTTCCGGACGCCGCCATCCGCGACCTGATCCGCTACTATACCCGTGAGGCGGGCGTCCGCTCGTTGGAGCGGGAGTTGGCCAACCTGGCGCGCAAGAGCGTGCGCGACCTGGAGCGCGAGAAGGTCGCCTCGATCACCATCGATGCCGAACGGCTGGATAAGTACGCCGGCGTGCGCCGCTTCCACTACGGTTTGGCGGACGAGGAAGACCAGGTGGGCATCGTCACGGGCTTGGCGTGGACCGAGTTCGGCGGCGACATTCTGACCATCGAGGCGGTCAAGATGCCGGGCAAGGGACGCATGTCCATCACCGGCAACCTGAAAGAGGTGATGAAGGAGTCAATCTCCGCGGCCAATTCCTATGTCCGGGCTCGGGCGGCGCACTTCGGCATCAGGCCGCCGATGTTCGAGAAGACCGACGTGCACGTGCACGTGCCGGAGGGCGCAACGCCCAAGGACGGTCCCTCGGCCGGGGTGGCCATGGCCGTGGCCATGATATCGGTGCTGACCGGCGTGCCCATCCGCAATGACGTGGCTATGACGGGCGAGATTACCCTGCGTGGCCGCGTCCTGCCGATTGGCGGCTTGAAGGAAAAACTACTGGCGGCCCTCAGAGCCGGCATCAAGACGGTGCTGATTCCCAAGGAGAACGAAAAGGATCTGGCGGATATCCCCGACAATGTGAAGGCTGGGCTAGAGATCGTGCCGGTCGCCACGGTGGACGAGGTGCTGGCCAGGGCTCTGGCTGGTCCGCTGACTCCGATCGACTGGACCGAGGCCGACGAGGCTGCTGTGCCGGCCGCCGCCGCGCCCGACGCCGACGCAGAGACTATAATTACGCATTGACGCGAGTTATCCCCGTCAAATGCGCCTGAACCGGATCACTTCGCCGGACGGGGCATTTGACGGGGCCTTTACGGCACGCCAATAATCCGCCCCTTGCGGCAGCGCCCTTGCGCACAAAAAGCCGTCTTATAAGGTTGGGAGAGGAAACATGACAAAGGCCGAACTGGTGGCCGCAATCGCGGATAAAACCGGACTCAATCGCACCCAGTCGAAGGACGCCTTGGATGCGGTTCTTGATTCGGTGGCCGCTACTTTGAAGGCGGGGCAGGAAGTTCGTTTGGTCGGTTTTGGCAGCTTCGTTCCTGTGGAGCGCAAGGCCGGGACCGCGCGCAACCCCCGCACAGGCGAAACCGTGAAGCGGGCGGCATCCAAGACCGCGCGATTCCGTGTTGGCGAGGGGCTCAAGAGCGCTCTGAACTGATCTCGCGACGAGAAAAGGTTTTGAGGGACGGCTGCCGGACCGGCGCCGTCCCTTTTCATTTGTCCAAGGGTTCATTTTCCGGGGGCAGTTGACACGCGGCCAGCCGCCGACCTATGTCAGCCGCCTCACGCAGCCGGGCGACCGGTTCGCATGCGGGTGTAGCTCAGTTGGTTAGAGCGCCGGCCTGTCACGCCGGAGGTCGCGGGTTCGAGTCCCGTCACTCGCGCCACGAGGCGCGGTTCCTTCTTGCGGACGCCCTCCATTCCTGGCCTGGATGCGGGCTCTGCGCCAACTCCGGGGCTTCCAATGGACGATCCAGAACGTTGTCCCTCCGGGGCGCCCACGATTCGCACCATCGCCATGCCGGCGGACACCAATCCCGAAGGCGATATCTTCGGCGGCTGGCTGATGTCGCAGATGGATCTGGCCGGCGCGACCTTGGCTTACAATCAGGCCGAGGGGCGTTGCGCTACGGTGGCCGCTGATCAAATCGCCTTCTTGAGACCGGTGTTCGTGGGCGATGAGGTGAGCTTGTTTTGCCAGGTGAGGCGGGTGGGACGCACCTCCGTGACTGTGGCGGTGGAAGCCTGGCGACGTTCGCGCCAATCGCCAGACGCCCAGAAGGTCACTTCGGGCGTCTTCACCTATGTGGCCATCGGCGAGGACCGCCGACCAAGGCCGGTGCGCGAATGATGGCTTTCCTCTGGATTCAAAGACTGTAGAAGGCGGTTTCTGCGGGCGGCTAGCTCAGCTGGTCAGAGCGTCTGGTTTACACCCAGAAGGTCGGGGGTTCGAACCCCTCGCCGCCCACCACCCCTTGTACGTCGCGCCATGCCATGCGCACGTGCAGCGAGCATTCCAAAACAAATCCTTCGCAGTGGCGAGAAATGCGCGACGGCCCCTTGGAACCGGCCGGCGCCATAGGCTACAACCCGCGCGATTCCAGCCGAGGCCCGCATGAACGCCTTCCTTCTGCAATACCTGCCCATCGTGATCCTGCTGGCCATTGCCGCGGTTATCGGCGTGGGCTTTCTGGTCGCGGCGGCGGTCGTGGCGCCCAAGGCTCCCGATCCGGAGAAGCTGTCGGCCTATGAGTGCGGCTTCAATGCCTTCGACGACGCCCGCATGAAGTTCGACGTGCGATTCTATCTGGTATCGATCCTGTTCATCATCTTCGATCTGGAAGTCGCCTTCCTGTTTCCCTGGGGCGTGGCCCTTTTGAAGATGCCTCACCAGACCGCCGTGTTCGCCTTCTGGTCGATGATGGCGTTTCTAGGCGTGCTGACCGTCGGCTTCATCTACGAGTGGCAGAAGGGGGCCCTTGAATGGGAGTAGTTCCGGCAGGCGCCGCGGGCCGATCCGCCGTGGAAGGTTACGATCCCAAGCTGCACGATCCCTATTTCGACGGTGTATCCGACCAACTGGCCGACAAGGGCTTCGTGGTCGCGGCGGCCGACGACCTGATCACCTGGGCCCGTACGGGCTCGCTGATGTGGATGACGTTTGGCCTGGCCTGTTGCGCCGTAGAGATGATGCACTCGGCCATGCCGCGCTACGACCTGGAGCGGTTCGGCTTTGCGCCCCGCGCCAGCCCGCGTCAGTCCGACGTGATGATCGTGGCGGGCACCTTGACCAACAAGATGGCTCCGGCCCTGCGCAAGGTCTACGACCAGATGCCCGAGCCGCGTTATGTGATCTCCATGGGCTCATGCGCCAACGGCGGCGGCTATTATCACTACAGCTACAGCGTGGTGCGCGGTTGCGACCGGATCGTGCCGGTGGACATCTATATTCCCGGCTGCCCGCCGACGGCCGAGGCCCTGGTCTATGGCGTGCTGCAGTTGCAGAAGAAGATCCGCCGCACGGGAACTATCGAGCGATGAGCGATCAGGCCCCCACCGAAACGCCGGCCGAGGAGCCGGTCCCGCACCTTGTGGCCCTGGGCCAACAGATTCAGGCCAACAGCGGCGGCGCCGTCTATGGATTCAAGGTCGCTTTTGGCGAGCTGACCCTGCTGGCCGAGCGGGCGCGCATCTGCCAGGTGCTGACCCACCTGCGCGACGATCCGGCGTGCCGCTTCCAGCAACTGGTCGATATCTGCGGCGCCGATTATCCCCAACGGGCCAAGCGGTTCGACGTGGTCTATCACCTGCTGTCCCTGACCAAGAACCACCGCATTCGCGTCAAACTACAAACCGATGAGGACACCCCGGTGCCGACCGCCGTGGGTGTCTATCCCTGCGCCGATTGGTTCGAGCGCGAAGCCTTCGACATGTTCGGCGTGTTCTTCGATGGCCACCCGGATCTGCGCCGCCTGCTGACGGACTATGGCTTTCACGGCTATCCGCTGCGCAAGGACTTCCCCATGACCGGGTACGTCGAGGTGCGCTATGACGACGAGCTCAAGCGGGTGGTGTACGAGCCGGTCAAGCTGACCCAGGAGTTCCGTCAGTTCGACTTCCTGTCCCCGTGGGAGGGTGCGCGCGCCGCCCTGCCAGGCACGGGCTACGAATACACCGTTCCGGGCGATGAAAAGGCGACCAAGTAATGGCCGACGATCACGCGGATTTGCCGCCCAAGCTGGCTGAACGCACCGTGGATGAAGACGGCGGCGCCCTGATCGCCCCCGAGGCGGTCACGCCCGAGACTCCCGTGCGCAAGTTCAATATCAACTTCGGCCCGCAACACCCGGCCGCGCACGGCGTGCTGCGTCTGGTGCTGGAGCTGGACGGCGAGGTGGTCGAGCGTGTCGACCCGCATATCGGCCTGCTGCACCGCGGCACCGAGAAGCTGATGGAGGCGCGCACCTATCTGCAGAACACGCCCTATTTCGATCGGCTGGACTATGTGGCCCCGATGAACCAGGAGCACGCCTGGTGCCTGGCCATCGAGAAGCTGCTGGGTGTGGACGTGCCGCGCCGGGCCCAGTTGATCCGCGTGCTCTATTGCGAAATCGGCCGTATTCTCAATCACCTGCTGAACGTGACCACCCAGGCGATGGACGTCGGCGCCCTGACACCGCCGCTGTGGGGCTTTGAAGAGCGCGAGAAGCTGATGGTGTTCTACGACCGCGCCTGCGGGGCGCGGCTGCACGCCAACTACTTCCGCCCCGGAGGCGTGCGCCAGGACCTGCCCGAGGCGCTGCTGGCCGACATTGATGCCTGGGCCGTCGCCTTCCCCAAGGTGCTGGACGACATCGAGGGCCTGATCACCGGAAACCGCATCTTCAAGCAACGCAACGTCGACGTCGGCGTGGTGACCAAGCAGGAGGCCCTGGATTGGGGCTTCTCGGGCGTGATGGTGCGTGGCTCGGGCATCGCCTGGGATCTGCGGCGCAACCAGCCCTATGAATGCTATTCCGAATTGGATTTCGACATTCCGCTCGGCAAGAACGGCGACTGCTACGACCGTTACCTGTGCCGCATGGAAGAGATGCGCCAGTCGACCAAGATCATCCATCAGTGCATCGCCAAGCTCGCCGAGGCCAAGGGCCCGGTGCTGACCGAGGACGGCAAGGTGGCGCCCCCGCGCCGGGCCGAGATGAAGCGCTCGATGGAAGCGCTGATCCACCACTTCAAGCTGTTCACCGAGGGCTTCCACGTGCCGGCGGGCGAGGTCTACGCCTATGTCGAGGCGCCCAAGGGCGAATTCGGCGTCTATCTGGTGGCCGACGGCACCAACAAGCCCTACCGCGCCAAGATCCGCGCGCCGGGATTCCCGCACCTTCAGGCCATGGACTGGATGAACCGCGGCCACATGCTGGCCGACGTCTCCGCCATCCTGGGGTCGCTGGACATCGTCTTCGGGGAGATCGACCGTTGAGCGTGCGCCGCCTCGCCAAGGAACAGCCAGCCAGTTGGGATTTCGCGCCCGTTACGCTGGAAAAAGCCCATTGGTGGATTTCCAAGTATCCGCAAAGCCGCAAGCAGTCGGCGGTGATCCCCATCCTGTGGCTGATCCAGAAGCAGGACGGCTGGGTGTGCGAGCCGGCCATCCGCAAGCTGGCGGCCATGCTGGAGATGCCGGTGATCCGGGTGCTGGAGGTGGTCACCTTCTACACCATGTTCCAACTGGAGCCGGTGGGTAAGGCGGCTCTGATCCAGGTGTGCGGCACCACCCCATGCATGCTGCGCGGGGCAGGGGACCTGATGAAGCTGTGCGCCGACAAGATCGGCCACAAGGACCACATCAGCGCCGACGGCCTGTTCACTTGGCAGGAGGTGGAGTGCCTCGGCGCCTGCGTGAACGCGCCCATGGCCCAGATCAACGACTACTATTACGAGGACCTGACTCCGCAGACCCTGGGCCAGATCATCGACGACTTCCGCGCGGGCAAGGCGCCCAAGCCCGGCTCCTACGCCGGCCGCCATACCTGCGAGCCCGCCGGCGGGGCCACCACCCTGACCGATCCGGCCCTGTACGACGGCTCCAAGGCGGCCCCGGTGAAGATCCCCAACGCGCCGGAGCCGGCATGACCGCCCAGCAACGTTTCATGGTGATGGTGGGCTTGGACGCCCTGTGCGTGATGGTCGCCATCGCAGCCCTGGTCGCCGGCTTGAGCTATCACCTGGCATATGGTCTGCCGGCCTTCGCCGCGGCGATGCTGGTCGGCTTTGGGGCGCAACTCTGGTTCATCGCTGGCCTGGCCAAGGATGGCCGGCTCGAGAAAGGCGTCTGAAGGGCATGGTCGGCATTCTCGAAGACAAGGATCGCATCTTCACCAACCTCTACGGCCTGCACGACCCGGGCCTGGAGGCGGCCAAGCAACGCGGCGCGTGGAACGCGACCAAGGACATCCTGTCGTGCGGGCGCGACTGGATCATCAACAACACCAAGGCCTCGGGCCTGCGCGGGCGCGGCGGCGCCGGTTTCTCCACCGGGCTGAAATGGTCCTTCATGCCCAAGGAGGTGAGGGAAGGGCGGCCCCACTATCTGGTGGTCAACGCCGACGAGTCCGAGCCGGGCACCTGCAAGGACCGCGAGATCATGCGTCATGATCCGCACCTGTTCATCGAAGGCTGCCTGGTCGCCAGCTTCGCCATGCAGGCGCACGCCTGCTACATCTATGTGCGCGGCGAATATGTGCGCGAACGCGAGGTGATGGAGGCGGCGATCAAGGAGGCCTACGAAGCCAAGCTGATCGGCAAGGACAACATCCACGGCTACGACTTCGACGTCTATATGCACCACGGCGCGGGGGCCTATATCTGCGGCGAGGAGACGGCCCTGCTGGAAAGCCTGGAGGGCAAGAAGGGCCAGCCGCGCCTGAAGCCGCCGTTCCCAGCCGGCGCGGGCCTCTACGGCTGTCCCACCACGGTCAACAATGTGGAATCCATCGCCGTGGTCCCGACCATCCTGCGCCGGGGCGCGGCCTGGTTCGCCGGCTTCGGCCGGCCCAACAACACCGGCACCAAGCTGTTCTGCATCTCCGGCCACGTGGAGCGGCCGTGCAATGTGGAAGAGGCCATGTCGATCCCCTTCCGCCAATTGCTGGAAGACCACTGCGGCGGCGTGCGCGGCGGCTGGGGCAATCTGAAAGCGGTGATCCCCGGCGGCTCCTCGGTGCGGATGATCCCCGCCGAGCAGTGCGAGGACCTGCCCATGGACTTCGACGCCCTGTCGGCGCTGAAGTCGGGGCTGGGCACCGCGGCCGTGATCGTGATGGACAAGTCCACCGACCTGATCAAGGCCATCGCCCGCATCAGCTATTTCTACAAGCATGAGAGCTGCGGCCAGTGCACCCCCTGCCGGGAAGGCACAGGCTGGATGTGGCGCGTGATGGAGCGCATGGCGTCGGGCGAGGCCGATCCCAAGGAGATCGACATGCTGCTCGAGGTCACCACCCAGATCGAGGGCCACACCATCTGCGCCCTGGGCGACGCGGCCGCCTGGCCGATCCAGGGCCTGATCCGCCATTTCCGCCCCGAGATCGAGGCGCGCATCGCCCAATACCGCAGCGGCAAGCCCCACGTTCAGGGCGCCACGCTGGCGGCCGCGGAGTAGGGGCGATGGCGGAAGAAGAACCCGAAAACCTCGTCCTGCGTTACCTGCGCCGCTTCGATGAACGGCTAGAACGGATCGAGTTTGATGTTCATGACATCAAGGTTCGATTGACTCACGTCGAGGAGAACCAAACCATCGTCCATCGCAGGCTGGACCGTATTGATGACCGTCTTGATCGGATCGAAAAACGGTTGGAACTCACCGACAGCCCCTATGGCGGAGTGCGCGAATAATGCCTAAGGCCAAGGTCAACGGCGTCGAGGTCGAGTTCGAACCCGGCATGACGGTGCTGCAGGTGGCGGAGCTGGCGGGGGAGGAGATCCCGCGCTTCTGCTACCACGAGCGCCTGTCCATCGCCGGCAACTGCCGCATGTGTCTGGTGGAAGTGAAGCCGGGGCCGCCCAAGCCCCAGGCCTCATGCGCCCTGCCGGCGGCGGACAACCAGGAGATATTCACCAACACGCCGATGGTGAAGAAGGCGCGCGAGGGCGTGCTGGAGTTCCTGCTGATCAACCATCCGCTGGACTGCCCGATCTGCGACCAGGGCGGCGAGTGCGACCTGCAGGATGAGACCATCGGCTACGGCCGCGACGACACCCGCTATCAGGAGAACAAGCGGGCGGTCGAAGAGAAGTACATGGGCCCGCTGGTCAAGACGGTGATGACCCGCTGCATCCAGTGCACCCGCTGCGTGCGCTATGTAGCGGAAATCGCAGGCGTTCCAGAGATCGGCATGATCAGCCGCGGCGAGGACGCCGAGATCACCACCTACCTGGAGCAGGCCATCCATTCTGAAATGACCGGCAATGTGGTCGACCTTTGTCCCGTGGGCGCGCTGACGCACAAGCCTTGGGCCTTCAACTACCGGCCTTGGGAACTGAAGAAGACTGAGACCATCGACGTGATGGACGCCGTGGGCGCCAACATCCGCGTGGATGCGCGCGGCTCCGAAGTGATGCGGGTGCTGCCGCGCACCAACGAAGCCATCAACGAAGAGTGGATCGACGACAAGACCCGCTATGCCTGCGACGGCCTGATGCGCCAGCGGCTGGACAAGCCCTATGTGCGCAAAGGCAAGCAACTGGTGGAAGCGACCTGGGCCGAGGCCTTCGCGGCTATCGCCGCCAAGGTCAAGAAGGCCGCACCGGATCGTATCGGCGTGATCGCCGGCGACCTGCAGGACGCGGAGTCCATGAAGGCCGCGCTGGACCTGTTTACCGCGCTGGGCTCGCCCAACATCGACTGCCGCCAGGATGGCATGGTCCTGGGTTCGGGCCCGCGCGAGAGCTGGCTATTCAACACCACTATCGAGGGCCTGGAGCAGGCCGACGCGGTGATGCTGATCGGGACCAATCCGCGGCTGGAGGCGCCCCTGGTCAACGCCCGACTGCGCAAGGCCTGGCTGGCCTCGGGCGTGCGCATCGGCGTGGTGGGCGAACAGGCCGACCTCAACTACGGCTATCATTATGTCGGCGCGGGCATCGCCAGCCTGCAGCAGATGTTCGACGGGCACGACAAGATCGCGGCGCAGAAGCCGGCATTCATTGTCGGATCGGGCGTGCTGAGGCGGCCAGACGGCGCGGCGATCCTGAACGCCATCGGCGCCGGCGCGGCCAAGTTCGGCGTGGTCAAGGATGGCTGGAACGGCTTCAATGTCCTGCACACCGCCGCTTCGCGCGTGGGTGGGCTGGACATGGGCTTTGTCCCCGGCAAGGGCGGCCTGACGGCGACCGACATGGCCCGTAAGGGCGCGCTGGACGTGCTGTTCCTGCTGGGCGCCGACGAGATCGACCTGTCGGCCAGCGACGCCTTCACCGTCTATCTCGGCACGCACGGCGATGCGGGCGCGCACAAGGCGGACGTGATCCTGCCCGGAGCGGCCTACACGGAAAAGGCTGGCCTCTATGTGAACATGGAAGGCCGCCCGCAGCTGGCCAATCGAGCGGTGTTTCCCAAGGGCCATGCCCGTGAGGATTGGGCCATTCTGCGCGCCCTGTCCGAATCCTTGGGCGCCAAGCTGCCCTATGACAGCCTGAACGCCTTGCGCGCCAAGCTGATCGCCGACCATCCCACCTTCGGTCAGGTCGGCTATGCGCCAGGCTCCAAGCCCGCGGCGCTGGACCTGGTCAAACTGGGCGCGCCAGGCAAGGTGTCGGACGAGCCCTTCAAGAGCCCGGTCACTGACTTTTATCAGACCAATCCGATCGCGCGGGCCAGCGTGACCATGGCGGAGTGCTCCGCCCTGGCCGCGTCCCTCCGGTCCAAGCCGGCAGCGGCGGAGTAAGGCATGGGCGGCATTGCATATTCGAACAATCCGCTCATTTGGTCGCTGCTGACGCTCGGCCAGATCCTGCTGATCGTGGTGATCGTCCTGATCACGGTCGCCTTCGTCATTCTGGCCGACCGCAAGATCTGGGCGGCGGTGCAGTGGCGCAAGGGCCCCAACGTGGTCGGTCCCTTCGGCTTGCTGCAATCGTTCGCCGACCTGCTCAAGTTCGTGCTCAAGGAGCTGGTGATCCCGTCCGGCGCGGACAAGTTTGTTTTCCTGCTCGCGCCCGTCATCAGCGTGGTGTTCTCCTTCGCCGCCTGGGCCGTCATGCCCTTCGCGCCGGGTTGGGTGATCTCCAACCTCAATGTGGGCGTGCTGTACCTGCTGGCGATCTCATCGCTGGGGGTCTACGGCATCATCATGGGCGGCTGGGCGTCCAACTCGAAGTACCCGTTCCTGGGCGCCCTGCGCTCGGCGGCGCAGATGGTGTCCTACGAGGTCTCCATCGGCTTCATCCTGATCACAGTGATCCTGCTGTCCGGTTCGATGAACCTGAGCACCATCGTGGAGCAGCAGAACGGCGGGTTCTGGCATTGGCACGCCTTCGCCCTGCCCACCATCGTGGTCATGTTCCCCATGTCGGTGATGTTCTTCATCTCGTTCCTGGCCGAGACCAACCGTCCGCCGTTCGATCTGCCCGAGGCGGAGTCCGAACTGGTGGCGGGGTATCAGGTGGAATATTCCTCCACCGCCTATCTTCTGCTGATGCTGGCCGAGTACACCAACATCGTGCTGATGTGCTGCCTGATCAGCGTGCTGTTCTTCGGCGGCTGGCACGCGCCGTTCCCCGACGATTTCATCAAGACCTGGCCGCCGATCGCGGCGCACCTGTGGGCCCTGATGTGGTTCGTGATCAAGGCCATGTTCTGGTTCTTTATGGTGGCCATGGTGAAGGCCATCGTGCCCCGCTACCGCTACGATCAGCTGATGCGCCTGGGCTGGAAGGTATTCCTGCCCGCGTCCCTGGTCGGGGTTGTCCTCGTCGCCGCTTGGCGCGTATTTGGCGCTCAAGGCTAAGGAAACACACATGACCTTCGCCGTTCGCATAGGACAAGCCGTCAAGGGCGCCGCCCTGATGGACTTTGTCGGGGCCTTCGGTCTGGCGATGAAATATTTCGTCCAGCCCAAGAAGACGGTCTACTACCCGTTCGAGAAGGGGCCTCTATCGCCGCGCTTCCGGGGCGAGCACGCCTTGCGCCGCTATCCCAACGGCGAGGAACGCTGCATCGCCTGCAAGCTGTGCGAAGCGATCTGCCCGGCCCAGGCCATCACCATCGAGGCGGAGCCGCGTCCGGACGGCTCGCGGCGGACGACCCGCTACGACATCGACATGGTCAAATGCATCTACTGCGGCCTGTGCCAGGAGGCCTGCCCGGTGGACGCCATCGTCGAGGGTCCGAACTTCGAATACGCCACCGAGACCCGCGAGGAGCTTCTGTTCGACAAGCAGCGGCTGCTCGACAACGGCGATCGGTGGGAGCGGGAAATCGCGAAGAATCTGGAACTGGACGCGCCCTACCGATAAGGAACGGGCGCCTTCGGCTGGGGATCGGACGATGGATTCGTCCGCAACGACGAGAGGGGTATTCGAGTGCAGGCGGTCGCCTTCTACATACTGGCTCTGGTGAGCGTGGCGGCGGCATTCCTCGTCATCACGGCCAAGAACCCGGTTCACTCCGTGCTTTATCTGATCACCGTCTTTTTCTCGGCGGCGGGTCTGTTCGTGCTCTTGGGCGCTGAGTTCCTCGCCATGCTGCTGGTGGTGGTCTACGTCGGCGCAGTCGCGGTGCTGTTCCTGTTCGTGGTGATGATGCTGGACGTGGACTTCGCTCAGTTCCGCGAGGGCTTCGCCCGCTATCTGCCGCTGGGCGGGGTCGTCGGCGCCGTGCTCCTGACCGAGATCATCCTGGTGGCGATGACGGTGGCCCACACTGGGGCGGCGGCCAAGAACGCCCTGCCCATGGCCTCAGCGCCGGGCGTCAGCAACACCGAGGCGATCGGCCAGGTGCTCTACACCGACTATTTCTATCTGTTCCAGGCGTCAGGTCTGGTGCTGCTGGTCGCCATGATCGGCGCCATCGTGCTGACCCTGCGCCACCGGCCCGGCGTGCGCCGTCAGAATATCGCCAAACAGGTCGCCCGGACGCCCAAGACCGGCATGACCATTGTCCAGATCAAGCCCGGTGAAGGGGTATCCGAATGACCATCGGTCTCGCCCACTATCTGACGGTCGCCGCGATCCTGTTCACCATCGGGGTGTTCGGCATCTTCGTGAACCGCAAGAACGTCATCATCATCATGATGTCGATCGAGCTGATCCTCCTGGCCGTGAATATAAATCTGGTGGCCTTCTCCGCCTTTCTGCACGACGTGGTGGGGCAGATCTACGCCATGTTCGTGTTGACCGTCGCCGCGGCCGAAGCGGCCGTGGGCCTGGCCATTCTTGTCACCTACTTCCGTAACCGCGGCGATATCGCGGTGGACGGCGCCAGCATGATGAAGGGCTGATCACCTTGCAGAGCCTTGTCGTCATTGCCGTTTTCGCGCCGTTGCTGGGCGCAGCCATCGCCGGTCTGAGCGGCCGCCGGATCGGCGACGTCCCGTCCCAGGCGGTCACCACCGGACTGTTGTTCCTGTCTTGCGCCCTGGCCTGGAGCAATTTCTGCAGCCAGGTCTGGGGCCATGCCGAACCCTTCACCGTGGTGCTCGCGCCCTTCATCGACGTCGGCCAGTTCCAGTCGGACTGGGCCGTGCGCATCGACACCCTGTCCACGGTGATGCTGGTGGTGGTGACCACCGTCTCCTCCCTCGTGCACCTCTACAGCTGGGGCTACATGGCGGAGGACGACTGCAAGCCGCGCTTCTTCGCCTACCTGTCGCTGTTCACCTTCGCCATGCTGATGCTGGTGACGGCCAACGACTTCATGCAGCTGTTCTTTGGCTGGGAAGGGGTGGGCCTGGCGTCCTATCTGCTGATCGGCTTCTGGTTCAAGAAACCGTCGGCCTCGGCCGCCGCCATCAAGGCTTTCGTGGTCAACCGGGTGGGCGACTTCGGCTTCGCCCTTGGCATCATGACCGTGTTCTGGATGTTCCACACCATCCGTTTCCCCGAACTGTTCCCCCTGATCGCGGCCAAGGCGGGTTCGTCTTGGCAATTCGCCGGCCAAAGCTGGAGCGCGCTCGATCTGGCCGCCGCCTTGCTGTTCGTGGGCGCCATGGGCAAGTCGGCCCAGTTCTTCCTGCACACCTGGCTGCCCGACGCCATGGAAGGCCCGACCCCCGTGTCGGCCCTGATCCACGCCGCGACGATGGTGACCGCCGGCGTCTACATGGTGTGCCTGCTGTCGCCGCTGTTCGAGTACGCGCCCACGGCTAAATCCATCGTGATGGTCATTGGCGCGATCACGGCCCTTTTCGCGGCCACGGTCGGCCTGGCCCAGAACGACATCAAGCGCGTGATCGCCTATTCGACCTGCTCGCAGCTGGGCTACATGTTCTTCGCGGCCGGGGTCGGCGCCTACCAGGGCGCCATGTTCCACCTGTTCACCCACGCCTTTTTCAAGGCCCTGCTGTTCCTGTCGGCCGGCTCGGTGATCATCGGCATGCACCACGAACAGGACATGCGGAAGATGGGCGGGCTTTGGAAGCTGATGCCCATTACCTGGATCGTCATGCTGATCGGCACCATCGCCATCACCGGCTTGGGCATCCCGCACCTGGATTTAGGCTTCGCCGGCTTCTACTCCAAGGACGCCATCATCGACTCCGCCTATGTGGCGTCCAAGACCAACCCCCTGGCCAGTTTCGCCTTCGTGGTGGGCGTGTTGGCCGCTGGCCTGACGTCTTTCTATAGCTGGCGTCTGATTTTCATGACCTTCCACGGCCACGCCAAGTGGGGCGGTCACGGCGAGGGCCACGCTCACGATCACGGCCACCACGCCGACGCCCATGCTTCGGACGATGCACACGCCGAGCCGCTGCCGGACGATGAGCATCACGCGCACGACCATAAGCCCCACGAGAGCCCGTGGATCGTGATCGTGCCGCTACTGGCGCTGGCGGTCGGCGCCATCTTCGCCGGATGGTTCTTCGATGAGAAGTTCGTGGGCGCGGACAGGGCCGAGTTCTGGCGCGCGGCCATCTTCACCCTGCCGTCCAATCACGTGCTGGACCAGATCAAATCCGTGCCCGAATGGGTGGTCTGGGCGCCGCTCATCGTGACCATCATCGGCTTTGTCGCCGCCTGGTACGTCTATATCGCCAAGGAGGGCCTCGGCGCCCGCATCGCTGCCCGCAAGGGGCCGCTGTGGTCGTTCCTCTACAACAAGTGGTACTTCGACGAGCTGTACGACGCCACGTTCGTGCGCGGGGCCAAGGCCCTGGGCGACCTGTTCTGGAAGGGCGGGGATCAGAAGATCATCGACCGCTTCGGTCCGGACGGCGTGGCCGCGATGTCGGAAGCAGTGGGTCGGGCCGCCGGCAAGGTGCAGAGCGGCTACGTCTACCACTATGCGTTCATCATGCTGCTCGGCGTGGCTGGCTTGCTCAGCCTCGCTCTGTTCGCTTGGGGCTGAGGAGTTAAGCGATGACCGGCATCCTGAGCCTTACGACCTTCTTCCCCCTGATCGGCGTGGCGGCCATCCTGGCGCTGCGCCTGCTCGGCGGCAAAGCCGACCAGGCCAAGCTCGAGAACGCGGCCAAGTGGATCGCGCTCGCCACCACCTTGGCGACCCTGGCCCTGTCGATCCTGCTGGTCGCCCAGTTCGATCCGCTGAATCCCGGGTTCCAGTTCTCCGAGGACATTCCCTGGTTCGCCGGCGCCGGCTACCGCATGGGCGTGGACGGTATCTCGGTGCTGTTCGTCCTGCTTACCGCGTTCCTGTTGCCGCTGTGCATCATCGCTTCCTGGACATCGATCCAGAAGCGGGTGCTCGAGTACCTGATCGCCTTCCTGATCCTGGAGGCTCTGGTCATCGGCGTGTTCTGCGCCACGGACCTGGTCCTGTTCTACATCTTCTTCGAAGGCGGCCTGCTGCCGATGTTCCTCATCATCGGCATCTGGGGCGGTCAGCGGCGCGTGTACGCGGCCTTCAAGTTCTTCCTCTACACCCTGCTGGGGTCGGTGCTGATGCTGGCGGCCATCCTGGTGATGGCTTCGGTCGCGCACACCACCTCCATCCCTGAATTGATGGCCTATCATTTCGCGCCGGGGCTGCAGATCTGGCTATGGTTGGCTTTCTTCGCCTCCTTCGCGGTGAAGATGCCCATGTGGCCGGTGCATACCTGGTTGCCGGACGCCCACGTGGAGGCGCCGACCGCCGGCTCGGTGATCCTGGCGGGAATCCTGCTGAAGCTCGGCGGCTACGGCTTCCTGCGCTTCAGCCTGCCGATGTTCCCCAGCGCTTCGCACTATTTCACGCCGCTGGTCTTCACCCTGTCGGTGATCGCGGTGATCTACACCTCGCTGGTGGCCTTCCGGCAGGTCGATATCAAGAAGCTGATCGCCTATTCCTCGGTGGCGCACATGGGCTTCGTGACCATGGGCATCTTCGCCGGCAACGCGGTGGGCGTGCAGGGCGCTATTTACCAGATGCTCAGCCACGGGGTGATCTCAGGCGCGCTCTTCCTGTGCGTCGGGGTGGTCTATGACCGCATGCATACCCGCGAGATCGCCTTCTACGGCGGGCTGGTGAACCGCATGCCCTGGTACGCGGCGGTGTTCATGCTGTTCACCATGGGCAATGTCGGACTGCCGGGCACCTCCGGCTTCGTCGGCGAGATCCTGAGCATGACCGGGACCTATGGGACCTCGACCTGGACCGCGCTATTTGCGGCGACCGGGGTGATCCTGTCGGCGGTCTATGCGCTGACGCTGTACCGGCGCGTGGTGTTCGGCGAGATCACAAATCCCAAGCTCGCGGGCATCACCGACCTTGAGAAGCGCGAGGTGCTGATCTTCGCGCCGCTGATCGTCGGCACCCTGGTCTTGGGTATCCAGCCCGGCCTGATCCTCAATATCACCCAGGCCTCGGTCGACCATCTGGTCACGGCCTACCGAGCCGCCATCGGCGGCTGAGGGAGCACAACCGTAATGAACCTGATCGGGGCCCTACAGATCGCCCTTCCCGAAGCTTTCCTGGCCGTCTCAGCGTTACTGTTGCTGGTGCTGGGCGCTTATCGTCCCAAGGGCGTGGCCGCCGTCTCGCTCGGGGCGGGGTTCGCCCTGGCCGTCGCGGCGGTTCTGGCCGCCGTCGGTCCTGGCGGAGCCGCCTTCGCGGGCAGCTATATCGCCGACGCCGCCTCCGCCTACGCCAAGGTGGCGATCTACGCCTTCTCGGCCGTATCGGTGTTGCTCGGCGACCGCTGGCTCGCGCGACTGGACGCCAAGAGCTTCGAATTCCCGATCCTGATCGTCATCGCCGCCCTCGGCATGGGCATGATGGCCTCGGCCGGCGACCTGATTTCCCTCTACATCGGCATCGAGCTGCATTCGCTGGCGCTCTACGTCCTGGCCGCATTCCGCCGCGACGATGCGCGCTCCTCCGAAGCGGGCCTGAAGTATTTCGTTCTGGGCGCCCTGTCCTCGGGCCTGTTGCTGTATGGCGCGAGCCTGATCTACGGCTTCGCCGGCTCCACGCGCTTCGACGTTATCGCCCAGGCCGTCCATGCGGGCGCCAACACCGGCATCCTGTTCGGTCTGGTGTTCCTGCTCTGCGGCCTGGCCTTCAAGGTGTCCGCCGCGCCGTTCCACATGTGGACGCCGGACGTCTATGAGGGCGCCCCCACGCCGGTGGTCATCTTCATCACCACGGCGCCCAAGCTTGCGGCGATGGTTTTGCTGGCCCGGGTGCTGATGAACGCTTTTGGCGGCGCCGCCGATCAGTGGCGCCAGGTGATCCTGGTCCTCGCCATGATCTCGGTGCTGGTCGGGGCCTTCGCGGGCCTGGTGCAGACGAACCTCAAGCGCCTGCTCGCCTATTCGTCGATCGCCAACATCGGCTACGCTCTGATCGGCCTGGCGGCCGCCAACCACCAGGGCGTCCAGTCCATGTTGGTGTTCATGGTGCTGTACATGATCGACGTGACCGGCTTCTTCGCCTGCCTCCTCGCCCTGTCGCGCGCCGGCAAGCCGATGGAGACGCTCGCTGATATGGCCGGGTTGTTCCGCGAAAAGCCCGGCATCACGCTGGCGATGACGGTCCTGTCGTTCTCGTTCCTGGGCCTGCCGCCGTTCAGCGGGTTCTGGGGCAAGTTCTATGTGTTCAAGGCCGCCCTGAACGCGGGGCTGTGGCCCGTGGCCGTGGCCGGCCTGGTGCTGAGCGTGGTGGCGGCCTTCTATTATCTGCGCCTTGTCAAGACCATGTGGTTCGATCCGCCGGCCGGCGCGGTGGACGCCGCCCCGCTGGACGCCAGGGGCGTCGCCTACGCCGCAGCCCTGCTCTCCTTGGGCGTGGTGCTGGTTCTGCCTTTCCTCGACCCCGCTGCGACGGTCGCCGCGGCGGCGCTGGGAACCCACTAGATTTCCGTTCCAGCGCCCATCCTCGTCTTCGACGAGCTGGATTCCACCAATGCAGAAGCGCGCAGGCGCGCCCAGACCGGGCAGACCGGACCTGTCTGGCTCATGGCGCTGCGCCAGAGCGCCGGCCGCGGCCGGCGCGGGCGTGTGTGGGACGCCGGACAGGGCAATCTGACCGCCACCTTGCTCCTGACTCTGGACAAGCCGCCGGTGGAAGCGGCGCAGCTGGCCTTCGTGGCGGCCCTGGCGGTGGGGGATCTGGCTGACGCCTATGTCCCGGCTGGCCTGGTGTCGTTCAAATGGCCCAACGACGTCCTGATCGAGGGACTCAAGGCGGCGGGCATATTGGTCGAATCCGGGACGGCCGGGGCAGGGGGCGTGTGGATCGCCATCGGCGTTGGCGTGAACCTGGCCAGCCATCCGCAGGCCGTGGAGTGGCCCGCCACCGACTTTGGCCGCCACGGGACCGCGCCTGCGCCGCGCGAGGCGTTGGACCGGCTTGCGGCCGCTTTCGCCGACCGGCTGCAGCTGTGGCTGAGCCAGGGCTTCGAGCCGGTGCGCCAGGCCTGGAGCGCCCGCGCCGCGGGCCTGGGCGCCGATTGCGTCGCGCGCCTGCCCGCCGAAACGCTGCGGGGCCGCGCCGAAGGCCTCGACGCGGACGGCGCTCTGTTGCTACGCCTGCCCGATGGAGCGCCGCGGCGGATCACCGCCGGCGATGTCTTCTTCGGAGTAATGTGATGCTGCTCGCCATCGAGCAAGGCAACACCAACACCCTGTTCGCCGTGCATGACGGGCAGGCTTGGCTGGCCCAGTGGCGCACGGCCACCTATGCGTCACGCACGGCCGACGAATATGCGGTGTGGCTGAGCCAGCTTCTGGCGATGCAATCGCTCAAGCTTGGCGATCTGGACCGCTGCATCATCTCCACGGTGGTGCCCCAGGCCCTATTCAACCTGAGGAATCTGTCGCGCCGCTATCTGCACGCCGAGCCCCTGGTCATCGGCGAGAACGCCGACCTGTGCATTGAAGTGCGCATCGACAACCCCTCCGAGGCCGGCGCGGACCGTCTGGTCAATGCCGTGGGCGGCTTCATCGCCCATGGCGGGCCGTTGATCATTGTGGATTCCGGCACGGCCACCAATTTCGATATCGTCGGCGCGGACGGGGCTTTTGAGGGCGGCGTGATCGCGCCCGGAATCAACCTGTCCATGGAAGCCTTGCATGCCGCCGCCGCGCGCCTGCCCCGCGTGGCGATCCAGAAGCCGGATCAGGTGATCGGCAAGAACACGGTGGGCGCCATGCAGGCTGGGGTGTACTGGGGCTACATAGGACTGATCGAGGGGCTGGTGGACCGCATCCGCTCGGAGTACGGCAAGCCTCTCACCGTGGTGGCCACCGGCGGGGTCGCTTCCCTGTTCGACGGCGCCACAGACCGGATCGACGTGGTCGACCGTGACGTTACCCTTCGCGGCCTGCTGGAAATCTGGCGCCGCAATGAGCCTAAGGCCTGAATGAAACGCTCCCCAGTATGAAACGCTCCAAGGACGACGAACTCGTATTCCTGCCGCTCGGCGGGTCCAACGAGATCGGCATGAACCTCAACTGCTACGGCTATGGCCCACCCGATGACCGCAAGTGGATCATCGTCGACGTGGGCGTGACCTTCGGCGACCAGACCACGCCGGGCATCGATATCATCATGCCCGACCCGACGTTTATCGAGCAACATGTTGACGACATCCTGGGCATCGTGCTGACCCATGCCCACGAGGACCATATCGGCGCCCTGGGTTGGCTGTGGCCGCGCCTGCGCGCGCCGCTCTACGCCACCCCTTTCACCGCCTTCCTCATCCGCGAGAAGCTGCGCGATCAGGACCTGGAAGGCGAGGTCGAGATCCATGAGGTGCCCCTGGGCGGCGCCATCAAGCTCGGTCCCTTCGAACTTGAATTAATCACTATAACCCACTCGATTCCTGAGCCAAATGGAGTAGCAATTCGCACGCCCCTGGGCGTCATCCTGCACACCGGTGACTGGAAGATCGATGCGGACCCCCAATTGGGCGCCCCCACCGATGTCGAGGCCATTCAGCGCCTGGGCGACGAGGGCGTCCTGGCCATGGTGTGCGATTCCACCAATGTGTTCGTGGAGGGCCGCGCCGGGTCCGAAGCCGATGTGCGCGTGGCCATGAACCGCCTGATCGGCCAGCTCAAGGGCAAGGTCGCGGTGGCCTGCTTCGCCTCGAACGTGGCGCGCATGGACACGGCGATCCGCGCCGGTCAGGCCAACGGACGCAAGGTATGCCTGGTGGGCCGCTCCATGCACCGCATGGCCGCCGCCGCCCGGTCTGTGGGCTTTTTGACGAACATCGCGCCGTTGATCGACGAGAACCAGGCCAAGAACGTCCCGGCCGACCAACTGCTGTTGTTGTGCACCGGCAGCCAGGGCGAGCCGCGCGCGGCCCTGGCGCGAATCGCCGAGGGCGCCCACCCGCATATCAGCCTGGGGCAGGGCGATTGCGTGGTGTTCTCCTCGCGCGTCATCCCCGGCAACGAGATCGGCATTCGCAACCTGCAGAACAAATTGGCTGATCGAGGCGTGCGCCTGTACACCGACCGCGACCATCCGGGCATCCACGTATCGGGCCATCCCTGCCGCGACGAACTGGCCGACATGTACCGCTGGGCCAGGCCGCAGATCGCCGTGCCCACCCATGGCGAGCGCCGGCACCTGCAGGAACATTGCGCCTTCGCGCTGGACCTGCAGATCCCCCAGGCCATCGCGCCGCGCAATGGCGACATGGTGCGCCTGGCGCCAGGCCGCGCGGAAATCATCGACGAGACGCCGTCGGGCCGGCTGTACCTCGATGGCGGCATCCTCACCCAGGAGAACGGCGAGGCCCTGCGTGAACGGCGCCACGCCGCCCACAACGGCGTGTTGCACGTCTGTCTGGCGCTCGACGGCAAAGGCAAGATCGTGTCCGGACCGGCCGTCAATTCGGTGGGCATGCCCGGCGATGCGGACAATCCGTTGGACGAGGCGCTGGATGAACTCGCCGACGCCGCGGAGGACGCCCTGAAAGGCTTGGACCGTGAGGCGCGCGAAAACGACGACACCGTCGAGACCGCCATCGCCCGCGCGGTCAAGAAGGCCTGCTACCGCCTGTGGGAGCGCCGGCCGATCGTCGAAGCCACGGTGCTGCGGGTGTAGATCGTCCGTACAAGGCCGCGCCGCCGTTTCACCCCGGCGCGGTCCCATGCTANNGGCGCGCCGATCGATCCCAAGCTTGGGCGCAAGGCTTTCACCACCACCTGGGTGTCGGCCATCGTGTTCGCCATCGGCTGGCTGGTCTGGCATTTCCACCTGATCAAGCTGGGCTAGCCAACAGGGTCCCGGCAAGGCTAACTGCGCGCCCTGGAGCACGATGGGGCTGGATGGAATCATCCAGCCGTTGAATCGTGCTCCAGCATCATAAATTTAGAGCCTGTTGTACGGCGAAACCGCCCACACTTTCGCCTAACAGGCTCTAGTCACGCACGGATTCCCTCATGCGCCTGTCGCGCTTCTTTTTGCCTGTCCTGAAGGAAACCCCCTCCGAGGCCCAGATCGTCTCGCACCGGCTGATGCTGCGCGCGGGTCTGATCCGGCAGGAGGCCGCCGGCATCTACGCCTGGCTGCCGCTCGGCTTTCGGGTGCTCAAGAAAATCGAGCAGATCGTACGCGAGGAGATGAACCGGGCCGGCGCGATCGAGCTTCTGATGCCCACCCTGCAGCTAGCCGACTTGTGGCGGGAATCGGGGCGGTACGACGCCTACGGGCCGGAGATGCTGCGCATCCTGGACCGGCACGAGCGCGAGCTGCTGTATGGGCCGACCAATGAAGAGATGATCACAGAGATCTTTCGGTCTTCTGTCCGCTCTTACAAGGACTTGCCGAAGAATCTTTATCACATTCAATGGAAATTCCGCGACGAGCAGCGCCCCCGGTTCGGCGTGATGCGCGGACGCGAGTTCCTGATGAAGGACGCCTATTCCTTCGACGTGGACGAGGCGGGCGCCCGCCACAGCTACAACCAGATGTTTGTGGCCTACCTGCGCACCTTCGGCCGGATGGGCCTGAAGGCCATTCCCATGCGGGCCGAGACCGGTCCGATTGGGGGCGACCTGTCGCACGAGTTCATCGTGCTGGCGGAAACAGGCGAGTCCGGCGTGTTTTGCGACCGGCGGGTGCTCGACCTGCCCATACCCGGTGAGGACGTGGACTACGACGGCGACCTGTCGCCCGTCATCGAGCAATGGACCAACCTGTACGCCGCCACCGAGGACGTGCATGAGCCAGCCCGCTATGAGCGCGAGACCCGGCCGGAAGACCGTCTGCAGACCCGCGGCATCGAAGTGGGCCAGGTGTTTTATTTCGGCGACAAATATTCCAAGCCCATGAAGGCCTTGATCACAGGTCCCGATGGCGTGGAGCGGCCGGCCCAGATGGGCTCCTACGGCGTGGGCGTCTCGCGCCTGCTGGGCGCCATCATCGAGGCCAGTCATGACGACAAGGGCATCGTCTGGCCAGACGCCGTGGCGCCGTTCGGCGTGGGCATCGTCAATCTGAGGCCCGGCGACGGGGCCGTGGACGCGGCCTGCGCCCAGGCCTACGCCGCGCTGAGCAAGGCTGGGCTTGATCCGCTGCTGGACGACACCGACGAGCGGGTGGGCGCCAAGTTCGCGGTCATGGACTTGATCGGCCTGCCCTGGCAGCTGATCATTGGCCCCAAAGGCCTGGCGGACGGGGTGGTCGAACTCAAGCGCCGGTCATCTGGCGACAAACAATCCCTGCCTCTGGCAGAGGCCCTAAAGGTGCTTGGAGCGTGAAGGAGGGCCTTCGCCCCGCGGGCGCCTTCAGCGGCTGGGAGCGCGCCATCGCCGGACGCTACCTGCGCGCCAAGCGCAAGGACGGCGGCGTGGCGATCATTTCGCTTATTTCCTTCATCGGCATTACCCTGGCCGTGGCGGTCCTGATCATCGTGATGTCGGTGATGAACGGCTTTCGCGCCGAGCTGCTCGACCGCATTCTGGGCTTCAATGGCCATGCCTATGTGGGCGGCCCTCCGCTCAACAATCCGGCAAGCCGCGAGCAGGTCCTTCGCGCGGTGCGGCAGGTCCCGGGGGTGGTTCAGGCCGTGCCCATGGTCGAAGCTGAAGCCCTGGCTCAGGGTCCCGACAACATCACCGGCGCGGTGGTGCGCGGCGTCACGCCATCGGATCTGAAGTCGATCAAGATCGTGTCCGGCAACATCAAGCACGGTTCGCTCGACGGTTTTGGCGCAGGCGACTACGGCGGGGACCTTGTGTTGTTGGGCGATCGTCTGGCCAATCAGCTGGGGGTGCAGGCCGGCGATCCGGTGACCCTGGTCTCGCCCAGCGGCTCATCCACGGCGTTCGGCTCGGTCTCGGCCGAGAAGAAGACCTACACGGTGGGCGGGATCTTCAGCGTGGGCATGTCCGAATACGATCAGACCTTCATCTACATGCCCCTGGCCCAGGCCCAGCTGTTCTTTGGCCGCGACCAGGGCGTGGATGTGATCCAGATCATGCTGGACGATCCTGACCGGATCGGCGCGGTCAAGCCGCTGATCGCCCAGGCCGCCGGGCCCGGCGCCGCGGTTACCGATTGGCGAGACAAAAACCAGAGCTTCTTCAACGCCCTGCAGGTTGAACGCAATACGATGCGGCTTATCCTGCTGCTGATCGTGGCCATAGCCGCGGCCAACATTATTTCGGGCTTGGTCATGCTGGTGAAGAACAAGGGCCGGGATATCGCCATCCTGCGCACCATGGGCGCCAGCCGGGGCGCGATCTTGCGAATCTTCTTCCTTTCGGGCGCCACGGTAGGGGCGCTCGGAACCCTGGCGGGGCTGATCTTAGGCGTGCTGTTTTGCGCCTATATCGAGCGGATCCAGAAGTTCGTGGAGTGGGCTACAGGCTCGGACGTGTTCAACGCCGACGTTTACTTCCTGGCGCACATTCCGGCCAAGATCGACTGGTCCGAGGTGGCTTTCATCACCCTTCTGTCCCTGGCCATGTCGTTCCTGGCCACTTTACCGCCCGCTTGGCGCGCCTCGCGCCTCGATCCGGTGGAGGCCTTGCGCTATGAGTGACCCGGTCCTGTCCTTGCGTGGGCTGGAGCGCTCCTATCTGTCCGGCGGTCGCACGCTCGAGGTGCTGCGCGGGGTGGATTTGGACGTCTATCCGGGCGAACTGGTGGGGCTCATCGGGCCGTCCGGGTCGGGCAAGTCCAGCTTGCTCCACGCCGCCGGGCTCCTCGAGAAACCTGACGCCGGGCTGATCGCCATCGACGGGCGCAATTGCGCCAAGCTGAACGAGACGGCGCGGACGCGCCTTCGGCTGGGCCATATCGGCTTTGTCTACCAGTTCCACCACCTGTTGCCGGAGTTCTCGGCCCTGGACAATGTCGCCTTGCCCCAGCGCATCGCCGGCAAGAGCAAGGGCCAGGCGCGCGCTCGGGCCCAGGCCCTGCTGGAGCAGCTCGGTCTGGGGCAGCGCCTGACCCACCAGCCGGCCCAGCTTTCCGGCGGGGAGCAGCAGCGGGTGGCCTTCGCCCGGGCCCTGGCCAACGATCCCTTGATCGTGATGGCCGATGAGCCCACGGGCAATTTGGATCCGCACACCTCCGCGGCGGTGTTCGACAACCTGCACCAGCTTTGCCGTTCCCATGGAGTGGCGGCCTTGATCGCGACCCACAATCTGGAGTTGGCGCGGCATATGGACCGCGTGTTCAGCCTGGTTGACGGACGCCTGGTTCAACAAAGCTTCAGCTAGGGCCGGATTTTCGGCTAGAGCCATTTCCGATCTGATCGATTCGATAGGATCGAACAAAAATGGCTCCACTTCATATAGTTAGAGCATTTTTTGATCCGATAACCGCGTCACGCTTATCGGAAAATTCTCTAGGCGATTGCGGCTAAACCCGCTGTGCTCCAGCCGCCTCAGCTGTGCCCAAAAAGATATCAAGCAGCCTTGGGGCCCGGTGTTTCATTATCCGAATCTTACCTCTAGTCTTGACGGCACATGTCAAGGCGCGCTTTTTGCCCGGATAGCTCGGGGAGGGCGCGGTGCGAACTTTAGCAATTCTGTCGCAAAAGGGCGGAACGGGGAAGACGACGGTGGCGATTCATCTCGCCGTCGCGGCCCACGAAAAAGGCCGACGCACGCTGATCGCCGATCTTGATCCTCAGAGATCCGCCACCGAGTGGCGGAGGATGCGCGAGGCGGAGTCCCCCGCCCTGATCGAAGCCAAGGCGGGCACCCTGTTTGTGGCCAGCCATACGGCCGAACGCACCGGCGTGGATCTGATGGTCCTCGACACGCGCCCTGCGCAGGACAGCGACGTTGCCGAAGCGGTGCGTCTGGCCGACCTCTGCCTTCTGGTCCTGCGTCCATCCTTTTTCGACATCAAGGCCATCGGCCGTTCCCTCGAGATGGCGCGCGCCATGGGCAAGCCGGCGATGTTTGTGGTCAATCAGGCCCCGCCGCAGCGGGAGCATCGCGAGCCGCCAGCAGTCTTAGAAACGGTCGCGGCCCTGCGCGAAATGGGCGCGCCTTTGGCTCCGGTGGGCCTGCGATCCCGCAACATCTATCAAAGCGCCGTGGCCAAGGGCCTGACGGCCCAGGAGATGGCGACCGACAGCACCGCGGCCCAGGAGGTCAACCTGCTTTGGGCGCACATCGAGCAGGCGCTGTGGCCTTCAGCCGACAGTCGGCAGACCTCCAAGGCCGCGCCGCTGGTGAGGCGGCCGAGCCTGAGCGAAACCATGGCTGCTCAATAGACAGCTTGCGGCTGCATAGGTCGGCGACCGAGTTTCGTTAGGCGAAGTTTAACCAGCTTTTCCTATTCTGAAGCTGATGGGCGGCGCTTAAAAAGCAACGCAGCGGCCCTCTATAGTGTGAGAGGGACTGGGATGGCGCGTTTTTTGGCTCGTTTCCGCAAGGATTGTTCCGGCGCGACCGCCATTGAGTACGGTTTGATCGCCTTTTTGGTCGCCGTGGCGATCATCAGCGGCGCGAGCGCCATTGGCGCCGCCGTGAACAGCACGCTGCAAACCGATAGCGCCAAAGTCGCCGCAGCCGGATCCTAGAGCACGATTCAGCGTTTAGGCGATTCCGCCTAAACCCATCGGCTCTAGCCGACCAGGGCTATGCTCATGGACAGCGCTGCGGTCTGGGCCGGCCCGATCGTCATGATGCCGGGTTTGGCGTCGAGGTCGCCCAGAAAATCTTTCGGGTCGGCCACGCCATGCCAGGGCTCGATGCAGACGAAGCCGGCGCCGGGCTTGCTCCACACGCCCAGACGGCGGGTTTGCGGGAAGGCGATTTCCAGTTGCGGACCGGTCCGCGCGCCGTAGCGGAGCTTTGCGCTGCGAACCGGGTCGAAGATGACGGCGTCCGCGGCGAACAGCGCGTCGCCCAGCGGCAGGTCGCATCCCCGCACCGGCGTGGCGAACGGCGTCGGCAGCACCAGGCCGTCTTGGCTCAGCCGACGGATGGGCTCCGGCTCAGGCTCGTCGAACGCCAATCGGTGCTCCGATCGCGGCTGGCCATAAGGCAGTGGCCAGCGAAAGGCCGGGTGAAATCCGAAACTGGCCAGCATCGGCCCGTTCGTGTCCAGATTGCCGATGAGCACGCCGATGGTCAGCGTGCGTTCGCTTATGGAAAAGCGGATGTCGAGCTGAAAGCGGAAGGGATAGACGGCGAAGGTCGCGGGGCTCCAATTCAGCCGGAACGTGGCGGCGTCCGTCCGCTGCTCCATAATCTCGAACAGGCTGCGCCGGGCAAAGCCGTGCCGGGACAGGGCATAGCTCTGGCCTTGCCAACGGAAGCGGCCGCCCGCCAGCTCGCCGACGATGGGGAACAGGACCGGCGCCCTTCCGGTCCAGACGGCGGCGTCGCCGTTCCAAAGCAGATCTCGCCCCGCTACGTCCTGCAGCCCATGCAGTTCAGCGCCCATGGGATCGATTTGGGCGGCTAAGCCGTTAGAGCCTATCGACACCAGGCGACGGTTATCGGCTATCGTCGTTTGATCGACCAAACCGGGGCCTCCAGCGTCGCCGTCATTCGCGCCGGCCACGTTCACTATCAGCCACGCGAGCCTGCATGAAGTCTCCTCAGCGCGACCCCGATCAATCGCCGGCGACCAGCCGGCTTCAAATCTTCTGGGATCGCGTTAAGGAACATCCCCTGGCGCGCGTCGGCCCGGGGCTGATCACGGGCGTCGCCGACGACGATCCCAGCGGAATCGCCACCTATTCGCAGGCAGGGGCCCAGTTCGGCCTCAATATGCTGTGGACCATGCCGCTGTGCTTTCCACTGATGGCGGCCATTCAGTCCATTTGCGCGCGGATTGGCCGGGTGACCGGCAAGGGTCTGGCGGCCAACATCAAGACGGCGTTCCCGCCCGTGGTGTTGCGTTCGGTCATCCTGCTCCTGCTGGTGGCCAACACCCTCAATATCGCCGCCGACGTCGCGGCCATGGGCGAGGTGGGCGAACTGGTCACCGGCGTGAACCGACATTTCATGACCCTGGTGTTCGTGATCGGCTCGCTCGTCCTGCAGGTGTTCGTGCCCTACCACCGCTATGTGGCGTTCCTGAAGTGGCTCACCCTGTCGTTGCTCGCCTATGCGGCGGTGCTGTTCACGGTGCACGTTCCGTGGGGCCAGGTCGCGCTGCGCACGGTCTGGCCGAAATTCACCCTCAACGCCACGTCCGCGGCGGTTGTCGTGGGCGTGTTCGGCACGACCATCAGCCCCTACCTGTTTTTCTGGCAGGCCTCCGAAGAGGTGGAGGACATGCGCCGTTCAGGCGGGCAGGCGCTCATCAACAAACGCTCCGTGGCCAAGGCGGAGCTGCGCCGCATCAAATGGGACACCTGGAGCGGGATGTTCTACTCCGACATCACCGCCTTTTTCATCATCCTGGCGACGGCGGTGACGCTCAATGTGCACGGCATTACCAACATCAACACGGCGGCGCAGGCGGCGACGGCGCTTCGGCCCCTGGCGGGTCAGTTCGCCTTTTTGCTGTTTACGATCGGCCTGCTGGGCGTGGGTCTGATCGGTGTTCCGGTGCTGGCCGGCTCAGGCGCCTACGCCCTGGCCGAAGCCATGGGCTGGAAGGAGGGGCTGGAACGCAAGACGGCGGACGCCCGCGGGTTCTACAGCGTCATCGCGGTCAGCGTCCTGCTGGGCCTGGTGATCCAGTATTCCCCCATCAGTCCGATGAAGGCCCTGTTCTGGAGCGCGGTGATCAACGGCGTCGTCGCGGTTCCATTGATGGCCGTCATCATCCTTCTCGCCTCGAAAAAGAGCGTCATGGGCCCGTACACCGCCAGCCGCACCCTGGTGGTCCTGGGCTGGATCGCCACAGGCGTGATGGGCATAGCCGCCTGCGCGATGTTCATCCCCAGCTAGAGCATTTTCCGATGAGTGTGACGCGCCGATTGGAAATGCTGCTGGGTTTTCGGGCCTGGCGCCGGTTGCAGGATTCGAACCCGCGACCTTCGCTTTACAAAAGCGCTGCTCTACCAGCTGAGCTAAACCGGCGACCTTAGGCCCGTACTGTCAGGCGTATAGCGGCGCCCGCCGTCCAGGGAAAGCCGCAAGGCGGATAGGCCGGCTGATAGACAAGGGTATGCTCAACAGCCTGGTCGGCCGAACGGGGCGGCGGCCGTTGTCCAAAGCCCCGCGCGGACGCCTCTTGTCACCCACCTAAACCCAGGCTCAGATCAACCCAGGACTCTCGTTGTGGCTGGATGAGAAACGGGGGGGCAGGTCACCGGCAATTGCTGACTCTTTTGAGACTCTGGGAAGGTCTGCTCTCGAGCCGGCCGGAGCCTAGTCTGAAACCGCGTCCGGAGGAACTGCTGGTTGAGGGTGTCCTGGAGGATAGCGCCCCTCATTTCGTTCCCGATACCAGCGAAGAGCATCAGGTTCATTTATTGCAATGAAGTCCAGAGCGATATTTTGCAAATTCTTCTTAGCCTTACCAATCGCACTGGTGTTCATTCCATGGAAGCGTGCCGCGCCATGGTACCAATTGGTCCAAACAGGGTCGTGGTCAACTGCCACACCGAGTGCTTGGGCCTGACGGACTGTGAACGTGGATGCACCCACCGCCCTTCCAACAGCAGGATAGAGGGAATCCGCTCGCAGTCCGTCTACGACTAACAGCTCTTCAAGATCGCCCGAAAGAGAACGGTCCTTGGATGATGGTCCAAATGCCGCGGACGAAGCACGCCAACATTTCTGTTTTGCGTCGTAAACGACCTGATCGGGCGACTGTAGCGTTCGAACAAACCGCGAGTCAGGGCTGGAGAGCGCCTTGCGTCGACGAAATGCTTTCATCACCAGCATTGCGACGCGGCGAGGCGGCCCAGGGCGCCCAACTAAGGAAGAGATTCCGCGCCAGACCATCCTCCCCCTCGCACACCTTTCCGGCTGTATGATCGCGACTCCAAAACGACAGGTTGCCGTTCGGATCGACCGTCAATTCAATCTCAGCGATCGTGCCGTGCCATTCAACTTGGACACTGCCGTCGCCCGCGGGAACAAGATAGGGCGGAAGGGCATCAGGCAGATCGGTCAGGGCATCGCGAGCGATTTGCTCGGCCTTGTAGAGGGCCACCTTCGAAGAGGGAACCGACCCCGGCCCGTCCCAGCCCGTCGGCAATGCTTGTAAGCGTTTGGAAGCAGCGGTGAAAATATCAAGCCAGACGGGGCGCGTGTATACATAGTTGAGCCCGGCGCACTCAGACGTCATCGCGACAGCATTGATCCATGACGCATGTGCGTTTGCGCTGCCTGAGCCAGGGTTATCCGATTCAATCATGGTAGCGCTTGAGATAGCGCTCATGGTGGCAGTGCCGCTCCCGAGCTGACGGGAGGCGCGTTCCCCCGCACCGTGAGTTGCACCCGAGTTAGCCGTGGGCCAACTGAAAAAGGAGATTTCGGCTGGGGGCATTTAAAAGGCGTCCAGAGCGATGGTGGCTGCGTACATAGCCCTAATATGGGTATGCACGGCGTCAGCGGTAGCAAAAACTGTGTCTGCAGACGTGCTAGGCGACAGGGGTGCCATAGCAGAAAAGTTAAAAATGAAGGCCGGCGTGGCCGGCGGGACGGTGCCTATCGTTGCCACGGCATCGACATAACCACCATCTGTATTTGGTACAAGCTCGCGCCATCCCAAGTGGAACTGTTCAAGCGGTCGATCGCCAAAACCTCCAAGTTTGAAGTACTGCGGAACGTGCAGCGATGATCCTTCTGGTTCCTCAATGGGGAACGCATTTTGGTAGCTGAATTCTAGGTGCCTAAGTAGCGGCACCCCGCCCAAATGATCGACGGACCATCGATTGAAGCGGTCGAGCAGCACTTGCCAACGCCCGCGCAACGCATCGTATCCAGGATAGTTGGCTTCGTCGCCGACGGGCTCAGTTCGATGCCAGGCGAAGGCAAGCCGGTCGTGTTGGAAGACGAGATAATCACTCACGTTGTCGCCACGAAGGAATATCCGGGGCATCTGCGACATGGGCCCGAGGATCAGCCCCTGAAACCCAGCTGTTTGCTGCCTCGCTGGGCTCCATTGGACCGTGGGCAATGGTGCTTGCTGCTGCAGGTCAAGGCCGGCTTCCTTGAACGCCTCAACCCAAGAAGCTAGGTCCAGAACGTTGAAGGTTGGCGATGGCGCAAAATGAATGCCGAAGACGACATCCTGAAGCGTTCGGCTCGGCTGCGAGGCCATCTGCAAGGGTCTCCAAAGCGGGCCAGATCGCCAGTCATTACCAACCTGCCAGCACTATACAAGGTTCGTCAACGATGCCCCCTGTGCCAGCCACGGAACGGCGTGCTTCTTCGACCCTAACGGCGCCCGGATGTCTGGTTTCCGCAAGAAAGCCAATGCCCGCTATTGGCGCTTCAGTCCCGGCACAGCGGCCGCATACGTCACGCAGCCTTCACGTCATAACCCAGGTAGCGCAGAGCTTTGGCCATGCGGCCGTTCATCGGCGGGCAGTCCTCAGGCTTTACGCTGCCGTAGAGCTCCAGCGCGCAGAAGAAGCCGAAGTACGCCAGCTTCATTCTCGGGTCGTAGAGCACATCGTGCAGACGCTCGATGAAATCGCCCGGCCCATGAATGAGATAGGCGAGGGTGCGCCGGACCTTTTCAACGTCGCCGCTGTTCGCCGACCAGAATGCCACCGGCAGGGCGGCAAGCCCGCCTTTGACGAACCGCAGCTGTTCGGTGAAGGCGTGCAGCGACATCAGGCCCTGGGTGATCTCCTCCTTAGATGCCGCCTCGATCCCCGCAGCCGAGCTGAATACCCGCGCGATGGTCTGCAGCCACGCCACGTAGGTATCCGGCACCTTGCTGTCGGCGGCGGTCGCCCACTCGGCGCCCAACCTTTCAATCAGCGCGCGACGGTCAGTCGGCGCACGCAGTGGGGCGGTCTGCCAAGCTTCCTCTCCGATGGCGTAGGTTCGGCGGACCCAGTTCAGGAAGCGATTGGTCTCGTTGGCCAGACCAATGACGGCGAGTTCGGGTCGGCGAAAGCCATGCTCCGCCAGGACGCTGCTGACCTCCGCGAAGGCCGGCCGGTACTGCTCATAGACTTGACGCTGAAGATCATCGAGGAATAGCCGTTCCCTGGACTTGGCGGCGCTGCCGACGGTGATGTTTCGCGGCTCAGCGCGCCCCACCGCCGCCTCGATCGTCTCGTCCGGGTCGGGGCCCTTCGGCCGGCTGCTGCGCCAGGCCCGGGTGAAGGTCTCCAGAACTGCCGGGGTGAGGACCTTGGCCTGCTCCCAGAGTTCAAGGAACAGGGCACGGACCTGCTCGACGGCCTCGAAGTCCTCCGGTTGGTCGAGGCAAATTACGGCTTCGCGATTAGCGAAGAGGCCGCCTTCCGTAAGATTGGCTGAGCCGAGGATTGCGCAGTCGTCGAAGAGGTAGATCTTGGCGTGGAAGCGATGGGTCAGGAAACGCACTGCGACGTTCGGCGCCTTGAAGGCCCCGGCGAGAGCGTCAGGATGGGTCGCGCTGTTCAAGCCGACAAGAAGCTGTACCGTCTTTCCGGAAGAGGCGGCGTCGACGATCGGCCCTGCGGCCGTGAAATAGGGTGCCGCCAGGTGCAGCCGCGAGGCCTTGGCGGCCAGCCGGTCGAAGGGATTGCGGACGTAGTCGAACTCGCCGCCGTTGGAAAACACCCGCCTCATGCCGCCCCCTTGCGCCTGCCACCTTGCACTTCAATGCTACGATCCGTCGGCGCAAGAGGCGCCGTCGAACGTCCGCGAACTGGAGCGGATCCAACGTCGGCTCCTGGCGCTCTTCGGTCACGTGACGAGCAATAGCATTTTGCAAGCGGCAGGCGGGTGTGGCGCTTTGCTGCTCGATCTTTTCCCATCGTTATACCCCCCCCGTTGTTGACTCGGAACAAATCACGAACTAAGAACAAATCAGCAACGTTTTTTGGAGAGCGATCTGATGATCCGAGTGGCGCGTGAAGGTCTGGCGCTTGCGTCTGTGGCCGGGTTCGTTTGGATGATGTGTTCAGTGGCCCATCTGATCGCCTGAGTCGCGGGCGGGGGAGGGTTCGAGGAGAATTTCGGCCATGGCTCAAGACGGCGGCGAGGGGTTTGTCCACCTGAGGGTGCGTTCGGCCTATTCCCTGCTGGAGGGCGCGATCAAGGCCGACGCCGTCGTCGCCCTGGCCGTCGCCAACGATATGCCGGCGGTGGGTCTGACGGACCGGGCCAATCTGTTCGGGGCGCTGGAATTCTCGGTGGCCGCCAAGGACGCCGGCGTGCAGCCCATCGTCGGGTGCGCCCTGCCCGTGTGCGGGATCGGCGAGGGGCCCGCCAATCGGTGGGCGCGCATTCCAACCGTGACGCTGCTGGCTCAGGACGAGGTCGGCTATCGCAATCTGATGGTGCTGTCCTCGTCCGCCTTCCTGGACGTGGAGGCCGGGACCGATCCCCAGGTTCCTTGGGACAAGGTGCTGGCCCATGCCGAGGGCCTGATCCTGCTGTCGGGCGGTCCGGATGGTCCGGCCGATTCCCTGTTCGCGGCGGGCAGGACCGCGGAGGGCCAGGGGGTGCTGGCGGCCATGCAGGCGGGCTTTGGCGAACGGTTTTACGTGGAGCTGCAACGGCATGGCTTGGCCGCGGAGGCGGCGGCCGAGCCGGGACTGGTAGCCTGGGCCTATGCGCACGACGCGCCGCTGGTGGCTGCCAACGACGTCTATTTCGCCCGGCGCGAACTGTACGAGGCGCACGACGCCCTGCTGTGCATCGAGCAGGGGGCCTTCATCGGCCAGGATGAGCGGCGGCGCGTCACGCCCGAACACTGGTTCAAACCGGCGCAGGAGATGCGCCGCCTGTTCGCCGACCTGCCGGAGGCCTGCGACAACACCGTGGATATCGCCCGGCGCTGCGCCTTCATGGTCAAGAAGCACGACCCGATCCTGCCGCGCTTTCCCACCAGCGCGGGCCGTACCGAGGCTGAGGAGTTGGCGGTCCAGGCCGCCGAGGGCCTGAAGGCCAAGCTGGCGACGATGCCCCTGGCCGCGCCCGAACAGGCCTATTGGGACCGGCTGGAGCTGGAGATCGGCGTCATCCAGAAGATGGGCTTCTCCGGGTATTTTCTGATCGTTTCGGATTTCATGAAATGGTCGGTGGCTCACGGCATTCCGGTCGGACCGGGCCGCGGATCGGGCGCCGGCTCGCTTGTGGCCTGGGCGCTGCTGATCACCGGGCTCGACCCTCTGCGATACGGTCTGATCTTCGAGCGCTTCCTCAATCCCGAGCGGGTGTCCATGCCCGACTTCGACATCGACTTCTGCCAGGAGCGGCGGGAGGAGGTGATCGCCTACGTCCAGGACAAGTACGGCAAGGACCGGGTCGCCCAGATCATCACCTTCGGCACCCTGCAGGCGCGCGCGGTGTTGCGCGACGTGGGCCGAGTGCTGCAACTGCCCTTGGGCATGGTCGACCGTCTGGCCAAGATGGTCCCCAACAACCCCGCTGCCCCGGTCACCCTTGCCCAGGCCATCAACATCGAGCCGCGCCTGAAGGCGGCGCGCGATGACGATCCGGCTGTCGCGCAGCTGCTGCAGTTGGCCCTGCAGCTTGAGGGCCTCTACCGCAACGCCTCCACCCATGCGGCCGGCGTGGTCATAGCGGACCGGCCCCTGACCGAGCTGACGCCGCTTTATCGAGACCCCGGCTCCGACTTCCCGGCCACTCAGTTCAATATGAAATGGGTCGAGAGCGCCGGACTGGTGAAGTTCGATTTTCTCGGCCTGAAGACCCTGACGGTGCTCGACCGCATCCGTAAACACCTGATCAAGCGGGGCGCGGGGGTCGATCTGGCCACCCTGCCGCTGGACGATGCGCGCGCTTACGAGATCATGGCGGCCGGTCAGACGGTGGGGCTGTTCCAGCTTGAAAGCCAGGGCATGCGCGACACCCTGCGCAAGCTCAGGCCCTCGTCGCTGGAAGAGATCACGGCCTTGATCTCGCTCTACCGGCCGGGCCCGATGGACAGCATCCCCGACTATGTGGAGTGCAAGTCGGGACGCAAGCCGATCAACGTCTACCATCCCCTGCTGCAGCCGGTGCTCGGCGATACCTATGGGGTGATCGTCTATCAGGAACAGGTGATGCAGATCGCCCGGATCATGGGCGGCTACTCCCTGGGCGAGGCGGATCTTCTGCGCCGGGCCATGGGCAAAAAGAAAAAGGAGGAGATGGATCAGCAACGCGCCCGGTTCACCTCCGGCGCCTTGGAGCGCGGCTTCGACGGCGATCTGGCGGGGCTTCTATTCGAACTGATGGCCAAGTTCGCCGGCTACGGTTTCAACAAATCCCACGCCGCGCCCTATGCCTTGATCGGCTACCAGACGGCCTGGCTCAAGGCCAACTGCCCCGTGGAGTTCTTCGCCGGCTCCATGAGCCTGGACATGTCCAACACCGACAAGTTGGCGGTGTTCTATCAGGACGCCAGGCGCTTCGGGGTGCCGGTGCGCTCGCCCGACGTCAATCGCTCGGGCGCCGACTTCGAGGTGGAGAACGCCGAAGTGCTCTACGCCCTGGGCGCGGTGCGCAATGTGGGCTTCGAGGCCATGCGGCATGTGGAGGCCGTGCGCGAGCAGGGCGGTCCGTTCAGGGATCTGTTCGATTTCGTCGAGCGCGTGGACCCCAGGTCCGTCAACCGCCGCGCCTTGGAAACCCTCGCCCGGGCGGGCGCATTCGACAGCATTCATCCCAACCGGGCTCAGATCGTGGCCGCGGCCGAATCCCTGGCCGCCTACGGCCAGAGCGTGGCCGCCGAGCGCGCTTCGTCCCAGCACAGCCTGTTCGCCGGCGATCACGCCGAGGCCGCCCGCCCGCGCCTGCCCAAGGTCGACCCATGGCCCCATGCCGAGCAGCTCGATCAGGAGCTGTCGGCCGTCGGCTTCTATCTGTCGGGCCATCCCCTGCAGGACATGGTGGAGGTGCTGCGCCGCAAGCGCGTGACGCTCTACGCGGATGCGGTGGGCTTGGCGGAAGGCGGGACCGAAGCCTTGCGCATGGCGGGGGTGGTGCGGCGCAAGCAGGAACGCGCCTCGGCCAAGAGCGGAGAGAAGTTCGCCTTCGTCACCCTGTCCGATCCTACCGGCGAATACGAGGTGCTGTTTCCGCCGGAGTCCCTGCGCCGGTGCCGAGAGGTGCTGGAGCCGGGACAATCGGTCTGCATCAAGGTGCGCACCAAGGCCAGCGAGGGCGAGGTGCGTTTCTTCGGCGACGACGCGGAGGCCATCGACCGCATCCTGGAAGGCGCGGTGGCGGGGCTACGCATCTATCTGGCGCCGCGGTCGGCGCAGATGGATGCGCTCAAGCGCCGCCTGGACACGGCCGCCTCGGGCCGGGGCGGGGAGGTGACCCTGGTGGCGGGCATGGAGGGGGGGCGCGAGGTCGAGCTGCGCCTGCCCGGCCGTTTCAACCTGGACGCCGCCCTGCGCGGGGCGCTGAAGACCGCGCCGGGGGTGATCCTCCTGGAGGACGTGTAAACCCACCCATCATCCCCGGGCTCGACCGGGCGATGACGGCGGGAAGCGTAAGCGCCCGCTTGCCTTTCCTCCCCCTTTCGCATAGGAAACGCGCCATCTCGCACGCAGACGTTCGGGGACGGCCGGGGAGACATCCCGCTCGTTTCCGTTCCGGGCCCCCAAAAGGGGTTTTGTCTGCGGAGGCCCACCGGAAAAAGGAGCAAAGCCATGGCGCTTCCGGAATTCTCTATGCGTCAGCTGTTGGAAGCTGGCGCCCACTTCGGCCACCAGACCCACCGCTGGAATCCGAAAATGGACCGCTACATCTTCGGATCGCGGGCCAACATTCACATCATCGATCTGTCGCAGTCCATTCCGCTGCTTCACCAGGCCCTGGTGAAGGTGCGCGAAGTCGCCGCCTCCGGCGGACGGGTGCTGTTTGTCGGCACCAAGCGCCAGGCTTCCGATCCCGTGGCCGGCTCGGCCAAGCGTTGCGCCCAATACTTCGTCAACCACCGCTGGCTGGGCGGGACCTTGACCAACTGGCGCACCATCTCCCAATCGATCGCGCGTCTGCGCGAACTGGAAGGCGTGCTGGAGGGCGATCACTCAGGCCGCACCAAGAAGGAGCTGCTGCAGCTTACCCGCGAGCGCGATAAGCTCGAGCTGTCCCTGGGCGGGATCAAGGACATGGGCGGCATCCCCGACCTGATGTTCGTGATCGACACCAACAAGGAAGCCATCGCCATCCAGGAAGCGCGTAAGCTGAACATTCCGGTGGTGGCGATCTTGGACACCAATTCCGATCCGGATGGCATCAGCTATCCGATCCCGGGCAATGACGACGCCGCACGCGCCTTGCAACTGTACTGCGACCTGGTGGCGGATGCGGTGCTCGACGGTCTGGCGGCTGGCCAAGCCTCTCTGGGCGTGGATCTGGGCGCCTCGGTCAATCCGAACGAGCCGGCCCTGCGCCGGTCGCGCGGCAAGGCCGCTCCCGCCGCCGCGGCGGCTGTCGAAGCGGAACCCACTGTCGAACTGTCGGCCGAGGAAACCGCCCAGGTGGCCGCCGAGCTGACCGGCGAAGCCGCCGAACCGGCGGTCGCGAGCGCCGAGCCGGTCGCCGAGTAACCCCTCCGGTCCGTCCTTCACGGGACGGACCGGACTTTCGCATAAACGACATGGCGGCCCGGTATGCCTCGATGCGCCTGGGCCGCACACGCAATAGACGGAGTTAGACCATGGCTGAAATCACGGCAGCGCTGGTGAAGGAACTGCGCGAGAAGTCCGGTGTCGGCATGATGGACTGCAAGAAGGCCCTGACCGAGAACGACGGCAATATCGAAGCCTCCCTCGACTGGCTGCGCGCCAAGGGCCTGTCCAAGGCCGCCAAGAAGGCTGACCGTGTGGCTGCCGAGGGCCTTGTGGCCGTCGCGCTGCGCAGCAACGGGCGCGGCATGACCGGCGCGGTGGTTGAACTCAACGCCGAGACCGATTTCGTCGCGCGCAACGAGATGTTCCAGAACGCCGCGCGCAAGGCGGCCAAGACGGCCCTGGATATCCAAGGCGATGTCGAGGCCTTGACCGGAGCCTCCACCGAGGACGGCGAGGTGCTGGGAGATACGATCACCCACCTCATCGCCACCATCGGCGAGAACATGCTGGTGCGCCGTTTCACGACCTTCGATGTGGCTGAAGGCGCCGTCGCCGCCTACGTCCACGCCAAGGCGGAAGGCGCCACGGACCTGGGACGGATCGGTGTGCTGGTGGCCATCGAAGGCGCCGGAGATCAGGCTCAACTGCAGGAACTTGGCCGCAAGATCGGCATGCATGTGGCGGCCACCCAGCCCCTGTCCCTGTCGGTGGACGACCTGGACCCGGCGGCTGTGGAACGCGAGCGCGCGATCTTCTCCGAGCAGGCCCTGGCCTCGGGCAAGCCGCCCCAGGTGGTGGAAAAAATGATCGAAGGCCGCATCCGCAAGTTCTACGAGGAAGTGGTGCTGCTCAAGCAGGCCTTCGTCATGAACCCGGACCTGACCGTCGAGCAGCTGGTGGCGGAAACCGCCAAGGCCTTGGGCTCGCCCGTCGCCGTGGTTGGCTTTGCGCGCCTGGCCCTGGGCGAAGGCGTTGAGAAAAAGACCGAGGATTTCGCGGCCGAAGTGGCTGCGGTCGCCGGCCATTAGGCGTTTAAAGGTCAAGGGGCGCGGACCGTTCGACGGACCCCGCGCCCTTCGGCTATGGTGAGCGGCCGATTCCTCCGTACCCCGAGCCGGATGGCCCAATGACCCAGCCCATCGCTAATCCCGCGAACCCAAGCCCGCGCTATCGTCGGATCCTGCTCAAGGTGTCCGGCGAGGTGCTCATGGGCGACAGCGGTTTCGGCATCGACATGAAAACCGTCGACGCGGTGGCGGAGGAAATTTCCCAGATCGTCGAGCTGGGCGTGGAGCTATGCCTGGTCATCGGCGGCGGGAATATCTTCCGCGGCATGGCCACCGCCGCCCGGGGAATGGAACGCGCCAGCGCAGACTACATGGGCATGCTGGGCACGATCATGAACGCCCTGGCCATGCAGAACGCCCTTGAAAAGATCGGGGTGACCACGCGGGTCCAGTCGGCGATCCAGATGGACACGGTGTGCGAGCCCTATATCCGCCGCCGCGCTTTGCGCCACCTGGAAAAGGGCAGGGTGGTGATCTTCGCCGCCGGCACCGGCAATCCCTTTTTCACCACCGACACCGCCGCCGCCTTGCGCGCCGCCGAAATGGGCTGCGACGCCCTGTTGAAGGGCACCAGCGTCGACGGCGTCTACACCGCCGATCCCAAGAAGGATTCGCAGGCGCTCCGCTACGAGCAGTTGAACTATCTTGAGGTCCTGGCCCAGGATCTTAAGGTGATGGACGCTTCAGCGATCAGCCTCATGCGGGATAACGGCATCCCCATCGTGGTGTTCTCGATCCGTCAAAGGGGCGAACTGATGCAGGTCGTGCTGGGCGGCGGCGTGCACACGGTGATCTGCGAAGACCGCCAAAACGATTAGGAAGACTGACAATGGCCGCCGGCGAAAAACCTAATATCTCCCGCCAGCGCGAACGCATGGACAAGTGCGTGGGCGCCCTCAAGGAAGAATTCTCGGGGCTGCGCACCGGCCGCGCGTCCGCGGGGCTTCTGGATCAGGTGATGGTCGAGGCCTACGGCGCCACGACGCCGATCAACCAGGTCGCGGCGGTCAGCGTGCCTGACCCTCGCTCCATTACGGTCAATGTGTGGGACCGGGGTCTGGTGGTCTCGGTGGAAAAGGCGATCCGCAATGGCGGGCTGGGCCTCAATCCCATGGTGGAAGGCCAGACTCTGCGTGTGCCTATTCCGCCCCTCACGGAGGAACGGCGGCGCGATCTGGCCAAGCTGGCGGGGAAATACGCCGAACAGCAGCGCGTGGCGGTGCGCAATGTGCGGCGCGACGCCATCGACGAGCTGAAGAAGGCCGAGAAGGATGGCGTCCTCACCGAGGACGAACTCAAGCGCATGAGCGATGAGATTCAGGCTTTCACCGACCAGGCGATCAAGCGGGTCGATGATCTGTTGAAAACCAAAGAACAAGAGATCATGCAGGTTTAAGGCGGCAGCTTGGCGTCGCTCGCCCAACAAGGACTTTAAGATGGCCCTCGCCCCGCCCGGCTTGAGATCTCGAGCGCAGTCCGCTCCCGACGGGGCGCCTGCCCACGTCGCCATTATCATGGACGGCAACGGGCGTTGGGCGAAGTCACGGGGGCTGCCGCGCAGCCTGGGCCACCGGGCCGGCGTGGCCGCTCTCAAGCGCACGGTTGAGGCGGCGCCGGATTTCGGCATCGGACGCATGACGGTGTTCGGTTTCTCGACCGAGAATTGGCGCCGCCCGGCCGGCGAGGTGTCGGAACTGATGCGGCTGATGAAAAACTATGTGCAGTCCGATCTGGCCCGCCTGGAAAAGGCCGGGGTGCGCGTGCGCATCATCGGCAGCCGTGAAGGCCTGACACCCGATATCCTCAGCATCATCGAACACGCCGAAACCCATACGGCCGGCAATGACCGGTTTCACCTGCAGGTGGCCTTCAACTACGGCGCTCGGCCCGACATTGTGAATGCCGCGCAGCGCTTCGCCGCCAGGGTCAAGGCCGGCTTGGCTGAACCTGAAGACCTGACTGAGGATAGTTTCCAGTCCTATCTTTCCACGGCCGATAGCCCGGCGCCGGATCTGATCATCCGGACCAGCGGCGAACAGCGTTTGTCGAACTTTATGCTGTGGGAGGCAGCTTACGCCGAATTCGTGTTCCAGGATGTGCTCTGGCCCGACTATGGACGTGAACTGCTGAAGGCGGCGGTCGAAGAATTTCGGACCCGCGAGCGGCGCTATGGCGGGGCGGATGTGAATGACGCCCTCGCCGCCGGCTAGAGGATTCAACTGGTCGAACTTGGGCGTGCGCGTCCTGTCGGGGGTCATCCTGGCCCCCGGCGTGATCTATTGCGCCTTCCTCGGCGGTTGGGTGCTGATGGGGGTGATCGTCCTGGCGGTGGCCCTGATCGCCCGCGAATGGGCCAGTATGTGTGCGCCGGCGGCCCCCGCCCGGATCGCGGCGGCGGTAACGGTGGCCGTGCTCGCCGCCGCCACCACCGGCCAACTGGGGCATTATCGGATTGCGTGGATTGTGCTCGTGCTGGCGGCCGGCGGCTGCGCCCTGCTGTCGCGCGCGGTGGCGGCGCGGCCTTCCGATGCGGCCTTTGGCGCCCTATACATCGGCGCCCCGACCCTGGCCCTGATCTGGCTGCGTGCTTCGGGGCCGGCGGGCCAGATGTGGACCTTTCTGGTTCTGGCGTCGGCTTGGTCGGCCGACATCGTCGCTTTCCTGGCCGGCAATCTTTTGAAAGGGCCCAAGTTATGGCCGCAATTCTCGCCCAATAAGACTTGGTCGGGGTTCTTCGGCGGGCTCGTGGCCGCCACCTTGGCGGCGGCGATTGTGGCCAGGGTGTGGGCGATGTTGCGCCCTGACGAATTGTCGACGGGAAAAGCCTTGCTGGTCGGCGCCTTCGCGGGCCTGGCCACGATGGCGGGCGATCTTTGGGAGTCGATGTTAAAGCGCCGGTTTGGCGTTAAGGATACGGGCGGATTGATCCCAGGACACGGCGGACTGCTGGACCGGGTCGATGGATTGATGTTCGCTCTGCTCGCCGTTGCGGCGGCGCGTTTGCTGGTTAATTTGGGGTGGCCTCGTTGACTCTGTCTCGCTCGGTAACAGTCCTTGGCTCCACGGGTTCGATCGGGGTGTCCACGCTCGATCTGCTGGAGGCGGCCCAGAACAGTGGCTCGGCCGAGGTCCAGGTCGTGGCTCTGACCGCCGGCCGCAACGTGGAGCGCTTGGCTGAGCAGGCGTTAAAGTGGCGGCCCCAGCGCGCGGTGATTGAGGATGAAAGCCGGCTGGAGGAGTTGCGTGATCGCCTCGCTGGCTCGGGCATCGCGGCGGCGGCCGGCCGCACGGCCGTGATCGAGGCGGCCCAGATGGAGGCGCCCTGGGTGATGTCCTCCATCGTCGGCTCGGCCGGTCTGGCCCCGACCTTGGCGGCCGCTCGCCAGGGCGCCATCGTCGCCCTGGCCAATAAGGAAAGCTTAGTGTGCGCCGGTCCGGCCCTGCTGGAGATCGCGCGTAAGCACGGCGGCGTAGTCGTGCCGGTGGATTCAGAGCATTCGGCCATCTTCCAGGCTCTTCAGGAGCACTGGTCGGACGCGGTCGGGCGCATCATCCTGACCGCTTCGGGCGGACCATTTCGCACCTGGACTCGCCAGGCGACGTCATCGGCCACGCCGGAACAAGCAGTCGCCCACCCGAACTGGAGCATGGGCGCCAAGATTTCGGTCGATTCCGCGACCATGATGAACAAGGCGCTCGAGATGATCGAGGCGGCCTATCTGTTCTCGGTGAGGGCCGACCAAATCGATGTCCTGGTGCACCCCCAATCGATCATCCATAGCATGGTGGAATATGTCGACGGCTCGACGCTGGCGCAGTTAGGTCCGCCCGACATGCGCACCCCCATCGCCTATGCCCTGTCCTGGCCGGGCCGCATCCATTGGCCGGCCCCGCGCCTGGATCTGGCGACGATTGGCGCGCTCACTTTTGAACAACCCGACCTCGAGCGGTTTCCCGCGCTCGGTTTGGCGCGACAGGCCTTGAAAATCGGAGGCGGCGCGCCTGCGGCGATGAACGCCGCCAATGAGGCGGCGGTAGCCGCCTTCCTTGACCGCCAGATCGGCTTTCTTGATATTGCCGCGGTCGTGGCTCAGACCCTCGAGTGTATGGACGTCGCGGGCGAATTGGTTCCATACGGCGGCTCGGACATACTGGAAACCGCTACCGCCATCGATCGGAGGGCGCGGTCGGTGGCCGCAGGCTTCCTCCAGCATGCGCGCGCGCATTAGGATTCTTCTCCATGCTCTTTGTCCTACATTACCTGCTGATCCACGTCCTACCGTTCGTGGCCGTGTTGGGGCTGGTGGTGACCATTCATGAACTTGGCCACTATCTCGCGGCCAAGGCGTGCGGCGTGGCGGTGGACCGCTTTTCAATCGGGTTCGGTCAGGCGTTGCTATCCTGGCGCGACGGCTCGGGCACCGAATGGCGACTGGCTTGGATCCCGCTCGGCGGCTATGTGCGATTCGCGGGCGACGAGAACGCGGCCAGCGTGCCGAACACCGAGGAACTCGAGGCGCTTCGCCAGGAGGTGTTGGCCCGCGACGGACCCAAGGCTCTGAACAGCTATTTCCACTTCAAGCCCGTCTGGCAGCGAGCCATCGTCGTGGCGGCGGGGCCCCTGGCCAATTTCGTTCTGTCGGCGGTGGTGATGGCCGCCCTTCTGGCGGCTATCGGTGACCGGACCTTGCCGGCTCGGGTCCAGGCGGTCAGTCAGGGCAAGCCCGCGGCCATGGCCGGGTTCATGCCGGGCGACCTGATCGAACGCGCCGACAGCCAGGCCATCGACAGCTTTGAATCACTGCAGCAGTACGTGCAGATCAGGGCGGGGACCCCTATCCGGTTCCTGGTGGAGCGCGGCGGCCGCTCCGTGACGCTGACCGCCACGCCGGCGCTAAGCGATGTCGACAATGGCCTTGGCGGCCATCAGAAGGCGGGCCAATTGGGTATCATCGCCCGAGATCAGCCGGGCGACGTCATCTATCGCCGTTACGGGCCGATCCAGGCGGTTGGAGGGGGAATATCGCGGACGTGGGATATGCTGGGCTCGACGGTGGTCGTTGTCGAGCGCCTGCTGAGCGGAAAACTTCCGGCCGATCAGCTTTCCGGGCCGCTTGGAATCGCCGCGCTTTCCAGCGCTGTGGTTCACGCCGGCGCGGCGGGCGCCCCCACCCTTGCGATGAAATTGCTGGGCGCCGCCGCCAACCTTTTATCCCTGGCGGCGTTCTTGTCGGTCAGCGTGGGGTTCATGAATCTTTTGCCCGTGCCGGTTCTGGACGGCGGACATCTGCTATTCTACGCCTATGAGGCGGCGGCGAGGCGGCCTTTGGGGGCTAGGGTCCAGGCGGCCGGCTATCGGGTGGGGCTTGCCTTACTGCTCGGATTGATGTTGTTCGCCACCTGGAACGATCTACACCGGCTCCGCGTGTTTCAATTCCTTGGCGGGTTGTTTTCCTGAACCCGCCCTCACTTCACGGCTGATCTGAATGCCCGCATCTCGCGTTCGTTGTCCTGCGCTGATTTCGACTGCGGTCATGGTCATCATGGCCCTGTCCTGCACAGCCGCCATGGCGCAGGGTCAGCCGGCGCCGCCCGCAGCAAGTTCGCCTCAGGCGTCGTCCGCCGCCCCTGCAACCCCGGCTCCCGCCTCCGCGCCGCAGACGGGCGTGGTGCAACGGATTGTCGTGCAGGGCGCCGAGCGGATCGAGGAAAGCACCATCCTGTCCTATCTGACGATCGCTCCGGGCGACCGTGTGGATGCGCAGAGGATTGATGACGCCCTCAAGACTCTCTTCCGCACCGACCTGTTCTCGGACGTGCAAATCGAGCTGCAGGGCACGGACCTGATCGTGAAGATTTCCGAGAACCCGATCATCAATCAGGTCGTGTTCGAGGGGAACCACAACCTCAAGGAAGAAAAGCTGCGCGACGAAGTTCAGGTGCGTCCGCGCGGGGTGTTCACCCGGTCCCGGGCTGAAGCCGACGTCCAACGCATTGTGGAGCTCTATCGACGTTCCGGCCGCGTCTCGGCCACGGTCATACCGGAGATCGTCCAACTGCCCCAGAAGCGTGTGGACTTGATCTTCAAGATCGATGAAGGGCCCAAGAGCGGCATTCTGAACATCAACGTCATCGGCAATAAGCAGTTCTCGGACACCGCCTTGCGCGACGTGATCATCACCAAGGAGTCCAAGTGGTACCGGTTCTTCAGCAGCAACGACAACTACGATCCTGACCGTATCGACTACGATCGGGAACAACTGCGCAAATTCTACCGCAACCGCGGCTATTACGATTTTCACCTTCTGTCCGCGGTCGCTGAGTTGGCGCCGGACAAGAACGGGTTCGCCATCACCTACACGATCGAGGAAGGCGCTCGGTACAAGTTCGGCAAGCTCACGGTCGACACCGACCTGAAGCGCCTGGACGCGAAGCGCCTGCAGCGCCTTTTGCCGATCAGGGAAGGCCAGACTTACCAAGACGACCAGATCGAGAAGGCCACCGACGCCCTGACCTTCGCCGCGGGGGCGGCCGGGTTCGCCTTCGTGGACGTGCGACCGCGCTACACAGCGAATCCCCAGACCCATACCGTCGACGTCAATTTCCAGGTCGTCGAAGGCCCTCGCGTCTACATCGAGCGCATCGACATCGTCGGCAACAACCGCACCATTGACCCTGTCATCCGGCGCGAGATGCTACTGACCGAAGGGGACGCCTACAACCGCGTGCTGGTCGACCGATCCAAGGTCAAGGTCAAGGCGCTGGGCTTTTTCAAGGACGTTGACATCCAACAACTGCCCGGCAGCGCCCCAGACAAGACGGTTCTGCAGGTTAAGGTGACGGAACAGCCCACGGGCGAGCTGTCCTTCAGCTTGGGTTATAGCTCCGTCGAGCAGCTTATCGCCGATATAGGCGTTACCGAACGCAACTTCCGCGGTCGCGGCCAGCAGCTCACCTTGAAGGTTTCAGCCGGCTATCTGGAGCAGGGCGTCACGCTGGGCTTCACCGAGCCGCGCTTCCTGGGTCGCAACTTGGCGGCGGGCGTCAATCTGTATTCGTCGCGCTACAATTTCTCGAGCTACGCCTCTTACCAGTCGGCCTCCACGGGCGCCTCATTGACCCTCGGCTTCCCGCTGACGGACTATTCGCACCTCGTGCTCAGCTACAGCCTTCACGCCGACAGTATCAGTGTTGACGCTTCGCAGTGCACCCCCGGTTACGAGTCCGTGTCGGCGGTGTTGTGCGAGGAGCGAGGGAACTACGTGACCTCCCAGGTTGGCTTGCAATACCGCTGGGACCAGCGTGATGACGCGGTCAAGCCGACGCGCGGCTTCTACGCCGACTTCAGCGAATCCTTAGCGGGTCTGGGCGGGACGGTGGATTATGCCAAGATCGAGATGGACGCGGCCATCTACCACACCATCGTTCCCAGCTGGGTGATGATGTTCAAGGCGGAGATGGGCGACATTCAGCCTTGGAATCAGGGCTACGTACGCATCAACGACCGCTTCTTCCGTGGGGGTGACACCTTCCGGGGCTTCCAATTGGCCGGCATCGGGGCCCGAGACACGGTTTACAACGACGCTCTGGGCGGCGACTTCTACGCTCAAGGCACCATGGAGCTGACCGTGCCGAACGGCTTGCCCGAGCAATACGGCATCAACACCGCCGTATTCACCCAATGGGGCACGCTGGGGTCGTTGGACAAGCAAGGTAAGGTCGACCCGACCACCGGATTGCAGGATACCGCCATCAACGACTCGCTCTACCTGCGCGGTTCGGCGGGGGTCAGCGTATTCTGGAAGTCGCCCATGGGGCCGCTGCGGTTCGATCTCAGCGACGTGATCGCCAGGGCGAAATTCGATAAGACGCAAAACTTCTACTTCTCCACCGCCACTAGGTTCTGATCCCATGATGACTCCGTCCAAGACGCTCGCCCTTGCGACCGTCGCCACTCTTTTCTGCGCCGCCCAGGCCAGCGCTCAGACCGCAAAGCCTGCCGCGGCGGCCAACGCGCCGATCCTCGTGACGGTTTCCATCCCCGGCATGTGCGTGCTTTCACGCGAGGGGCTGGTGACCAGCTCCACCGTCGGCGCCTTCGTGGGCGACCGCATGAAGCAGCTGAACGCCGTGGTTCAGGCGGAAGTCACCGGCGAGCAGACCGGGCTGGAAAATGACGCCAAGACCCTGGACGGCCAGAAGGCCACGCTGCAGCCCGACGTCTACCAGCAGCGCGGCCAGGCTTTGCAGCAACGCTACGCCGCCTTCCAGCAGAAGGTGCAATTGCGTCAGCGTGAACTGGAATCCACGCAGCAAAAAGCCGTCAGCCGTATTCTGCAGGCGGCCGGTCCGCTGGTTGGCCAAGTGGTCGCCCAACGCCAGTGCGGCATCCTCGTGGACGCCAACTCCGTGATTGTCGCGAACCCCAACATGGATATCACCCAGACGGTGATCACCCTGCTGAACGGCCAACTGACTCAGTTTGCGTTCGACCGCGAGCATCTGGATACACAGGGCGCAGGCGCAGGCGCAGGCGCACAATAGGCCGCATTGCTGACGCTCCGCTCCGTCGCCGATACAGTGGGGGCGGAGCTTCTGCGGGGGGTGCGCCCTAAGCCGGCGGCTTGGCGATATGGATTGACCCAGGCTTTGGCGAGGGGTGCACAGACGAATGCCTGACTCGCGTTTTTTTGAGGAATTGGGCCCGGTCGCCCTGGGCGAATTGGCCGTGATCACCGGGGCGCAGCTTGCGTGCGCCGAACATGCGGAGCGTCGCGTTTCTCATGTGGCGCCGCTGGTTCGCGGCGATCAGGCCAGCATCGGCTTCTTCAGCGACCGCCGCTATATCGACGATCTCAAAGCGACTGTCTCCGGCGCCTGCTTCTTGACGGCAGAATACGCCGAGACCGCGCCTGCCGGCTGCGCTGTTCTGATAACGCCTCAACCTCAGGGCGCCTACGCCCAGGCCGCTGACCGCCTGCACAAGGCCCGGCGCCTAGCCGGCCAGGAATTGGCCATTCACCCCGCAGCCGAGCTTGAGGACGGCGTTTTCCTGGGACCGGGCGTGGTGATCGGGGCGGGGGCCAAGATCGGCCGGGGAACCAGCATCGGTCCCAATGCCATAATCGGCCCAGGTTGTGCGATCGGCCGAAATTGCTCCATCGGCCCGCAGGTGACGATCGGCTTCGCCCTGATCGGAGACCGCGTGCGCATCCTGGCGGGTGCGTCGATCGGCGAGCCTGGGTTCGGCGTCACGGCCGCCGACGGCAAGACGATGGACGTTCCGCAGTTGGGCCGAGTGATCATCCAGGACAATGTGAGCATAGGCTCCAACACCTGCATCGACCGCGGCGCCTGGGACGACACCGTCATTGGCGAGAACACCAAGATCGATAATCTGGTCCAGATCGGGCACAATGTACGCTTGGGTCGCGGCTGCCTGCTGGCGGCTATGACCGGCATTTCGGGAAGCTGTATCGTCGGTGACGGCGTGGCTTTTGGCGGTGGCGCGGGCATCGCCGATCATATCAATATTGGCGACCGCGCCCGGGTTGCGGCCGACGCCGGGGTCATGCGGGACATTCCTGCTGGAGAGATGTGGGTGGGGTCGCCGGCTCGGCCGGTCCGCCAATACATGCGGGAAGTGGCTTGGCTGTCCAAAATGGCGACCACGCGCAAGGGAGGGGAGAAATGAGCGCCGACGGGACGGCTTCGACGTCGCAAACCGACATCGACATCATCGAGGTCCTGTACAGGATCCCTCATCGCTATCCCTTCCTGCTCGTCGACCGGGCCGAGGATTACCGCGCCCACGAATCGATCGTGGGCATCAAATGCGTGACGGTGAACGAGCCGTTCTTCGCCGGCCATTTCCCCGGCAACCCGGTCATGCCCGGCGTGCTGATCGTGGAAGCGCTGGCCCAGACCGGGGCTGTGCTGATGTCCAAGTCGCTGGACGTGGATGTCTCCACAAAGACCATCATGTTCATGACGGTGGATCAGGCCCGATTCCGTAGTCCCGTCAGGCCGGGGGATGTGCTGCGCCTGTACGTCGAGGTGCTGCGTGCCCGTGGCGAAATCTTCAAATTCCGGGGCAAGGCCATGGTTGGCGACAAGGTGTGCGCCCAGTGTGATTTCGCGGCCATGGCCATTCCCAACACCGTCGGCGGCGCCGGCGAGACGCCCGGGGCTTTTTAATGAGTCAGGTTCATCCGACGGCCATCGTCCATCCGGGCGCCGAACTGGGCGTGGATGTACAGGTCGGCCCCTATTGCATCGTCGGTCCCCGCGTAGAGCTGGGTGATCGCACGCATCTGCTTTCCCATGTGGTGGTTGAGGGAACCACCCAGATCGGCGAAGACTGTGTTGTCCATCCCTTCGCCTATCTGGGCGGGCCGCCGCAGCATCTGGCGCACAAGGGCGAGGATACCCGCCTCATTGTCGGCGACCGCAATCACATCCGAGAACACGTCACCTTCCACACGGGAACCATGCTCGATCAGGGCCTGACCCAGATCGGCTCCGACGGGCTCTATATGGTCGGCTGCCATGTGGCCCATGACTGCATCGTCGGCAATCGGGTCGTCGTGGCCAACAACGCCGCTATGGGCGGCCATGTGAAGGTGGGCGACAACGTCTTTATTGGCGGTCTGGCCGGCCTGCATCAGCACAGCCGCGTCGGCGGCGGAGCCTTCATCGGCGCCGGAGCGGTGGTCACCAAGGACGTCATCCCCTTCGGTTCGGTGTGGGGCAACCATGCTCACCTGGAGGGCCTGAATCTGGTGGGCCTGCGCCGGCGCGGGTACACCCGCGAGGCCATCAACACCCTTCGCGCCGCCTACCGCCTGCTATTTGCCGATGAGGGCACCTTCCAGGAACGACTGGATGACACGGCGCAGACCTTCGCCGATGTGCCCGAAGTGATGGCGATCGTCGATTTCATCCGCGTCGATGGAACACGACCCCTGTGCCTGCCCAAGCTCGACTGAGCCCATGGTCAAGCTGGGACTGATCGCCGGCGGCGGGCTCCTGCCTCTGGCTCTAGCGGACCAGTGCCAGAGCGTGGGCCGTCCTTTCTACGTCATCCGTCTCAAAGGGTTCGCCGATCCCGGCCTGATGGCTTACCCGGGCGCTGAGGTTGGTCTGGGCGAGTTGGGCAAGTGCTTCGACCTGCTGCGGGCGGCGGGTTGCGGGGCTATCTGCATGGCGGGCAAGGTCAGCCGTCCCGATTTTTCGGCGCTCAAGCCCGATCTGCGCGGGGTCAAGGCCCTGGGCGGCGCAATCCTGGCCGCGCGTAAGGGCGAGGACGCCATACTGCGCTATCTGGTCGGACTATTCGAACAGGAAGGCTTCGCGGTTGAGGGCGCCCACCAGGTCGCGGCCAGCCTGAGCCTGTCAGCTGGAGCCCTGGGCCGGCTGAGGCCTCAGGGCGAGGACCTGGAGGACATCGCTCAAGGCTTTCGCATTGCCGGAGAGATCGGCCGCCTGGACATAGGTCAGGGGGCCGTGGTCTGCCGCGGCCTGGTCTTGGCCGTTGAGGCCCAGGAGGGCACCGACGCCATGTTGGCCCGCTGCGCCGGCCTGCCCCAGGCCCTCCGGGGTGATGAGGAACACCGCAGGGGCGTTCTCGTCAAACGGGCCAAGCCTACCCAGGAACAGCGGGTGGATTTGCCCACCATCGGCATGGAAACGGTGGAAGGCGCCGCTCGCGCGGGGCTGGCTGGGGTGGTCGGCCAGGCTGGCCGCACGCTTCTTCTGGACCGGGAGGCGGTGATCGCCGCTGCGGACCGGCTTGGTCTGTTCGTCTATGGATATGAAGAAGGCTAAGGCGTGAAACAGACCTGTATCATGCTTGTGGCTGCCGAACCCTCCGGCGACCTGTTGGGCGCACACCTGATGCAGGCCTTGCGCGGGCGTTTGGGCAGGAGCGTGCGTTTTGTCGGCGTCGGTGGTCCGCTTATGAAGGCCGAAGGGCTGGGTAGCCTGTTCGACATCACCGAACTGTCGATTTGGGGCTGGGCCGAAGGTTTGAAGGCCTATCCGAAAGTTGTCCGGCGCGCCGATCAAACGGCGGCCTTGGCCGTTCGCGAAAAGCCGGATGCGGCGGTGCTGATCGATTCCTGGGGCTTTACGTTGCGGGTCGGCCAGCGTCTGCGTCGACGCCTACCGCGTCTCCTCCTTATCAAATATGTGGGTCCCCAAGTGTGGGCGGCGCGCCCGGGCCGCGCCAAGACTCTGGCCAAAACCTTCGATCATCTGCTGTCGATCCTGTCGTTCGACGCGCCCTATTTCGAGCGTCACGGTCTGGCGGTGACCAAGGTCGGCAATCCGCACCTCATGCGCTCGTTTGCGGCGGCCGACGCCGAACGGGCGCGCAAACGCCTGGGCGCGGACCGCGACGATCAGATCCTGCTGGTGCTGCCGGGAAGTCGGCTTTCGGAAGTCGAGCGCCTGATGGCTCCCTTTGGCGAGGCTGTGACTCTGCTCAAGCGGGGCCGGCCTGGCTTGCAGGTCGTGCTTGCGGCGGCGCCCAGCGTGGCGGAGGCGATCAAGGCCAAGGCCGCCGAATGGGCATTTGCGCCTCACATCGTCGAAGGCGAGGGGCCGAAGTTGGACGCCATGAAGGCGGCCACTGTGGCGCTGGCTTGCAGCGGCACGGTCACCACGGAACTGGCGCTCGCCGGTTGTCCGATGGTGGTCGCCTATAAAGTGAGCCGCCTAAGCGCCGCCCTGATCCGGATGGTGATCAAGACCCGGTTCATCACCCTACTGAATATCGCCGTGGGACGTGCGGTGGTCCCTGAACTGGTCCAGGACCAATGCCAGCCGACGGCGCTGGCCCAGGCCTTGGCCGCGCGCCTCGACGATCCGCACCTGCGTCAGGAGCAGATCGCAGCCCAGAATCAAGCGCTCGCCGCCATGGGCGCGAGGGACGGCCCGGACCCTTCGGAAAAAGCCGCCAAGGTGATCGTCGAGCTCCTGAACGGGTCCGCGTAGAGCCGGATGACCTCGTTTGAGGTCTGAATCCGGCTCTAACTCAGACTCTAGTGTGGCGATTCAGAAATTCGCCCCCGGCTTGTGGAGAGCGCGGGCGAACTTCAGATCCAGCACACTAGGCCCGCTTATCGACCGACACGAAGTCGCGGTAAGCGGGGCCCGTGTACAGTTGGCGGGGGCGGCCGATCTTCTGTTGAGGATCGGCGATCATTTCCTGCCACTGCGAGATCCAGCCCACGGTGCGGGCCAGGGCGAACAGCACGGTGAACATCTCGCTGGGGAAGCCCATCGCGCTCAGGGTGATGCCCGAATAGAAATCGATGTTCGGATAGAGCTTGCGGCTGATGAAGTAGTCGTCGCTGAGGGCGATCTTCTCCAGTTCCATCGCCACCTGCAGCAGCGGATCGTTGGCGTCGCCTACTTCCTTCAGCACCTCGTGGCAGGTCTCCTGCATCACCTTGGCGCGTGGGTCATAGTTCTTATAGACCCGATGGCCGAAGCCCATCAGGCGGTACTTGCGGTCTTTCACGCCCTGGACATAGGCCGGCACGTTCTCGGGTTTGCCGATTTCACGCAGCATATTGAGGGCTTCTTCATTGGCCCCCCCGTGCGCAGGTCCCCACAGGGCCGCGATACCGGCGGCGATACAGGCGAACGGATTGGCCCCGGTGGAGCCGGCCAGGCGCACCGTGGAGGTCGAGGCGTTCTGCTCATGGTCGGCGTGCAGGATGAAAATCCGGTCCATGGCGCGCGCCAGAATCGGGTTGCCCTTGTAGTCCTCAGCCGGCACGGCGAAGCACATGCGCAGGAAGTTTTCGGCGTAGCCAAGCTCGTTACGGGGACTGACGAAGGGTTGGCCGATGGAATATTTGAAGGTCCGAGCCGCGATCGTGGGAATCTTAGCGATCATGCGGATCATGGAAATCCGGCGGTGATCGGGATCGTTCACGTCCAGACTGTCGTGATAGAAGGCCGAAAGGGCGCCGACCGAAGCGGTCATCACCGCCATGGGGTGAGCATCCCGCCGGAAGCCCTGGAAGAACCGGTCGAACTGATCGTGCAGCATGGTGTGCGTGGTTATGCTGCGTTCGAACTCGACGTACTGGGCGGCGTTGGGCAGCTCGCCGTTGATCAGCAGGTAGCAGACCTCCAGGAAGGTCGACTGCTTGGCTAGCTGATCAATCGGATAGCCGCGGTACAGCAGCACGCCCTTGTCGCCGTCGATGTAGGTAATGGCGCTTTCGCAGGCTGCGGTGGACGTGAACCCCGGGTCGAAGGTGAAACAGTCCGTCTCGGCGTACAGCTTGCGCACGTCGATGACGTCCGGCCCGATGGAGCCCTTGAGGATGGGTAGGCTAAGCGTCTTGTCGCCAATAGTCAGCGACGCGGAGCCGGTGTCAGTCATCTTGTCCATTCCCCAATGCCTCACGGGCTGTTCCATCGCCCTCCAGCGGCGATGCTGCAATGCGTTATACCGTCTTAATGGCCGCCGAAAAGAGCATCCTTTAGACGACCCAAACTCTCTTCACGACCCAGAGCCGCCAGGGTGCTCGCAAGATCGGGCGCCGTCGCGCCGCCACTGAGCACGCCCCGCAGCGCCGGGCCGAATTTTCCCAGGCCCAAGCCCTCGGCCGCAGCGAAGTCCTTCAGCGCAAGCTCCAGCGCAGACGAGTTCCAGTCGGCTGTTTCTTCTAGCCTTTTTTCAAGCCTAACCAGCCGCTGACGCGTTTCCTCGGTCAGAAGGCCAAGGGTTTTGACGTCTAACGGCACGGGCCGGGTCATGAGCGCGAAGTGGGTCAGGTCGGCAAGCTCCAGCACGGTCTTTGCGCCTTCCTTGACCAGAGGAATGGCGTTTCGCAAACGATCAAGATCGTTCTTATTGTGCACTGCGCCCCGACTGACGTTGATTTGGGCCGTCAGCAGCGCCAATCGCTCGTCATCTGCGCGTCGGATGTAGTGGTTGTTGATGTGATTGAGTTTGGCCCAGTCCAGCC
>PLRV01000089.1 GCA_003164925.1 Caulobacteraceae bacterium
CTTTGTCCACGTCCCGGACGAGGCCGTCGGCGACCTCAACGCCACCCTGTTGATCGGGCAACACTACTCAATCACCGCCTACGTCAGGAATATCACTGACAACCGGTTCATTCCGGACGGCTGGGCCGTGACCGAGGTCAGTGGAGCCTTAACCACCAACGGCACCGCCCTTAGCGATCCGCGAACCTTCGGGGTGATCCTCAGCGCCAAATACTGAGACTGAGAGCCCTTTTCCATCCTGGACCGGTCAGCGTTGTCAGGCAGCGAACCTGGCAACGCTGCGGCCGGTCCGCGTGCGGGAGATCGGGGGGCTTCCGTCGCAGAGGCCGCTCCGATTTCGCGGACCGAGCGTTGCGTCTTTATTCTTGCAGCTATTTTCCACCCCTCTCGGTCTGGCAGAGAGGTTCCTAGCAACTCATTGGACTGGCGCTCGGTTCGCGCGGGCTTGACCGCGACGGTTCCGCTCGACGATCGAGCGGCGCCGGACCTCGCGGGCGAATTAGAGGAGAGACGACGAATGCGGCGATGGGTCTTTTCCACAGGGCTGCTGGCCTTGAGTGTTTCGCTCGCGCTTGGCGCGCAGGGCGCTCTGGCCGGACCAACCGTCCCCGTCAGCCTGGAGGGCGTGTGGAAGATCGCCAAACCGACGTCCGTCCTTAAGCCCACGTCCGGCCCCGTGCCGTTCACCGAGGAAGGCCGCAAGCATTATGAAGAGAACAAGCAACTGAAGGCCCGGGGCGCCTACGACGACTATGACATCGCCACGTCGCGGTGCTCCAACCCCGGCGTTCCGCGTCTCATGCTGACGCCCTGGCGCTTCAAGATCTGGCAGCGCCAGGGGGTGCTGACCTTCGACTACGAATGGAACCGGGCCCTCCGCCAAATCGACACGGGAGGCGTGCCCCGTGACCCCGATATTTTGGGATCCGGCCTCGTCCCTTCGATGACCGGCGACTCGGTCGGGCATTGGGAAGGAAAGACGCTGGTGGCCCAGACCACCAATATGTCCGATCGCACCTTGATCGACGACCTCGTGCCGCACAGCGCGGACGCCAAGATCACCGAGCGCCTTCGATTAGTCGATCGCAACACGCTGGAAGATCGCATCACCATCGAGGATCCGGCCTATTTCACACATCCCTGGAGCGGGACCGTCACCTACAAGCGGCAACCGGCGGCGCTGTTTCCCGAGGACATTTGTCTGGACCGGCTCGACGCCCATCAACCGACATTGCCGTCCTCCTAATCCGATCGACGTTGACTGGAGCCGTCCCGTGACGACTGAAACACAATTCCTGCCTCGCCCAATACGGTGCGCCCTGTTGAGCGCCATCATGCTCGCAGCGGCTGCGACCGGGGCCGTCGCCCAACCTGGCCCTCCCGGCCCGCCGGCCGGCGGGCCTCCGCCTGGGGCCCCGCCAGGTGGGGGCGCGCTCATCATGGCGCCTGTGCTCACCCCCGCCCAAAAGCTCGTCCAAGCGCTGCCGCCGCCGCAGGCAGGCGGCCTGTTCCCGTTGAAGCCCTTGGCGCCGGACGGGCCGTTGCCGTCGCGCGATCCGCGAGACCTGCAAGGCGCCTGGAGCCACAATCAGCCGCTTGAGGCGCGCATCCAGAAGGACATGTACGGCGTGGCGATTCCGTACACCATGGCGGGGGCCAAGGTTCTGGCGCGGCGGGTCAACTCCGCGCAGAACGGCAAGCCGTTCACCAACGCCTCGGCCATATGCCGGCCGCCGGGACCGCAATGGCAGCGCGACCTGAACTTCCCGTTCCAGATTTTCCAGTCGAAGGCCTGGATCGAAGTCGTGTTCGAGGAATACCACGGCCGATGGCAGATCCTGCTTGATCCTTCCCGTTCGCCGCCGCCGGCCCAAAAACGATATATGGGTCGATCGACAGGGCGCTGGGACGGAAACACGCTGGTGGTCGAAAGCGCCGACTTCAAACAGGCGCTTTGGCTGGACGTCGATGGCACGCCTTTGTCGGCCAACGGCAAGCTCATCCAGCGCATCCGCAAGGTCGACAACGGCAATCGGAAGCCCTACCTGGAAATGGTCACCACCGTCATCGACCCGGTCTACTACGCCGAGCCCTGGTCATTTGTGCGGACTTTCAGTTGGCAACCGGACGATGCTCACTTCCACGAATATAACTGTGAAGAGCAGGTCGGCGACCCCGATGTGAAGGTGGACGCCGGGCTTGTTCCCGAACCTAAGGATTGACCCTAGAGCCATTTCCGATCTGATCAATTCGATCAGATCGGATAAAAATGGCTCTACTTCATATAGTCAGAGTATTTTTTGATCCGATAACCGCGTCACACTTATCGGAAAATGCTCTGGGACGGATGACGTCTCTCGAAGTCATCCCGCTCTCACTTTATGATTTAGTGCTCGCCCAGGCTTTGAGCTCGGCGCGCTTCTTTACGAGCAGCTCGAGCGGGCGGTTAACCGCCCGCAGCGTGCACCGCGTCCGCCAACCTTGCGGCAGCCGCTAGCAGCGGGGGGGCTGGATCAGCGCCGGACGCCAGCGCCCCAGCGATCTCCTCCACCAGGACCGAGCCCACCACCACCGCGTCGGCCACGCGGGCGACGGCGGCGGCGCGCTCAGGGGTCTTGACGCCGAAGCCCACGGCGACCGGCAGGCCCGAGGCCTTGCGCACCCGCTCCACCGCCGGGCGCACGCCCTCGGCGTCGGCTTCCTTCACGCCGGTCACACCAGCCACCGAAACGTAATAGACGAAGCCCGAGGCGCGGCGCAGCACCGCCGGCAGGCGCTTGTCATCGGTGGTCGGCGCCGCCAGGCGGACGAGGGAAACGCCGGCGGCATCGAGGGCGTCGGCCAAGGGATCGGCTTCCTCGGGCGGGCAATCGACGATGATCAGCCCGTCCACCCCCGCCTGCGCCGCATCCTGGGCAAAGCGGTCATAGCCGTAGATGAAAACCGGATTGAGATAGCCCATCAACACGATGGGCGTGGTCTGGTCGCCCACGCGGAAGGCCCGCGCGAGATCCAGGGTCTTGACCAGGGTCATACCGGCCTTGAGCGCGCGCTGGGCGGCCAGCTGGATGGCCGGGCCGTCGGCCATGGGGTCGGAGAAAGGAAAGCCCAGCTCGATGATGTCGGCGCCCGCGCCCGGCAGGGCCTTGATGATTTGCAACGAGGCGGCCGGATCAGGGTCGCCGGCCATGACATAGGCCACGAAGGCGGAACGGCGCTGCGCCTTCAGACGGCTAAAACAGGCGTCGATACGACTCAAATCGATCTCCCCAAGGCAGCGGCCACCGTGCCCACGTCCTTGTCGCCCCGGCCCGATAGGCACAGGGCCACGATGCCGCCCTTGCCCACTTCCTGGGCCAGCTGCCCCACCTTGGCGATGGCGTGAGCGGATTCCAGGGCGGGGATGATGCCTTCCAGCTCCGCGCACATCGCGAACGCATCCAGAGCCTCCGCGTCGGTGCAGGTGCGATATTCGGCCCGCCCGATGTCGTTCAGCCAAGCGTGCTCGGGGCCGATGCCCGGGTAATCGAGCCCGGCGGAAATGGAATGGGCGTCCTGGATCTGGCCATCGGAATCTTGGAGCAGATAGGTCTTGTTGCCGTGCAGGACCCCCGGCCGCCCACCGGTGATGGACGCGGCGTGCAGCTTGTCCAGGCCATAGCCGGCGGCCTCCACCCCGATCAGGCGCACGCTCTCGTCGCCCAGGAACGGATGGAACATGCCGATGGCATTGGAGCCTCCACCCACGCAGGCGATCACGGCGTCCGGCAGACGCCCTTCCATTTCCAGAAGCTGGCTCCTGGACTCGGCGCCGATCACCGACTGGAAGTCGCGCACCATGGCCGGATAGGGGTGCGGGCCAGCCGCCGTGCCGATCATGTAATAGGTGTCGTCCACATTGGTGACCCAGTCGCGCAGAGCCTCGTTCATGGCGTCCTTGAGGGTCGCCTGGCCCGCGGTCACCGGGCGCACCTCGGCGCCCAGCAAGTTCATGCGGAACACATTCGGCTTTTGCCGCTCCACGTCCACCGCGCCCATGTAAACGATGCACGGCAGGCCGAAGCGCGCGCAGACCGTGGCGGAAGCCACCCCATGCTGGCCTGCGCCGGTCTCGGCGATAATGCGGGTCTTGCCCATGCGCCGCGCCAGCAGGATCTGGCCCATGCAATTGTTGATCTTGTGCGCGCCGGTGTGGTTCAGCTCCTCGCGCTTGAAGTAGATCTTGGCGCCGCCGAACTTTTCCGTCAGGCGCTCGGCGAAATAGAGCGGCGAAGGCCGACCCACATAGTGTGTCAGATAGCCGTTCAGCTCGGCCTGGAAGCCGGGGTCGGCCCTGGCGGCGGCGTAGGCCTGCTCCAGCTCCAGCACCAGCGGCATGAGGGTCTCGGCCACAAAGCGCCCGCCGTAGTCGCCGAAGCGGCCGGCGGCGTCGGGGAAGGCCGAATAGTCGTTGGGGCGAAGCGCGGTCACGGGTCCTCGGTCAGCTAGCGCCTAGACGCGGCGGACAGCGTCCAGAAAGGCCGCGATGAGGCCTGGGTCCTTTAGGCCAGGACCCCGTTCCACGCCAGAGGAAACGTCGACCAGGGGGGCGCGCGAAGCGGCGATGGCCTCGGCCACGTTCCACGGGTCCAAACCGCCCGCCAAGAACCAGGGGCGCGCCGGACGCACGTCCGCCAGCAAGGTCCAGTCGAAGGCCGAGCCATGCCCGCCCGGACGGTCCGCGCCCAGGGGCGGTTTGGCGTCAAACATCAGGTGATCCGCCGCGCCCTCGTAGGCCAGGGCGGCTTGAACATCGGATGCGTCGCGCACGCCGATGGCCTTAAGGGTGGGAAGGCCGCTCGCGGCGCGGACGGCGGCGGCGCGGTTGGGCGTTTCGCGGCCATGCAGTTGGATCAGATCGGGCTTGAGCACCGCGACCGTCTCGGCCACCAGGGCGTCATCGGGATCCACCAGCAGGGCCACAATGCGGGCGCGTTGGCGGGCGGGAGCGGCCAGGCGCGCGGCGGCCTCGGCGCCGATCCGGCGCGGGCTTTTATCGAACAGCACAAAGCCGAGGTAGCTGGCCCCGCCTTCAAGCGCGGCCGCCACCGCTTCGGACGTGGTCAAACCACAGATTTTCGCACCAGCGCGGGACATGCGCGGATTAAGGGGCGAACGGCGCCGGTTGCAAGGCCTTCCAAGTCCTCTTCACACCTCGTGGGGCGGGGCTGTGTTATTTCCCAGCCTTCAACAGGTCCCTGATCTCGGTCAGCAACGCTTCCGAGGCGGTGGGCGCGGGCGGGACGCTGGGGGTCTCGGCCTGTTGGCGGCGCAGGGTATTGACCAACTTGACCAGGGCGAACACCGCCGCCGCGGTGATCAGAAATTGGATGATGGTGTTGAGGAAGGCGCCGTACTGAATGGCCACGGCCGCATGCTTGGTCGCCAGATTCTCGGGTTTGATCACCCACTCCAGCTTGGCGAAATCGATGCCCGATGTGGCCAGGCCTATCGGCGGCATGACGACCTGCTCGACCAGGCTCTTGACCACCGCGTTGAAGGCGCCGCCGATGATCACGCCGACCGCCAGGTCGACCACGTTGCCGCGCGAGACAAACTCGCGGAATTCCTTGAATATGCTCACATCACGCTCCCTAACTCTATTGGATCAATACCGTTGCGCAGACGGGGCCCTGCCAAGCGGGGAACAAGCCTGCCTCAGGGCCTTGCCTAGAGCACGACGGGTTTAGGCGGAATCGCCTAAACGCT
>PLRV01000027.1 GCA_003164925.1 Caulobacteraceae bacterium
CAATGAGGATTTTAGAGTGCCACGGATACAAGTTCCCTCGCCCATTCCCCTCTTGGGGTGAGTGGAAAAGTGAAATGACAGTCGGAGAGAGAGGCTTGCTTGAGATCAATTTTGCCGATCTCAAAGGGGAAACTGGAGCGATCCGGTTCTCCACCTTTGCTCCAAACCATGACGACGCAACCGACGAGCTACCGCCGCTAACCGCTATGCCGCCGCTACCTGCCCCGTCACGCAAATAGGTATTGCGGGTGGACTGGACATTTCAAGCCGAAAGCAGACCACGCCAAGGTCGCAGAAGGGGGCTAGCAGACTTTCGCGTACTAAATCCAATCTCCGCTCACCGCCATGGAGCAGACAGCGAAACCGAGGAACCATCCGGGTGCGTTAGACAAAACGAACAGGCAAAGTCCCAGGCGCGCACCTTTTCCTCGGACAACGAGGAACGTACTGACCACAGGCCACCCAAAAAGGACGGCGACGATAGGCCATCCGGCCCACCCTGGACTGGCATGTCGAGTGTCCATTGCATCGAGCCAAAGCGCCCCCCAGGGAATCAGCGCGAACCACAGCAAGAACACTCCCAGGAATGCCGCAAGCGTGATTGGCTCTTTGAGTGCGTTGCGAACGCGTTGAGAAATTAAGACGAATGGGAGAGCAATAATGGAGACGAGAAGCGGATAGATCATATCCGCGTTGTCCAGCATAAATCTTAGATGAGACACTGCTCGTTCAGCAAATTCCGCGATGCCGTTCATAGCTGCCCCGTCGTTGAGCCGACATTCGGGTCAACCGACTAGACCGTGTCAAGGGCACCGCCCGCAAACGGACATTGCCATCCGCCGCTCAGGGGGGATTTGAGACCCTCGCCCGATGTCGTCTAGTGGATTGGGTGCGCCGGGAAAATGTCGGCATCGCCCGCCTCGGCAATGGCTTCGCCAAAAACGACGTTTCCGGCATTTAGTGTGTAGGGGAACAACACAACCACGGAATAACCGTCCTCGTGGTTCAAGGACACCGCAACGGCGTCTCTGCTTGGGTTACTGTCAGAAATAGCGACGCGAACATCGTAGACCAATGCCGTTGCTTTATAGCTCCCATCGTGTGCGCCTTTGACGAAGGCGCTCTTGATTAGCTCGATGATATCCAACGAGGGAGGCCGTTCGCGACCGTCGTATCCGGCCACGGAAACGATCTCGCCGTTCGGACGCATCGCACCGCCATACGGGAAGAACTCCCCGTGCTCGCCGAGCATCTTCTCGGCGAAAGGAAGCGCGGCATTCAGCAGCTCTTCGCACTCGGCTTTAGCTTTTATCACAGACGCCAACTAGCGGACCTTCCCAACCGCCGCAACGGGGCGATTCCTGGCCTCGGCTCCCGGCCAGGAACCAGACGTTCAGCCTCGCAACAAAAAAGCGCCCCGGTCGCCCGGAGCGCTTTTCCTGAAATCGAGGCTCCCGAAGCTTAGCGCTTGGAGAACTGGAAGCTGCGGCGGGCCTTGGCGCGGCCGTACTTCTTGCGTTCGACCACGCGGCTGTCGCGGGTCAGGAAGCCGTGCGGCTTGAGCACCGCGCGCAGGCCCGGCTCGTAATAGGTCAGGGCCTTGGAAATGGCGTGGCGGATGGCGCCGGCCTGGCCGGACAGGCCGGAGCCTTCCACCGTGGCGACCACGTCGAACTGGGTCGCGCGGTCGGTCACCTGCATGGGCTGGGCGATCATCATGCGCAGCACCGGGCGGGCGAAATAGACCTGCTGGTCGCGGCCGTTGATGGTGATCAGGCCTTTGCCGGGCTTGATCCATACGCGGGCGATGGCGTTCTTGCGCTTGCCGGTGGCATAGGCGCGGCCCTGAGCGTCGATCTTGGGCTCGACGGGTGCGGGCGCGGGATTGCTGGACAGGCTTTGCAGGGCTTCCAGGCCGTGGGTGTCGGTTGCCATGCTCAGGCGCTCCGGGCGTTCTTGGCGTTCAGCGCCTTGAAGTCGATCACTTCCGGCGCCTGGGCTTCATGGGGATGTTCGGCGCTGTTGTAGATGCGCAGATGGGTGAGCTGCTTGCGGGCCAGGGGGCTTTCCTTGGGCAGCATGCGCTCGACGGCCTTCTCCAGGATGCGCTCGGGGAAACGACCGCCCAGGATCTTGCCCGCCGTGCGTTCCTTGATGCCGCCCGGATAGCCGGTGTGCCAGTAGTAGGTCTTCTGCTCCAGCTTGCGGCCGGTAAACTTCACCTTGTCGGCGTTGATCACGACGACAAAGTCGCCGCAATCCACGTGCGGGGTGTAGGTCGGCAGGTGCTTGCCGCGAAGGCGCATGGCGATGAAGGAAGCCAGGCGGCCGACCACGGCGTCCTGGGCGTCCACCACGATCCATTTCTTCGCGACGTCGGCCGGCTTCAGCGAAACCGTGATCTTCGTCTGCATCGTCTAGGTCCGTCTAAGGCCGAGGCGACAGGCCTCGGCGTGAGCGGCGGGCAGTACAGAGGCGCACGGGCTCTGTCAACGCCCTTGTTGGCGCAAAACCCCACAAAGGCTTATTTTACAAGGGATTCGATGGTACGGTAAAATAATACCCAGCCCTCAGGGCCGCTGCGCGCGCCAGGCAAAGGCCACGGCGGCGGCCAGAACCAGGGCCGCAAAAGCCTGGTGGACCACCGCCAGGACCAGCGGATCGCCCAGTCTCAAGGTGACGATGCCGAGACAGGCCTGAATCGTGACCAGTCCAGCCAGGACAAAGGCCAGGGTCTTTGCGCCCGGCGGCAGCCAATGGGAGCGGCGGGCCAACACGGCGCCGGTCCACGCCGCCGTAAACAGCAGATAGGCGCCCAGCCTGTGGTGCAGCTGCACCGCGGCCCGGCTATGCAGGACCGAGCGCCACAAACCGCCCTGCCAGTAGTCGCTGGGGAACAAACGCCCGTTCATCAGGGGCCAGTCGTTGTACACGAGCCCCGCCCGGTTGCCCGCCACAAGCCCGCCCAGCAGAATCTGCAGGAAGACGCCTGCCGCCAACACCGCCGCGACGAGCGGCCAACGCGGGCGCATGACCGGCCGGGCCGGGCCATTCCAGGCGTCCAGGCCGGTCCAGACCAGCATGCAGAACACGACCAGGGCCAGACCCAGATGCACGGTCAGGCGCTCGGGCGCCACCTCCACACGGTCGGCCAAGCCGCTGGACACCATCCACCAGCCCACCAGCCCTTGCAGCCCGCCCAGCGCCAGCAGCAGCCAGCAACGCCAAATCAGACCCTGAGGCACCTTTTTCCGATAGAGGAAGATCGCGAATGGAACCGCGAAGACCACCCCGACCACCCTGCCCAGAAGCCGATGCGCCCACTCCCACCAGTAGATGCCCTTGAAGGCGTCCAGCGACATGCCCTTGTTGACGAACTTGTATTGGGGAATGCGCTGGTAGTGGCTGAACTCCACCGTCCACTGGGCGGGCGAGAGCGGCGGAATGACCCCCCGGATCGGCTGCCATTGGGTGATCGACAGGCCCGAATTGGTCAGCCGCGTGGTCCCGCCGAGAATGACCATGGCGAACACCAGGACGGCCACGACGAACAGCCATGACGCCACGGACTGCGATCGTCCCGATTTCAAAAACGAGGTCATCGCCCCCCGCACGCTCGCCCAAGCGCAGGCTGGGGCCGTTGCGCCCAGCCCTAGCCTCGCGGCGGCCCCGCGTCCACCCTGGCGAACGGCTCGATGCAGGACTATAGGCCAGGCGGAGTTCAAGCTTCGGTGAAACAGCGATGACGGCGCATCAACGAAAAGCGATAGGCGGCCTCGCCATCCTGCTGTTCCTGGCCGCCTATATCGGGGCGGCGGCCGTGATCGGCGACGCCATTCCCCGGACCTGGTGGGCGCAACTGGCTTATTTCTTGGCGGTGGGGACGGCGTGGGGCCTGCCGCTGATCCCCCTGATTCAATGGATGAACAGGGGCGTGTGAAGCGGGGCCAAGGCAATGGTCGGAGCGACAGGATTTGAACCTGCGACCCCTTGACCCCCAGTCAAGTGCGCTACCAGGCTGCGCTACGCTCCGACAGAGGGCGCCTTATAGGGGGCGGCGCCCAGGGGGGCAACGGAAAATCCGGCCTGTTCCAAGCCTGATCTTCAAGACCCGTTTTCACGGCCTGTCGATCAGACGTCGAAGGCGAGCCTGGGCCTCCAGCAACTCCTCCAGCGCGCTCTGCAAGCGTTCGTGTTCGGCCGGCGACAGGTCGTGCGCCGGCGCGAGGTCCAGCAGCAAGGGCGGTGACGCCTCGGCGGTTTCGGCCGGTCCGCGGCCGGGCGCTGCCGCAGCCTGCAGCACGCGTTTGACGCCCTGCTCCTTATGCAGCCGCTGCACGCCCTTGATGGTGTAGCCCTCGTCGTGCAGGAGAGCCCGCACGCCCTTGAGCACCAGCAAATCCTGAGGACGATAGAACCTGCGTCCTCCCGCGCGCTTCATCGGGCGGATAAAGGAAAACTTGGTTTCCCAGAACCTTAGAACATGCTGGGGAACGCCCAGCTCCTCGGCGGCCTCCGAAATGGTGCGAAAGGCCTCGGGCCCTTTCATCGCGACCGGCTTGACCTTAATCGGCCAGGGCCCGCTGTATGCGGGCCTTCATGACTTGGGACGCCCGAAAGCCGATGACCCGGCGCGGTTCGATCGAAGCCGGTTCGCCGGTTTTGGGATTGCGCCCCATGCGCGCCCGCTTGGCTCGCACCTGGAACACGCCAAAACCAGACAATTTGACCGCCTGACCCTGTTCGAGCGCATCGACCACAAGGTCCAAGGTCCGCTCGACCAGGCCCGCGCAATCCTGCCGCGTCAAACCCACTTCTTCGTGCACGGCCTCACAGAGGTCCGCCCGCGTCAGTGTCCGCCCCTTCATACCCCGTCCCCACAAGGATTAACCTTTGCCGATCTGTGCCGCGATAAGTTCGAAAAGTCAAAGGGTTCACGCCAGGGAAGCCAGACAGCTCGAAAATTGGGCGGCCGGGAAAATGGACGCCCCAGAGCAGGGTCGGTTTAGGTTGAATCAGCCTGAACCGTGAATCCTGCTCTAAATCAAAAATGTAGAGCCTGATGCACGCCCCGAACCGTTCCGCTTCGAGGCGATCAGGCTCTAGAAGCGCACCACACAGGCGCCCCAGGTCAGGCCGCCGCCCATGGCCTCCAACAGCAGCAGATCGCCCTTTTTCACGCGCCCGTCCGCCACGGCTGCGTTGAGCGCCAGGGGAATGGAGGCGGCGGATGTGTTGGCGTGCTCGGCGATGGTCGAGACCACCCGACTTTCGTCCAGTCCCAGGCGATGAGCCACACCGTTGAGGATGCGCTGGTTGGCCTGATGCGGGACAAACCAGTCCACCTCTTGGATCGTGACCCCGGCGTTGGCCGCGGCGGCCTCGACGGCTTCGGCGATGTTGACGACCGCGTGCCTGAACACCTGATGGCCCTGCATGCGTAGTTTGCCCACCTGACCGGTGCTGGAAACGCCGCCGTCTGCGGTGAGCATCGCCTGCTTGGTTCCGTCCGAGCGCAAGGCGAACCCCAGCATGCCGCGATCCGCGGTGCTTCCATCTCCCGCGGCCGGCTCCATCACCACTGCGCCGGCGCCGTCACCGAACAGGACGCAGGTGGACCGGTCGGTCCAGTCCATCAGGCGCGACATGCAGTCGGCCCCGATGACCAGGGCGCAACGGGCGTGGCCGCGGGCGACAAAACCGTCGGCGACGCTGAGCGCATAGACGAACCCCGTGCAAACGGCCTGAATATCGAAGGCGGCGCAGACCGGCGCGCCGATCTTGGCCTGAACCAGGGCGGCCGTGGCGGGGAAGGTCAGATCAGGGGTGGTGGTGGCCACGACGATCAGGTCCACATCCGCCGCCGTGCGCCCCGCCGCAGCCAGGGCCCCTCGCGCCGCTTCGACGGCGAGGTCCGAGGTCCCCTGCCCTTCGGCCGCATAGCGACGGCTTTGAATCCCGGTCCGTTCGACGATCCAATCGTCGCTGGTGTCCACGATTTTCGCCAGGTCGGCGTTGCTCACCTTACGCTCTGGCAGATAGGCGCCCACACCGGTGATCGCGCTACGAATAATGGAACTCAACGGGCGATCTCCGAAGCGGCCGGCTCCGCGGCATCCGGAAGCACCGCGGCCAACTGCTTCATTTGGCGTACAATCTGCTTGTCGTAGTCACTATTAGCCAGATCCAACGCCACCTTGATGGCATTGGCGAATCCCCTGGCGTCAGTTCCACCGTGACTCTTGACGACGATGCCGCCCAGGCCCAGCAGGGGCCCCCCATTGACCAGGCTGGTGTCGAGCCGATCACGCATCTTCCTCAAGGCTGGCGCGGCGATCAAGGCGCCGAGCTTGGCCTGCAGCGAGGAGGTGAAGGCGTCCTTGAGCGCCTGGCGCACGAAGCGGGCCGTGCCCTCCGCTGTCTTCAGGGCGATGTTTCCGGTAAAGCCGTCGGTGACCACCACATCAACGGTGCCCTTGGCGATGTCGTCGCCTTCCACAAAGCCGCGATAATCCAGGTCCAGGCCGACCTCGCGCAGCAGGCGGTGGGCCTCGCGCACCTCTTCATGGCCCTTCTGTTCTTCGGACCCGACGTTGAGCAGCCCGACGGTGGGTTTTTTCGCGCCATGCACCGCTCGGTGGAACGCCGCGCCCATAATGGCGAACTCCACCAACTGGGCGGCGTCGCTGGAGACATTGGCCCCCACGTCCAGCACCGCCGATACGCCCTTGAGCGTAGGCCAGGTCGCGACGATAGCCGGCCGATCCAGTCCGCTCAGCATGCGCAACTGTAGCTTGGAGATGGCCATGAGCGCGCCGGTATTGCCGCTGGATACGACCGCGCGCGCCTCGCCCTGACGCACTGATTCCACAGCGTTCCACAGGCTGGAGCCCTTGCCGCGCCGGACGGCGTGCGCCGGCTTTTCGTTGGAGGCCACAACCTTGTCGGTATGGCGCACCTCGCACAAGGCCCGGGCGGCGCCCAGCTTGGACAACTCCGCCTCGATCTTGGCCGCGTCGCCATGCAGCAGGAAGCGAGGCGCGCGGGCGCCTAGCCGCTCAATCGCCAGGGCCACGCCGGGCGCGGCAACCGCCGGTCCATGGTCGCCTCCCATGGCGTCGATGGAGATTACGAGTGAGTTGGACACGCGTCGTAGCGCCCTCCGAATTTGCGCCGGACCCTACAGGGACACGGCTGTGATGCAAGTGTAGCTAGGTTGGCGGCCGTTTGAGTTGCGACAGGACCGCGAAAGGCGATGGCTCGCTCGCCGCGTCCGGCGCTTCGAAGGCCGCGCCGGGCTTGCGCGGGAAAGGATCGACCGCCAGGGAGACGTCCTCCACCACATAGGCTCCAAGCGGCAGGCGTTCATTCACCATCTCATCGGGGGGGTCATCGGCCTCGGGATCGAGCTCCAACTCCTGCTCTTGCGAGGATCCAAGGGCCGCAGAGCCGCTGGGAACCGCTCGGATCGTGAAATCACCTGCCAAGCGGCTCTCGAACGGCTCCAAGGTGACGCCGCAGGTCTGCACCACCACGGCGATCCACCGGCCATGGACCTCGGCGCCATCCAGCCAAGGCGAAATGCGCATGTTCGCTTCCAGGGAAATCAGGGCGTCGAGGCCCAACGCCCGGGCGATGCGATCCAGAGTCGGCCCCTCAGCGACAATTCGTCGCTCGGCGGCGAACCGGCCAAGTTCGTGTAGAGGCATGTCAATCGGCCACGCCCCAGCCACGCCCTCCTCTAGCTTTCGATCGGCGGCCATTGGGCGCCTCCTTCCATGATCTGTTCCAACGCCTGCCCGTCCAGAGTCCGACACGCCTTCGCGGCATAGGCCGCCAGGGCCGCCGTGTCCGCGCCTTCAAGCGTCCTGCCCATGAGCGCCTGAAGCGCGTTGTGTTCGGGCAAGGACTCCAACGCCTGATCGTAAGCCTTGGCGCGTCCATAAAAGGCCTCGCCGAGTTTGCGCATCTTCTTGCCCACAGATAGATCGCCCACGCCCAGCTCGCGCAAGGCGTCGTCGAGGCCGCGCAAGTAGGCTTCGAACAGGGCCTGGCCCGTCTCCACGGCCTGGGGGCCACCTCCTTTCAGGCGATGCAGAAGAAGCACCACGTGCAGGGTATAGAGTTCGAAGCGCCCTTCAGGCGTATCGGGCGCCCCCATGCCGGCGTAGAGCGCCGGCTGGCGCGCCTGCGCCACCGCTGCGGCGTAAAGCCGCCGCGCGGCTGCGACAACCGGGCGGGTCGGAAAAAGGCGTCCAAAGCTCATTGCGACTCTTTCTTTTTTCGCTTTTGTCCAAGTTTCGCCAAGGAGCGCATTCATGGCACATACGACCAATCGTGGGATCGTCATTGAACTAAGGGCGGCGGGACGTTAGGTCAAAGGCTGCAAGCAACAGCAAGATGCAATCCATGGCGAGCCGATCCGCTTTCGTACTTCTCGCCGCCGCGACATGCGCCGGCGCCCTGGTGGCCGGCTGCGCGCCGATCCGCTCGACGAATGGCTATCAGGCCATCGAGCACAAGCCTGCAGACGTGAAGGTCGGGGAGGACACCAAGTCCACCGTGCTGGACGCTCTGGGCAGCCCCTCGGTCGTGTCGACCTTCGATCCGAACATCTGGTTCTACATGTCCCAGCGGACCAACCAGATGTCCTATCACGCCGTGCGCGTTACCCGTCGCAACGTGGTGGAGATCGTCTTCGACAAGAGCAGCGAGAAGGTGACCGAGGTTAACACCCTCACCCTGAAGGACGGCAAGATCATCGCCTACAATGGCCGCGAGACGCCCACCCGCGGTCGCCAGATGTCCGCCATCGAACAGATTCTCGGCAATATCGGGCGCGGCACCATGCTGCCCCAGCAGGATCCGTCACCCGGCGCGCATCCTTAAGGCCAAGCGCGGCCTTACATCCAGACCCGGCCCAGAGACCCGGCCATGCAAAGGCCCCGGAAGGCGACTTCCGGGGCCTTTCATTATTTTCAACCGGGCGGAGCGGTCAGCCCGGATCTAGAATCTAGACACTAGTGTGCGAGCACCGCCAGCAGCAGCAAGGCCACGATGTTGGTGATCTTGATCATCGGGTTCACGGCCGGGCCGGAGGTATCCTTGTAGGGGTCGCCAACCGTATCGCCGGTGACGGCGGCCTTGTGGGCTTCAGAGCCTTTCTTGTGCAAGACGCCGTCTCGGTCGGTGAAGCCCTCCTCGATCAATTTCTTGGCGTTGTCCCAGGCGCCGCCGCCGGACGTCATGGACACCGCGACGAACAGGCCGGTGACGATCACCCCCATCAGCATGGCGCCGACGGCGGAGAAGGCCTCGGACTTGCCGGCGATGGCTTCTATCGCGAAGAACAACACGATCGGGCTGAAGACGGGCAGGAGCGAGGGAACGATCATCTCCTTGATCGCGGCCTTGGTCAGGATGTCCACCGCACGGCCGTATTCGGGCTTGACCTCATAGGTCATGATGCCCGGGTTCTCGCGAAACTGGCGGCGCACCTCGACCACCACGGCCTGAGCCGCGCGGCCTACCGCAGTCATCGACATGCCGCCGAACAGAAAGGGCAACAAGCCCCCGAACAGCAGCCCGACCACCACATAGGGGTTGGACAGGTCGAAGGCCACCACGCCCAGGCCGCTGAAGAACGAGCCCGGCAAGGCGGTGTCGGCGAAGTACTTCAGGTCCTGGGTATAGGCCGCGAACAGCACCAGAGCGCCCAGGCCGGCCGAACCGATGGCGTAGCCCTTGGTCACCGCCTTGGTGGTGTTGCCCACCGCGTCCAGCGCGTCGGTAATCGCACGAACCTCGCTGGGCAGGCCTGCCATTTCGGCGATGCCGCCAGCGTTGTCGGTAACCGGACCGAAAGCGTCCAGGGCCACGACGAAACCGGCCAGGGACAGCATGGCGGTGGTGGCGATCGCCACGCCGAACAAGCCGGCGAGGTTGAAGGTCACCAATATGCCCGCGATGATCACCAGGGCGATCGGCGCAGTGGCTTCCAGCGACATGGCTAGGCCTTGGATCACGTTGGTGCCGTGGCCGGAGACGCTAGCCTGGGCCACCGACTGCACCGGCCGATAATTGGTGCCGGTGTAGTACTCGGTGATCATCACGATCAGGGCGGTGATCACTAGACCCGAGATGGCGCAGGCGTAGAGCGCTGTGCCGCCGAACGTCTTGGCGCCGACGGTCAGATCAGTCGGCACGAAGTGTGGGATCACGAAATAAAGCGCGATGGCGGCCAGGACGCCGGTGGCGATCAAGCCCTTGTACAAAGCGCCCATGATGTTGGCCGATTTGCCGAGCCGCACAAAAAAGGCGCCGATCACCGACGTCACGATGCCTACGGCGCACACCGCCAAGGGGAGCATGAGAAGCTGATTCAGGCCCCCTGTTCCGCGGAACAGGATGGCGGCAAGCACCATGGTGGCCACGGTCGTCACTACATAGGTCTCGAACAGGTCGGCGGCCATGCCGGCGCAATCGCCGACGTTATCGCCCACATTGTCGGCGATGGTGGCGGCGTTGCGGGGGTCATCCTCGGGAATGCCCGCCTCGACCTTGCCCACCATATCGCCGCCCACATCGGCGCCCTTGGTGAAGATGCCGCCGCCCAAACGGGCGAAAATGGAGATAAGGCTGGCGCCGAAACCAAGGCAGACGAGGCTGTCCACTACCTCGCGGCTAGAACCGTCCAGGCCGAGCCCCCGGGTCAACAGGCCGTAGTAGCCAGCCACGCCCAGCAGGGCGAACCCGGCCACCAGCATGCCGGTGATGGCGCCGGAGGTGAACGCCAGTTTCAGGCCGCCGGCCAGGCTTTGAGAGGCCGCCTGGGCCGTGCGCACATTGGCGCGCACCGAAATCAGCATGCCGGCGAAACCCGCCGCGCCTGACAGCACCGCCCCGATCAGAAACCCGACGGGCTGCTCCCAGCCTTTGAAGAAGACCGCCAGCGCGGCGATCACCACCACGCCGACGATGGCGATGGTGGTGTATTGGCGGCGAAGGTAGGCTTGAGCCCCTTCTTGGATGGCGAGAGCGATCTCGCGCATTTTCTCGTTGCCGGCCGGGGCCTTGAGCAAGGCGACCGTCTGAAAAATTCCGTAGAGCACCGCCAGCAGTCCCGCGGCGATGACAAGCGTAAGACCCATGTGAGCTTCGTCCCTTCAATTTTCGTGGCACGCACGCAAAGCGGCGTTTCAGCCGAACATCGGCCAGTCCGGATGCGGTCCTGGCCTCTATGGGACAGGTTGGGCGAACGGACAGGGGACCCTGCCAAATGTGCCGCCAAGGCGCAACCGCCTGGGGCAAAAGGGGTGGAGGACTTTTAGGGAATGAGTTCGGGCTCGCGGGAAGTGGCCGGCGGCTGGGCGACGACGGCCGATTGCCGGGGCCGCTGGGCGCTGCGGCGCTCGGAGACCTGCTTGACGACCTCCACATTGGCGACCACGCCCGGGCCGACGATGCCCACTGCGGCATTCAGCACCGCCGCCCTGATCCGGCCGGGGTCGAGCTTGGTATAGTCGGCGGCCAGGGTGAAGGGCGATCGGTGGCCGGCCCTGACCAGCGCGTCCCGGAAAAAGGCTTCCTTGTTCCTGACGGGCTGGGCGTCGGCGCCGAGCGCAAGATCCAGCTTCACCGTCACAAACACGTAGTTCACCAGCTGCCCATCGACCACCACCGGGAGGGCGACCGCGTTGAGCTGTAAGGACGACGGCTTGGCCTCATCGGCGGCCCGAGCAGCGCCTGCGGACGCCAGCAGGGACACCATCATCACCCAGGCAGCCCAACCGACCCGCACGTGGAACCCCTCCATCAGATATGCCGATAGCCGGCGTTCTCCACGCGAATCTCGCGTCCCTCGAACAATACCCGCACCCTCAGCCCTTCGACCATCCGCCCGATGACTGCGACAGATTCGCCGAGGACTGCGGCTTGGGCTGTGGCCGCGGCGACGTCGTCCTCGGCCACGGTGAACACGATTTCATAGTCGTCGCCGCCGCCAGCCAAGGTCAGCAGGCCGCTCAGCCGGTCCGGCGCGTCTTCTACGAAAGCGCGCCCATCCTGCGACAGGGGCGTGCGCTCCAACGCCAGCGTCAAGCCCAGGCCGCTGGCTTCGGCGATGCGCCCGGCGTCGGCAATCAACCCGTCCGACACATCCGCCGCCGCGTGGGCGTATTTGCGCAGCATCTCGCGCAAGGCGGTGCGGGGCTGGGGAATGCGATAACGGCGCAACGGAGCTGCAGCCTGGTCGCCGCGCAAGGCCGCCTGCAGCCCAAGCCATCCGTCGCCGATCTGTCCGCTGACCATCACCGCATCCCCCGCCTTGGCGGTCGAACGCAGCACGGCGCGGCCGCACGGGACCCGGCCCAAGATCGTAACAGAGGCCGCCAAAGGACCCGGCGTGGAGGTGGTGTCTCCGCCCAGAAGCTTCAGGCCAAATGTTCTCTGGTCGCGTTCGAGGCCTTCGGCAAAGGCCTTGCGCTCCGCCCAGCCGCAGCGCGCGGGCCATGCGACCGACAAGAAGTAGCCATAGGGCTCCGCGCCTTTGGCCGCCAGATCCGAGAGATTGACCCTCAGCAGCTTCTGGGCGACCTGATCCATCGGATCCGCCGGCAAAAAGTGGACGCCTTCCACCATCATGTCGGCCGATACAATCAGGTCCTGCCCGATCTGGGGGGGGACTACCGCCGCATCGTCCATCAGACCAAGCGCCTCGGGCGCGCCCTGCGCCAGCGGCCGCATAAGCAGGGCGATCAGGTCGAACTCATCGACCGCCGCCGGCGCATCCTCATTCCGGTTCATAGGGCTGGGTCGGCCGATCGCGGGCGATAGCGTCCAGGGCGGCATTGACGAAGCTCGCTTCAGGCCCGTTGAAGAAGGACTTGGCCAGCTCGACATACTCGTCGATGACCACCTCCACCGGCACATCCGGCCGCCGCCAAAGCTCGAAGGCGCCGGCGCGCAGGATAGCGCGCAGAGTGGCGTCGATGCGCTCCAGCCTCCATCCAACGGCCAACCGCCTAACGATGGCCTGATCGATCACGGCCTGATCGGCGACCACGCCCCGAATAATCTCGGCGAAAAAGGTCTGGTCGGCCTCCGCCAGACGCGAGCCGTCGATGTCGCCGCCGAACCGGTGGTCGGAAAACTCGCGGACCACCGCCTCCACCCCGGCGCCGGAAACCTCCATCTGATAAAGGGCCTGGACTGCGGCGAGGCGGGCGACGGAACGGTCCTGACGGGCGTTCATCGTATCTGGCCGAACAGGCGGCGCTTGAGCACGATCATGTCCAGACAGGCGCGGGCGGCGAAACCGCCCTTGTCGCCTTCCGACCGGCGCGCCCGGGCCCAGGCCTGATCCTCGTCCTCCACCGTCAATATGCCGAAGCCGATCGGCAGATGCTTGTGCATGGATAGATCCATCAAGCCCCGGGCAGACTCGCCGCATACATAGTCATAATGCGTGGTCTCGCCTCGGATTACGCAACCTAGCGCTACATAGCCGTCGTAACGGATGCCGGCAGGCCGGTGCGCGGCCTCATGGGCCAGAGCCACCGCGGCGGGCAACTCGAAGGCGCCGGGCGTGCTGATCACGTTGAACTCCGCCCCGAAGGCGGTTAGGGCGTCGCTGGCGCCGGCCAGCAGCTCGTCCGCGAGATCGGGGTAGAAGCGAGCCTCGGCGATCAGGATGCGCAGCTTGTCGTCCACCATGATTCAACTCTCCATCGTCGTCGGCACAGGCACCCGCCCCACGATTTTCAGGCCATAGCCGTCAAGGCCCGCAGGTTTGGCCGTAAGGCTCATCAGGATCATATCGCGCACGCCCAGATCGAGCAGTATCTGCGCGCCCACGCCGTACTGCCGCAGGGACCGGCTGCCCATATAGTCGCTGTGGCTTTGGTTGACCCGCTCGGTAAGCGGGCCATCGTCGCGCAGGAACACCGCGACGCCCGGCCCCGCATGCGCCGCCAACGCTTCGAGCGAGGCGGGGATATAGGTGCGGCGCGCCTCCGCGTGGCCCAGGACGTCGGCGAAAAAATCCACCTGGTGCATGCGCACCAGTGTCTCCTGCCCTGGAACGATACGGCCCTTGACCAAAGCGGCGTGTTCCGTCCCGTCCAGGACGTTGCGATAGACGAACAAATGAAAGTCGCCGCCGTACTCGCTGGTGAACGGACGCTCGAACACCCGCTCGATGAAGGTCTCGGTTCGGCGCCGGTAGGCGATCAGATCAGCGATCGTGCCAATTTTAAGCCCGTGCAGCTGGGCGAAGGCGATGAGGTCGGGCAGGCGGGCCATGGAACCGTCGTCGTTCATTACCTCGCAGATCACGGCCGCCGGAAAAAGGCCGGCCAAGCGCGAGATATCGACAGCGGCCTCGGTATGGCCGGCTCGCACGAGGACGCCGCCCTCCTTCGCCACCAGGGGAAACACATGGCCCGGTCTAACCACATCCTCCGCGCCCTTGGAGGGGTCGATAGCCACGGCGACGGTGCGCGCCCGATCATGGGCCGAAATGCCGGTGGTGACCCCTTCCCTGGCCTCGATCGACACGGTGAATGCGGTGCCATGCTCAGCCTGGTTCTCGAAGGCCATGGGCGCCAGCCGAAGGGCTCGAGCGCGGTCTTGGGTAATGGCCAGGCAGATCAGGCCGCGGGCGTGCTTGGCCATGAAATTGATCTGCGCGGGCGTAGCCATCTGAGCGGGGATGATGACATCGCCCTCGTTCTCGCGGTCCTCTGCATCCACCAGGACGTAAGGCCGGCCTTGGCGGGCGTCCTCAATGATGTCCTCGATGGGCGATATGGGATGGTCAGGGGTCATGAAATGGCGTGTCCGGGGCGGGTCTAAAGGGTTTCGCGCCAACGCGCCACGTAGCGCGCGATCACATCGATCTCCAGGTTCACCCGATCACCCTCGGCCAGCCGCCCCAGCGTGGTCGCATCCCAGGTGTGCGCGATAATATTCACCCCGAAAACATCGTCCTCAACCTCGTTTACGGTGAGCGAGACGCCATCCACGGCGACTGAGCCCTTGGGCGCGATGAAACGATGTAGTGGCTTGGGCGCCCGAAAACGGATGCGATGAGAGCCGCCCTCCGGGATGATCGAAAGCACCTCTCCCACCCCATCCACATGCCCCGAGACGATATGCCCACCCAATTCGTCGCCCAGGCGCACGGCGCGCTCGAGATTGACCGTATGGCCGACGGTCCAGGACCGCAATGTGGTGGCCGAAAGGGTTTCGGCGGAAGCCTCCACCGCGAACCAGTCCCAGCCCTTTTCCACGACCGTCAGGCAGCAGCCGGCGTGGCTGATCGAGGCGCCCAGCTCAATTCCCGACACGTCGTAGCCGGTTTGGATCTCGAACCTGCGGTCACGGGCCGTATCGCGCACATCGCGCACGCGGCCTATATCGGTGATGATCCCCGTGAACATTAGCGCCTCTCGTAACGCTCCCACAGATCGGCGCCGCTGGGGCTAACGCCAACCCTTATGAAACTGGGCGCGTCGGCCAAGCGGTGCAACGGCAGGGCGCCCACCGCCGGCCGTCCGGCGGCGCCCAGCAATATCGGCGCGCGAAACCATTCAATTTGGTCGACCAGGCCATGCGCCAGGAAGCTGGCCGCCACCCTCCCCCCGCCTTCGATCATGATGCGCGCGAGTCCGGCTTCGGCCAGGGCGTCGAGCACAGCGCGCGGGCTTGGCCGGCCGTCCGCGTCTGCTGGGGTCTGAATGATCGTCACACCTGACGCGGCCAGGTCCGCAGCAGGCGGACTTGTGGTCAGAGCAAAGGTGGGCACCTGCCTGGCCGTCAGCGCCAGCTTGGAGCCCAGGGGCAGGCGCTGGCGGCTGTCGAGCACCACGCGGGCGGGTTGGGCGCCTTCAAAGCCGGCCAAGCGAACCGTCAGCTCGGGATCGTCGACGATGGCCGTCTCGACGCCGATCAATACAGCGTCATGCGCCGCCCGCAGCTCATGCACCGTGCGGCGGCTCTCCTCGCCGGTGATCCAGCGACTTTCGCCCGACGCTGTGCCGATACGGCCATCAAGGGAAGTGGCGAGCTTGAGCGTCACGCCGCGCTGGGCGGCCATCAACCGGCCTCGGTCTCATCGCTGAGGCCTTCCTCGCCCAGGAACCGGGCAAAGTCCTGGGTTTCGCGGAAATCTCGATAGACCGAGGCGTAGCGGACATAGGCCACTTCATCGAGCGCCTTTAGCGCCTTCATCACCATCTCCCCCACCACGTGGGAGGGCAGTTCGGTCTCGCCCAGACTTTCGAGCTGACGCACGATGCCCGACACCATGCGCTCGACGCGTTCGGTATCGATCGGCCGCTTGCGGATGGCGACGGCGATGGAGCGCATCAGCTTCTCGCGATCGAACGGCGCACGACGGCCCGAACGCTTGACGATGGTCAGTTCGCGCAGTTGCACCCGTTCGAAGGTGGTGAAACGCCCGCCGCAGGCAGGGCACAGCCGTCTGCGACGGATCGCCGCCCCATCCTCGGAGGGCCGCGAGTCCTTCACCTGGCTTTCCAATTCACCGCAAAACGGACAGCGCACGTGTCAAACAGCTCCTTGCCGTTCAGCTTAGCCTAGATGGCCGAAGCGTAGATAGGGAAGCGCGCAGTGATGTCGAGGACTTCCTGGCGCACCTTAGCCTCGACCCCTGCGTCGCCCTCCCCGTCCTTCAGGGCGTCGACCACTTCCACGATCAGTTGACCGATGCGGCGGAATTCCGCTTGGCCGAAGCCGCGGGTGGTGCCGGCCGGCGTGCCCAGGCGGATACCGGAGGTGACGAAGGGCTTCTCGGGATCATAGGGGATGGCGTTCTTATTGCAGGTGATATTGGCTCGTCCGAGCGCGGCTTCCGTCGCCTTGCCCGTGGCCGTCTTGGGCCGCAAGTCCACCAGCATCAGGTGGTTGTCCGTGCCGCCGGAGACGATATCCAGGCCATCGCTCCTGAGGGTCTCGGCCAAGGTCTTGGCGTTGTCCACTACATTGCGGGCGTAGACCTTGAACTCCGGCTGCAAGGCCTCCTTGAAGGCCACGGCCTTGGCCGCGATCACATGCATCAGAGGCCCGCCCTGAAGACCAGGGAAGATGGCCGAGTTGAATTTCTTGGCCAGGGCTTCGTCGTTGGTCAGAATCAGACCGCCGCGCGGCCCGCGCAGGGACTTGTGGGTGGTGGTGGTGGTCACATGGGCGTGGGGAACCGGGCTGGGATGGACGCCGCCGGCCACCAGCCCGGCGAAGTGCGCCATGTCCACCATGAGATAGGCGCCCACCTCGTCGGCGATCCGGCGGAAGGCGGCGAAATCCCACAGGCGCGAATAGGCCGAGCCGCCGGCGATGATCAGCTTGGGCTTGTGCGCCTGCGCCAGCTTGGCGACCTCGTCCATGTCGATCAGTTGGTCCTGCTGGCGCACGCCATAGGACACCGGTTTGAACCACTTACCGCTCATGTTGACGGGCGAGCCATGGGTGAGATGGCCGCCGGCGGCCAGGTCCAGGCCCATGAAGGTGTCGCCCGGATTCAGCAGGGCCAGGAACACCGCCTGGTTCATCTGGCTGCCGGAATTTGGCTGCACGTTAGCAAAGCCCGCGCCGAACAGGGCCTTGGCGCGCTCGATGGCCAGGGTCTCGACGATGTCCACATATTCGCAACCGCCGTAGTAGCGCTTGCCCGGATAGCCCTCGGCGTACTTGTTGGTCAGGATCGAACCTTGAGCCTGCAACACCGCACGGGACACGATGTTCTCCGAAGCGATGAGCTCAATCTCGTGCTTTTGCCGGCCCAGTTCCTTACCGACGGCGGAAAAAATCTCCGGATCGATGCATTCCAGGGCGCCGCCAAAAAAGACGTCCTGAATATGATTCTCGGAGGAGGCTGGCAGGGACATGGCGCAAGTCTTTCGTTGGGAGTCGCCGCAGGACCGACGGCGTCTCTTTAGACGGCGGCCTCCAAGCCGCGCAACAAGCCTTTAGCCCCATACGCCGGCGGGCGCACCATCTAGGCGCCGCCGCCGCCGCGGGAACCACGCGCACGCACAGACGTTGAATATTGTCGGTCCCGACGGCGGCAAGAATTAGCGAGTGGAAAGACCGCCTTTCCAGGAAGCATAGGGACGATATGCAAAAGACCAAGATGAACCAAAAAGAGAGATCAAGACGGGCAACACAATGACGGCGAACCCTAATTCAGCGAGCGCAGACCTTGATGGGCACCTTCGGTGGAGCGCCGATATTGTCGCCGCTTATGTGGCGCAGAACACGGTTGCCGTGAACGCGCTTCCCGACCTGCTGAACTCGGTTTATCAAGCGCTGGCCAACCTTGGCGGCGCGCTGCCGGTTCAACCGAGCCAGAAACAGAAGCCTGCAGTCCCCATCTCCAAATCCCTGCACGAAGACTACATCGTGTGCCTGGAGGACGGGAAGCAACTGAAGATGCTCAAGCGCTATTTGCGTGCGCGCTACGACATGAGCCCGGAAGATTATCGGCGTAAATGGGGCCTACCGCCGGATTATCCCATGGTGGCGCCGGCCTATGCCGCCCGCCGGTCCGACTTCGCCAAGAAGATCGGCCTTGGACGCGGCGTGCGCCGACGTCTTGAACGCAAGACCTGATCGTCAGGCCGCCGCCCCGCCCATCCGCTTCACGTTGCAGCGCGCCCACAGCTTGTCCATGGCGCGGACCAGATCGCTCATCATCTCGTCAGTATGGAAAGGCGTGGGCGTAAAGCGGAGGCGCTCGGTCCCTTTGGGAACGGTGGGATAGTTGATCGGCTGCACATAGATCCCGTGATCCCTGAGCAGCATATCGCTGACCAGTTTGGTGTGCACGGGATCGCCCACCAGCACCGGCACGATATGACTGACCGAGGGCATCACCGGCAAGCCAGCGCTGCGCAACATCGCCTTGAGGCGCTCCGCCCGCTCCTGATGGGCGACGCGCACCTCATTGTGCGCCTTTAGCCACGCCACCGAAGCGCGGGCGCCCGCCGTCAGCGCCGGCGGCAGGGAGGTGGTGAAGATGAAACCCGAGGCAAAGGAACGGATGGCGTCGATCAGGGGGGCGCTGCCGGTAATGTAGCCGCCCATCACGCCGAAGGCCTTGCCCAGCGTGCCTTCGATGATGTCGATGCGAGCCATGGCCCCGTCGCGCTCGGCCACGCCGCCGCCGCGCGGACCGTACATGCCCACCGCGTGGACCTCGTCCAGATAGGTCATGGCGCCGTAGCGCTCAGCCAGGTCGGCCACGCCGTTGATGTCGGCGATGTCGCCGTCCATGGAGTAGACGCTCTCGAAGGCGATCAGTTTCGGCGCGTCCGCCGGAGCGGCCTTGAGCAACGCTTCCAGGTGCTCAAGATCGTTGTGCCGCCACACATGCTTCTCGCATCCGCCATGGCGGATGCCGGCGATCATGGAGGCGTGGTTGAACGCATCCGAGAAAATGATCAGGCCCGGCAGGACAGTCTGCAGGGTTTCCAGCGTGGCCTCATTGGAGACGTAGCCGGAGGTGAACAACAGCGCCGATTCCTTGCCGTGCAGGTCGGCCAGTTCGGCCTCCAGTTCGACGTGCTGATGGTTGGTGCCCGAAATGTTGCGCGTGCCGCCCGAACCGGAACCGACCATGTCGATGGCGTCGTGCATGGCGTTCAACACGACGGGGTTCTGGCCCTGGCCCAGGTAGTCGTTAGAGCACCAAACCACGACTTCGCGTTCGTCCAGCCCGTTCGGCCCGGTCCAAATGGCTCTGGGGAACTGGCCCCGCAGGCGCTTTATGTCGGCGAATACGCGATAGCGGCCTTCGGCTTTCACCTGATCCACAGCCGCAGCAAACGCTGACTGATAATCGAACTTGGCGTCCATGAACGTTCCTGGTCACTTCACTTCTTAATTTGAGACCGGCTGTCCGACCCTTTTGGCGGCCTTCTCGCATATCAATTTATACCATGTCCATTCCGCGCGGCTTTTACGAGTCTGACAAAATGTCCATGCCGCAGCGTCGTACGCGCGTTTTACGGGTCAGATCGCCAGGACCCGTGTGAAATGGCCTGGAGGGCCGCGCCCTAAAGCGGGCTTTCGCGCCCGTCTGGACGACCACCCTCCCGGTGCGATATTAGGCTAGCTTAAGCTGGTTTGAAACGGATCCCCATGCAAGTCGGAGCCTTCGAGGCCAAGAACACGCTCGGCGCATTGCTGGACAGAGTCGAGCAGGGCGAGGAGATCGTTATCACCCGCCACGGCAGGCCCGTGGCGCGGCTTGCGCCCTGCGCGACCACGGTTGATCGGGAGGCAGCCAAGGCCGCACTCGCCCGTATCCGGACCAGGGCGCGCGCGCAGGGCGCCGCCTCCATCCCTTGGGAGACCTTGAAAGCGGATCGTGACGCCGGACGGCCATGAGCCTCGTGCTCGACTGCTCGACGACAATAGCCTGGGTATATGGCGACGAGACGACCGAAAGCGTCCGAGCGGTTTTCGAGGCTGTCGGGAGCGCTGGAGCCTGGGCCCCCGCCCTCTGGCGGCTGGAGGTCGCCAACGTGCTGGAGATGGGCGTCCGGCGCAGCCGTCATGACGCCGCCTTTCGGGACGCCACGCTGGCCGACCTGGCTCTCCTGCCGATACGCCTCGACCCCGAGACGGACCAGCACGCCTGGGGCGCGACGGCGCGGCTGGCGGCCCGTCACGGCCTGACGCTCTATGACGCCGCCTACCTCGAACTCGCCCGCCGGAAAAACCTCCCGCTCGCCACCTTGGACCTGGAGCTTCGCACTGCCGCCCTGGCCGAAGGCGTCCCACTCCTCGGGATGGACGCCTGATACGGCGTGCGCGTCTCAAGGAAAAACTCCGGTAGCAACTTCACGCCAAGGCCGTAAAGTACCGGTTCCAGGGATTGTCGCTGGGCGCGCCGTGGTTCACCGTCGTTATCGCGTCGCCCTGGTCAAAGGGATCGACGAACCCGGCCCTGCCTATGGAAGCCCCTCAATGACCGCGGTACCGCCCAGCGACGTCACGCCCTCGCCTCTGTCGCCCATCAATGTTCCGGAACGGGGCGTCGCGACGGCGTTCATCGTTTATGTCCTTCTGCTGATCAGCCTGTTTACCGGCGGCCTGAGCGCCTTGCTGGGCATGATCCTGGCCTACGACCGCAAGGCGCAGGCCGGCCCCGTTACGGCGACCCACTTCGGGTTCCAACTGAAGATTTTCTGGATATGCTTCGCCCTGAGCCTGACGGCGGGAGCATTATGGATCAGCGGCCTGATCAGCCTTTTGATCCATACGGTCCTGCCGGGGCCCGCCCTTCACGCCCAGCCGGACGCGCAACTGGTCCAGATCGCCGCGCCGGCCCTGGGGTGGGCGGATTTTCAGACCTGGACCTATCGCTCTGATATCCGGCCCCTGCGCCTGTCCGGCGCCGCCGGGCTCCAGTTCTGGTTGGGCTTCCTATGCCTGTCGACCAGCGTGCTCATCAGTTGGACGGCGCCGATCTGGGGCATTCTGCGCCTGGCGGCAGGCCTGCCGATTGGCCGCGTCCCCGCCTAGAGCACGATGGGGTTGGATGGAATCATCCAACCGCTGAATCGTGCTCTAGAATCATAGAATGAGAGCCTGTTCGAGCGGCGAAACCGCACACACTTTCGCCTAACTGGCTCAGGCTGTAGAAGAGCCAGCCATGAGCAAAGCGCCTCTCGCACCCTACCCCGCCCTGCGTCCCCGTCGTCTGCGTCAAGCCGATTGGATTCGCCGCCTGGTGCGGGAGACCACCCTGCAGCCCTCGGATCTGATCTGGTCCCTGGTCGTGCACGACGGCGCCCAGGCGCGCATACCCGTCGCCTCCATGCCTGACGTGGACCGCCTCTCCGTCGCCGAGGCGGCCAAGGCGGCCGTGCAGGCACGCGCCCTGGGCATTCCGGCCATCGCCGTTTTCCCCTACATCGACGGCGAAAAGAAGGACGCCCGCGGGTCGATGGCTTCTGACCCGGACGGCCTGATCGCCCGAGCGGTCAAGGCCATGAAGAACGCCGCGCCCGAGGTCGGGATCATGTGCGACGTAGCGCTCGATCCGTTTACCGACCACGGCCACGACGGCCTTTTGGAAAATGGCCGAATCCTCAACGACCCGACCATCGAGCGCCTGGTGGAGCAGGGCTTGATGCAGGCCCGGGCCGGGGCGGACATTCTGGCGCCGTCGGACATGATGGATGGGCGCGTGGGCGCGCTTCGGGCGGCCCTGGAAGGGGCGGGCCTGCAAGACGTGATGATCATGGCCTATGCGGCCAAGTACGCCTCGGCCTTCTATGGCCCCTACCGCGAAGCCATCGGATCGGCCAAGGCCCTGCACGGCGACAAACGCAGTTACCAGATGGACCCCGCCAACACCGACGAGGCCCTGCGCGAGGTCGCGCTGGATATCGCCGAGGGCGCGGACATGGTCATGGTCAAACCCGGAATGCCCTATCTGGACATCGTGCGCCGGGTGGTGGAGGCCTTCTCAATGCCCACCTTCGCCTATCAGGTGTCGGGGGAGTACGCGATGTTGATGGCGGCGGGCCGCAACGGCTGGCTGGACGAGGAGCGCGCCATCCTTGAAGCGCTCACCGCCTTCAAGCGCGCGGGCTGCGCCGGGGTCATTACCTACTTCGCGCCTCGGGCGGCCAAGCTGCTGGGGGCTTGAGACCGGCGCCGACCATTGCCAAGCCGACGGTTCGCCCCGATAACTTTGAACCTGGTTCAATTCAGAGTTTAGGCGGTCGCGCCTAACCCATCTGGCTGCAGGCGGAAATAGAGGAGGAAACGGGCGATGAACCCTTGGATCGTATTGGTCAGCGTTGCGGCCCTCATTTTTTATCTCGTCACTGGCATCAACGTCGCCCGGATGCGCAAGGCGCACGGAGTGCCGGCGCCCGCCATGTCAGGCCACCCGATGGTGGAGCGCGCCCTGCGGGTCCAGGGCAACACCCTGGAGTGGCTGGTGATCTTCCTGCCGGCTCTATGGATGTTCGCGCCTTTCTGGGGCGCCTATCTGGGCGCGGGCCTGGGCGTGCTGTGGATCATCGGACGCATGATCTACATGGCCGGCTATCTGCGCGACGTGAAAAGCCGCGGTCCCGGTTTCGGCATCCAGGCGATCGTCACGATCATCCTGCTTGTCGGAGCCGCCGCGGGCGCGGTTCGCGGCCTGGCCGCGGGCTAACGCCGCCAAAACCCTCAAATACAAACCCCATCTTAACGACCCTCGGTCACCTTGGCGGATGGATAAGGTTAACTGAGCCAAGGATTCTGGGCATGGCTTTCGGCGGCGGCGATCGCCCGATCATCATCAAGAGAATCAAGAAAAACGTCGCCGGCGGCCATCACGGCGGCGCCTGGAAGGTGGCCTACGCCGACTTCGTCACCGCGATGATGGCCTTCTTCCTCTTGATGTGGCTGATCAACGTCACCTCGCCCGACCAGAAGCGCGGCATCGCCGACTATTTCGCCCCCGCCAGCGTGTCGGCCTCCACATCCGGTTCGGGCGGAATCCTGGCAGGCACCACCTTAGGCGACCAGGGCGTCAAGGGATCGGGGGCGCTGGCCACCATCGAACAACTTTCGCCCGAGGCGCCAAAGCCGACCACCGAGCAGGGCCCAAGCTCCACGCTGGCCAACCCGGAGCAGGCCAGCGAGCAGGCGCTCAAGCAAGCCCTGGCCAAGCGCGAGGATCAGGCTTTCCAAAGCGCGGCCGAGTCCCTCAAGCAGGCCATGCAGAACATGCCTGAGTTGGCCGAGTTGTCGAAGCAGATCATCGTCGACAACACGCCCGAAGGTCTGCGCATCCAACTGATCGACCAGGAGGGACGCGCCATGTTCGATCAGGGATCGGTCAAGCCCAACGACCGAGCGCGCGTGCTGCTGCGGGCCGTGGCGCGGGTGATCAATCAGCTACCCAACCGCCTGACAGTGGCCGGACACACGAGCGCCAGCGACGGCGGCGCCAAGCCCGCCAGCGATTGGCAACTCTCCGCCAGCCGAGCGGATTCGGCGCGCCAAATCCTGCAGGAGGCGGGCGTGGACCCTGACCGGATCTACCAGGTGTCAGGCAAGGCCGATTCCGATCCGCTGTTCCCCGATGACCCGACGCTTGCGGGAAATCGTCGCATCGCCATCGTCCTTTTGCGCGACGCGCCTGTTTTGCCGCCTAATTCTTAAGTTTCGCATTCTCGTTTGAGGCGCGCCATCTTGCGCAAGGCGTCACGGATGCGCACTAATTTGCAGGTCGGACGAGAGTCGTCCGCGCTTATTCAGGCAGGTCTTTCCAGGGCACGTCCTTGACCCAGCACTTCGCCCCGCGGCAGCTACGGTTCTTTCTCACGGCGCCCTCGCCGTGCCCGTACCTGCCTGACCGCGAGGAACGCAAGGTGTTCGCCCACCTGCCGCTTTCCGACGGACCCGGCGTCAACGACGCCCTCACCCAGGTGGGATTCCGCCGCTCGCAGAACATCGCTTATCGCCCAGCCTGCGAGGCGTGCGATGCGTGCATCTCCGCCCGCCTGCCTGTCGGCGAATACACTTTCAGCCGGTCCGAGCGCCGCGTGCTGGAGCGCAACGCGGACCTGTCGCGCCATTTGGTGGAGGCCGAGGCCACCATGGAGCAGTTCGATCTGCTGCGCCGCTACCTTCTGGCCCGGCACGCCCAGGGCGGCATGGCCGACATGACCTGGCCCGATTATGTGGCCATGGTTGAGGACACCGCCGTTCGCACCCACCTGATTGAGTATCGCCTGCCTTCGGACGACCGTGGTCCCGGCGATCTGGCGGCCTGCGTGCTGGTGGATATTCTCGGGGACGGCCTCTCCCTCGTCTACAGCTTCTACGACCCGACCATAGCCAAGCGTAGTCTGGGCTCCTTCGTCATCCTGGACCATGTGATCCAGGCCCGTCTGGCTGAACTGGCCTATGTCTATCTGGGCTATTGGGTGCCGGGCAGCGTGAAGATGGACTACAAGGCGCGGTTTCGGCCGATCGAGCTGTTGAAGCCAAGCGGCTGGATGCGGCTTAGAGACGGGGAATAGGGCTCCCGGTCGCACCCGTTCATCCCGACGGCGCGTCCGCTGGCGACGGCTTGAACATGACAAGCCGCTTCGCGACACCCCTTGTCAGGACCCAAACTTGCCGCTCACATCGGCCCGCCCCATCGCAGGATGGCAACCCGAGCAGAGCAACCCATGAAAGCCCTACTGATCACGACCGCCTGTCTTCTCGCCCTGGCCACGGCGGCCCAGGCCCAGCCGCCTGCGCCGCCGGCCGGCGCTCCCGCAGGCGCCCCTCTGCCGCCGCGCACGCCGCGCGCCAAAGGCCCGGCCCTGACCCCCGCCGTCCAGGCCGCCCAGGCCGCGGTCGCCGATTGCGCCGCCAAGGGCTACAAGGTCACAGCCCTGATCGTGGACAGCGCAGGCGACCCGGTGGTTCTGCTCTCGGGCGACGGCGCCTTCCTCGGCACCCAAATGATCGCCAGAAGCAAGGCCGCCGCGGTGATCAAGTACAAGATCTCCTCCGGCGAGGTGGCGGCCAAGGCCAAGGCCGATCCGCAACTGGCCGCCGAGATCAAGGCTGATCCCAATATCGGCGTGGCCCGCCAGGGCGCCGTTCCGCTCCTGGTGGGCGGCGAGTTCGTCGGCGCCTTCGCCGTGTCCGGCGCGCCCGGCGGCGAAAAGGACGAAGCTTGCGCCGTGGCCGCCCTGGCTAAGGTCGCCTTGAACTAGATTTCCCTGAACTGGATTGCCCTGACCCCGGCGCGGGCGGCGGTTTTCCGTCCGCGCCTATTTGGGTCGGAAGCGCTTGCTCGTCGGGAAACCCTTGGGCGCGAGCTTGCCCGAGCCGGTGCGGCGACCGAGCCAATCGCGCCATTCCGGCCAGGCCCGCGTGCGCCCCGCCGCATCGATCCACGCCGGTCCTTCGGCTGCGGAAAAGCTTAAGGCGTCGCGCAAGCCGCCTTCACGATAAGCCTGTAATTTCACACCCTTACCGCGCAGCATTTCAGGTAATTCTTCAAGCGGGAAAATCAGGATCTTGCCGTTGTCGCCTATCACCGCCAGGTGGTCGCCGACCGCCTCCAGGCACAGGGCCGCGCCGGCCTGATCCACGCTCAATACCTGCTTGCCGCCGCGCTTGGAGGCCAGGGCCTCGTCCTCGGGCAGGATAAAGCCGTAGCCCGCCTTGGAAGCAAGCACGCGCTTGCGGCCGACTTTGTGCGTGAACACCGCTGCGATGCCCACCTTGTCGTCTAGTTCGATCATCAGGCGCACCGGCTCGCCCATGCCGCGGCCGGACGGCAGCTTGTCGCACGGCAGGGTGAAGAAACGTCCGTCCGAGGCGAAGATCAGAAGCTTGTCCGTGGTCTCCGCCGCAACCAGGAAGGCCAGCTTGTCACCTTCCTTGAATTTCAGCTCGGATGGATCGTCGACCTTGCCCTTCTGGGCCCTGATCCATCCGCGTTCGGACAAGATCACCGTGATCGGCTCGCGCACGATCATGGCCTCAGCGGCGGCGGCGGCGTCCACCACCGGCGCCTCGGCGAAGGTCGAGCGGCGACGGCCCAGCACCGTCCCCTGTCCGATCATCTTCTGCACGCCGCGCAGGCCCACGCCCACCAGCTTCCACTGCTCCTTGTCGGAATCGAGCACAGCCTGGATCCCATCGCGCTCCTCAGCGAGGGCGGCGTGTTCGCGGCGGATCTCCATCTCCTCCAGCCTGGCCAGCTGGCGCAGGCGGGTGTTGAGGATGGCCTCGGCCTGAATCTCCGTCAGGTCGAAGGCGGCGATCAGCTTGGCCTTGGGCTCCTCCTCGAAGCGAACGATGCGGATCACCTCGTCCAGATTCAGGAAGACGATCAGCAGGCCGTCGAGGATGTGCAGGCGGGCCTCGATCTTGGCTAGTCTGTGACGGGCCCGGCGCACCAGCACCTCGCGCCGGTGGGCCAGGAACGCCAGCAGCAGGGCCTTCAGGCCCATGACCCCCGGCGTGCCGCGCGCATCCAGCACGTTCATATTGACGGGAAAGCGCGTCTCCAAGTCCGACAGCCGGAACAGGCTCTCCATCAGCACCTCGGCTTCGACGTTGCGCGACTTAGGCTCCAGCACGAGACGCACATCCTCGGCGGACTCGTCGCGCACATCGCCCAGCAACACCGCCTTCTTGGTCTCGATCAGCCCGGCCAGTTGCTCCACCAGATCGGCCTTGCGCACCTGATAGGGGATCTCGGTGACGACGATGAGATAGCCGCCCCGCCCGGTGTCCTCCACGCTCCAGCGCGCCCGCGCGCGAACCCCGCCCCGGCCAGTCTCATAGATTTCGTACAGCGACGCGTTGGGTTCGACGATCACCCCGCCGGTGGGGAAATCCGGACCCGGCACATGGGCCATCAGCTCGGCCGTGGTCGCGTCGGGCTTGCTGAGCAGCAGCAGGCAGGCGTCGATCAACTCGCCGGCGTTATGCGGCGGGATGGAGGTGGCCATGCCCACGGCGATGCCCGAGGCGCCATTGGCCAGCAGGTTGGGGAAACCGGCGGGCAGGACGATCGGCTCGTGATCCTCGCCGTCATATGTCGTGCGAAAATCGACCGCGTCCTCGTCGATGCCGTCCAGCAGCAGCTGCGCCGCATTGGTCAGGCGGCACTCGGTGTAGCGCATGGCCGCGGCGTTATCGCCGTCGATGTTGCCGAAGTTGCCCTGGCCGTCGACCAGGGGATAGCGCTGGGCGAAGTCCTGGGCCAGGCGCACCATGGCGTCGTACACGGCCACGTCGCCGTGGGGGTGAAAGCGGCCGATCACATCGCCCACCACCCGCGCGCACTTCTTGGCCGCGCCGGCGGGGTCCAGCCGCATCAGGCTCATGGAATACATCAGCCGCCGGTGCACGGGCTTGAGCCCATCGCGCGCGTCCGGCAGCGCCCGGTTGGTGATGGTCGACAGGGCGTAGGCCAGATAGCGCCGCGACAGCGCCTCGCTCAGCGGCTCGTCGATTATGCGGTCGTTGTCGCCACCGTCGCCGGGCGGATTGAGGGGCTTGTTCATGGGGGACACAGAATCAGATTCTGCGGGGGGGCTCCAGCGTCATCGGCGAATAGCCAAGGGTGGTATCTGCAATGGGGGAAATGCTACCTTCATCGAAGGCCTGCAAACTGCTGATCTCGGAAAGCTTCAGGGCAGTGGCATGTGGAAGCGTCGGCTTTCAGTCGTGGTCGCCTCTATCGCGGTTCTAGCAAGCGCTACTGGCTACTTCATCTACTCGGATGGCGTAGAGCGTCCTCCTGATATGGCGTTGCTGCAGAAGTTTGGCAGCCACACTGGCGCTTTTCAGAATGCGACTTGTAGGCTTGGCACACCGACGACCATTCCGAGCGAACTGTCGAAGCTGGGCGTTGATTTTATGTCGTGCGATTATGATGGGACCCTCCGGCTAGGGTTTAGTGGGAGCCACCTCGGGCTCGCGATAGGCCCTGGCTGGATAAAGGGCATCACGCGCTTCACAGGCAGCCCCTCGCGGCACGGTCAGGTCGTTTCGTCCACTGATAATGCGAGCAAGCTTCCCGCCAATATCTATCTCCGGTCCATCCAGGAGGATTGGTACATCTTCTATCAGCGGGATGAGGACTGAAAGGCGCCCCCCCAAGGTCCGAGATGGGTCTTTAGCGCCTCCCGCCATCGGTCCACGCCCCTAAACCCTCCCCGCCTCCCGCAGCTTATCGATCATCCACACCCGCGCCGGCGGTAGCGGCCGATTGAGCGGCCCAAACACGAACTGTTCCAGGAAATGCCCGGTGAGGTTCAACCCTGCCGCCACATCGCCCGGCCCCAGACCCGCCTGGGCGCCCAGCAGGAAGGGCGGCAGGGGCAGAAGCTTGTCCTTGTAGGGTTCGCCGGCCTGACGGCTGACGGCGCGGCCGGTGCGGGGGGAGACCCACACCAGATCGTCCACCGTCCCGGTGGCGGCGCAGCGGCTAAGGTCCAGGCCGAAGCCCAGGTCCTGCAGCAGACCCGCCTCGAAGCGCACCAGGACCGCGGGCCAGGCCTCGATGGCCGCGAGCGCCGCGATGAAGGCCTCAAGGCCATAGAAGGCGCCGGGATGGGGCTCGCGCTCGGGCAGGGCGCCGGAGGCCACGGCGGCGGCGGCCGACAGGCCCATCAGGGCCAGGGCGTCGTCGAACAGGGCCGAGGGCCCCTCGCCCACCGGCTCCAGGGTCGCGGCGCCCAGCTGCTCGGACACCCGCGAACGGTAGCGCACGATCACCCGCGCGCCGGCCTGCAGGAAGGGCTTCATGCGCCGCGAGGCGCCGCCGGCCACATGGGCGGCGTGGCGGCCGTGCTCGGCGGTCAACAGCTCGATGATCGCGCCGGTTTCCCCGTGGGCGCGGGCGGTCAGGACGAAGGCGTCGTCCTCCCATTCCATTAGCCGACCCTAGACATCGAAATCCAGCCCCAGGTCGCTGTACAGCCCCCGCTCCTCGGCCCAGTTTTCCTTGACCTTCACGTGCAGGAACAGGTGCACCGGGCGGTCGAAGATTTCCGCCAGGTCCTTGCGCGACTGCTCGCCGATCCATTTGAGGGTCTGGCCGCCTTGGCCCAGCACGATGGGCCGCTGGCCCTCGCGCTCCACATAGATGGTCTGTTCCAGTCGCAGGCCGTTCTTCTGCTCGGCGAAGGCGGTGGTCTCCACGCTGGCCGCGTAGGGCAGCTCCTCGTGCAGGCGCAGGTAGATTTTCTCGCGGGTGATCTCCGCCGCCAGGAGGCGCGCGGGCATGTCGGCGCTCTGATCCTCCGGATAGAGCCACGGGCCCTCCGGCATGCGCTCGGCCAGGACGGCCTTCAGGTCGTCCACGCCGTCGCCGGTGGCGGCCGAGATCATGAACACCTGATCGTAGACCTCCTCGTCGAACAGGGCCTGGCTGACGCCCAGCAGCGTGTCGCGGCGCATATGGTCGATCTTGTTGATGGCCAGGATCGCCTTGCGGCCGGCGCCTTTCAGCCCATCGACGATGGATTGCACGTCGTGGGCGGCGCGCCGGTCGGCGGCGCTGGGCTTGCCTTCCATCAGGGCTAGCTGGGCCTGGGCGTCGACCAGATGGACCGTGACCTCGGCTCCTTCCGAACCACCCCAGGCGGAGCGGACCATGGCGCGGTCGAGCCGGCGGCGCGGGGTGAAGATGCCGGGCGTGTCCACCAGCACGATCTGAGTGCGGCCGGCCATGGCCACGCCACGGATGGGAAAGCGGGTGGTCTGCACCTTCTGGCTGACGATGGTGACCTTGGAGCCCACCAGGCGGTTGACCAGGGTCGATTTTCCGGCGTTGGGCGCGCCGATCACGGCGGCGAAGCCGGCCCTGGTGGGGCTTTCTAAGGTGGGGCCTTCAGGACTCTGCTCGCTCATCGGCCGGCCTCTCGCTGTAATAGGGCCTGGGCGGCGAGCTTCTCGGCCGCCTGGCGTGAACGCCCTTCCCCATGGGCCGGGGCCACGCCCTCCACCTCCACCTGAATGCGGAACAGAGGGGCGTGGTCGGGTCCTTCGCGGGAAAGGATACTGTATTTGGGCAACGGTTTCTTCTGGGCCAGAGCCCACTCCTGCAAGGTGGTCTTGGGATTGGCGGCGTCCAGGTCCAGCGGCGCGTCCAGCGCCTCGCGCCACAGGTCGAGCACCACCGCCTTGGCCGCCTCGAACCCCTGGTCCAGATAGACCGCGGCCAGCAAAGCCTCGCAGCCGTCAGCCAACACGGTGTCGTTGTTGCGCAGCCCCTGGGCCTTGGGCACGTCCATGGCCGCCTGCAGGCCGATGGCCGTGGCGACGGCGGCGCAGGATTCGCGGCTGACCAGATAGGCGTAGCGCCTGGCCAGGATCTCCGGGCCGGCTTCCAGATCGCGCTCGAACAGAGCCTCGGCGACGACGAGACCCAGCACGCGGTCACCCAGGAATTCCAGGCGCTCGTTATGCAGCACGCCATTGCGTCCCAGGCCAAGCTTGGAGGCGTGGGTCAAGGCGCGATCAAGCAGGGCCCGGTCCCGGAAGGACAGGCCTAGCCGGTGCTCAAGGGCGGCGATCGCGGCGGCCCTGGAGCTCATGCCGGCCGCGTCAATGCAGAATGTGGAAGAAGCGGCTGGGCCGCGCGTTCAGAACCCAGGTCCAGGGTAGGAACAGCGACGCGCCCTTACCCCAGGACACCAGGATCAGCTGCGCCTTGCCTTCCAGGTTCTCCGCCGGGACGAAGCCTACGCCGTCGTTATCGGGCGAAAACCGGCTATCCAGGGAGTTGTCCCGGTTGTCGCCCATGAAGAAATACTCGCCCTTGGGCACCATGAACGGGTCGGTATTCTCGGCCGGGTCATCCGGATTGACCTGATAGGTGGTGTAGGTCTTCCCGTTGGACATGGTCTCGACCAGCTTGTCCGCGGTCTGCTGGAAGCCGCCGATGTCGATGCTGGCGGTCCCGGTCCGCTGTTGCGGGATGGGCTGTCCGTTGATGAACACGGTTCCATGACGCACCTGGACGGTATCGCCCGGCAGGCCGATCAGACGCTTGATGTAGTCCATGCGCGGATCGCGAGGCAGCTTGAACACGATGATGTCGCCGCGGGCGGGCTCATGCATGAACAGCCGACCGTGCGAAATGGGCGGGCTGATCGGCAAGGAGTAGCGCGACAAGCCATAGCTGTACTTGGAGACGATGATGTAGTCGCCCTCCAGCAGCGTCGGCTCCATGGAGGCCGAGGGGATGGTGAAGGGCTGAAACAGAACCACCCGCAGCACCAGGGCGATCAGCAAGGCATAGATGATGGTCTTGCCGATCTCGATCAGTTCGCCGTTTGCACGGGCGCGAACGGAGGCCGATCCGGTCTTGCTGTCGGTGGACATGAACAACAGTTCTCATAAAGCGGCGCCGGCATTCCGGGCAGACGGTTCTTGCTAGTCGTTCGGCGGCTTCACGGCAAGCCGGAGCGCGCAGGAGCGAGCGTCCTAATCGGGGAGCGGCAGCGCCTCGATGATGACAAACGCCTGGGCGTAGGGATGGTCGTCGGTCAGGCTGACATGGATATTGGCCCGCGTTCCGGGGGGGATCAGGGCGGCCAGGCGCACGGCCGCCCCGCCGGTCAGGCGCATGGCGGGCTGGCCGGAAGGGGCGTTGACCACTTCCATGTCGCGCCAGAACACGCCGGCGCGAATGCCGGTGCCCAGGGCTTTGGAGCAGGCCTCCTTGGCCGCGAAACGCTTGGCGTAGCTGGCGGCGCGGTCGCCTCTGCGCTCGGCGCGCATTTTCTCGCCATCGGTGAAGATCCGGTTGGTGAAGCGGTCGCCGAACCGCTCCAGCGTGGCCTGGATGCGGCGGATGTCGGCGAGGTCCGAGCCGATCCCGACTATCATGGATAGGCCACATTGAGGTCGCGCGCCGCGTCCATCAAAAGCCGCATACGGGCGATGGCGGCCGGCAGGCCCGTGAAGATCGCTTCGCCGATGAGAAAATGGCCGATGTTCAGCTCCGTCAGTTGCAGGATCTGCGCGACCGGACCCACGCTGTCGTAGTCGATGCCGTGGCCTGCGTGCACCTCCAGCCCCCGGCGTGAGGCGTCGATCGCTGCCTCCTTGAGCTGGAGCAGCAGGCGAAAGGCCTGATCCCCACGGCCTTCCTTGACCGCGTCGCAATAGGCGCCGGTGTGCAATTCCACCACCTGCGCGCCGATGGCCTCGGCCATCTCGATCTGCTCCGGCGACGGCTCGATGAACAACGACACCCGCACGCCCGCCTTGCGCAGGGCGTCGACCACGGGGGCGATCCGGTTATGGCCGCCGGCCACGTCCAACCCACCCTCGGTGGTGCGCTCCTCGCGCCGTTCCGGCACCAGGCAGGCGGCGTGCGGTTTGTGACGAAGGGCGACGTCCAACATCTCCTGCGTGACGGCCATCTCCAGATTCAGCGGTCGCCCGGCCTTCTGGCAAAGGGCCGATAGGGCGTCGATGTCGGCGTCGGAGATGTGGCGGCGATCCTCGCGCAGGTGCGCGGTGATCCCATCCGCGCCGGCTGAAATCGCCAAACTCGCCGCGCGCAGCGGCTCCGGGTGGGTTCCCCCCCGGGCGTTGCGAATGGTGGCCACGTGGTCAATGTTGACCCCGAGGCGCAGGCGGCTCATGCCGAAAGCCTCCGGCTGCCTGGGTCCTGGATAGGGATGGCCGCCAATTCGGGTGGGAGTTGATCGGCCGGATAGGCGGGAACCTTCCAGGACGCGAGCGATACCAGCGGGGCCCCCACGTCGGCCTCGCCGCCCGAACGGTCGACGATGCAGCCGGCGCAGACCACCTCGCCCCCCGCGGCGCGAATCGCGGCGATGCATTCGCGCGAGCTCAGCCCCGTGGTGACGATGTCCTCCACCATGGCGATCTTGGCGCCCTTGGGGATGGAGAAGCCGCGCCGCAGCTTGAACTGCCCCCCTTCCCGCTCGACGTAGAGCGAAGCCACACCCAATTGGCGGGCGGTCTCATAGCCGGGAATGATGCCGCCCACCGCCGGCGAGATGACCAGATCCACATCGGGCGCAACGGCGCGTATCTTCTGCGCCAGGGCGCGGCACAGGCGCTCGCACCGGTCCGGATGCATGAACACCAGGTTCTTTTGCAGGAACACCGGGCTGTGCAGGCCCGACGACAGAACGAAGTGCCCCTCGCGCAGGGCGCCGGCGGCGCGAAATTCGTCGATCACCTCGTCGGCGTTCATGGTCAGGTCCCCTGGCGGCGCAGTTCCCGCTGGCTAGACCCGAGCGGCGGAGCACGCAAGGGCAGTCGAGCCCTATGCTTTGTCAGGGTGGCGTCTCTTGGCTTTGGGCACGCTCTTCTTCAAGCATAAAAACACCACCATGCCCGCGGAGATCAGCGCAGCAGAGACGGCGAGTGTCGGCGCCGTGGTCCTGAAAAAGTAGGCGACCGCCGCGCCGCCGATAACCACAGGCATGACGACAAAAGCCAGCCGCCAATGCGCTCCGACAGCGTGCAGACGCAGCCCCACCCAAGGAAACCAAACGACGAAGCTAACGAAAAACACCAGCTTCAAGGTCGTTCTCAGCAGGCTCAGCTGCAGCAGGTTGCTGTCCAACACCCAACCTACCGGGAATTATCCCCTTGACGTAGGGAACTATATACTTGACGGAACGGACGGCGGAGAATATCGTTACGGCATAAGGGATTGCCGCTATGAACCTCACCGACAAAATCTTCCACGACGACGAAGCCGCTAGGCTCCATCTTGAGGCCCAACGCTGGCCCGATGGCGCGTATTGCCCGCATTGCGGCGAGTGCGAGAAGGTCACGCTGCTCGGCGGCGTATCCACCAAGCCCGGCACCTACATCTGCAAATCCTGCCGCACCAAGTTCACCGTGACGGTGGGGACCATCTTCGAGCGCTCGCACATTGGCCTCGCCAAGTGGATGCTGGGCTTCCGCCTCATGGCGTCGAGCAAGAAAGGCATCAGCGCCCTTCAACTCAGCCGCTCGCTCGACATCACCTACAAGAGCGCGTGGTTCATGGCCCATCGCATCCGTGAAGCGATGAACCTGGCCCCGGAAGGCCCCCTTGGCGGCGAAGGCAAGACCGTCGAGGCGGACGAAACCTACGTCGGCGGCAAGCGCTCCAACATGCACGCCAAAAAGCGCAAAGAGCGTGATCTTCACGCCGATCAGAAGCTGAAGGTCGTGACCCTTGTCGAGCGCGACGGTTCGGCCCGCTCGTTCCATGTCGCCAACGTCACGGCCAAGACCATCCGCAAGGTGATCGTGGCGAACGTGAGCCGCAAATCCACGCTCATGACCGACGGCGCTAACGTCTATCACCGCGTTGGCGGCGAGTTTGCCGCCCATCGCTGGACCGACCACGTCAGCGGCGAATACGTCCGCCCCGGTGCCGTCCATTCAAACTCTGCCGAGTCCTATTTCGCCATCCTGAAGCGCGGCGTCATGGGGACCTATCATTCGATCAGCGAGGCCCATATGCACCGCTATCTGGCCGAATTTGACTTCCGCTATTCGACCCGCTCGGCCGTTGGCGTGGACGATACCGCCCGCACCAACGAAGCCCTCAAGGGCTCAACTGGAAAGCGCCTGACCTATCGGCGGATTGGTGAAGGCGCGCACGCTTAAGCAAAAGGCTCGGAAGCTGAATCGACTCCGCAGCCGCGAGGTGAAAAAGTCACCCTAGCGGAGGGCGGAATGATTGCTGCGATCACAGCGGGCCTTGAGGGCATCAAGGCGGCAACGGACCTCTTGAAGATCCTGAATGCTACCTCCACGCAAACGCAGATCAATGAGGTCAAGATCGGCCTCCAAAGATCGCTCTTGGAGGCCCAGGGCGGTTTGTTTGCGGCCCAACAGGCGGATGCGGCGTCCCTGGCACGCATACACGATCTTGAACGTCAAATTGCAGAGTTCAAAAATTGGGAAACTGAGAAGGAGCGCTATGAGCTTAAGGCAATCGGGCGCGGTGCCTTTGCCTATGCCCTGAAGGCGCCAGTGGAAAGCAATCAAGGGGGGCCGTGGTATTGCGCCAATTGCTTCGAGAACGGCAAAAAATCGGTCTACCAAAAACAGCCAGGCAACGTGGCCCGGTCGCAACTTGGCATCCCGACGATATATGAGTGTTCCGCCTGCCCCTCTAAGATTTCCCCCTAGAGGATTTCTTGTCGGCCACATCAGGCTGCACCTTGTGCGGCCTTGGCGGCGTTGCCAACGCGTTTTTGAGGCCGCGCTCGAACCGCTCTTGAACGCCGGGCTCGTCTTTGGGAGGGGGTTTGTCGGTCATGGCCAAGCCTAGCGGTGATCCATTTCAAGACCTTTGTACCATGGTCGGGCTGATGACGCTCACCTGGGCTTGGGCGGAAACAACCCTCGCCTTGACCATTGGCGCAATCAACAAGACTGCCGGTCCCATTAAAGGTCATGTGGAACCGCCCCTATCTCTCAAAAACCGGGTCGCGTGCCTGAAGATTGCCTTGCGCGACATAGAGGTCCTGAAACCCCTTCAAGACGAAGGCCGCGCGCTCGCGAAACGCTTCGTTGAGCTTTCCCGCCGTCGCAATGACTTCATTCATGGAGCCGCGTGGCAACATCATGAAGGCGGCTTCGAGGCGATGGGAATCGGGGTCTCCGCCGGGGATTACGCGATCAAGAACCATCGCTTCGATCAAGCGGATGCGGTTGGCCTCACAACTGAGGTCGCCAAACTCCAAGACGACGCGCTGGCATTCATGCTCGCGGTCATCATGGTTCTTGGAGGATAGAACGCCGGCCTGTCGGCTGTTGGCTAACGAATCTGCCATGTTCCGTCAAGTATATAGTTCCCTTGACGTATTAAGAACAAAATAGCAACACCGCCACCCAATTCGCCCCTTTGACCGTGCGCCCGCCCCCTTAGCGATGGACGTGGATCACCGCATAGTGGTCGGCGTACAGGCGTTTCCAGTCCGGACTTGAGTCCAGCACGGCCACCAGGGGACTGGACGGCTGCAGGAAGGACCAACGGATACCGTACTGGCGCACGGCGGCGTCCAGCGCCGCCTTTTCCGGCCGCATGATGGCGTCATAGCGGGCGTTGAAGGCGTCGCCGTACATGTCGGTGCGGCCATCGATGAACGGCTTGACCCCCGAAAAGATCAGATAGCCGCCCAGATCATAACTGTTGAGCACCGGCTGCGTGCGAAGACCCTGAGGCGCATGGGCCAGGGCGCTCACGGGCGACACGGTGCTATCACCGGGCGTGAACGGCAGGGCGAGCCGGACCATCGTCAGCGCCACGGCGCCGGCCAGCACCGCGCCGCCTATCGCAAGGCGCGTCCGGCGACCGGCCGGGGCGCCGGCGCCTCCCATCAGCTCCGCGACCAGCGGCGCCCCGATCAGCACGAACAGGGTCTCGTGCCGCACATGGCCGAGGGTCATGTACAGCAGCGTCAGCAGCAGCAAAAGGCGCACGGGCGGGACCTTCACCCCGCGCGACAGGAGCACATAAAGGCCCGCCAGCAGCGCCACTTCCACCGGCGGCAGATGCTGGAAGTCGGGGCTACGCCATTCAACGATGCTGGACAGGGCGCCCATGCCGTTGACGCGCAGGGGAAACAGCAGGCCATCGATGCCATGGGGCGTGATCAGGGCCGCGAGGATCGCGCCCACGCCGAACAGGCCCCATCCCCTCAGCGTGGCGCGCCAGGCCTTGGGCTCATTGACCAGCGCCTCCAGGGCGAAGGGTCCGATCAGCAGCAGGCCGAACAGAAAGCTGGCGTGGGCATTGGCCCACAGGACCATCAACAACAGCCACGCCAGGGGCGGCGCCCGGCCCTGCGCGCGGGCGTCCAGCAGGGCGCCGAGCCACAGCACCAGGAACGGCAGGGCCAGGAAATGCGGCCGCGCCAGCAGGCTTGGCGCCAGGCAGGCGCCGACCAGCGCCAGAGCCAGGATCACGCCGGTGGGCGTCAGGCAACGACTGAGGCGCGCCGCCGTCAGGCCCATGACCGCGGCCGCCGCCGCGCCGGTGAGCGCCACGATTCCCGTCCAGCCCGCGGCGCGGTAGGCCAGGGCCATGACCGTCTCAGCCAGCCACTCGTGCGTATCCCAAGGGCGGCCGGCGAAGGTGAAACTGAAGCTGTCGGCGCGGATCACCTGATGGTGGTCCAGCATCCATCCCCCAGCGGCGATATGCCAGTAGGTGTCGCCGTCGCCCAGGACCTGCGGCGCGAACAGGCACAGGGCGAAGGCCAGGATGGCGGGAACGGCGATCAGCGCCGTCTGCGTCCACGCGGGGCCCAGGCCCGAGCCGACGGTCCCGGCCGGATCGGAAGTTCTGCTCAACTGATAGACCACGCCCCGTCCCGCCGTAGCGATCGATGGACGCCAGCAAGCCCGATAGGGCTAAAGATTGGATAAATCCGGGCTCAACCCTTGGCCCGGTCGACCTCTTCCACGAAGGGACAGGCGCGCAAGGCGGCGACGATATGGGTCAGGTGGCGAGCATCGCGCACCTCGATCTCAAATTCGGCGTCGAAGAAATCCGATTGGCGACGCTTCATCGACAGGTTGCCGATATTGCCGCCCGCTTCGCCGATGATGGTGCAGACTTGGCCCAGGACTCCGGGCGCATTGCGAATGGTGGCTGTCAGACGCACCGCCGACACGGTGCTTTGCTCGGCCAGGGCGGTCCAATGCAGGTCGCGCCACATATCCTCACGGTCCTCGTAATGGGCCAGGACAGCGCAGTCGATCGCATGCACGGTGACGCGGCCCTCTTCACCGGCGATGCCGACGATGCGGTCGCCCGGCGCGGGGGTGCAACATTCGGCAAAATGCAGCTTGGCGCCCGAACCGAGCTTGACCCCACGCACGAACATGCGCGCATCGGGGCCATCCTGGATACGCCGACGGGCGGTGGCGGCGGCGTGCTCGTCGGCCTTCATTCCCGGGAACACCGTTTCGAGCACCTGCCCTGCCGGAGCGCGGCCACGGCCGACCGCGACGAATAGCTCCTCCTCGCTGGTCACGCCGAAGCGGTCCAGAGCCGGGCGCAGAGAGACATCGCTGCGCGACTTGCCGGCGCGGGAGAATATTTCGTCGATGGAAGCACGGCCCATGCGGGCCAGCGCCTCTCGTTCGCCCTGGCGGATGTGCCGGCGGATAGCCGAGCGGGCGCGGCCGGTGATGGTCAGCGACTGCCATTCAGGCCAGGCCACGGGCTTGGGACCGCGCACGATCTCCACCACATCGCCGTTTTGCAGGGCGGTGCGCAAAGGCCTCAGCTCGCCGTTGATCTTGGCGCCCACAGTGGTGTCGCCCACGTCGGTGTGCACCGCATAGGCGAAGTCCAGGGGCATGGCGCCGGTCGGCAGGCTGATCAGCCGGCCCTTGGGCGTGAACACGAACACCTGGTCGAGGAACATCTCGAGCTTGGCGTGCTCGACCAACTCCTCGGCGTCGCCGCCGTTTTCCAGCACCTGCACGAGCTGGCGCAGGTTGTTCATGGGATCTCGCCCGCCGTCGGCCTCCGCTGCTTCCGCGTCAAAGCCGTAGGAGCGATCCTTGTAGACCCAGTGGGCGGCCACGCCCTCCTCGGCCACCCGGTCCATCACCTCCGTGCGGATCTGCAATTCGATACGCATGCCGCGCGGTCCCACCACGGTGGTGTGCAGCGAACGGTAGTTGTTGCGCTTGGGTGTGGAGATGAAGTCCTTGAAGCGCTCGGGCACGCTGGACCAGGCGCGATGCACCACGCCCAGCACCCGATAGCAGTCGTCCTCGGTGTCGACGATCACGCGGAAGGCGTAGATGTCGGACAGTTGCGAGAAACCGATCGATTTGCGCTGCAGCTTGCGCCAGATCGAATAGGGATGTTTCTCGCGGCCGTAGACCCGCGCCGGGACGCCGGATTCCTCAAGCCGAGCCGAGACTTCCCCGCTGACGATGGCTACGGCCTGTCCCTGGGTGGCGCGCAGGGCCTCCAGCCGCCGCACGATGGCCGTGCGGGCGCGGGGATTGATCTGCTCGAAGGCCAGTTCCTCCAGCTCCGAACAGATGCGATGGCAGCCGATGGCGCGCGCCAGGGGCGCATAGATGTCGAGGGTCTCGCGGGCGATCCGCTCGCGCTTGGCCTGCTTGGCCAAGAACCCCAGGGTGCGCATGTTGTGCAGGCGGTCGGCCAGCTTGATCATGAGCACGCGCACGTCGCGCGAGATGGCCAGGATGAATTTGCGCAGGTTCTCCGCCTGACGCAGGTGTTCCTCGTTCAGCTCCAGACGCGACAGCTTGGTCACGCCCTCCACCAGCACGGCGATTTCCTCGCCGAACAGTTCGGCGATGTCGTTGCGGGTGGCCGAGGTGTCCTCAATTACATCGTGTAACAGCGCCGAGCAGATCGTCGCCGTGTCCAGCCGATAGTCGGTGAGGATGCCCGCGACTTCGATAGGGTGAGCGAAATAGGGATCGCCGGAGGCGCGCGTCTGGCTGCCGTGCATGCGCATGGCGTAGACATAGGCGCGGTTGAGCAGGTTCTCGTCGGCGGTGGGGTCGTAGCTCTTGACCCGTTCGATCAGCTCGTACTGACGCAGGACCTTGGGTCGCGCGGCCGGAGCGCGGCCCGGAGCATCGTCGTAAAGCGTGGGTAGGTCCACGCCGCCGACCGGTAACGCCGTGGCGATTTCCGGATCGTCGTCCAAGGTCTCGGCCATGGGAAAGGCGGCGACTGAGTCTCCCGCCGCCTCCAAGGAAAGCGGTTCTGCCCCTTGTGGGTTCAGTACCGCTCCTCCTGACCGCCGTCGCGGTCGCTCTGTAGGGCGCGCACCAGTTCCTGCTCACTCATGTGCATATGCTGCGGATCGGCCAGCAGAGCCAGGGTTTCCGCCTCTTCCTCGGCTTCCGAGCGCTCATCGACCCGCTGCAGCGTGCTGATCAGCGATTCCTTCAAGGCGTCAGCGTCCAGCACGTCGTCTGCGATTTCGCGCAAGGCCACCACGGGGTTCTTGTCGTTATCGCGATCGACCATGATCTGGGCGCCGGCCGACACCGCGCGAGCGCGATGCGACGCCAGCAGCACCAGGCTGAATCGATTGGGAACCTTCTCGACGCAATCTTCGACGGTAACGCGGGCCATGGAGTCTCTCGAACGGTTGAATGCTACAGGATAGGGCGCTTGGCGTCCGGTTGCAATGTCGACGGGACGAATCAGCTGACCGGATGCGCGTCTAAGCCCACCGATGCGCGCCGGGCCAGGGTCTCGGCGGTCATGCCCAGCACCGGATGGCGCCAAAGCGGGGCGATCTCGGCCAAGGGCCCCATCACGAATAATCGCTCCGCTGCGCGGGGATGCGGCAAGGTCAGTTCGGGCGTGTCCAGGATATCGCGTCCATGGGCGATCAGGTCGAGGTCGAGCACCCGCGGGCTGTTGCGCGGTCCGGCCCGCGGTCCGAACTCCGCTTCCAGCCCGCGAAGCGCCGCCAGGATCTGGCCGGGCGCTAGCCGGCTGCCGACCAGGGCCACACCGTTTAAATACGCAGGCTGGCCGGGATCTGGCCAGGCGGCCGAGCGCCACCAACGCGAGCGGGCCACCAGCCGCAAGCCAAGGTCGGGCAGGCGCGCGGCGGCGGCCTCGAGCGCGTGGGCCACCGTGGCATGCCTTCCGGAAAGATTGCCCCCCAGACCCAGCACGGTTAGACCGTCCGCATTCTCCAGACCGATTTCATTCATCCAGGATTCCCAAGCCCGATGGCCTTTTATCCCACCGATAAGATCGCCCTGTTCATCGACGGGGCCAACCTTTACGCGGCCGCCAAAAGCCTCAACCTCGACCTGGATTACAGGAAGCTGCTCGAAGAGTTCCAGAAGCGCGGGATTTTGATCCGAGCCTATTATTACACCGCCATCGCCGAGGATCAGGATTATTCGCCTATCCGTCCCTTGGTCGATTGGCTCGACTACAACGGCTTCACCGTCGTCACCAAGCCTGCCAGGGAATATACCGACGCCGCCGGCCGTAAGCGCCTGCGCGGCGACATGGACATCGAGATCGCCGTGGATGTGCTGGCGATGGCCGCCCACGCCGACCATGTGGTGCTGTTCTCGGGCGATGGCGATTTTCGCAGATTGGTCGAGGCGGTGCAGGCCAAGGGCGTGCGCGTCACCGTAGTCTCCACGATGAAATCCCAGCCGGCCATGGCGTCCGACGACCTGCGCCGTCAGGCCGACACCTTCGTCGACCTCCAGGATCTGGCCTCGATCATAGGCCGTCCGCGCGGCGCTTCGGCCATGCCGCGTTTCCTGCAGCCTGCGCAGGACGAGGACGATGAAGTCTAGCCCGGAGCCTCCCAAAGACTGCCCGCTCTGCCCACGCCTGGTGGAATACCGCCAGGAGAACAGGCGCAAGGAGCCCACCTGGTTCAACGGACCGGCGCCATCCTTCGGCGATCCGGATGCGCGCCTGCTGGTCCTTGGCCTCGCGCCCGGGCGCGGCGGCGCCAACCGCACCGGCCGTCCCTTTACCGGCGATTTCGCCGGCGTGCTGCTCTACGAGACCCTGATCAAGTTCGGCTTCGCCGAGGGCCGTTATCAGGCCAGGCCCGACGATGGCCTGCGATTGGTCGACTGCATGCTGTCCAACGCCGTGCGCTGCGCCCCGCCAGGGAACAAGCCCATGCCCGCTGAGGAAGCGGCCTGCCGACCCTTCCTGACCGCACGGCTGGAAGCCCTGCCTCGCCTGAAGGCCATAGTCACCCTGGGCGATGTGGCGCGCCGCAATGTGCTCAAGGCCTTGAGCCTGAGCGCGAACGCCTGCCCAGCCGGGCATGGCGTGCAATACCAGGCCGGCCCCTACCGTCTGTTCACGAGCTACCACTGCTCTCGATTGAACACGAACACCGGCCGTCTGACGCCCGCCATGTTCGAGGCGGTTTTCCACAACGTGAAAGCCTATCTGGACCGCGCCTAGAGCGCGTTCCGAAAAGTGGGAACCGGTTTTCGGATAAAATGCGCTCCCAAACAAAGATTTAGAGCAGGCTGCGATTCCGTGGAAACGCAACCTTCTCTAAAAGCGCACCCGCCAGCTTCCTTCAACGCCCAGGGCGGTTGGCGCATCGGCCAGGTTGCCGGGCTGGCGGACCACCGCGCCCTCCAAGCTGATCACGCCAGCATCGCCCAGATCCCGGTTGGCCGACAGCCTAAGATCGATCTGCCGGCCGGAGGGCGCCACGCCGACGGTCCGGGTGGAATAGGTGAAGCCGGCGATTTGATAGGTGCTAGGCGCGTCCGCGAGAACCGCCTGAAAGCTGCCGCTCTCCATTCGCAGGGGCTGGGACACCGACAGCTCCAGCCCCGTACAGCCCAGGGCCACCCCCAACCGTCTGCAATCGGCGTCCAGCGCCATGCGCCAGGACGAGCTCCAGGCCGCGCTGGACAGCGACAGCAGCTGCCCGTCGATGTTGGTGCGGCCCACACTGTAGTCGCCGGTCAAGCTATAGCCCGGCGCCAATGGCCAGGCGTGGCTGACAGTCATGAAGCCGGTCCTGGACGGCAAGGCCAGGCCCGAGGGGCTGGGCAGGAAGGAGCCGAACGGTCCCAGAGGCTCGACCAATTCCCCGCCGGTCAGGGCCACGACGCCAAAGCCCAGGTTGGCTTGGCTGGTGGCGCGGAAGTAGCTGGACCCCGTGAATACCTGGGTGCGGTCAGGCGACAGCCTCTGGCCTGCCCCCGCCTCGGCCGAGAAACTCATGATCCCGCCGGTGAAATCGGCGCGGAAGGCGTGGTCCGGCCGGGCTATGCTGGTGAAGGGATCGATCCTGGGAGCTGAGAAGGGATTGGCCACCCCTGCCCCGCGCCACGCCATCAACGTCACCGGCCCATTTCTGTAGGTCAGAGTGACATCGCCGTCGCTCGTCGGCGCCCGCATCCAGCGGAACAAGGTGCTGGGGTCCGGCGTGGAGGGGTCGGGCAAATTCGCGGTGAGCTGCAGCCGGCCCGAGGCGAAGGAGGGCATCTCCACATCGGTCTGCTGCGGCATGGCCGAGGAGGGAACATTGACGATCGAAGTCCCGCCCGGACGATAGAGCTTAGCCGCGTTGACCACGAACATCCGATGATAGGCGTCCAGGCCCACCGTCTGCAGATTCTTGCTGGCGGTGATCGCATCGCCCAAGGCCGAGGTGACATAGACGCCGGCCGTGCTGTTCACCGCCACCGTTCCGGCGCCCGCCGATACGCTGAGCGTGCCGATGGGGGCGAAGGCCTGGGTCAGGTTGAGGACGCCCATGCCATAGACCGTAGACGGCCCGACCTGGCTGGCCGTGGTCAGGAGGATGCTGACCGCCTGCTGGCCGGTGATATTGGGAAAGGCCTGCAGCAACAGCGCCAAGGCCCCCGACACCTGGGGCGCGGCGAAGGAGGTGCCTGAACCCTCCTGGCACACGCTGGCGCTGCAATTGGTGATGATGTTCTCGCCCGGCGCGGCCAGGTATCCGGCCGCGGCGACCCCGGCCTGGTTGGAGAAGCTGGACAGGGTTCCAGAGGCGTTGGTCGACCCCACGGCGATCACCGAGCCCTGATAGCGCGGGTCGATCGCGTACATGGCCGGATAGTCGGGGTTGGCGGCGCTCTCGTTACCGGCGGCGATCGCCACCACCAGGCCTTTGGAGACCGCCAGGGACAGGGCCGTCTGGAAGGCGGCGTTGTCTGGCGTGGAACCGCCCAGGGATAGGTTGATGACCTTGGCCCCATTGGCGACGGCGTAGTTGATGGCCGACGCCAGCACGGTATCGTCGAAACAGGACGCGACCCCAGCGCCGCAGCCCGTGGTCTGGTCGGCCCGGATCGACAGGATGGTCGCGCCATAGGCCACGCCGATGGCGCCGACCCCGTTGAAGTTGGAGGCGATCACGCCGGCGACGAAATCGGAGTGCAAGCCTGTGCCGGTCGAATTCGAAAAGTTGTCGGGGCCTACCGGCTGGTTGCGGCCGGGCAGGACGTCGGTCGACAAGCTGGACACGGCGCCGCTCAAATCCGGCGTGTTGGGATCGACACCGGTATCGATCACCGCGACCGTCACGCCCGCGCCGGTGACGCCCTTCACATAGGCCGCATCGGCGTTGATCGCCGCCAGGGCGTAGTTGCGGGTGTATTCCGCGCTGGTGGTGTTGGGCCCCGGCGGTGGGGGTGGCGGCGGGGGCGGGGGCGGCGGCGGGGGCGGCGGCGGACTGACGACCGTGGCGGGAGGCGAGGATCCGCCTCCACCGCCTCCGCCCGCACAGGCGGCTGCGCCCAGGGCCGCGATCGTGATCAGCACGTGACGGCCGATGCGATCGACCTTTCCGCGTGAAATCATCCCCCCGACTCCCCCCGACTTGAGGGAAGGATGGACTCAATGAGCGCGTGGTTCCACAGCGAAATAGGGGCCGTAGGGCGACAGGCGGACGAGCTTAGCCCCGATCGCGCATGAGGCGCGCCTGCTGCCGCTTCCAGTCCCGCTCCGCCGTGGCCTCGCGTTTATCGTGGTTCTTCTTGCCCTTGGCCAGCGCCAGCTCCAGCTTCACCAGCCCCTTGTCGTTGAAATAGAGCTTGGTCGGAATCAGGGTCCGCCCTTCGCGCCGAATGGCGCCCAGCAGCTTGTCGATCTCCCGCCGGTGCAGCAGCAGCTTGCGCGCGCGGCGCGGCTCATGATTGAAGCGGTTGGCCGCCCCATATTCGGGGATGTAGGCGTTGATCAGGACGATTTCGTCGCCCTCGGTGGACGCATAGGATTCGGCGATGTTGGCCCGGCCTTCGCGCAGGGACTTCACCTCGCTGCCCACCAGCATCAGGCCCGCCTCGAAGGTGGATTCCAGAAAATAATCGAAGCGGGCGCGGCGGTTCTCGGCGATCAGTTTGCTCACGGGTTCAACTGGCTTTCGCCAGCCCGCCCATGGCCTGTTCGAGCGCTTCCAACACCAGCGGGCGCACGGATTCGGCGCAGGGCGTGATCGGCAGCCGGACGTCCTCGCGGCAAAGCCCCAGATGAGCCATGGCGAACTTGGTCGGCGAAGGCGAAGCGTCGGCGAACAGGGCCTTATGCAGGCGGATCAGACGATCCTGCAGCGCCAGGGCCTGGGGCCAATCGCCATCCATGCAGGCGCTCAAGAAGCGGGCGAAGGGCTCGGGCGTGACGTTGCAGGTGACCGAGATACAGCCGTGCCCGCCATGCGCCATATAGCCCAGGGCGGTCGGATCATCCCCCGACAGCAGGATGAAATCCTCCGGACAGGTCAGGCGCATCATGCTGATCCGGGTCAGATCGCCGGTGGCGTCCTTGATGCCGACGATGTTGGGCAACCGGGCCAGCCGCGCCACCGTCTCGTTGGACATGTCCGCCCCCGTGCGGGACGGCACGTTGTACAGCAGCACCGGCAATTGCACCGCCTCGTTGATGGCGGCGAAATGCTGATAGATCCCCTCCTGGCTCGGCCGATTGTAATAGGGAGCCACCACCAGGGCCGCGTGGGCGCCGACGGTCTTGGCGTAGCGCACGAGGTCGATGGCTTCCGCCGTGGCGTTGGAGCCCGCCCCCGCGATCACGGGGACCCGGCCCGCGGCGGTCTTCACGCACAGGAAGATGACCTTGCGATGTTCCTCGTGGCTCAAGGTGGCGGTCTCGCCGGTGGTGCCGACCGGCACGAGCCCATGCACCCCCGCGGCGATCTGGCGCTCCACCAGCTTGACGAAGGCGTCCTCATCCAACGCCCCGTCTCGGAAAGGTGTAACGAGGGCTGGAATCGCGCCCCTGAAGAAAGGTTCGGACATGGCGTGCAATTAGCTGTGATGCTGCGCCGCAAGTCGTTGCGGCCCTGAGTTGGCCGGACAATATGGCCGCGCATATGGGTCAGGCAACAGTTAGGCTCCCAAACAACGCGCGAAACGAGTCGGATCGGGCTGGCGCGAGAGATTTTGCCTGCCTAAAGGCGTGAAATGGAAACGGTACGGAGTTGAACGTGGGCTTATGGTCTAGGGCGGCTATGACGGCGGCGTGCGCGGCGGCTCTCAACAGCGCGGCGCTCGCCCAGGCGCCGCCGGCGCCGGACACCGCCACCCCCGTCTTCGCCGCTCCGCCTTTGCCGGCCCCGCCGCCCGTGGGCGCGGCGGACGCCGAGTGGCTGCGCCGCGGCGTGAATGCGGCCAAGGCGGGGGACTTCGCCGGCGCCCAGGCCGCACAGGCCGCCATCGCCAATCCCATCGCGCGCATGGTGGTGCTGTGGGCGATCATCGACACCATGCCCGACCGGCTGCCCTTCGCCCAGTTGGACCAGGCGCGGCGCGATCTCGCCGGGTGGCCCCATCGCAACGGCCGCCAAATCGCCGCCGAAAAGCAATTGGAGGCGGCCGCGCTCGGCCCGCAACAGACCATCGACTGGTTCGCCGGCGCCGAGCCGCAATCGGCTGAGGGCGCCATGGCCCTGGCCGCCGCCTACCAGGCCGCCGGACGTTCAGCCGACGCCCAGGCCCTGATCCGCCGCTTCTGGCGCGAGAAGGCCTTCGAAGCGGACGCACAGCGAACCATGCTCGCCCGCTTCGGCGCCTTGCTGACCATGGACGATCACATTCGCCGGGCCGACACCCTGTTATTCGGTCAACAGGGCCCCGCCGCCCACGACATGGTGGCGCTGCTGCCGCCTGATCAGCAGACCCTGGCCAACGCGCGCATGGCCCTGCGCGCCAATTCCAGAGACGCGGACGGCCTTTATGTCTCCGCCCCGCCTGCCCTGATTCACGATCCGGGCCTGGCGGTGGAGCGGGCGCGCTGGCTGATCGAGCGAGGCGACGGCCTTTTGGCCCTGCCATTGCTGGCGGACTTTCCCGCCAATCCCGGCGAGGACGCCGCCCAACGCATCTGGGCGATCCGTCGGCAACTGGTCAATGTGGCGCTGCAGTCGGGCGACTATCGAAGCGCCTATAACGCGGTGGATAAGCCGGGGCTGCAACCGGGCGCCGACGCGGCCGACGCCGACTTCCTCGCCGGCTGGATCGCTCTAACGCGCATGCACGACCCCAAGCTGGCGGATCAGCATTTCGCCGCCCTGGAACAGATCGGCGCCTCGCCCATCACCCAGAGCCGGGCCAACTACTGGCGCGGCCGAGCCAAGGACGCGATGGGCGATACGGCCGGGGCCCAGGCCGAATACGCGCTGGGCGCGCGCTTCAACACCGCCTTCTACGGCCAACTGGCCGCCGCCAAGGCGGGCCAGCCCGAACTGGTGCTGGCGCACGATCCGCAACCCTCCGCGGCGGACCGCGCCCGTTTCGAAGGGCGCGAGATCGTTCAGGCCGCCCGCGCCGTATCCGCAGCCGGCCTGCAGAACATCTTCGATCTGTTCGTGATCTCCGCCGTGGAGACACTGCCCGATGCGGAGGAATGCGCGCTTCTGGTGGACCTTGCCCGGGGCGGCGGTGAACAGGATCTGTCCATGCGGGTGGTGCGTCTTGCCGCCCAGCGCGGTTTCGTCTTGCCTGAGCGGGGCTATCCCATTCGCACGCCTCCAGCCTCGGCCAGCGTCGAGCCGGCCATGGTCCTGGGCATCGTGCGTCAGGAGAGCGGCTTTGATCCGCGCGTGCGCTCCGGAGCGGGCGCGCGGGGCATGATGCAGCTCATGCCCGCCACGGCCAAGGTCGTCGCCCGGCGCAACGGCGTCCGTTTCGAGACCGAACGCCTGGATGACGCCGAATACAACATGACCTTGGGAACCAGCTTTCTGGGTTCGCTGGTCGACGAATTCGAAGGTTCCTATTTGATGGCAGCCGCCGCCTATAACGCCGGCCCCAACCGGCCCACGCAATGGGTCACGGCCTGCGGCGATCCCCGCTCCTCCTCCACCGATCCGGTGGACTACATCGAGTGCATCCCCATCTCGGAGACCCGCAACTACGTCATGCGGGTGCTGGAAGGCATGGAGGTCTATCGCGCCCGCCTGAACGGGGGCCGCGCGCCCCTGACCTTGCCGGCGGACCTCAAGCGCGGCGGCCTGGGCGCGGGCATGCAAGTCGCATCCCACGGCGCCACCATCGATTCCCTGCTCCAAGGCTCGCTTGGCGCCGGCTCCGATTCCGACGCTCTGATCACCTCTTCCACCCCGGTGCCCAACCCGCCGGAGATCGAGACAGTCAGGCCGCCGCCCGGCCGGCTTGGCCGAGCCGCAAAGCTTCACGGCCATGCGATCGCTCGCGGATCGAAGGCCAAGAGCGCCGCGGGCCACGCCTCGCGACGCTCGTCCGCCGCTCACAGGACGGCCTCACGCAAGAAGAGCAAATAGGGCCCGGCGAACACAGCGGCTTTACCGCGCGCCTTGGGCCTCCTAATGCCTGGGCATGAGCTCAACTTCGCCCGTCCTTACCCCGCAGGCTTGCATCGCCCGCACCACCGCCTGGGCCGACTACGCCCTGGTGGACAGCGGCGACGGGCGCAAACTCGAACGTTACGGCCCCTACCATGTGGTGCGGCCCGAACCGCAATGCCTGTGGCGGCCGCGGCTGGAGCCTGGGCGGTGGGACGACGCCGACGCGGTGTTCGACCCCACCGACGAGGACGAGGCCGGCCATTGGCGGTTCAAAGCCCAGCCGCGCGACACCTGGCCGATGAAGTGGGACGACGTTTCGTTCAAGGCGCGTTTCACCAGTTTCCGCCACCTGGCCTTCTTCCCCGAGCAGGCGGCCAACTGGAGCTGGTTGCAGGAACGCGCCAAGGCTCGGCCCGGCATGCGGGTGCTCAACCTGTTCGGCTATACCGGCGTCGCCAGCCTGGTCTGCGCGGCGGCCGGCGCGGCGGTGACCCATGTGGACGCCTCCAAGCGATCAGTCGGCTGGGCGCGGGAGAACGCCGAACTATCGGGCCTGGCCAACCGGCCGATCCGCTGGCTGTGCGAGGACGCGCGCCGCTATGTGCAGCGAGAGGCCAGGCGCGGCGCCCAGTACGACGGGATCATCCTCGATCCGCCCAAGTATGGCCGGGGCCCGGGCGGCGAAGTGTGGCGTCTGTTCGAGGACCTGCCCGAACTGATGCGACTGTGCGCGGGCCTGCTGTCGGACAAGGCCAGCTTTCTGCTGGTCAACGCCTACGCCGCGCGTATCTCGGGCCTGGCCTTGGCGCACATGCTGCAGGACGGTCTGGAGGGCCGCAGCGGCCGGGTCGATTGGGGCGAGCTGGCTTTGCAGGAAGATGGCGGAGGGCGGGAAATCGGCCTTTCGTTCTTCGCCCGCTGGACAGACACGGCGCCATGACCGTCCGCGCGATCAGCTCCCTGACCAATCCCACGGTCAAGGCCGTGCGGGCTCTGCACCTTCGCAAGGAACGTGAGGAAAGCGGACTATTTCTTTCTGAAGGCTTGAAAATCGTTATTGACGCTGTGGAACTTGGCCACGCCCCCAAGATCCTGATGTATGGCCCCGAAGCGGCCGACCATCCGCTGCTGCAGCGCTGTGCGGAGGCCACGCGCGCAGCGGGCGGCGAGGTGATCGAGGTCACCCGCGAGGTGCTGGAGAAGGTCGCGCGTCGTGATAATCCCCAGGCGGTTATCGCTGTTTTTCCGCAAGTTTTTTCTTCTCTTCTCAACCTGAATCCGGGGTTGGCGTCCTGCTGGGTCGCCCTGCACAAGGTGCGCGATCCGGGCAATCTCGGGACCATCGTGCGCACCGCCGACGCGGCCGGCTGCGGGGGCGTGATCCTGGTGGACGAATGCTGCGATCCCTATTCGGTGGAGGCCGTGCGCGCCACCATGGGCTCGATCTTCGCGGTGCGGATCGCCAAGGCCACGGCCGAGGAATTTCTGGACTGGCGCACGTCCTGGCCGGGTTCGGTGGTGGGCACCCTGCTCAGCGCCACGGTGGACCATCGCACCGCATCCTATCGTGCGCCCACCATGATCCTGATGGGCAATGAGCAGGCCGGCCTGCCGCCCGATCTGGCCGCCGCCTGCGACGTCAATGTCAAGATTCCCATGCGCGGCCGGGCCGACAGCCTGAACCTCGCCGTGGCCACCGGCATCATGATCTACACCGCCACGCCCTGACCCCGGAGCTTCCATGCCCATCTGGCTGATCACCCTTTACCTGCTGCACGTCGGCGCGGCCTTTTACTGGCTGGGATCCACCTTCCTCGTGGCCCAGGCCAAGGGCAAAGGCGCCGAGCGGCAATTTCCATTTCAGATGCTGGCCGCGGGCCTGGCCATGGCCTTGGGCGCGGCGCTGTGGGGCGAGCTGCACCCCTACGGCATCGGCAAGATGGAAGTGGTGCTGGCCGTGGGCGTGGCCTGCGCCATCGGCGCGGCGGGCGTGCAAGGCGTGCTGGTGGGCGGAGCCATCCGCAAACGTAAGCGCGGAGTCCTGACCGAAGAAGCCGCCCTGGCCCGCATCCGTAAAGGCCATCGCTGGGCAGCCGTCTTACTGGCCGTGGCCCTTTTGGCGATGGTCGGCTCGTACCACGTCTAGAGCTGGATGGCTTCTCTCGAAGTCTGAATCCGGCTCTACATATTTGAATCTAGGGCACGATTCAGCGTTTAGGCGATTCCGCCTAAACCCATCGTGCTCTAGGAGCCCGGTCAGGTTCCGCGCGGCTTAGCCCGCATCGTGGGCGCCTCGGCCAGGGGATTTTCAGGCCACGGATGCCTGGGATAGCGGCCGCGCAGGTCCGCCCGCACCGCCTTCCACGAACCACGCCAGAAACCCGGCAGGTCCTTGGTCACCTGGATCGGGCGGCGCGCCGGCGACAGCAGCACCAGCGTCACGGGCGTCCGTCCCTCGGCCACCGTCGGGTGGCTGTCCAGACCGAACAGCTCCTGCACCCTGACCTCTCCCTCGGGCCCGCCTTCCGCGGCATAGTCGATGCGCACGCGCGTGCCGGTGGGGGCGGTCCAGGCCTCCGGCGCCAGTCGGTCGAGCGCCTGCTGCCGGGGCCAGTCAATCAGGCCGCGCAGGGCGGTCTCCAGGGCGGCGGGATCAATTTCGTGGAGCGAGGATCGGCCCTTGAGCAATGGGGCCAGCCAAACCTCCAGCGCGTTGTGCAGCGCCTCGTCCGACAGGTCCGGCCCATCCAGGCCCTGAGCGCGCACGAACGCCGAGCGGGCCCTCAGGCCTCTCGCCCCCGCGCCCCAGGGCAGGCTGTCCAGCCCCTCCGCGCGCACGCGGCCCAGCAGCGCCGAAGCGATCAGCGCCGGATCGGGGTTTTCGATCAGACGCTCAGACAGCACCAGCCGGTCCAGCCGCAGCAGGCGCTTGGCGCGCAGCCGGCCCTTTGTGTCGGTCTCCAGCCGGTCCTCATGGGTCAGCCGGTCCGCGAAGACCGCCATCAGCTCTTCTTCCTCCAGCGGCGCGGCCAGCAGCACCCGGTCGCGGGCGTCGCCGCCGCCCAGGTCGCCCACCGCCAGCCACGGCTCGCGCGCCAAGGCCTCGCCGGGGTCGAGCTGCACCCCTCGCCCGGTGGCGAGCTGGAACTGGCCCAGCGATCCGCGCGCCTTGGCCACCCGGTCCGGATAGGCCTCGGCCAGCAGCAGGGCGTCGCTCATCCCCTCGCCCGTCGCCGGCCCCTTGGGCGCCAACCTGGCCCACCGGGCCGCCAACTGACGCGCCTCTGCGGCGCGGGGGCTGCGGTCGCGCGCCCATTGCTCGATGCGGCGGCTCAGGTCCACGCCGGTTCCGCCCAGGCCCCGCTCGGTGATCACCGCCGCGATCTGGGCCGCGCGCCCGCCCACGCCAAGGGCCGAGCCGCGCGCCACCATGTGCGCCAGGCGTGGGGGCAGGGGCAGACGGGACAGGGCCTCGCCGTGCGCCGTCAGGGCCCCGCCCTGGTCCAGCGCCTGCAGCCGATGCAGCAGGGCCCGCGCCTCCTTGAAGGCGGCGGCGGGCGGCGGGTCCAGCAGGGCCAGGGCGCCGGGGTCTCGCGCGCCCCAGCGGGCCAGGTCGAGCGCGAGGCCGGACAGGTCCGCCTCCAGAATCTCGGGGCGCTCGAAGGCCGGCAAGGCGCGGGTCTCGGCTTCCTCCCACAGGCGATAGCAGAGGCCCGGCGCGGTGCGGCCCGCGCGGCCACCGCGCTGATCGGCCGCCGCGCGGCTGACCCTGACCGTGGCCAGCCTCGTCAATCCGCTGGAGGGATCAAACCGAGGCACGCGCGCGAGGCCGCAATCCACCACAGCGCGCACGCCCTGGATGGTCAGGCTAGTCTCAGCGATGGAGGTGGCCAGCACCACCTTGCGCCGGCCGCCGGACGCGGGCGCGATGGCCCGGTCCTGCTCGGCGGGGCTGAGCGCGCCGTAGAGGGGGGCGACGTCCACCGGACGGTCCTTCAGCCGATCGTTCAGCGCGCGTTCGGCGCGGCGGATCTCGCCTTGCCCCGGCAGGAACACCAGCACGTCGCCCTCGCTGTCGGCCAAGGCCCGAAGCGCAGCCTTGGCCGCCTGTTCCTCCAGCGACGCACGCTGATCGCGGCCGAGGTACACGGTTTGCACCGGAAACTGCCGACCTTGGCTTTCGATTACAGGCGCCCCGTCCAGCAGGGCCGCGACGCGGGCGCCGTCGAGGGTGGCGGACATCACCAGAAGGCGCAGGTCTTCGCGTAACAAGGCCTGGGCGTCACGGGCCAGGGCCAGACCCAGATCGGCGTCGAGGCTGCGTTCGTGGAACTCGTCGAACAGCACGGCGGCCACGCCGTCCAGCACAGGATCGTCCAGGATCATGCGGGTGAAGACCCCCTCGGTCACCACCTCGATGCGCGTCTTGGCCGAGACCTTGGCCTGCAGGCGCACGCGGTAGCCAACGGTCTCGCCGGCTTTCTCGCCCAGGGACTTGGCCATGAATTCGGCGGCGGCCCGCGCAGCCAGACGGCGAGGCTCCAGCACGATGATGCGCCCCTGCCCCACCCACGGCTGATCCAGCAAGGCCAGGGGAACCACGGTGGTCTTGCCCGCGCCCGGAGCCGCCACCAGCACGGCGCAATTGCGCGCGGCCAGGGCGGCCTTGAGCGCGTCCAGCACCTGATGGATGGGCAGTTGGGGTTGCTCCGCCATGGCCGGCGCTCTTAGCGCGCGCCGCTCCCGGCTGCACCCCTATTCGGCCGGGAGCGCCTTGGCTTGATAACGCGAATGGCGATGGGCGTAGGTGAAGTAGACCACCAGGCCGATGGCCATCCACACGAACAGGCGGATCCAGGTGGGCGCCGGCAGGCCGCTGATCAGGAACAGGCAGCCGGCGGCGCCCAGAGGCGCGGTGACCCACACGAACGGCGTCTTGAAGGTGCGCGGCAGCTCGGGGTTCTTCACCCGCAGATAGAGCACCCCGCAGCAGATCAGGCAGAAGGCCAACAGCGTGCCCATGGACACCAGCTCACCCAGCACGGCGATGGGAAACAGCCCGCCCACCAGGCCCGCGCAGGCCGAGGTGATCACCGTGCCCCACACCGGGGTGCGGGTCTTGGGGTTCACCTGGCCGAACATCTTGGGCAGCAGGCCGTCGCGGGCCATGGCGTAGAAGATGCGCGACTGGCCGTAGAGCAGCGACAGGATGGTCGAGCCCAGGCCGATGGCCACGGCCACATTGACGATCTGCCTCAGCCATCCGAGGCCGGGAACCGCGCCCAGGGCGCGAGCCACCGGAGCGTCGTTGTTGAGGGAGCTGTAGGGAGCCAGGCCCGTGATCACCAATGACATGAGGATGTACAGGACGGTGCAGATAGCCAGCGAGCCCAGAATGCCGATCGGCATGTCCCGGCCGGGATTGCGCGCCTCCTGCGCCGCAGTCGAAACGGATTCAAAGCCGATGTAGGCGAAGAAGATCACGCCGGCCGCCGTCAGCACGCCCGGAAGCCCAAAGTGGCTCGCCGGATCGGTTGCGGTGGGCCCGACGCGCGGCGGGATCAGGGGATGCCAGTATGCGGGGTGCACGTAGGCGAAGCCGATGACGATCACGGCCACCACGGTCAGCACCTTCAGGCTGACGATGATGTTGTTGACCAAAGCGCTTTCGGTCACGCCGGTGATCAGAAGCGCGCCCATCAGGAAGACGATGGCCACGGCCGGGACGTTCAGAATCGAGCCCGTCATCACCAGATGCGAGCCGTCGAAGGTGTAAGGGGCGCTGGACCAAGCGTGGGGCAAGGCTAAGCCGAAGCCCTGCAGCATGTCACGGAAATGCCCCGACCAGCCGGCCGATACGGTGGCGGAGGCCAGACCGTATTCCAGGATCAGGTCCCAGGCGATGATCCAGGCGATGAACTCGCCGAGCGTGGCGTAGGTGTAGGTGTAGGCCGAGCCTGAGACCGGGATCATCGACGCCAGCTCGGCGTAGCACATGGCCGTGAAGGCGCAGACCACTCCGGCCAGGATGAAGGACAGGACAATGGCGGGGCCAGCATTGATCGCCGCCTGCTGACCTGTCAGAACGAAGATCCCGGCCCCGATGACGCCGCCAATGCCGAGCAGGGTGAGCGAGACCGCTCCCAAGCCCCTGCGCAGGGTGTGCTCGCCCTGCTCGGAGGCTTGCGCCAGCAGAGCATCAATCGGCTTCTTGGTGAACAGTCCTTCGAAAAAAGCCATGTGGTCGAGCGCCCCTGATTTGGAAGGCGCGAGCATGACTTGCCTTGGGACCTACGGCAACGCCCCGTCCGAGAGACGATTGCGCCCAGGCGTCAAGCGGCCGAAACGGAGGCGATGGCGGCCTGCTCGCGCAGACAGCGGCGCAGAACGGTGTAGAGCACGTCCAGTTGCACCGGCTTTGGCACATGGTCGACCATGCCGGCTTTCATGCATTGCGCGATATTATGCGGCAAGACATCGGCGCTGAGGGCGACGATGGGAACCGATCCCTTGAGCGATGGTAATTGGCGGATGGCGCGGGTGGCGGTCAGCCCGTCCATCCTGGGCATGTGCACATCCATCAGGATCACATCGTAGCCACCTCGCGCCGCGGCCTGGACGGCCTGCTCGCCATCCTCAGCCAGCTCCACCCGACAACCGAGCATTTCCAACAACGCCTGGCCCAGTTGGCGATTCACTGGGTGATCGTCCACCAACAGCACCCGCGCGTTCAGCGGTCGCCGCTCGGCGGCGGCATCGGCCCGGCTATCGTTATCCTCCGTGTCCACGCGCTCCAGAGGCAGTTCGAACCAGAAAACCGAACCCATGTCGGGACGGCTGTCCACCCCGATATGACCGCCCATTCGGTCGACCAAGCCCTTGCAGATGGCCAGGCCCAAGCCCGTACCGCCGAAGGTGCGGGCGATGGTGCCGTCGGCCTGCGAGAACCGGAGGAACAGGCGGGACTCGGCGGCAGGGTCGATGCCGATCCCGGTGTCCGTCACCTCAAAGCGTGCGCGGACAGGCCCGTCGCCGGCTTCGACCATGCGCACGGAAAGCCCCACCTTTCCTTCGCTGGTGAATTTGACGGCGTTATTCAATAGGTTGAGCAGAATCTGGCGCAGCCTGAGCGCGTCCGTCAGAAAGAAGCCTTCAGCCTCGGATGCGGCGGCGAAATCGATGAGGAGTCCTTTGGCCTCGGCTGTGGGGCCGACGATCTGAACCACCTCGCGGCAAGCCGCCAAGATGTTCACCCGCTCGTTTTCGAGCTCCACTTGGCCCGCCTCGACCTTGGAGAAGTCCAAGATGTCGTTCAGCAAGGCCATGAGGGATTCCCCGGCCTTGGCGATCATCTCGACCTTGCCCCGCACGTCCGGAGACAGGGAGGCGTCGCGGGCGAGCACCGTGGTGAAGCCGAGGATGCTATTCATCGGCGTGCGCACTTCGTGACTCATGGTGGCCAGGAATTCGGTCTTGGCCTGGCTGGCGCGGGCCGCGCGACGACGCGCCGCCCGGGCCGATTGCGCGCGCTGCGCCAGAAGCTGGGTCAGCCGGCTCTGTTGGGCTAGGGCGAAACCCATCAAGGTCACGCCCAACAGCAGCGACACTACCGTAAGCTGGAAGAGCACGACGCGCTGATCGTAAGTCCATTCCGGATGCAAGGAGAACGGACCGCCGCCCGTCGCGACTATGGGCATTCCCAGCAGACTGGCCATCATGGCCGACATGGCCGCGCCGCGCGGGCCAAGTCGCAGGGTTGCGAAAATCAGCGTGGGCCCAATGATCACCGCCGGAGGACCGGCCTGGCGGAACATCAAAGCCAACACCACAGCGACGCCGCCCAGGACCACCCAGGTCTCGCGCCAGGAGCGGTGCTGCGCCGGTAAAGGCGGTTGCAGCATCAGCAGCATGGCCGGAACGACCACAGCCATGCCCAACATGTGTGACAGCAGGCTCCGCTGGGGATTCCAATTCAATCCGGGATGGATGAGCATGGTGGTTATCGCAAAGCCCGCCGAGGCGGCCACGCAGACACAGACCACGGCCAGCAGCTGCAGGCGAATAAACCCTGCGGGGGACCGCAGCAGGCCGCGGGGTCCCAAGGCGACCGGAAGCATGAGGCAGGAGCCGATCGCCTCGGCGGCGTCCCATACCGCATAGGGCAGGGCGTCCTGCGCGTTCTTGCCCGACAGGACCATGAGGCCCGCTCGGAAGATGAAGCACGCCGCGGCAACGCCCCAGCGGGCCTTGCCCTTCAGGATGAACAGCGCAGCGGCCAGAAAGCCACTGCAGGGCCAGAGGCCGATGGATGATGGGTGTGTTTGACTGAAGCGGGCCACGCCCCAGATGCTCAAGGCGTAGGCGCTCAGCAGCACTCCGACACCGAACTGTCGACGGGGCCAAACGCCCAACTTCATTCCCACACTCCAGCGCCCCATGTTAGAGTTCAGATTGGGACAGTAATCTTAAGGTCGCGTTTCAATACGCTGTTGCCTGGAGCATGATGGGTTTAGACGGAGTCGTCTGAAGGCCCGATCGCGCGCCGGATCCGAAAATGCGGAGCCTGATTCAGGCTTCGAGATGAAGCCACAGGGCTCTAAGAACGAAAGTTGACCGTTGCAGGGTCCATCTGACCAATCCACTGCCCTGGTCTCGGCTTTCATTGCTCCAGTGACGCCGTTCCAGCAGAACTGCACCGTGGTCTGGTGCGTCAAGTCGAAGAAGGCCGCCGTGATCGACCCGGGCGGCGAGGTTAACCGCCTGCTCGACGCCGTCGCCCAGCGAGGGCTGACGCTGGAGAAGATTTGGATCACCCACGGCCATGCCGATCACGCCGGCGGCGCCGATGCGCTGCGCGAGGCGAGCGGAGCGCCCATTGAAGGGCCCCATCCGGACGACCAGTTCTGGATCGACCAGATTCCCGCCGCAGCGGAAACCTGGGGCCTGACAGGCGCTCGGGCCTTCAGCCCGGACAGATGGCTAGCCGATGGCGACAAGGTCCAGGTGGGCGACGTCGCCTTTGAAGTGCTGCACTGTCCTGGCCATACGCCCGGCCACGTGGTGTTTTTTCAGCGGCTCTCGCGTTTCGCCCAAGTCGGCGATGTCCTGTTCAAGAATTCCATCGGGCGCACGGACTTTCCCCGGGGCGATCATGCTCAGCTGATCGCTTCCATTACGGACAAACTCTGGCCTTTGGGGGCCGACGTGAGCTTTGTGCCCGGTCACGGCCCGATGTCGAGTTTCGGGGCCGAGCGCGCCTCCAATCCCTTTGTTTCGGACAGCGTCCTTGCGCGCTCGGGATGGAGCGCCCGACAAATTTGAACCGACATGTTGCAAAATCGAAATCTGAAGGCGTCAGTGGTTTGAAACAAACCGTCTCATGGATGCTGAATTGAACCCAAAGTCGCCCGCAGGGGCCAGGATACTGATGGTCGACGACGACCCGGGGATCCGCGACGTCGTCTCTGAATTTCTGACTCGCCATGGGTATACGGTGGAAACCGCCGCCGACGCCGCCGGCATGGAAAGGGCGCTGACGAAGGGCGATGTGGACCTGATGGTCCTGGACGTCATGCTGCCGGGCGAGGACGGCCTGTCCATTTGCCGGCGGATGGCGGGCGGGGGCCCGGCCATCATCATGCTGAGCGCCATGGGCGAGGACACAGACCGAATTGTCGGTCTGGAAATCGGCGCGGACGACTATCTCGCCAAGCCCTGCAATCCGCGCGAGTTGCTGGCGCGTATCCGCGCCGTTCTGCGTCGACGCCAGGAGCCGCGCCCCTCCGAGGAGCGCCGGGGCGGCATATTGGAGTTCGCCGGCTGGCGACTGGATTTGGTGCGGCGTGAGTTGCGCAGCCCCGATAGCGTGGTGATCAACCTGTCCAGCGGCGAATTCTCGCTGCTGCGCGCCTTGGTGGAGCGGCCTCAGCGGGTGCTCACCCGCGACCAGTTGCTCGACTTCGCGCGCGGTCCGGACACGGAGGCCTATGACCGGGCCATCGACGTCCAGATCAGCCGCCTTCGCAAGAAGCTCGACGACGGGAACGGGGGCCAGGAACTGATCCGCACCATCCGCAACGAGGGCTATATGTTCAGAGCGAAGGTGACCGGCGCATGAGGCCGATGCCAGGCCCGCTCACAGGCACCTTGTTCGCCCGCGTTCTGGGCATGACCCTGCTCGTGCTGTGGCTGGCGGAGGCTATCGATGTGGTCGTTTTGTTCACCCTGCCGCCGCCCACGCCGGTATTCTTCACCCTGACCGAGGTTGAACAGGCCCTGCACAAGGGACCGCAAGCCTTCAGGCCGGGAGACCCGCTGGTGGTCAAGCAGGTCGCGGCGCCTCGGTTCAATGATGACGACCGGCTGGCGTTCGGCCGGTTTCGCGCAAGCCTCGCGCACGACCTGGGCGTCAACCCTGACATGGTGGTCATCACCACCCCGATCCTGCCCACCGACCGCTACGCCTATCGGGCCATGCGCGACCTGCGCGGCGGCCGCACGCGTATCAACCCTGCGGGACAGCAGGGCGTGCTGCTTGCGCCGTTCCGTCTGTATTTTCAGCGAACGGACGGTCGGTGGCTGGAAGTTCTGCCGCCGCTCAGGGCCTTTATGGAGCCGTGGCAACAGCGCGTGTTGCTGTATTTCGGCCTGAGCTTCCTGGCTGTGGCTCCCTTGAGCTATCTGTTCGCCCGCCGCCTCGCCTCGCCCTTCACGCTATTCGCGGCGGCGGCCGAGCGCCTGGGCCGCGATCCGCGCTCACCGCCCCTGCAGGTGCGGGGCGGGGCCGAAATTCGCATGGCGACGACCGCCTTCAACGAGATGCAGGAACGCTTGCGGCGCTACGTCGAGGATCGAACCACCATGGTCGGAGCCATTGCTCACGATCTGCGCACCCCCCTCACCCGCCTCCGCTTCCGGGTCGAAGCCGCGCCGGAGGAAACACGCGAGAAGATGACGGCCGACATCGACCAGATGGAAGCCATGATCGCGGCGACGCTCGCCTTCGTGCGCGATACCGCTACGGAGCCCAAGCGCGACAAGCTGGAGCTGTCCTCGCTCCTGGAAAGCGTCACAGACGACATGGCCGAGACCGGCGCCCGGGTCACCGTGGAAAAAGCGGAACGGGTCGTCATCAGCGCGGATTCTCTGGCCCTGCGACGGCTGTTCGCCAACCTCATGGAGAACGCCGTGAAATTCGGCGGCGCCGCCCGCGCCACCTTGACCGTCAAGGATGACGCCGCCATCGTCGAGATTGAGGATGACGGCCCCGGCGTACCGGAAATCGAGTTGGAACGGGTGTTCGCGCCCTTCTATAGACGCGAACCGTCGCGCAACCGCACCACCGGCGGCATAGGTCTGGGTCTATCCGTCGCCCGATCCATCGCCCGCAGCCACGGCGGTGATCTGGTTCTGGAGAACCGTCCCGGCGGCGGGCTTATCGCGCGGACCACCTTGCCGATCTGACCCGACCTCGCACGCCTTTTGAAGGCGACAGGCGCGCCCGAACCGTATAGTCAGGCTCAAGTAATCGGTGTGTAGGGAGTTCGGGCGTGGGCAAGGACGGCAACGGCGCGCCCAAGGTCCTGCTCGTCGAAGACGAAGCCCTCGTGGCCATGGTAGCCGACGAAAACCTGCGCATCATGGGCTTTGACCCTATCGTCGCCTCCACCGCGGGCGAGGCTCTCGACGCTTTTGCTCAAGGCGGGCCTCTGTCCTTGGCCATTATTGATGTCGGCCTGCCCGACATGCGTGGAGACGTCTTGGCGCGGCGTCTGCGCGATACGGCTCCGTCCCTGCCCATACTCCTGGCGAGCGGTTACGACAGCGCCGAACTTCGGAGCGCCTTCGCGAACGACAGTTTCGTACGGGTTCTGGCCAAGCCTTATTCGGAACGTCAACTGCGCGACGTCTTGACCGAACTGCGCCTGACCATCGACGGCTAACCCCCGGAAAGGGCCGTTTGGGCCCATCGCATCCGATCCCCCAGAAACTTTGGCGTATCTTTCGAGAACCGCTCGGCGGTTGGGGAGTTTATGGCCAAGGATGATGCGGGTCCGCCAGCAGACGCAGGCGGCCTTGCCCCGTATCGGCGTAAGGAGCCAAGCATGCCTGAATCGCAAAACAGCAAGAGCCCGACGCGTCGGGGCTTCGCAGCGATGGACAAGGAGCGTCAACGCGAGATCGCTCGCAAAGGCGGCGCCAGCGTCCCAGATGAGAAGCGGAGCTTTTCACAGGACCGCGATCTGGCAGCGGCGGCTGGCCGCAAGGGCGGCGAGGCTTCCCATGGCGGCGGCCGCACCAGCCAAAGCACTCGGCCCGCGTAACGCCCTGAAGGCCCCGGCCTGCAAAGCGCGGGCTGGGGGCTAGTGTGCTGGATCTGAAGTTCGCCTGCACATTGGGTAAGCCTCAGAGCGAACTTCAGATTCAAAAAAGCACATCAGAATCATATAGTTATAGTGTTGTTGTAGATTCAGAAATTCGCTCTGCGCTGTCCACAAGCCGGGGCGAGTTTCTGAATCGCCACATTAGGGCTCTATTGCGGAAAAGCTCGCGAACGAGCAGATAAACGCGCCGCGTAATATCGCAATCGGGGGGAAGCCCATGTCCAGGAACTTGGTCACATACTTTGTCACGTCCGCGCTTGCCGCCGGCGCGCTTTGCGCCAGCGCCTTGGCCGTTAGCGCCCAGACCATCACCCCCGCCATCACCGCCGCCGTGGCCAATCCTGACCGGCCCGAAGCGGACACCAAGCGCGACGCCAGCCGCCATCCGGCGGAGTTGATTGCCTTTGCGGGCGTAAAGCCGGGCCAGACGGTGGTGGAGTTCTCCCCTGGCGGCGGCTATTTCACGCGCATTCTGGCCAAGACTGTCGGACCCCAAGGCCACGTCTACGCTGTCTATATGGCCAATGGCGGAGATCGTTTCTCCAAGGGCGCCCACGACGTCGCCGCGGCCAATGCGAACGTGACGGCGGTTCCGCAGACCGGCTCCAGCTTCTCGACGCCGGAAAAGGCCGATGTCGCCTGGGTCAGCGACAACTATCACGACTATTTCAACGCGATGTACAGCGGTGGAATGGACCTGGCCGCGTTCGACAAGGCGATCTTCGACGCCCTGAAGCCAGGCGGGGTGTTCATCGACGAGGACTACGAAACCGCCCCCGGCGCCGGCGCGACCCAGACCGGAACCCTGCACCGCCTGGAGTCATCCGTGGTGAAGGCGCGCATGGCGGCGGCGGGCTTCGTGCTCGACGGGGAAAGCAAGGTCCTGGCCAATCCGAAGGATGATCACACCCTGAAGGTGTTCGATCCCGCGATCCGCGGGCAGGCCGACCAGTACGTGCTGCGTTTTCGCAAACCGGGATAGTCCGGGGCCGAGCGCGCGATGGGGTTCAGGCGCAATCGCCTAAACGCCGAATCGTGCTTTGGATTCAGATCTATAGCGCCTGATTCAGGTTTCAGGATGAAGCCATCAGGCTCAAGCTAGATCTCCAACACGCCGTCGGCCAGGTGATGCGCGTGTCCGTCCGTGGGGAAATGTTCCGCCAGCAGCGCGCCGCACAGCGCCACGGCATCGATGAAGCCCGCCGCGGGTTCGCCTCGGCGCACGCCGGCCTGCACCGCCGCCACCGCCGCGGCCCAGGCCTTGTCGCCAACCTTGGCGTGGATGGCCTCATCGCCCACCACCGTCACCATCCGATCCTCCAGGGAGGCGAAAATCACCACGGCCGCGCCGATCTGCGATCCCAGGAGGCGCGTGGCCATGAGCTGGGCGAAGGCCGCCTGCCGCACCCGCCTGTGCTTGAGAATGGCGGGGGTAAGCGCCAGCTTGACCGGGCGAAACGCCGCGATGGCCAAGGCGACCGCGGCGAAGATGACGATCTGGGCCAGGGCGTAGCCGCCCAAAGCGAAAGGAGCCGCGCGCTCTGCTCCGCTTAGAGAGCTCTCCCACATCGAGCCGGCGCCCAAGGTCAGGCGCGCGCCCAGGGCTAGGGCCACGGGCGGGAGCAGGAGGGCGGCCGCTGCGGCCCAGGCCAAGGGCGTCTCCCGGTAGTTGGAAACCCTGTGGGCCAGCACGCAGAGAATCTCGCCGGAGGTGCGAACTTCCGCGTCGGCCACGGCGACGGCGATAGCGTCATGATCGGCCTTGCTCAGCATTACCAGCTCCCTGAAGCCCCGCCGCCGCCAAACGATCCGCCGCCGCCGCCGGAGAAACCGCCACCGCCACCGCCAAAATCATCGTCCCGATAGGAACCGCCGCCGCCCATTCCGCCGAGGAATAGGAGCGGGAATATCCAGCCTAGGCCACCGCGCCCGCCGCCCAGCACCGCGCCCACCGCCCAAAAGACGATGAAGCCGAGCATGAGCAGGACGATGGGGCTGTTGCCCAGCCGCGCCGACGGCGAGGCTCCCGATTGAGCCGCCTGCTCCGCTTGGGCGGCCTTGGCCTCCGCCGTCGAGGGATCAAGGCTGAGCTGATCGACCAGCGCCTGCGTGCCGTCCACCACCCCGCCCTGAATGTCCCCGGCGCGGAATTTGGGGATGACCTTTTCCTGCAGAATCAGATTGCTCAAGGCGTCGGTGAGAATGGGCTCCAGCCCATAGCCAACCTCGATGCGCACCTTGTGCTCATTGGGGGCGACAATCAGCAGAACCCCGTTATTGAGTCCCTTCTGACCCAGGCCCCAGGTTCGTCCGAGCTGGTAACCGTAGTCGGCGATGTCATCGCCTTGCAAAGACGCCAGCGTAACCACCACGAGCTGCCGACTGGTCTTGGCTTCCAACGCGCCCAGTTGAGCGGTCAGCTGAGCCTGGACCTCAGGCGACAGGATGTGGGCCTGGTCCACCACCCGGCCGGTCAGGGCCGGAAAGGTCAGCGCCGCCCGCGCGGGCGCCCCGGCAAGGCAAAGCGCCACGGCCAGGATGAAACTCGCGATCAGGCCGACGGGGCGGCGCGCAAAACGCATTACTGCGCCGATCCAGGCGTTGTGGCCGGCGCGGTCCCGCCGGGCGGGGCTATGTTGAAGTTGACCGCAGGCGCGCTCTGGGCCTGCTGGGTGGCGCCAAACATGTTCATGGGCTTGTCGCCCTTATACATCGTCCCGGCCCACAGCACCCCCGGGAAGGTGGCCAGTTCGGTGTTGTACGACTGGACCGCCGAGTTGTAGTCGCGCCGGGCGATCGCGATCCGATTTTCCGTGCCTTCCAGCTCCGATTGCAAGGCCAGGAAGTTCTCGTTGGACTTCAGATCCGGATATTTCTCGTTGATCGACATCAGATGGCCGAGCACGCCCGTCAGCTGATCCTGCGCCTGCTCGAAGCGTTGGAAAGCCGCCGGATCGGTGATGGTGGAGGCGTTCACCTGCACCTGGGTGGCCTTGGCGCGGGCGTTGGTCACGTCGACCAGCACGCCGCGCTCCTGCTGAGCATAGCCTTGCACCGTCTGCACCAGATTGGGGATCAGGTCGGACCGGCGCTGGTATTGATTCTGCACCTCCGCCCAGGCCGTCTGGGCAGCGACCCGCTTGGTGGGGATGGTGTTGATCCCGCAGCCTCCCAGCGCAAGCGACAAGGCCATGGTGATCCACAGAAGCGGACGATGGGATGCGGTGGAATGCAAGGCTGTGTTCCTCGGCTAGCTGGGGCCAAGCTCGGCAATGCCCCCACGGCACATATGGCCTCGGGCGTGCGCATGGCAACCCCATGCGTCTCATCCGGCCGGGACAGGCCGCGCGGTCTTAACGGATCTGTCCCCTCGCCCGGAGCGCCGCTTCGGTGCGGTTGCGCGCCCCCGTGACGTTCAAGATCGCCTGGACATGCAGCTTGACCGTGGCCACGGAGATGCCGAGCGCCTGGGCGATCTCCTTGTTGGTTTGGCCGATCTCGATCAGCCTGAGCACCTCAAGTTGGCGCGTCGACAGACGTGACCTTAGGCCAGGCGTCGGACGAGGTTTGGCGACCTGCTCGGCGATATCGCTGAAGTAAAGGCCTCCGGCCAGGATCAGTTTCAGCGCGGCCGTGAGCAGGTCCCGCGGCGCGGTTTTGGGTATGCAGCCCTTGACGCCGTTATCACGAGCCCACTGCACGTCCACGGGGTCGAGCATGGCGAAGAGGACGACGGGCGCCACCGCCACCGCGGCAACCGTTTGCTTCAGTTGCTCGAATTCGGGGTCCCCCGCCGCGCTGTCGATGATCAGAAGATTCACGGGTTTCTGGCTTGCGCTGACCAGCGCCTCGTCCAGGCTGCCGTAACCATCGACATTCTCGAAGGCCCCCATCTCGGCGACAAGACGGATCACGCCGTCGAGGCATACCGGATAGCGGCTGACGACGATGGCCCGCATCAAATGAGCCCGGTCAGAAACGTCATTCGTCGGAACTCCCGGTATTTCCTCTTCGCCGGTCGAGCGAAGGACGGGGGGAAGCACTAGGGTGATGCTCGCCGCTCGTCATCTAGCCAGAAGAACTAAATTGATGCAGCGCCTAGAATTCACCCGTCGCCCATCGCCATTTCTCGCTTGTTGCGCGAGTAAATTCGCGTGAGGAACTAGATATTTTCAGCTTTCGTTAACGCCGTTGACCCGGCGGCGTCCGGCAGGCGCGCGATATCTTGGACCGGCATACAAGCCCAATGTTATGTCGCCTCTGCGCTTTATTACCAAGCAAACGAGAGAATAATTCCCGTTCAGGGTGCGGTCACGCCGCGCCTGAAGACAATATGCTTCGAACCCAGGTAATTGATCGCCAGCCCTGCCACCGCGCCAAACGCCAGCGCCAATATCGGCCAGGCGGCGAACATCGGCAGGCTATGCACCAGCGCCGAATAGACGGCGAAATTGGCGGCGCCGCCCACGAGTTGCACGGCCACATAGGTGGAGGCTTCGCGCACCCGCGACTGTTCGATCCGGTCGGGAAAGGTGAAGGTTCGATTGGCCATCCATGTGGCGCAGACCGCAACAGGGAAGGACACGGCGCGAGCAGCGATGGGGTTCATGCCCAGGTAAATCATCGCCTCCAGCACTGCGCCATCGACCACGAAGCCCAGCGCGCCGACCATGCCGAAGCGCATCAGATGTCCGTTCAGGGGCGGCAAGAACCTGCCCACCAACGGCTGGAGCCGCATTCGATCCCAAAGACCGTTGACGGCGCCGAACGCCCGGCGCGCAAAATCCGCCGCCCATGCAAGGGACATCGGCAAGGCGCAGATCGTAAGCCCCGCCGCCAGGGGCGTCAGCCAGACCAGGCGAGCCTGGTAGCGGGCGAAGGGGCCCGACAGCATGCCGCACACCGCCGCGTTCAAAGCCACCACGATCAGCAACAAAGCCACCGTCGCCAATACGCGGGCCGCCTCATCGTTGCGCTTGAGGCCCCTGAACGAAAAGGCGGATCGTACGTCGCGCCGGCTGAATCGCCAGACGAGGAACAGCAGCGAGGCCACCAGCACCGACCCATGCCACCACGCCAGACTCTGGGGCGCAAAGGGCGGCCTGCAGCTTCGCGGCGGACGGCAGGCGTCGAAATTGGGGATCAGCTTGGGCAGGGCCGTGGTGGGCCAATAGCGGCCCAGCAGAAAGGCCGCGGGATTGCGCAGCGGATCGTCGACCTCGAAATAAATCAGCTGGCGGCCCCAGTTGCCCAAGGCTGCGCCGAGTTCGTCGAGCGGCTCGTGCTCCAGCACGCCGAGCACGAAATGCGGTTCCTCGTCCTCCAGTCGCACGCGGGTCGCACGGTTGGCGATGTTGAACACGCCGAGGTTACGCCGATTGGACCAGAGAATCAGATTTTCAGTACTGTGGCTGTTGATGTTCTTGGCAAAGAAGCAGGCTGCGTAAACGTTGTTGTCCTTGGCGCAGGCCATGTGCAGATAGTCCCGCCCCGGACCGTCAGCGAGCACGCGCGCGAACAGGAACGGGGGATGGTCCAGGGGCAGGCCCGTGCGGATCTTGTAGGTCGACCCGAACACCAGACCGCTCATCCAAGCCACGAGAATCGCTGCCATCACCACGCCCGCGCGCCGCAGCAGCACCTCGCGCTTGAGACCCATCAGCATCAGCAGCGCGTATCCGGCGACCAGCAGCCCCACGGCCGTGGCCAGGTGGGATTTGTGGATCGCCAGACTGTAAGCCAGCAGCGCGAATAGACCGATCTTCTCCGCCCGTTTCAGGCGATCGACCTGCGACAGAAGAAGCACCGCCGCGCCGCCGCCGATGCCGGCGAACACATCGGGCATGGCGAAGGTCGCGAAAAACGACAGGCTGGAGCCGATCACCACCGCGCCGACCAAGGCCAGATAGCTCCACCACGGCGCCTGCGGAGCCAAGGTGCGCCACAAGAGATAGCCGACCCAGGCGGCTAGGGCGCTTTGGATCGCGGCCAGCAGCCACAGGGTTCCGATCTGCCAGGCGCCGTGCAGCAGCACCCCGTAGAAAGGCGAGCGTGCGCCCTCCACCTCGGAATCGATCAGCCGATCGGTGGTGACCGGCTCGTCGCCCCACTTCACCCCCGGCTTCATCTTGAATTCGACGCTGCGCGGAAACTCCTGAACCACCTGGATCAGGTTGCGGCCCATCACGTCATAGCTGTGGGAGTCGTAAAAAACCGAAGGCCGGCCATCGACAAACGCCACCGCCATAATCAGCAGTGTCGCCGCCAGGACGCTCAGGAGCGGCGCGAACCGACGCATGAAACTGGAAAAACTCGGTTAGCTACGGATGGTCAACAGCGAGGTGAGGAAGGCCGTAGCCGCCAGTTGGGCCGCCACCGCCACCGCAGTCAGCGAGGGCACTAGCACCCGCAGGACGCTGTAGTAAAGGATCGGCCCGAAACCCGTGTGGGCCCAGCTGCTGACCGCCCACACGCAGCCGATAATCCCGCCCAGCAGGATTACCCCGGCCACGCGCAGCAGGGGTTCGAGGGTCATGCCCAGGATGAGACCCTGGAACTTGGCCGGTCCCGGCACGAAGCCCTCGACCATGGCGTATCGACGGGCAAGGGCCCCAAAGGATACGAACTGAGCGCCGATCAGCACCGCGAAGCACGACACGATCATGGTATGGATGTCGAGCTCGACACGGCCGATGTGCACCGAGCCGCCGCTTAACATGGCTGCGCCGAGGAGGCCCAGCAGGATCAAGGCGATGCCCGGATAGACGAATAGCCAGGTCGGGCTGTGCAGCAGAAGGAACTTCAGGTGGCGCCACCCGTCGCGCCAGGTCTTCAGGTGCGGCGGGCGCGAGCGGCCATCCGGAGACAGCACAGTCGGCACCTCGGCCATGCGCAGACCGTGGAACGCGGCTTTCACCACCATTTCGCTGGCGAACTCCATGCCCGTGCTTTTCAGGCGCAGCTTAAGCGCCGCCTCGCGGGAGAATCCGCGCAGGCCGCAATGGAAATCGCCCACCGGGATACGGAACAACAGTCGCCCCAGGAACGACAGTACCGGATTGCCCAGATACCTGTGCAGAACGGGCATGGCGCCTGGCTTGATGCCGCCGCGAAAACGATTGCCCATCACCAATTCATCGCCGGCGCGCAGGCGATCGACCATGGCGTCCAGGTTTTCGAAATCGTAGCTGTCGTCGGCGTCGCCCATGATCACGTAACGGCCCCGGGCCGCGCCGATGCCGCCGATCAGCGCCGCTCCGTAGCCGCGCTCGGGAATGGCGACCACGCGGGCGCCGTTGTCTTCGGCGATCAGCTGCGAACCGTCGGTGGAGCCGTTGTCGGCGATCAACACCTCGCCCTCGATCCCTGACCGCTCCAGAAAGCCCCTCGCCTTCTGCACGCACACCGCCAGCGTCTCGGCCTCGTTGAGGCACGGCATCAGGATTGTCAGCTCGATCGCGCCGTCATTGGCAGGAGCCTTCAGGCGCGGTTGCTCAAGCGTCTTAACCGATGCAGTCATCGTAGCTCCTCGTCCGACAGGGTGTTGGGAGGCGGGATCGCTCACTCGAAAGTGATTTGCAAAGCAAGATACACGATCCGGAGTAAAAATCGAAGGCGTGTTGTGACGCACCGCAAAGACGGGTTTTCCAGCGTCCTGGCCACAGCCGGTCGGCCGCGGGATCAGGTGCTTACGCCAACGACCGCCTCGGGAACCTATGGGTCCGGCGCGCGCTTGTTGCAAGCGCAACAGTTGACCCAAAAAAGCGCGACCGCCATGCTGCAACGCCTGCGCCACCGAGGACATACTCCTGCCCATGCCCTCGTCAGCCGCCGTCGACACCGAACCCCGCCCGCTCCATCGCTATGGCGCGGTTCGCGCCCGAAGCTTGGCGCTTGCAGGGCCGCTCAGCGCCGAGGACCAGCAGATCCAATCCATGCCGGACGTCAGTCCGACCAAATGGCATCTGGCGCACACGACCTGGTTTTTCGAGACCTTTGTTCTGCAACCCCACGTCTCGGGTTACCGACCGTTCGACGAGCGGTTCGGCTATCTTTTCAACTCCTACTATGAGGCGGTCGGCGAGCGCTGGGCCCGTTCGGCGCGAGGCTTGCTGTCGCGCCCATCACTGGAAACGGTGCACGACTATCGCGCCCATGTAGATCGGGCCCTGGCGCGGCTGATTGTCGACATCCCGCAAGAGGCTTGGCTGGCCGTGGCGCCATTGGTGGACCTTGGCCTGCACCACGAGCAGCAGCATCAGGAGCTGATCCTGATGGACATCCTGCACGTGCTGTCCATCAATCCCCTGGCTCCGGCCTATGATCGGACTTGGGCGTCTGCGCCTGCGATGCCCGCCGATCAGGCTTGGCGAAGAATTGACGGCGGCTTGGTCGAAGTGGGCCATGGCGCGCCGGGCTTTGCTTTCGACAACGAAGGGCCAAGGCATAAGGCCTGGCTCGACCCGTTCCTCATCGCCGACCGCCCCGTTTCATGCGGTGAATACCGGGCGTTCGTGCAGGACGGCGGCTACCAGCGCCCCGAACTCTGGCTGTCCGACGGCTGGGTCACGCGCCAGCGGGAGGCCTGGCGCTCACCGCTCTACTGGCGCGAAACTGCGGCCGGCGTCTGGAACGAGTTTACTCTTTCTGGCCTGGCCCCGCTGGAGCCGGCCCAGCCCGTTCGCCATGTCAGTTTCTACGAGGCCGACGCCTTCGCCCGATGGGCCGGCAAACGGCTATGCACCGAGGCGGAGTGGGAGACCGCGGCCGCGCAAGGCGCGCTCGCCCACGGCGGGCTGGTGTGGGAGTGGACCGGCAGTCCCTACGCCCCCTATCCCGGTTATCGGCCGCCCGCCGGCGCCATCGGCGAATACAACGGCAAGTTCATGAGCGGACAGATGGTCCTGCGCGGCGGTTGTTTCGCAACGCCGCAGGGCCATATCCGGGACACCTATCGCAACTTTTTCCCCCCAAGCGCCCGCTGGGCCTTCAATGGATTTAGGCTGACGGACGATGCTTGATACCGATTTCGCCCCCGTGGATCCCAATCCCCGGATTGCATTCCACGACTATGCGCTCGACCTGTCCGGGTTCGGCCAGGCGCTGCTGAACGGGCTTTCGGGTCTGCACAAGGCCATCCCGTGCCGGTTCATTTACGACGCGCGCGGCTCGGCCCTGTTCGACCGCATATGCGAGCTGGAAGAGTACTATCCGACCCGTACGGAGATCGGCATTCTGCGCCGCTGCGCCCCCGATATCGCGCGCCGCGTCGGCCCCGGCGCCCAGCTGATCGAGCTGGGCGGCGCCTCAAGCCTCAAGGCCGAAATCCTGCTCGACGCCCTGGAGCGGCCTGGCGCCTATGTGCCGATCGACATTTCTCGCGATAATCTACGCAGCGCCACACGCCGGCTGCACCTGCGGCGGCCAGACCTGTCCATTCACGCGGTGTGCGCCGACTATGCCCAGCCATTCGCCCTGCCCCCCATTGAGGGCGGCGGCAGACGTCTGGGATTTTTTCCCGGCTCGACCATCGGCAATCTTCAACCGGACGAGGCGGTCAGCTTCCTGACGGACTGGGCGGCTCGGCTAGGTCCGGGCGCCGCCATGGTCGTGGGCGTGGATCTGCGCAAATCAACCGCAGTGCTCGAGCGGGCCTATGACGACGCTCAGGGCGTCACCGCCGCCTTCAGCAAGAACGTGCTCGTCCGCGCCAACAGCGAACTGAGCGCCGATTTCAACCTGGACCTCTTCGCGCACCGCGCCCGCTACGACGTCGAGCACGGACGCATCGAAATCCACCTGGAAAGCCTGGCGGACCAAACGGCGCACGTCTTGGGCAGGGCCATTGCCTTGAAGGCCGGCGAACGCATCCACATCGAGGATTCCTACAAGTATTCGCTGGCCGGGTTCGGCGATCTGGCCGTGGCCGCCGGCTTCGCGCCCGAGGCGGTCTGGACCGATCCGGACCAGTTGTTCAGCGTGCACTACCTCGTCACGCCCGCCGCGCTCCGCAACAGTTAGAGCACGATGGGTTTAGGCGGAATCGCCTAAACGCTGAATCGTGCTCTAGATTCAAATATGTAGAGCCGGGTTCAGACTTTGAGAGAAGCCATCCGGCTCTAATTTCCGGCCGGCGAGGCGCGGGGGGCAGGCTCGGCATAGGCTTCGGCGCGCTCCAAGCCATAGCCCTCCAACTCGGCCGTTCGCACCGCCGGACTGCCCGGCGGGCCGCCGATGGCGGACACCAGGCACTGGCCCGTCTCCCGCACCGCATGCTGGCCCAGGCAGAACACATCCTCGTAATGGGGTCCCGCCACCGCCAGGCATTGGTTGAGATTCATCTTGGCCATCTGCAGGCAGTCGGTATCGGCAAGTTGGCGCAGCAGGGGCTCGAAGCGCGATTCCTGCGCGTCGCCGGCCTGGCCGAGGACGGCCAGCGCGGCCAGGGCCAAGCCCTGCACAACCTCGCGCGTGGGCGCCAGGCGCTCGCCGGCCGCCACGGGTGCGGCCCCTATGCTGTCGAGCAGCCGCCGCTCGGCTGCCTCATCCGCCGTCAACGTCCGCAGGGCCGACGTCTTGGCCGAGGCCAGCACCTTGTCCGGATCGGCCACCGCGCCACGCGACCATGTCTGTCTCTGCACCGTATACGCCGCCTGGTGGATCGCCGCGCCGGCGTCGGCCACGGCCTGAGCCTGAACGCGCATGACATAGGACACGTCCTGCACCGCGTCGTTGGCGCCGGACAAGCTCAGCACCTGGTCCGGATCGGCGATCAAGCGATCGGCCAGTCCGGGGACGTTCTGCGCCCGCACCCCGTCAACGAAGGCCTGGTTGCGCAGGGCGAGCACGGCGGCGTAGGCGATGGCGCCTTCCTGCAACTGGGCGGCGTTATAAGCCTCGGCGACCCTCAAAGCGGACTGGACCTGCCTGGCTCCGGTGAACCGGGCGTCGATGGCGCCGGCCGCGCGAACGTAGCCTTCGTACGCCGTCGCCGAGTCGGTGATTCGGTGGCCCAGCGCCGCGAAAAACGCCCGTTCGTGCGGATTCAATAGGGGCTGGGACGTAGCGGGCGGATCAACCACCGCCGCCACCGCGCGCTCCGCCGTGGCAGCCGAAGTCTGGTCGGAAGCCGGCTTGCTGACCAAGGCGCCCTGCCCCGCGTCCGGATCGGAGGGAACAGCGTATATCGGCGCGGATTTGATATCGATCTGCGCATTAGCCTGACCAATCAGGCCCAATACGAGCGCTGTGATGGCGCAACCATTCAGTAGGATTTTCATTTGACCCCTCCCGTGAGTAGCGCAAGGGTTCACCGTATCAAGTAAATCCAGCGATAATGATTTAAATGAATCAGATATTAACCAAAATATTTACGAATAAGACGATTGAAAACGAAATTATATTTGTAAAATTCGCGCGATTTCGACGCGACGGCAACAAAAATTGACCACGGCGGAGAGCATCAAGGCCGTGATATCGCATCGCACGGCGACAAGGCCTGCGCGAGCGCGTTGCCCCGCCAGTTCGGTTCGGTTATGACGACCCCGCCTTGAAGCTCGGGACACCCCGATCAACAAAGCATCAGGTGACGTGGCCGAGTGGCTGAAGG
>PLRV01000025.1 GCA_003164925.1 Caulobacteraceae bacterium
CAAGCCTCGCAGCGAAGCGTCTTCAATTCCTCCGCTCATACCGGCGAAGGCCGGTATCCGGATGCATCCTGAACGCTTGCCGGGCTTCACCTGGACCCCGGCCTTCGCCGGGGTGAGCGGATTTGGAATGTAATTCCGTGTAATCACAACCCGCTCTAAGTCCCCCGATCAATCCCCGGGTCAAGCCCGAGGAGGGGCATGACGGCGGTCAAGAAGACGGATTCAGAACGCCGGCAGCAGCAGGGCGCGCGCCTGATCGGCGTCGGCCCGGACCTGGGCCGTCAGGGCCTGAAGGCTATCGAACTTGGCCTCCGGCCGCAGATAGGCGACCAGCTCGGTCTCGATGACCTGGCCGTACAGGTCCTCGTCGAAGTCGAACAGCCACACCTCCAGCCGCGGTTCGACCACGCCCACGGTGGGGTTGGTTCCCACGCTGGCCACGCCGGGGACCAGGCGCCCATCGGCCAGGCGCGTGCGGGTGGCGTAAACGCCGAGCGCCGGGCGCACATAGTCGCCCAGCGCCACATTGGCGGTGGGAAAGCCCAGCTGGCGGCCGAGCTGGGCGCCCTGCTCCACCACGCCCTCGATGGCGAAGGGCCGGCCGAGGATGCGGGCGGCGGCGGCCACGTCGCCCCGCCCGATCGCCTCGCGCGCGGCGCTGGAGGAATATTGCGCGCCGTCCGGCCCGGCGACGGGATCGACGATGGTCACGCCGAAGCCGAGGTCCCGTCCGTACCGCATCAAGGCGTCGGTGTCGCCCTTGCGGGCCTTGCCGAATCTGACGTTGAACCCCGCCGCCACGTGCCGCACGCCCAGGCCCTGGACCAGAACCTCGCGGGCGAAGGCCTCGTCGCTGAAGGCGGACAGGTCAAGGTCGAAGGGAATATCGTACAGCCATTCCACGCCCAGCGCCTCCAGCGCCCGGACCTGCTGGCCGGGCGTCATCAGCAGGAAGGGCGGGGTATTGGGCCGCATCACCATGACCGGATGGGGCGAGAAGCGGATCGCCGCGAAGGGCGCGTCCAGCAGGCCCGCCGCCCGGGCCGCCGCGGCCAGAACGCGCCGGTGGCCCAGATGCACGCCATCGAAGTTGCCCAGGGCGACCGAGGCCCCCTTGAGCCCCACCGGCAGGTTCCGCCAGCCTTCAATCCGCGTCAGGGCCATCAGGCCTGCGCCCTGCGCCGGCGCGGCGGGACCGCCGTCGCCTCGCCCCGGCAAACGACCACATCGCCCACCAGGCAGAGGGTCCGGAGCTGCACGCGCGTCCGCTCGGCGTGGGTCACCGTCACCCGCACCGTGACCTCGTCGCCGATGCGCACGGGATGCAGGAACTCGAGGGTCTGGTCGAGGTAGATGGAGCCGGGTCCCGGCAAGGCGTCGCCCAGCACCGCGGAGATGAAACCGCCGAGCAGCATGCCGTGCGCCACCCGACCCTTGAACATGGTCTTGGCCGCATAGGCCTCGTCCAGATGCACCGGGTTATGGTCCCCCGACACCTCGGCGAAGGCGCGGACGCGCGCGTCCGTAACGCTGAAGCTGCGTTCGGCGCTCTGGCCGACGGCGATGTCGTCACGATCCATGCAGCGCCCTTTACCAGCAGAGAGACGACATGGCGAAGGCGGCGCCGGCGCCGTGCTCGGCCAAGACCTGGCCGATGCGCGCACCCACGGCCGCCACGCCGGCGCCGGCCACCTCGGCCCCGTGGATGCCCCCCGCGATGAACAGGCAGTCCAGGCCCTGGTCCTGGGCGCCCTTGACGTCGGTGGGCACCCCGTCGCCGATGCACAGGGCGCGGCCCGGCCGCCCCAGCAGGCGCTCGCCTTCCGCCAGGCACAGGTCGTAGATCGCCGCGTAGGGCTTGCCGGCCATGATCACCTCGCCGCCCAGCGCCGCGTAGAGGTCGGCCAGGGCGCCGCCGCAGTAGATCAGCTTATCCCCCCGGTGCACCACCCGGTCCGGATTGGCGCAGATCATGGTCAGCCCCCGGCTTGCGGCCAGGTCCAGGTCGGAGCGGTAGTCCTCGGGCGTCTCCACGTCGTCGTCCACCGGACCGGTGCAGGCGATGAAGGCGGCCTGGTCCGGTCCGGCGAAGCTCAGGCCCAGGCCCTCGTAGAGCACGTCGTCGCGCTCGGGCCCGATGCGCCAGGCGGGGCCGGGCGCGCGCTCGGCCAGCAGGGCGCGCGTGGCGTCGCCCGAGGTGACGAAGCTGGTCCACGCCGCGTCTGGCACCCTCAGCTCGACCAGCTGAGGCTTCACCGCCTCGGAGGGGCGCGGCGAGTTGGAGATGAGCACCACCGGCCCACGCTCGCGCTGGAACCGCGCCAGGGCCTCGCACGCCGCGGGGAAGCTCTCGCGCCCGTTGTGGATCACGCCCCAGACGTCGCACAGCAGGACGTCGTAGCGATCAGCGACCTGCGACAGGCCGGCCAGGATTTGAGGCGCGTTCATGGCCGGGCAGCTAAGGGGCCAGGGCCCGAAGGTCAATGCGCAACGCCAATCGGATCGGTGCGAACTGCCCCCGCGGGGGACGTCCTGGCGTTCAGCAAACGTTAATCGCGAAATTAAAGACCGCATAAAGTCTTGGTCCTTATACGAAGTCTGTCAAGTAAACCGGAGTGCGCCAAATGCAGGCGCTTAAGGCTGTCGCCGGCTTCAGAAGCCTCAAGACTGTCATCGCCACGGCCTCCTCCGCCCGTGTCCTGAACTTGCACGCCCTGGATTTGGAAAGTCCGGACGATCCGGACTATGCCGAGCGGCCGATGTTCACCCACCCAGTGCTCAATCGGGCGATCATCATCAAGCATAACCTGCACCCGAGCGAAGCCGAGCGGCGCCCGAACAAGCGCTTCAACGCCACCAAGGTGATTTTTCCTTTCGATCCGGCGGATCTGAACCTGGGCGGCCAGTGGTTGCTGGTCGGCCAAAGGAACTTCCTGGGCGCCCTGTCGCGCCACCTGGACTACACCGACCTTCCGATGGATCGCGACATGGCGGTGCTCCGGATCCTGGACAAGCTGCCCACCCTCGACCCGTTTCTGGTGCGCGAGAGCCTCAACCAGAAAAAGATCGACGTCGGACTTTGCTATTATCGGTTCACAAAAAGAGACAAGGCCGAGATGCTGGGCTTTGTCGCCGGCGAGATCGAAGCCTTGGTGCGGCTGTGCTTTGGCGACGCGGCCGCCAACAAGGAGCGGACCGAACGACTGTCCCAACTTCTACTGGCGAACCAGGAAAGCGCCGAACTTGAGCCGCTGCGCGAGACGTTCCGCATGAAGGCGTCGGAATTCTCGGAGGCCATGTTCTCGTGGAAGGCCTTTCTCTATTACCACTGGCGCAGCCGCGCCCTGGCGCCGGCGATCGAGGCCACCTTGACCTCCATCTCAGCCATCCGGGCGGGACGTCACGAACGCGACGAGCTGGCGTTCGTAGCCCGGGCCAAACGCCTGGTGGGCAAGTCGGTCGCCTTGTCCTGGCGCGAAATCAAGCAGCGGCTGGAGCTTTACGACACCGCCTTCGCGGCCCTCACGGACCAAAGGAATCCGGATCAGTTCCGAACCTTCCTGGCGAACAGCTCAAACCAGTTCCTTGAGCTGGGAGACCGTATCGGACGTCTGGAGCAGGTGGTCAGCTTCTGGGGCCACCGCTTTGGCGGCAAGTCCATGAGCCGGCGATCGACCGATAGCGTCGTGGACGGCATGCGCGACCTGCTGCAAGCCTTGTCGCTGGAGATCGCCGACCGACCGTCGGCGCCGACGGTCCCGCTCGGCCTTCAGACGCCGTCTGCACCGCGCCTTCCGCCCGCCTCGGAGATCGCGCCGCTCAGCCGTTCGGCCGCCGTTTCTTGACGGCCTTGGCCTTCTTGGGCCGGAGCGGGGCGGGGCCGGCCCCTTCCAGTGGCGGAGTCCAGGGCTGCTTGGCCGGCTTGGGCCCATCGAATCTGGGCTTGTCGAATTTCGGCTTTTCAAACCGAGGTTTGTCGGCCCCAAACTTTTCGCCCCCATGCTTTTCGGCTCTGGGCTTGGCGTAGTCCGGCTTGGCGTAGGGCGCCTTGTCCGCCCCCGGCTCGGCGCGCTTGAACGGTTTTGAGCGGTTGCGCGGAGGGCGCTCTTCGCGGGGCGCAGGCTCGTTGGCGGTCAGGCGCACGATGCGGCCGCCATCGGAATCGCCCTGGACGGTCAGGGCCGTAAAGGCATCGGCGGCTTCGGCGACGATCTGGAAACGCGTTTCGCGCTCATAGATGCGGATGGCGCCGATCTCGCGTTTGGTCACGTGGCCGCGCCGGCAGATCATCGGCAGCATCCAACGCGCCTCGGCGTTCTTGTTGCGGCCGAAGTCGATGCGGAACCAGACGGCGTCCTCGAAACCGGGCCGGGGCGCCTCGGGCGCACGACCCTGAGCGGGAACATAGGGCGCGGGCTCCGGCTGGCTCTCGGCCAGGTCTTCGGGCGAGGGCATGCGCGCGCGGGCCAGACGCACATAGGCGGCTGCGATCGCCTCGGGCGGACGCTGCGCCATCAGGGCGTAGGCCAGGGCCAGATCGTCCTCAGCCGCATCGGCGGCGGGAGCCACCTGCTCGATCAGGCGCGCCTGATCCTGGGCGCGGATGTCCTCGGCGCTGGGGGGCGCCTGCCACTGCACCTGGATGCGCGCCGTATCGATCAGGCCCTGGGCTCGGCGGCGGCGCGGATGGGGCACGAGGATCACGCACACGCCCTTGCGCCCGGCCCGTCCGGTGCGGCCCGAACGGTGCTGCAGCACATCGCGATTGACCGGCAGATCGGCGTGGATGACCAGGTCCAGGTCGGGAATGTCGATGCCGCGCGCCGCCACGTCGGTGGCTACGCACACCTTGGCGCGCCGGTCGCGCAGGGCCTGCAGCGCGTGGCTGCGCTCGTTCTGGCTCAGCTCGCCGGACAGGGCCACGATGTTGAAGCCGCGCTCCACCAGATTGGCGTGCAGGCGCTTAACCGCCTCGCGGGTTGAGCAGAAGATCAGGGCGGCGTCCGGCTCGAAGTAGCGCAGCACATTGACCGTCGCCAATTCGATCTCGCCCGGCGCTATGGCCATGGCGCGGTAGTCGATGTCGGCGTGCGGCTCCTCTGACGCGCCCACCGTGAGGCGCAGGGCGTCCCTCTGATAGGTGGAGGCCAGGGCGATAATCGGCTTGGGCAGGGTGGCCGAGAACAACAGGGTCCGGCGGGTCTTGGGCGTTGCGTCGAGGATCTCCTCCAGCTCCTCGCGAAAGCCCAGGTCGAGCATCTCGTCGGCCTCGTCCAGCACCACGGCGGCCAACTGGTCGAGCTGAAGATTGCCGCGCTCCAGGTGATCGCGCAGGCGCCCGGGCGTGCCCACCACGATGTGGCAACCGACCTCCAGCGCTCGTCGCTCGGCGCGCGGATCCATGCCGCCCACGCAAGCCGCGACGCGGGCGGAGGCGTACAGCCACTGCAGCTCGCGCTGCACCTGCATGGCCAGCTCGCGGGTGGGGGCGATGACCAGGGCCATGGGGGCGCCCGGCGCGGGCAGGTGCTCGGCCTCGCCCAGCAGGGTGTCGGCCAGGGCCAATCCGTAGGCGACCGTCTTGCCCGAGCCGGTGCGAGCCGACACCAGCAGGTCGCGTCCGCGCGCCTGCGGCTCCAGCACCGCCAGCTGCACGGGCGTCAGCGCCGCATATCCGCGCTCGGACAGCGCCTGGGCCAGCGCCGGAGGAATGTGGGGGGAGGACATAAACCGGGCCTAGAGGCGTGGGGGCGGTGCGTCAACCGTTGCTGTTCGTAAGGGGGGCTCCCTTCCCCCATCGAGGGGGAAGGACGCCATATTCTAAACCCGCCGCAACTCTCCGTCGAACGCATGGCGAGTCTGCTTTCGAAGGGCCTGGCCCTGTCAAGGATCACCGAAGGCGACCGCTGCGCGGCGAGGCAAAGCCTCGTCCTTGACCGGACCAGACCTTCGAAAAATCATTCCATCGTGCGAGCGACGGTAGGGTGAGAGCGCTGCCTTTCAGCCATCCCCCCCTCAGTATTCCACCCCCACCAAATACAGCCCCTGCGGCGGGGCGACCTGGGCGCAGGCGGAGCGGTCCTTGGCGTCCAGGGCGGCCTGCAGGTCGTCCGCGCTCCAACGGCCCAGGCCCACTTCCACCAGGGATCCGGTCAAGGAGCGTACCTGCCGGTGCAGGAAGGAGCGGGCCTCGAAGCCCAGATGCACCTCCTCGCCTTCGCGCCAGACCCGCGCGACATCCAGCGTCTTGACCGGCGACTTGGACTGGCAGCGCACGTCGCGGAAGGTGGTGAAGTCGTGCAGGCCGATCAGGCGCTGGGCCGCGGCGTGCATGGCCGCCACGTCCAGCTCGCCCTTCACATGCCACACCCGGCCCCGGTCCAACGCCGGCGGGGCGGGGCGGTTGAGGACGCGGTACAGGTAGCGGCGGCCGATGGCCGAGAAACGGGCGTGGAAATCCTCGTCCACCCGCGCGGCGTCCAGCGCCACGATCGGCTCGGCGCCCAGGTGCGCGTTCATGGCATTGCGCACCGTCTCGGCCGGCCAGTCGCGCGCCGTATCGAAATGCACCACCTGGCCGGTGGCGTGCACGCCCGAATCGGTGCGGCCCGCCGCATGGATCGTCACCGACTCGCCGGTAAAGGCGGCGATGGCCCGCACGAGCGAGGCCTGGACCGAGGGCTGTTCCTTCTGCGCCTGAAAGCCGAAGTAGGGCCCGCCGTCGTATTCCACCGTCAGCCGGTAGCGCGCCATCACAAGAGCCTTGCGCCGACGGGCAGAGAAAAGCCGCGCAGGAAGGTCTGGGCGTCCTGAACCTGGCGGCCCTCGCGCTGCGCCTGCAGCAGGCGCACCGCGCCGGACCCGCAGGCGATCAGCAGATTGTCGTCCAGCACCTGGCCCGGCGCGCCTTGCCCTTCGTCCAGCGTGGACAGCAGCGCCTTGATCCGCACGGGCCCCTTGTCGGAGGGAGCCTCGAACCAGGCGCCGGGGAAGGGCGACAGGCCGCGAATATGACGGTCCAGCTCGGCGGCTGAGCGGCTCCAATCGATGCGGGCCTCCGCCGGCTTGATCTTCTTGGCGTAGGTCAGGCCCTCGGCGGGCTGCGGCGTTTCCCGCGCCTGGCCGCGCTCCACCGCGCGCAGGGCGCGGGGCAAAAGGTGGGCGCCGATGGCCGCCAGGCGCTCCTGCAGCGATCCGGCCGTATCCAGCGGCCCGATGCGCACGGTCTCCGACAACAGCACGGGGCCCTCGTCCAGCCCCTCGGTCATGCGCATCACCTGCACCCCGGTGACCGCATCGCCGGCCATGATCGCCCGCTGGATCGGCGCCGCGCCGCGCCAGCGGGGCAACAACGAGGCGTGCAGGTTGAAGGCGCCCAGGCGCGGGGCGTCCAGCACAGCCGCGGGCAGGATCTGGCCGAAGGCCACCACGGCGGCGGCGTCCAGCTCCAGCGCCTGGAAGTCGGCGATGGCCCCAGGATCGCGCATGGAGGCGGGCGTGCGCACCTCGAGGCCCAGACTTTCGGCGAAGTCCTGCACCGGCGAGGGCTTGAGCGCCTGGCCCCGGCCGCGCGGCGCGGGAGGCTGGGCGTAGACGGCCGCGATCTCGAAGCCGGCCGCGGCCAGCTCGGCCAGGGCGGGAACGGCGAATTGGGGCGTGCCGAGGAAGGCGATGCGCATGCGCCGGGTTTAGCGGCGCGCGCGCCCAGGGGGAACCCCGCGCGCGACCTGACCGTTGTAGCGGGAAAGCTCCCGTGAGGATTCCATGCGCCTAGCCATCTTTGTCGCCGCCGCCGCCTTGGGCCTCATCGGGCTTTACGCCTGTTCCAAGTCCGACCAGACGTCCAATCCCCCCGCCGCCAACGCCGCCGCCGACTTCAAAGCCGCGGGATCGAACCTTGCCCAGGCGGCCAGCGACGCCGCCCCCGACGTGAAGGCCGCCGGCGCCGACCTTGCCCAAGGGGTCAAAAACGTAGCCGCCGCCGCCGCGCCCGCGGTGAAGAAGGCTGGGGAGGAGATCGGTCAGGCCACGGTGAAGGCCGGGGACGAGATCAAGTCCACCGCCGACAAGGCCGGGCAGAACAAGGGCGATAACAGCAACAGCAGCAACAACAACAGCTGAAGCTGGCGGATGACGGGCGGGCTAACTAGGCCGCCGCCGTCTGCTTCTTGACCTTGGCCACGGCGCGGTCGCGCTTCAGGCGCGATAGATGGTCGATGAACAGCACGCCGTTCAGATGGTCCATCTCATGCTGGATGCACACGGCGTAGAGGCCCTCGGCCTCCTCCTCGATCGTCTCGCCCTGGTAGTTCTGGTAGCGCAGGCGCACCTGGGCCGGGCGCTCCACCTCGTCGAAGATCTCGGGCACCGACAGGCAGCCCTCCTCGTAGGGCGCGGTCTCCTCGGAAACCCACAGGATCTCGGGATTGACGAAATGGCGGGGCGCCGGTTCTTCGCCCTCACGGGCGAGGTCCATCACGATCACCCGCACCGGCTCGCCGACCTGGATCGCGGCCAGGCCGATGCCAGGGGCCGCGTACATGGTCTCCAGCATATCGTCCATCAACACGCGCAAGGCGTCATCGACAGCCTCCACAGGCCTGGACACCTGTTTAAGCACGGCATTGGGAACAGTCAGGATAGGTCGGACGGCCATGGAATGCAGGTAGGTCAGCGCCCGCGGAGCGTCAAGACCGGGGCCTCGCCCAACCTGTCATCGGCCGGCCCCTCCTCGGCGGGCGCCAGCTTGGCCAGCGGTCGCGGCAAGGTCTCCACCGGCTGCAGTTCGGTCAGCTCGTGGCCCTGGTGGTCCACCGCCAGCTCCTCAAAGCGACGCGCCTGGGTCAGCACCTGGCTCTCCATGGAGCCGACGAAGGCGTTGTACTTGGTCACGGCGACCTCCAGGGCCTTGCCCACCCCGGCCACATGTCCGCCCATCACCGACAGACGCTTGTAGAGGTCGCGGCCCAGGGCGGCCACCTGCTCGGCGTTCTTGGCCTGGTCTTCCGCCCGCCAGCCATAGGCCACCGCCTTGCATAGGGCGAACAGGGTCGTGGGCGTGACGAGCACCACCTTCTGGGCCATGGCGTCGGACAACAGGTCCGGCAGGCGCTCCAGGGCCGCGGCCAAAAAGCCGTCGCCGGGCACGAACATGGCCACCAGGTCGGGCGAGCGTTCGAACTGCTGGGCGTAGGCGCGCGAGGCGAGCCCGCGCAGGTGCTCGCGCACGCTCTGGGCGTGGCGCACCAACGCCGCCTCGCGGCCAGCCTCGTCGGCGATCTCCTGCGCTTCGAGAAAGGCGTTCAGCGAACACTTGGCGTCCACCACCAGCACCCCGCCGCCGGGCAGGCGCACGGTGACGTCCGGACGGCGGCGGCCCTCGTCGGAATCCACCGAGACCTGCTCGTCGAAATCGAAGCGGTGCTGCAGGCCCGCGGCCTCCAGCACATTGCGCAGGGTCTGCTCGCCCCACCGTCCCTGCACGCCGGCGCCGCGGCGCAAGGCCGCCGACAGCTTGCGCGCCTCGAACTGGGTGTCGGCCGAGGCCTTGAGCAGTTCGGTGATCTGCTGCTTGAGCCCGCCCTGGTCCTCGGCGCGGGCCTTTTCCATGGCGGCGACCTGCAGCTCGAACTTGGCCAGGGTCTCCGACACCGGCTTGAGCTGGCCGGCCATGCGCTCCAGGGCCAGAGCTTCTTGTGAACGGAAAGTCTCGCTGGCGCGCTGCACCAGTTGATCGGCCACGACCTGGGCCGACTGAGCCGCCTGGGCCTTGAGGATTTCGCTATTCTCGCCCGACTGCCGCAGCCGCTCCTGGGCCACCGCCAGGCGCCGCGACAGGGACGCGCTGCGGGCAAAGGCGAAGATGGCCAGAACCAGGAACAGCGCGGCCAGGCCGGCGGCGGTCAGGAAGGCTGGATCGTTCATGATCCGTTCGCTAGCATGACTCGGTAGTGGGTGCATTTGAAATTAGGCGCCGTTGGCAAGCATGGCGGAGGCCCATGGCTCTCGATATCATGCGGATCATGTGGTGGAACAAAAAGCCCCAAGCAAAGACGCGTCTTGAGGAATTAATCGAGGCGAGAGCCGCATTGCACCGCCAACTCGAAATTTTACAAGGTCCTGGCGCCTATCACCGAGAGCAAACGCAAACCGATCTTCAGATCGCCGAACTTGCCGCGACCCTCCAAGAGATTGAGACTTTCATAGCCGACGAAGAGGCCGGTGACGCTTAAACGCGATCAGTCTTCACTTGGCGTACCACAACTTCGTCAAGGTCCATAAGACGCTACCCATGACTCGCGGGGTCGGAGAAGGGTCAACGGCGCTCGCCGGAACGCTCAGGCTTGAAATTATAGTCATCATGACCATAATGGTCACTTGCTATCGGAGTGGCCGCCATGGACGATCCCGCTTGGACAGTGGCCGAAGCCAAGGCGAAGTTCAGCCAGGTCATCGAACGCGCGCAGTCCGAAGGCCCACAGACGATCACCCGCAACGGACGCGTCGCCGCCGTGCTCGTCTCGGCCGAGGAGTGGTCGCGCAAGGTCCGGCGCATTGGCAGCTTGGCGGATTTCCTGGCCGCATCGCCCCTCAAGGACTCCGGGCTTGACGTCCGACGCGCCCTGGACACGCCGCGCAATATCGACCTGTGAGCTTCCTGTTGGACACCAATGTCCTGTCCGAATGGATCAAACCCTTGCCCGATCCTGGTCTGATCGCGTGGCTGGGGGACGTGGACGAGGATCGCGTGTTCATAAGCGCCATCACCCTGGCGGAGCTGAGCCACGGCGTGGAACGCCTGGCGCAAGGCCAGCGTCGGTCACGCCTGGAGGCCTGGCTGCGCGAGGACCTGCCGCTGCGCTTCGAAGGCCGCATCCTGCCGGTGGATGAGGCCGTCGCGCGGACTTGGGGAGCCATCACCGCCCGCCGCGCCGCGATCGGCCGCCCGATCGGCGCGATGGACGGCTTCATCGCCGCGACGGCCGAGATTCACGACCTGGCGCTCGTCACGCGCAACGTCCCGGATTTCGAGGCGTCAGCGCGGACGCTCCTGAACCCTTGGACCGGAAAATCGAAATGACCGGCTCAAGCGATCCGCGCGCTCTAGATTCAAAAATGTAGAGCCGGATTCAGACTTCGAGAGACGTCATCCGGCTCTAGTCTTCCCACAAATCCTGCACCGCGCCCTTGCGGTTGAGGACGCGCGTCACCCGCTTGATCACCGTGAGCAGACGTTGGGCGCGCTCGTCCGCCTCATAGGTGAGGCTGGCGCGAGCCAGGCCTTCCAGCATGAAGCGGGCGATATCGCGGCTGGTCTGGAAGCGAGCGTCGGCGCCGGCCTGGAGCATGCCCGACAGCTGTTCGCCTACCTGAGCCCGATCGAAGGCCGCCTGGGCGGAGGCGATCCGCGCGGCGAGCGCCGGATCGGTGCGCGCGGCGGTCTCCAGTTCGGTGAAGGCGCGAAAGGGCGACGTCTGCAACATGGTCCAGTAGGCGTCGATGGCCTGATCCGACAGGTCCTCGCCTGGCAAGGCGTCGCGGGCGGCCTCGGCCAGGGCCTGGTCGCGACAATCCTGGATGTGCTCGATCGAAGCCTCCACCAGATCGTCGCGGGTGCGGAAATGATAGAGCATGGCCCCGCGCGTCAGGCCGGCGGCCTGGGCCACGTCCGCATTGGAGCAGCCGTGATAGCCGCGCTCGGCGAACAGCTCCATGGCCGCATCCAGGATACGGCGGCGCGTACGGAGCGACTTGGGCGTGTCCTTGGCCGCTGACCGCGCGGGGTGGGGCGGAGCAGCCTTGGGCGGAACGTGAGCGACTGAAGGAGGCATCTGAAAGCACTGAGTTTGGCGCCCATACTTAGCGCCGGCCGCCGCCGCCCGCCACCTTCAAGGCCGATTTCACAAAAGCGACATGCAATCAGCCTAACGGCTGATCGTGCGACGGCCCTATCGCCTGCCCCGTCGGCAACCCATTTTCAGGACGGCCCGCCGCCCATGAGCACCGGATTCCCCACCCAAAACGTTCGCACCGCCTTCATTTCGGACGTGCACCTGGGCACCCGCGGCTGCCAGGCCGAACTTTTGCTGGATTTCATTCGGCATCTGGAATGCGACACCCTCTACCTTGTGGGTGACATCATCGACGGCTGGAAGCTGAAGGGCGGCTGGTACTGGCCCCAGGCGCACAACGACGTGATGCAGAAGGTCCTGCGCCTGGCGCGCAAAGGCGTGAACGTCATCTATGTGCCGGGCAATCACGACGAGGTGGCGCGCGACTACTGCGGGGTGCACTTCGGCGGCGTGGTGATCGTCCGTGACGCCATCCACGAAACCGCCGACGGCCGCCGCTTCCTGGTGACCCACGGGGACGAGTTCGACGGCGTCATCCAGCACGCCAAGTGGCTCGCGTTCCTCGGCGATTGGTCCTATAGAACCATCCTTATGCTGAATACCTTGTTCAATCTGGCCCGGCGCCGGATGGGGTTCGGCTATTGGAGCCTGTCGGCCTTTCTGAAGGTGAAAGTGAAGAACGCCCTGCAGTTCATCGAAGCCTATGAGTCCGCCGTCGCCGATGAAGCGCGTCGGCGCGGCGTGGACGGCGTGATCTGCGGGCATATCCACAAGGCCGAGATGCGTGAGATCGAAGGCGTCGAATACATCAACGACGGCGACTGGGTGGAAAGCTGCACGGCCATCGTCGAGCACCATGACGGCAGCCTGGAGCTCCTGGAATGGGCCAAGCTGCGGTCGTGGTCGATGATTGACCGCAAGGCCAGCCTTGACGCTGGCCCCCTGGGGGACAAGGCCGCGGCCTAGAGCGGGTTGGGAAAAAGTGGATTCGGTTTTTCGCCCGCAACCCGTTCTAAATATTGGATTTAGAGCACGATTCAACAGTCAGGCGATGTCGCCTGGCCGCGTCGTGTTCTGATGCGGATTCTTCTGGCCACCGACGCCTGGGAGCCCCAGGTCAATGGCGTCGTGCGCACCCTGACCCGGACCGTGGCCGAGATGCGCCAGATGGGCCACGAGGTCGAGGTGATCTCGCCGGACCAGTTCAAGACCTTCCCCCTGCCCACCTATCCCGAGATCAAGCTGGCCATGGGCGCCTACGAGCCTGTGCAGGAGAAGTTCAAGTCCTTCGAGCCGGAGGCGATCCACGTCGCCACCGAGGGCCCCATCGGCTTGGCCGCGCGGCGCATCTGCGTGGAATGGAAGCTGCCCTTCACCACCAGCTACCACACCAAGTTTCCCGAATATGTGTCCGCCCGCCTGCCCCTGCCTCTGTCGGCCGGCTATGCCTACATGCGCTGGTTCCACAAGCCGTCGGGCCGATTGATGGTGGCCACCCCCACCATGCGCGACGAACTGACCAAGCATGGCTTCCGCAACATCTCGCCCTGGACCCGCGGCGTGGACACCGAGCTGTTCCGCCCGAACATGGAGCCGGTCTACGAGGGCCTGGCCCGACCTATCTGGCTGTCTGTCGGCCGCGTGGCTGTGGAAAAGAACGTCGAGGCCTTCCTGGCGCTGGACCTGCCCGGAACCAAGGTCGTGGTGGGCGACGGTCCCCAGCGCGAGGAGCTGCGGGTCAAGTTTCCCGAAGTGGTGTTTCGCGGCGCGCGCTTCAACGAGGACCTGGCCCGACATTTCTCGGACGCGGACGTGTTCGTGTTCCCATCCCTGACAGACACCTTCGGCCTGGTGATCCTGGAGGCCATGGCCTGCGGCACGCCGGTGGCGGCCTTCCCCGCGCCGGGGCCGGTGGACATCATTCCCGGATCGGGCGCTGGCGTGCTGGCCAAGAGCCAGACCGAAGGCCTGAAGGAAGCCTGTATGGAGGCCTTGAAGGTGGACCGCGCCGCCGCCCGCGCCTACGCGGAGCGATTCTCATGGCGCGCCTCCGCCGAGGAGTTCGTGCGCAATCTGCAGCCCTATCCAGAGTTGGAGAAGATCCGCTTCTGGCGGCGCCTACGCCGTCTGGCCCGGCTGCGGCGCGGACCCAAGACGGCGCCTAGCGGTTAGCCAGCAGCGAATGCCTGTCGCTGCTTAGGTGTGGCTGGACGGCCTCAGCGCCCCGTGTGGCGGCCACGGATTTCGCGTCTTTCCTTGAGCCAGACCCTGATTTTCCGTGGGACCGGCCACAGAACCCAACCAAAAACGCCGATGGCAAGCAGCAGGACGAGGATCAGCACGCGATTCTCCCGGCGGTTGGTGTAGCCGTTTCCTCGCCCATCTGTTCCCGAAGGTCATACTAGCACGGCTGCGAACCACGCTGTGAATCAAAAAGATTATATAAAATATTAGGTTACCATGATGGCGGCGCGGCTAGATCAGCCGCTGCCTGATCGCCTGGGACAGCAGGTCGATGAGGGTCACGGCGACCACGATCACGACGCAGATGGCCGAGGTCTGGCGGTACTGAAAGCCATTGATGGAGTCGAACAGGGTTTGGCCGATGCCGCCCGCCCCGATCAGACCCAGCACCGTGGCCGAGCGAGCGTTGGATTCGAACCGGTACAGGGCGTAGGAGGTCCAATGCGGCCCGACCTGGGGCAGCACCCCCCAAACCACTTCCTGCAATCGCGTGGCGCCGGTGGCGCGCACCCCTTCCACCGGGCCGGGATCGATCGCCTCGACCGCCTCGGAGAACAGCTTGGCCAGCACGGCGCCGGTGTTGACCGCCAGGGCCATGACGCCCGCGAAGGGGCCCAGTCCCACCGCCACGATGAAGACTATGCCCAGAACGAGATCGGGAATGGAGCGGGCGAGGTCCATCAGCCGGCGCATGGGCTGCTGGATCCAGATCGGCGCGATATTGCGCGCGCACAGCAGGCCGAAGGGAATAGCCAGCAACACGGCCAAGGTCGTGCCCCACAGGGCGATCTGCACCGTCAGCCACATCTGGGCCACGTAGAGCGGCCAAAGGTTGAAATCCGGCCGCAGCAGATCGTGGGAAAACGCCTGGATATTGCTGGAGTTGGTGAACAACAGAGGCAGCTTGCCCATCTCGACCGGGCCAAAGGCCACCAGCAGCAGAACGATCAGGCCGCCCCACACGGCGAGGTCCAGGAGCCGGTCGATCAGCCGGCGGACAGGCGGCTTCAGGNNGCCTGCAAGGCGTCGAAGGCCTTTTGCGCGTCCGCGATCTTGGCCGGGTCGTGCGAATGGCGGGCCTCGCCCAGATCGTCCGCGGCCTCCATCTGCCGCACAGGGTCCAGATAGGTGTTGTCCGCAGGTTCGAAGCCAGAATAGGTCAGCATCTTGAGCACCTGCCTCTGGTGTTCGCCCTCGGCGCCCGGCGCCGCGCCATAGGACAGGAAGAAGGCGCGGATTTTCTCCTTGATCGCCGGGTCCAGATCCTTGCGGACGACGATCGAGGATTCGGGCAGATCGGGCGAAGTCCAGATCACCTGCACCTTGGCCGCGGCCTCGGGATTTTCGCGGGTGTAGAAAACCATGCCCACCGTATTGTTGGTGGCGACGTCGAGCAGGCCATTGGCTACCGACAGGAAATTGGCCTGATGGCTGGCCGAACGCACGGTCTTGAAACAATCGGCCGGCTCGATGTTGTTCGGGGTGAAGACATAGGCCATCGGCGCCAGGGTTCCGGACGTCGACTTGGGGTCGCCAATGCCGAAGTTGAGCCGTTTGCCGCATTTCAGGACGTCGGCGAGGGTGATTCTCGTTCCCTTTTTCACGATCAGCACCGACCTGTAGGTGCCCGACTGACCATTGGTCAGGATACGCCCGACCACCTGTCCGTCGGCGCGTCGGACCGCTTCCAGAGCCGTCAGGGCCGAAAACCAGCCTAGCTGGGTCTTGTTGAAGCGCATCGCCTCGATCAAGGACGCGTAGTTGGTCGAGTAGAACGGTTTGATGGTCAGGCCGGTGGCCTTGCTCATATCGTCGATGAGCGGCTGCCACACCTTGCTCATCGACTGCTGATCCTCGGCGGACAGGATGGAGAAGGTCACAGTCTGGCCGCTTGAAGGAGCCTGCGCCCTATCGCAGGACGCCAAGGCGAAACCGGCGGCGCAAGCCATGAACAGGCCAGCTAGACGGCGAGCAAGCGCAGCCCTCATGGTTGCTGGCCCTCCACCAGGACGTCCTCGAACTCCGGCCCATAGATTTGCACGAGACAATTGCGGTCAAGGCCCGATGGCGGGCCGTCGTACGCCAGCTTGCCCTCTTGCAGGGCCACGATGCGCGAACAGTAACGCAGGGCGAAATCGACCTGGTGCAGGGTGACCACCACGGTCAGGCCATCCTTGCGGTTCAGATCCTGCAACAATTCCATCACCCTCCGCGCGGAGGCCGGGTCGAGCGAAGCCACGGGCTCGTCGGCCAGCACCGCGTCGGCCTTCTGCACCAGGGCCCGCGCGATGGCGCCGCGCTGCTGCTGGCCGCCCGATAGGGTCGAGGCCCTCTGTCCGGCGTATTCGGCCACCCCCACCCTCTGCAAGGCCGCCATGACCCCCTGCGCCTCGGCCCTGGGCCATAGGCCCAGAACGCCGCGCCACGCCGGAACGCGGCCCAGCAGTCCCAGCGCCGCATTGCTATAAAGGCTCAGGCGGCCGACCAGATTGAACTGCTGGAAGATGAAGCCGATCCGCCCGCGCAGTTGGCGCACGCGGTCGCTGACCCGTTCCTCGCCTTGCACCGGCTCGCCGAAGGCTTCCACCCAGCCTTCGCCCCGGTCGATCCGCACAAGACCATTGAGGGCGCGCAGCAGGGTGGATTTCCCCGAGCCGGACGGTCCGATCAGGGCCAGCATCTCGCCGGCCGCGACGGTCAGGGTGACTCGATCCAGCGCCCGGTGGGCGCCGAACGTCTTGGAGACAGCGTGAAGCTCGAAGGCGGCGTCCGAAGGCATGGCGAAGCGGTTCCTGGCCGATCCTTAACACGACTGAGCGCGAGCTTTGAAAGGGCGCTGCAAACCTTTGATGACATGCGAAGCCCAGAAGGGGGAAATGCCCTTTACAACTCAGATGCTTTTGCCTATTTGCGCTATTCCCGGCGGACCCGAAGTCCACAAACGCTGCTAACGCCGGTCTGGGTCAACAATCAATCGGGGGTTACGTGAATTGCGCACGTACCATACGCCCCTGGACCTGGTCCGCGAGCGGTCCCCGGAACGTCCTGTCGCCCTTGTGCGGCCAGACGTCCTGGCCGTAGCGGCGCGCTGGTTCCAGGCCAACTTCAAGGGCGATATCTTTTACGCCGTGAAGGCCAACCCCTCGGGGTGGGCGATCCGGACTCTGTCTGAACAGGGCGTCCGTTCCTTCGACGTGGCCTCCGTCCCCGAGATCGAGCTGGTGTCCGAGTACGCGCCGGGCTCGCGCATGGCCTTCATGCATCCGGTCAAGAGCAGGCAGGCCATTACCGCAGCCTACTTCGACCATGGCGTGCGCACCTTCTCGCTGGATACCCATGAGGAGCTGGCCAAGATCATCGACGCCACCGGCGGCGCCAAGGACCTGAATCTGATCGTGCGCCTGGCCGCTCCGGCCCAAAGCGGCGCGGTCTACGCCCTGGGCGGCAAGTTCGGGATTGAGCCGCATGAGGCCCCCGCCCTGCTGCTGGCCGCGCGCCGTGCGACCCAAGACCTGATGGGCGTGTCCTTCCACGTGGGTTCGCAATGCATGCGGCCCACCGCCTACCAAGGCGCCATGGCCCAAGCGTCCCGCGCTCTGGTGCGCGCGGGCGTGTTCGCCGACGTGATCGACGTGGGCGGCGGTTTCCCATCGGTCTATCCGGGCATGGTCCCGCCGGCCCTGGGCGATTACATGGACTCTATTCATCGCGGCTTCTCCGAGATGATGGTGCATGAGACGACCGAACTGTGGTGCGAGCCGGGCCGCGCCCTGGTGGCCGAAAGCTCGTCCATCCTGGTCAAGGTCGAGCTGAAGAAGGGCGACGCCCTTTATCTGAACGATGGATCCTACGGCACCTTGTTCGACGCCACCCACTCCAAGTGGCCGTTCCCGGTCAAGCTGGTGCGCGACGGAGACGCGTCCCAGGAGCTCAAGCCTTTCCGCTTCTACGGTCCGACCTGCGATTCCATCGACCATATGCCCGGCCCCTACTGGCTGCCCGCCGACGTGGATGAAGGCGACTACATCGAGATCGGCATGCTGGGGGCCTACGGCGTGGCCATGAACACCCGCTTCAACGGTTTTGGCGACACCGACGCCGCCATCCTCGATGACGCGCCCATGGCCTCGATGTACGGCCTGGCCCCCAAGACCATCCCATCGCCCAAGGCCGAGGATGAGGAAGCCCGCAAGGTCGTCCGCTTCTCGCGTCCCCGCGGCAAGGCGGGACAACGCAAGCGCCGACGGTAAGCCGTAACATTCGCGTCGCAATTGGCGCGCACATACCAGCAGCCCTCCGTCGCTCCGTCCGGAGGGCTGCCTTTTCTTTCGACGGGCGCTCAACTTTCCGGGAAACCTGACCGATGAACGCTCCGACCAACACCAAGGCCGAACTGCTCTCCAAGACCGTCGAGCACGTGGACATCGCCGCCTTTGACGCGCGGCCGGTGATCGACGCCATGCGCAAGATGAGCTTCTCTTCGCGCGACACCGCCCGGGCCGCCGACATCCTGAACATGGCCTTGGAAGACAAGGCTTGCTCGCCCTGGCTGATCCTGGCCGGCTCCACCTCCGCCGGCGGCTGCATGCATGTGTACCGCGACATGGTGAAGTGCGGCATGATCGACGCAGTGGTGGCCACCGGCGCCTCCATCGTCGACATGGATTTCTTCGAGGCGCTCGGCTTCAAGCACTATCAGGCGGCGGGCCCGGTGGACGATAACGTCCTGCGCGGCCATTACATCGACCGCATCTACGACACCTATATCGACGAGGAAGAACTGCAGAACTGCGATCACACCATCTACGAGATCGCCGAAAGCCTGGAGCCGCGCGGCTATTCCTCGCGCGAATTCATCTGGGAAATGGGCAAGTGGCTGGCCAACGGCGGGGCCAAGAAGCCCGGCTCGCTGATCCAAACCGCCTATGAAGAAGGCGTGCCGATCTTCTGTCCCGCGTTCGTGGACTCCTCAGCCGGCTTTGGCCTGGTCAAGCACCAGAAGGAGCGGGCCAAGGCGGGCAAGCCCTACATGATGATCGATGCGGTGGCCGACTTCCGCGAACTGACCGACATCAAGATCGCCGCCGGGGTCACGGGCCTTTTCATGGTCGGCGGCGGGGTGCCCAAGAACTTCGCCCAGGATACCGTGGTGTGCGCAGAGATCCTCGGCGTGGAGGCGGAGATGCACCGCTACGCCGTGCAGATCACCGTGGCCGACGTGCGCGACGGCGCCTGCTCGTCCTCGACCCTGCAGGAGGCCGCGTCCTGGGGCAAGGTGCAGACCACCTATGAGCAGATGGTGTTCGCCGAGGCCACCACCGTGGTGCCCCTGATCGTGTCCGACGCGTATCACCGCGGCGCCTGGCGCGCTCGCGACAAGCGCCGCTGGGCCCAACTGTTCGCCGCGGACTGAGCGGACAACCGGCGGCTACGTCCATGGCCGCTTGCAGACGGACGCTATCGGCTCTACCTCGGGGTGATGGCGTCCCATCCCGCCCATGATCATGCGCTGGACCACCGGCACGAAGCGCTCGGCCTGCGCGGCCAGGCCCTCGTCGTGGAGTTGGACAACGCCCAAGCGCGTTGTCTGGCCGACGGCCAAAAACTCACGCCCGCCCGGCGGCGCGTGCTGCAGCTGCTGATGGAAGCGGGCCAACCGGTGAAGGCCTACGATCTGATCTCCACCTTCGGCCATGCGGGAGAGGGCCCGGCAAAACCACCCACCGTCTATCGCGCCCTGGAGTTCCTGGAGCGACAAGGCCTGGTGCATCGCATCGAGAGCCTGTCCGCCTATGTCGCATGCGGCAAAGGCCAAGGCGGTCACGCGGCGGCCTTCCTCATCTGCGATTGCTGCGGCAAAACCCATGAGATTGAAGCGGCCATAGGCGAGCCTTTGCAGCAGGCCGCCCGAGATACGGGTTTTGTTTTACAATCGGTCGCCATAGAGGCGCATGGCCGTTGCGCCGCTTGTCGCGCTTAGCGCCACCGGAAAGGACCGACATTGGCCACCCGAAGCGGACTGACCGGGAGCCCGGTAATCGGCCTGGAAACCTGGCGCGGGTCGGTGCGCCCCTGGCACATCGACGAAATGGGGCACATGAACGTGCGCTATTACCTGGCGGCCGCAGCGGAGAGCCTGACGGGCCTGGCCGGCGCCCTGGGCATGCCGCGCGCCTTCGCCAAGGACAGCCAGGCCACGCTTCGCCCCCGCGAGCACCATGTGCGTTTCCTGCACGAGGCCCGCCTGCGTGCAACTCTGCACATGGAATGCGCCATATTGGAAATGGGCGAGACCGAAGCGCATATCCTGCAGGTCATGCTTCATTCGGCGACCGGTCTGCCCGCCGCCGCGATCACCTCGCGCGTTGAGCATGTCACCACCCGGGAAATGCGGCCCTTTCCTTTTTCGACGGCCACCCGGCGGTTGGCCGCGGAACTGCAAGCCACTGCGCCTGACTACGCCCTGCCAAGGGGACTGACCGGCCCATCGCGCCTCGGTCCGCCCTCGCTGGCGCGGGCTGACCGGCTGGGCCTGACGCGGACGGCCATGGGCGCCCTGACGCCCGCAGACGCCGATGTGTTCGGCCTGATGCCTCCCGAGCACATGCTCGAACGAATTTCGCAGTCGATGGCCCAGCAACTCGACCGGTCCGATCTGCCGATTGCGGAGCATATGCCCGAGATGATCGATCGCCTTGGCGGGGCCACGGTGGAGCTACGCCAGACCTACCATCGCTGGCCGCGCATCGGAGACCGGCTGGAGCAGCGTTCGGGGATTTCAGCCGTGACGGCCAAGACGGCGCGCCTGTGCCATTGGCTGTTGGACCCGCACACGGGCCAAGCCTGGGCCGAGGCGGATATGCTGGCGGTGAACCTGGACCTTGTGGCGCGCAAGGCGGCGGCCTTGCCGGAACCCCTGCTCGAAATCCTGCGCCGACGGGTGATCCCGACGCTGCAGGACGACGCGACCCAGGCCTAGAGAACTACGGGTTTAAGCAGAATCAGCGGTCGGTGAAGGACTGGATCAGAGCCGCGATGCGGTCGGTCGACTCGGCGGCGACGGCCATCACCTCGCCCGTGGCGCCGGAGGGCGACTGAGACGCCGATAGGGCGGCCTGGGCTGCGGCGACGGCGACTTGTTGGGCGGCGGATTTGGCCGCGCCTTGCGCCTTTTGGTAGATAAAGCCGTAGGTCGGATAGACGGTCGAGCCGAGGTCACGGACCGGGTCGTACCACACCTTCACCTGGGACCAGTCGCCCTTGGGCGAAACATCGACCACGGTGACGTCCTTCTCCACCTTGCCCCGGTTGCCGGCGATAATGGACCAGTTGGCGTGGGTTACTTGAATCACTCGGTCGGTGAGGACCTGGCTGACCACCGCCACATGTCCGAGGCTCATCGCGCCATTTGGCTTGAACACCAGCACCGAACCGGCCTGGGGCGTGGCTCCACGCGAATAGGCCCCGGCGGCTTTGTTCCACCAGGTCCACGCGTCGCCAAAAATCTGGATGCCCGAAAACACCCGGGCGAAGGAGGCGCATTCCCAATAGGTATCGGCGCGCGCGGCGCCCCCGCTGGAGAAAGCCAGCACAAGTGCAACGGCCACGGAACTCAACACAGCTTTGGACCGTTCGCTCATACTCTAGGCAATCCCCGCGCCCCATCTGAGGCGGACCAAACCTGCTTTTAGGGCAAAAGGAAAGCGGAAAACAGTTAAGCCTGCCCACTTTTCCGTGTGTGGGGCCAGGGCGCGCCCAGGCCCCCAGGCTTGGTCATGCGAGGGCTTGTCGCCAATCGATCGGCCAATTCTGACATTATTTTTGGCGTGGCTGTGGGAAATATCCGTTCCAGATACGAAAATTCTAAATCGTTACCCGAGGTATACAGTAACATATATTTAGATAATATCTACACGATATATTATATACCACGTTTGTTCGAATTTATATTTTATATATGAATCATGTTCGGGTGTAATCTAAGCTTAGGCGCTCGCCCCATCGGGGCCGACAAGGTCAAAATCGGGGGTTCGAAAGGGCCTTTGGTAATCCTGTCGGCGGTCCGAAGCTGACCACGACGTGGCCCAAGGCGCCTGAAATTGCGGCGCCGCAACAGGGAGCAAAAGCTCTAGTGTGGCGATTCAGAAATTCGCCTGCGGCTTGTGGAGAGCGCGGAGCGAATTGCTGAATCTCAAGCCGCACTAGAAATGTATGATTCTAGTGTGCTTTTTGGATCTGAAGTTCGCACCTCGGTCATACCCAAAGTGGGGGCGAACTTCATATCCAGCACACTAGGCCGCGCTCGGGCGCTGCTCCTGCACCAGAAGCGCGCGGATGGCGTCAACGCTGCGGGCCTGGCGAAGCTGTTGGCGTAAGTCCGTCTGGCGCAGCGCGCGGGAGACCCGGGCCAGGGCGCGCAGTTGTTCGGAGACGTCGCTCAACGGCGCCAAAAGGGCGAAGATCAAATCCACCGGCTGTTCGTCCACAGCGCCGAAATCGATGGGGTTTTCCAGCCGCAGAAACACCCCGCGCACGCGCTCCAAGCCCCGAAGGCGGCAATGGGGTACGGCCACGCCATGGCCCACGCCCGTGGACCCGAGGCGCTCTCTTTGCAGAAGTTTGGTGAGAATATCCGCAGACTTGAGGTCAAAGGCGCGTGCGCCGATCTCGGAAACAACCGAAAGCGCCTGCCGCTTGGAGCTGGCGTTCACGCGGACGCCTATGGCGGTGCGATCCAGCAGATCACCGATATCCAAGGACTGCTGCTCCTGCCCTGATTCCGCGCCGCCGCGCATGCGGCCGCCTAACCAACCCATCTCCCCCGAAACCGCCGGCCAAGGCGCCTTGCGGGACGGCTTGATCGTCGAGGCGTCAGGCGCTCCCCACGAGGACTTGCGCCTTGGTCCTTTCAGGATCGACCCAACCGATATTCCCGTCGGGTCTGCGGTATACAACCGCCAAGCCGCCATGGGCCGCGTTCCTAAACACAATTGCCTGGGACTCAGTCAAGTCCATCTCCATCACAGCCATGGAAACGGTCATGGTTTTCAGCAGCGCCTGGGTCTCGGCGATAACCACGCCCTTGGGCGGCTCGTGCCGGTTGACCGACTCCTGCTCCGCCTCGTCCCAACCGTCGACCTCGTCCTCGCCCTCGGGCGCGCGCAGCACGGTAATCTGCGCGAACTCGTCGGCGCGGGCTGGATGGTGGTGGTTCTTGAGTCGTCGTTTGTAGCGTCGGATGCGGGCCTCGATCTTGGTCAAGGCGCCGTCGAAGGCGGTGTGGGCGTCCGCGCCCAGAGCGTGGCTCTCCAGCCCCTGCCCCGAGGCGAGCCGCACGGAGCAATCCACGCGGAAAGTATGGCCCGTTCGGCTGACGACCACGTCGGCGTCGCCGCCGCGCTCGAAATATTTGCCGATAGAAGCCACGAGTTCGTCGTTGATACGCGAGCGTAGCGCTTCGCCGAGATCAACGTGTTTGCCGGAAATCTGCACCTTCATGGATCAATGGCACACCCGGACGGACAGGGTGTCAAGCGCCGCGGCGCTCGTTCACAAGGCTATGTTCAGCAGGCCTCGCGCAGTAGCCGGCGACGCTCCACCGAAGAGGGGATGCGCATGGCCTCCCGATACTTGGCCACCGTGCGGCGGGCGATATCCACCCCGGCTTCATTGAGAATCTCGACGATCCGGTCGTCCGACAGCACGGCGTCGACCACCGCCTCCGTTTCGATCAGTTGCTTGATGCGGTGGCGCACGCTTTCGGCTGAATGGGCCTCGCCGCCCTCAGAGGAAGCAATGGCCGAGGTGAAAAAGAACTTCATCTCGAACACCCCGCGCGGGGTGGCCATATATTTGTTGCAGGTCACCCGGCTGACGGTGGATTCGTGCATGCCGATGGCGTCGGCCACGGTCTTCAGATTCAGCGGCCGCAGGTGCTCCACGCCGAAAGCCAGGAAGCCGTCCTGCTGACGCACAATCTCGCTGGCCACCTTGAGGATAGTCTTGGCCCTTTGGTCCAGACTGCGGATCAGCCAGGAGGCGGAGGCCATGCAGTCCGACAGGAAGGTCTTCTCCTGCTCGGTGCGCGCGCCGCCCGCCACCAGGGCGTGGTAACGCTGGTCCACCAGAAGCCTGGGCAGAGCGTCGCTGTTGAGTTCCACGCGCCAAAGCCCGCCCTGACCCTCGCGCACGAACACGTCCGGCGTGACAGGACTGACGGGCTCGGAGCCGAAAGCGGCGCCCGGGCGGGGCGTCAGGGCGCGCAACTCCGCCAGCATGTCGCGCAGGTCTTCATCGTCCACCGCGCAGGCCCGGCGCAGGCCGGCCATGTCCCGCTTGGCCAGCAGCTCCAGATTGTCGAGCAGGGCCGCCATGGCCGGGTCGAAGCGATCGCGCTCCTTGAGTTGCAGCATCAGGCATTCGCGCACGTCGCGGGCGAACACGCCGGTCGGCTCGAAGCCCTGCAGCTTGAAAAGCACCGCCTCGACCCGCTCGATCGGCACGCCCAGCCGATCGGCAAGATCGGCCAGGTCGGCCCTGAGATAGCCGCCCTCATCCACCGCGTCGATCAGCACGGCCGCCACCGCGCTGTCGGCATGGCTGAATCCGGCCAGGGCCGCTTGGTCCACGAGATGCTCGGTCAGGGTCTTGGCCCGGCTCAGCGAGCCTTCCAGATCGTCCGCGCCGTCGAACGAGCCTCCGGACCCGGCGCGCGACCAGTCCACCGTCCCGCCGGCGTCCGCCGCCTTGGCCTGCTCGCCGGATTCTCCGCTCAGCCGCTCGCCCGGCGAGGCGTCGCCGTACAGGTCGCCATCGGCCGCGTCCATTTCCGCCGTCTTATGTTGATCGGACGGCTCGCTATCGCCGGAGTCATCGAACGTCGCTTCAATGGGCCGCTCGTCGGGAGCGACGACTTCAGCCTCGCTCTCCTCGCGCTGAAGCAAGGGATTGCGTTCGAGCTCGGCGTCGACATAGGCCTCCAGTTCCACGCCGGACAGCTGCAGCAGCTTGATGGCCTGCTGCAGCTGAGGCGTGATGACCAGGCTCTGGCCTTGCCTGAGTTCAAGACGCGCCGAGAGCGCCATACGCGGTCAACCTCCGGGAATCACCGTTCATGAAAGGTGATTTTGGCGGCCATTCCTGAAGGGAACCTAAACTTGGAACGTTTTTTGCAGGACGCGCGGTCCCCTGCCTGAGGGCCTAGTCGAACGACCAGCGCCCATCGCGAAAGTCGAACGACCAGACATGGCCGCGCATCAGGTTGGAGCCCAAGATCAGGTCGGGGAAGTTCGGGGTCTCGGCCTTAGGCGCGGACATATCGACGGCGACCACCGGAAGGCTGTCAATGGCGCGGCCGCAAACCGCAAAGGCCTTCATCAGATACAGTCGAGCATGCAGGCCGGAGGAGGTGGAATCGTCGCCGGGCGGCATGTCTTTGATATAGGTGAACAGGCTCGGATGGGCGGCGACATAGGCCGCGTCGGCTACGGTGATGCTCGCTCCCGTGTCCCATCCGACCGTGATCGGCTGACCGGCGAGCGTGGCCGGCAAGCGGATCAGCTCGTCAGCGGCGAACCGGCCTGGGCAAGCTGGGCCCTCCGGCGGGCCACGCAACAGCTCGAACCTGCGGAAATCGAAGATCACCGTCTGAAGACCGCGGAAAAAGCCGAGGCCGAGCGTGGAATAGGCCTGGGGCCGCGAACTGCGCTGAACGTTTGAGACGTCCTTCAGCACGAGTTCGCCGGCGGACAGTGCGCTGACGCGCACCACATCGGATGTCACCACCACGCCCGCGACGCCCATGGCTCGTTTGGTCTGTATGACCGGCAATGCGGCGAAGACCGGCAGGGGCCTCAAGGTGGCCGTGGCGTTATCGCCGGAATCCAGCTGGCAAACCTCGTCCATCCCATCGATTTTGCAGGCGATGACGAAGGCGTTCTTGGAGTCGATCATGAAGGGAGCGGCAAGCGCCGGGACGCCAGTCGAAACAACGAGCGCCCCTGCGATGACCACGGCCCGGACCGTCACCGGTCAGCCGAACCTGTCGCCCAGATAGACCCGGCGCACTTCAGGGTCGGCCAGGATTTCTTCGGCCGAGCCTTCGAACAGGACCTCGCCGCCGTGGATAATCGAGGCGCGGTCGATGATCTCCAACGTCTCGCGCACATTGTGGTCGGTGATGAGGATGCCAATGCCGCGCGTTTTAAGATAGGCGATCACATCACGGATGTCGGTGATGGCCAAAGGATCGATACCGGCAAACGGTTCGTCCAACAGCATGAACGAAGGCTCCGACGCCAAGGCGCGGGCGATCTCCACCCGGCGCCGCTCACCGCCGGACAGAGCCACCGCCGGCGAAGCGCGCAGGTGGGCTATGTGGAGCTCCTCCAGTAGCTCGGTCACCGTTTGCTTGACCTTGGAGCGGTCGCGTTCGTGCAGCTCCACCACCGCGGTGACGTTCTGCTCCACCGTCATGCCGCGGAAGATCGAGGTTTCCTGCGGCAGATAGCCGATGCCCATGCGCGCGCGCTGGTACATGGGCTGGGCCGTCACATCCACGCCGTCCAGATAGATGGAGCCATAGTCGGCGGGGATCAGGCCGGTGATCATGTAGAAGCAGGTGGTCTTGCCCGCGCCGTTGGGACCCAGCAGGCCGGCCACCTCGCCGCGCGCCAGGCGCAGGCTCACGCTCTTGACCACCGCGCGGGCGCCGAAGGATTTTCCGATCGTGTCGACGAACAGGCCGTCGGTCACGACCTCGGGGGATGCAAAGGCCGAATGCTTCATCACGACCCAAATGACCCCGCGCCGCCACGCTTGGCAACTGCGCTGTCGTAGGCGTTTTGTGGCGCTGCGGCGAGCCGGCGAAGCCTCATGGCTTGGCCGGGGCCGGTCTCGGCGGCGGCGCGACGGCTGTGGCGGCGGGAGACGTCCCCTGGGCGGGGGGCGGCGCCGAAGCGCCTGCGGCAGGCGCTGTGGCGGTCTTGGCGTTGTAGAACACGCCGCGCACGCGTTCAGGGTGATTGCGGCCCTGAACGTTGGAGACGACGTTGGCGTGGTTGGTTTTTTCGTCGATCACCAGGGTGTCGCCCTTGACCACGTTCTGCCCCTGAACCAGGACCACGTTGCCGGTCATGGTGATGATGTCCGGCACGGCTTCGTAGACGGCGTGGTCGCCCCGCGCGGTCTGGTCCTTGGAGACGTAGAAGACGTGGCCGTCGGCCACCACCCGTTCAACGTCGCCCCAGTCCGAACCCACGGCTCCGCCGGCCGCGGGAGCCGCCGGCGCACCCGGCGAAGGCTTGCCGGAGAAATAGACGTTGAGCACGTCCGAGACGAGGCGGTTGCCGTCCTGCAAGGCTTCGACATTGCCGCGCCAGATCGCCAGGTGCTGAGCGTCGACCATCTCCAGCTGATCGGCTGTGACGTCCATGGGGCCCTTACCGGAGGCAAGCTGCGCGTGCGCGCCGCCAGCCAGGGCGAAGACCGACAGGCACGTCCAAGCCGCCAGAGGAACTTTCCAAAACCGTCTCATCGGACCCTCTTGCCCCGTCATCGCGGCCCCTTTAGGGCGCCCCCGCCCGATCCGCTCTGGATTATATGCGCCTTCACATGCCCGTAGAAAAAGACATGAGCCCCGTTCTCGTGCACCGCATAGGCGTCTGACGAGACACGGCCAAAGGCGCCGGCTCCATCGATATGCGCCTGGCCCGCCACATCATTGGTGGCGGTGTTGGCCACCGCGTGGGAGGTGACAAAATCATCGGTGGCGTCGCGCAGGTGCACATTGCCGTCCAGCGTCAGCATGTGGGTGTCCTCACGATAGACGCCCCGGTTGGCGTTCGCCTCGGTGCGATCGGAGACGGCCGAGCCCAGCACCGCCGTCGGCTGCTGCAGGTAGATGATCTGCGGCGTCTGGGAATCGCGCACCGCCAGGGACGCGCCGACGAAGAAGGGCTTCCCCCCCTGGTCGCGGCCCATGAATTTAGGATTGACCATGCGGATGGCCATGTTGGCTATGCGCGATGCGGCGGACATGCGCAAAAGCACGGTATTGACCCCCGCCCAGACGGCCAGGCCCAGCACCAACACCACGATGAGCGCCGGCAGGGCCCGCCGCGCGATCCATACCCGGCGCGAATGAAGGCGCCAGCGCTCCAGGCTGCGCGCGCGCCGCTCCGGATCGAACTTGGCCATGGCCGGGCGGTAGACATGCTCAGCTGTGGGCGAAGACATCGATGTCCTCCCAGCCGGCGAGGTCTAGGCCCGCCCGCCACGGAAGGAAATCGAAACAGGCCTTGGCCAGCTCAGCACGGCCCTCGCGGGCCAGCATGTCGTCGAGCTTGGCCTTAAGGGCGTGCAGATGCAGCACGTCGGAGGCGGCGTAGTTGACCTGATCCTGAGTCAGATTGGCGGCGCCCCAATCGGAGGACTGTTGCGCCTTGGACAGGTCCACGCCCAAAAGCTCACGGGTCAGGTCCTTCAGGCCGTGCCTGTCGGTATAGGTGCGCGCCAGCTTGGAAGCGATCTTGGTGCAGTAGACCGGCGCGCACGCCACGCCCAGGTGCAGCCGGACCATGGCGATATCGAAGCGGCCGAAGTGGAAGATCTTCAGCACCGCCGGGTCGGCCAGCAGGCGCTTCAGATTGGGGCAATCGTAGCCGGGGCGGCCAAGGCGGACCACATGAGCATCGCCATCCCCGGCGGACAGTTGCACCACGCACAGCGGATCGCGACCCAGCCTGAGGCCCATGGTCTCGGTATCGACAGCAACCGCGGCGCCGAAAAAGATGTCAGCGGGAAGATCGCCTTCATGCAGGAAGTTGGTCACGGATTCTTGCGACTCCTGCGATCTACTCAGGGCACTGGTGCCCAGGAGAGGACTCGAACCTCCACGGCCGTTAAGCCACTGGCACCTGAAGCCAGCGCGTCTACCAATTCCGCCACCTGGGCCCAATCCTTGCCGGATCGGCGCGAGCGGCCCTGATAGGGCGCCGACCTTCCGCGGTCAATAACCCCTTGCTACGGAGATTGCGCCCATGGGCCGGCTCGTCTATCCCGAATATCGGCGCCGCAGTGCGGCGCGGACGTGTCTGGCGGATGGGACTTGGGTCTATGCAAGGACTAGTGACGGTTTTCGGCGGATCGGGCTTCATCGGCAATCAGGTGACGCGCGCCCTGGCTCGGGCGGGATATCGCATCCGGGTGGCGGTGCGCCGACCGGGCCTGGGCTACAAGTTGCCGCTGATGGGCGACGTGGGCCAGGTCGAAGTGGTTCAGGCCAATCTCCGCAACCCCGCCTCCATCGGCCGCGCCCTGGACGGGGCCGAGGCCTGCGTCAACCTGGTGGGCTTGCTTTACGAGACCGGCCGCCAGCGCTTCGCCGGCCTGCACGCCGAGGGCGCCAAGGAGATCGCGGCGGCCTGCGCAGCGCGCGGGATCACGCGCCTGGTGCAGATGTCGGCCCTGGGCGCGGACCCGAACTCGCTCTCAAAATACGCGCGAACCAAGGCCGAGGGAGAAGCGGCGGTGCGCAAGCTTGCGCCCCAGGCGGTGATCCTGCGCCCGTCGGTGGTGTTCGGCGTGGATGACCAGTTCTTCAACCGTTTCGCGGCCCTGGCCTCGCTCCTGCCGGTCATGCCCTTGCCCGGCGGGGGAGCCACGCGGTTCCAGCCGGTATTCGTGGGCGATTTGGCCGCGGCCGTTGTCGCGGCCGTGCGCGACCCGGCCGCGGCCGGCAAGACCTTCGAAATCGGCGGACCTGAGGTCTATACCTATCGCCAGATCATCGAGATGACCTTGGCGCAGATTCAAAAGTCGCGCCCGCTCCTGTCCCTGCCCTGGCCCCTGGCCAAGCTGGTCGGCCGGGTCGGCGACCTGCAGGCCAAGCTCCTGCCTTTCGCGCCGGTGCTGACCTCCGATCAGGTGGAACTGCTACGGAAGGACAGTGTGGTCGACCCCAAGGCGCCCGGCCTCAAAGCCCTGGGCGTGACCGAGCCGGTCGCGGCCGAGGCGATCATTTCGACCTATCTGTATCGCTATCGCCGCGGCGGTCAGTTCGCCGGGGCGACGGTAGTGTCCGGCTCGGAGGCTTAAACGGCTCTATTCACGAGACTTGGCGCGCCGTTCCTGAAGAATAGCGGGGGGTCCGGCCTCAGCGGAGGAGACCGGCGAACGAGGCGGCGATCAGCGCGATCCCGAGCACGGCCCGATAGATGACAAACGGCCATGACGAGAACCGCTCCAGGACGCGCATAAGAGTCCAGATGGCCAGGAAGGACGACAGCGCGCCGAAGACCAGACCGACCGAAAGCACGGCCCAGCCGTGCCCCGACAGGTGGGCTTTATGCAATTCCCAAACCTCCTTGGCGCCGGCCAGGGCGATGGCCGGCAGACCGAGCAGGAATGAAAAGCGCGCCGCCTCATCCCGCTGAAACCCCAGCCCGAGCGCCGCGGTAAGGGTCGAGCCCGACCGGGACACTCCGGGGATCAAGGCTCCGATTTGCGCGAGGCCGACGACGAGCGCGTCCGGAAGACGGGCTGAGGCCATCGTCCTTCTGTGCCGAGCGGCGACTTCCGCCCAAGCCAAGAGACAAGCCATGACGAGGCAGGCCACCCCGATAGCCGGGAGCGACCGCAGGGGCGAATTGCAGGCGTTGAGGACAGGGGCAAGCAGCATGCCGGCCAACCCAATAGGGATCGTGGCCAGGATGATGAGCCCGCTCATCCGCAAATGCGGATCGTCGAACCGGCGTTGACCTAGGGCGCGCAGCGAGCCGCCAGCAATCTGGGACACGTCCCGCCAGAAATATGTGACGACCGCGAGTAAGGCGGCGGACTGCATTGCGGCCGAGAATGCTGCGCCAGGGTCGGGCCAGCCGAGCAGGGCGGGAACGACGCGCATGTGCGCCGTGGATGAGATTGGCAGCAGTTCAGTGACGCCCTGAACAACCCCCAGGAACGCGACCTTGCCGAACCCAAGTCCGGCGAAGCCGACATCCACTCCACGACAGACGTCCGCCACCATACCCTCCTACTGCTCCGCCTGCTTTTCGTGGAGGAATAGAGCCGTCCAAGCAAGGCGATTTGAGCCAACGCAGCAACTTGATGAAGCCTTCTCCCAAGCCAAGATAATGGCGTTCAGCCAGTCGTCATCGGATGCCTTTCAGCTGCAGGGCATGAACTCGCTCGTTTGGGGTAAACGCCAAATAAATCCACAAAGTGGACTATATCACCCAAGGCAAAGCTCGGGCGATTCAGGAAAACGACCATGGTGTGGATAAACAAGTCCATATCATGGACCATTTGGTTGCAATTATTTCCAAAGCCCTTATACCGCTGGAACATCAAACGCGGTCTCCACTGCCGGGGCGAGGGCCATGGCCGAACGTATGCTCAAATTCGTGTCCGTTGCCCGAAAGACGCCCGAAAAGCGCGAGGCGGAGGTCAGAACGGGCGATTTTCACGAGATTTACGCCGACTTTATCGAAGCCAAGGCCAAGGAGCAGGCCTCGCGCTGCTCTCAATGCGGCATACCGTTCTGCCAGACCCACTGCCCCCTGCATAACAATATCCCCGACTGGCTGAGGATGACGGCCGAGGGCCGGCTGCAGGAAGCCTATGAACTGTCGCAAGCCACCAGCGCCCTACCGGAAGTGTGCGGCCGCATCTGCCCCCAGGACCGGCTTTGCGAGGGCAGCTGCGTGATCGAGCAGTCCGGCCACGGCACAGTCACCATCGGCTCGGTCGAGCGCTATATCAATGACAAGGCGTGGGAGATGGGCTGGGTCAAGCCGCTCGCCCCCCTGCATGAGCGCCCCCAATCGGTGGGGATCATCGGCTCGGGCCCGGCGGGCCTGGCCGCGGCCGACGGCCTGCGCGCGCGCGGATTCCAGGTCACGGTGTACGACAGGCATGACCGGGCCGGCGGACTTCTGATCTACGGCATTCCCGGCTTCAAACTGGAAAAGGAAGTGGTCGAGCGACGCACCCGCCGCCTGGCGGAGGGCGGCGTTGAATTCCGCCTGGACTTCGAGGTCGGCGGCCAAGCCAGCCTGGATGAATTGCGGGCGCGCCATGACGCCATCCTCATCTGCACCGGCGTGTACAAGGCGCGCGAACTGACCGCCCCCGGCGCGGGCTCCAAGGGCGTGGTCAAGGCGCTCGACTATCTGATCGCCTCCAACAAGACGGGCCTGGGCGATGTGGTGCCGGAATTCGAGTCCGGCGAACTGAACGCGACCGACAAGGACGTGGTCGTCATCGGCGGCGGCGACACCGCCATGGACTGCGTGCGCACCGCCGTTCGCCAGGGCGCCCGCTCGGTCACCTGCCTTTATCGCCGCGACAAGGCCAATATGCCCGGGTCCATGCGCGAGGTGAGCAACGCCGAGGAAGAAGGCGTCAAGTTCGAATGGCTTGCCGCGCCCCGCTCGATCCTGGGCGAAGCCGGCGGCGCCGCCGGCGTGCGCGCCGTTCGCATGCGCTTGGGCTCGCCCGACGCCTCGGGCCGCCAGACTCCGGAAGAAACGCCCGGTTCGGATTTCGACATCCCCGCCGACCTGGTGATCAAGGCCCTGGGCTTCGATCCCGAAGACCTGCCCGGCCTGTTCGGCGCACCCGAACTGAAGGTGTCGCGCTGGGGCACCATTCGCGCCGATTTCAAGACCATGATGACCAGCCTGGACGGCGTGTTCGCCGCCGGCGACATCGTGCGCGGCGCTTCGCTGGTGGTGTGGGCGATCCGCGACGGACGCGACGCGGTGGATGCTATCACCGCCTACCTTGAGGCCAAAGCGCCCGCCCTGGCGGCCGCGGAGTGACGCCCATGCCCGAAGCCAACCCGCTCAGCGAAACCGAACGTTACCTTGCCAATCGCCAGAAGCTGATCGAGGCGGGCGCCTACGATCCGGCCTCCGAGCATGACGCCTGCGGCGTGGGCCTGGTGTGCGCCATCGACGGACAGCCTCGCCGCGAAGTGGTGGAACTGGCTATCAAGGCCCTGAAGGCTGTTTGGCATCGCGGAGCGGTGGACGCGGACGGCAAGACCGGCGACGGCGCCGGCATCTCCCTCGGCGTGCCTCAGGACTTCTTCGCCGATCAGGTGCGCCGCACCGGCCACCAACTGCGTCCCGGCCCCATCGCCGTGGGCCAGATCTTCCTGCCGCGTGTGGACCTGGGCGCTCAGGAGACCGCCCGCACCATCGTCGAGAGCGAGGTGCTGCGGTTCGGCTTCTATATCTACGGCTGGCGCCAGGTGCCGGTGAACACCGCCGTGATCGGCGAGAAGGCCAACGCCAGCCGGCCGGAGATCGAGCAGATCATGCTGGCGGCGCCCGCCAGCATGGACGGGGAGGCGCTTGAGCGCGCTCTGTTCCTATGCAGGAAGCGCATCGAAAAGCGCGTTATCGCGGCCGGGCTGCCGGCCTTCTACATCTGCTCGTTATCGGCCAAGTCATTGATCTACAAGGGTATGTTTCTGGCCGAGCATATCGACGAATTCTATCCGGACTTGAAGGACGAGCGCTTCAGCGCCGCTGTGGCCATCTTCCACCAGCGTTATTCCACCAATACCTTCCCAGAATGGCGCCTGGCTCAGCCCTTCCGCATGCTCGCCCACAACGGCGAGATCAACACGCTGAAGGGCAATACCAACTGGATGAAGAGCCATGAGATCCGCATGGCCGCCCAGGCCTTCGGGGATTTCGGCGACGACGTGAAGCCGGTGATCCAGCCGCACAGCTCGGACTCCGCAGCCCTGGACAACACCTTCGAGGTTTTGGTGCGCGCCGGCCGCGACGCGCCCATGGCCAAGGCCCTCCTGCTGCCCGAAGCCTGGTCCCATTCCGAAGCCGTGATGAATCCCGGCCATCAGGCGCTCTACGCCTACTGCAACGCTGTGATGGAGCCGTGGGACGGACCGGCCGCGATCTGCGCGTCCGACGGGCGCTGGGTGGTGGCGGGCAAGGACCGCAACGGCCTGCGCCCTCTGCGCGTGGCCTATACTGAAGACGGCCTGCTGATCATGGGCTCCGAAGCGGGCATGACCGGCGTGGCCGAGGCCCGCATCACGCGCAAGACGCATATCTCGCCCGGCCGGATGATCGCCGTCGATCTGGCCGAAGGTAAGCTGTACGACGAAGACGAGATCATCGATCTGTTGGCCGAGCGCCACCCCTATACAAAGTGGCTCGGCAATATGGTGGCCCTGGACGAGACCATCGGGGCCGGCCCGGAGCCGCGGCTTTATTCGCGTGAGGAGCTGCTGCGCCGCCAGGTGGCCGCAGGGCTGACGCTGGAAGACATGGAGCTGATCCTCGCCCCCATGATCGAGGAGGGCAAGGAAGCCGTCGGCTCCATGGGCGACGACGCCCCCTTAGCGGTGTTGTCGGAAAAGTATCGCCCCCTGTCGCATTTTTTCCGCCAGAACTTCAGTCAGGTGACCAACCCGCCCATCGATCCGTTGCGTGAAGCAAGGGTCATGAGCCTGAAGACGCGGTTCAAGAACCTCGGCAACATTCTGGCCCAGGACGAGACCCAGACCGACGTCTATGTGATGGATAGTCCGGTGCTGACCACGGGGATGTACCGCCGCATCCTGGAGTTCATCGGCCCCAAGAACATCGCCCACATCGACTGCGCCATGCCAATTCCGGTGGAAGAGGCCCGGCCGGGCGACACCCTGCGCGCCGCGCTGGACCGTATCCGGGCCGAGGCCGAGGACGCGGCCCTGCGCGGCTGCGCCACCATCGTGCTGACCGACGAGACCTCGGGCCCCGATCGCGTGGCCATGCCCATGATCCTAGCCACCGCCGGAGTGCATGCGCACCTGGTCAACAAGGGCCTGCGCTCGTACGTGTCGATCATCGTCCGTTCGGCCGAGTGTCTGGACACGCACTATTTCGCGGTGCTGGTCGGCGTGGGCGCCACGGCGGTCAACGCCTATCTGGCCCAGGAGAGCTTCCAGGACCGCATGGAGCGGGGCCTCGCGGGCGCCCTGTCCCTGCGCGACGTGACCCTCAACTTCAAGACGGCCATCGAAGCGGGGCTGCTGAAGATCCTGTCCAAGATGGGCATCTCGGTGATCGCCTCCTATCGCGGCGGCTACAACTTCGAGGCTGTCGGCCTGTCGCGCGCCCTGGTGGCCGAGTTCTTCCCCGGCATGCCTTCGCGCATCTCCGGCATCGGCTTGGCGGGGTTGGAGAAAAAGGCGCTTGAGATTCACCGGCGCGCCTGGCGCGAGGCCGCCGTGGCCCTGCCGGTGGGCGGCTTCTACAAGGCCCGCCGCACGGGCGAGGCTCATGCCTTCGAGGCGCGCCTGATCCATACGCTGCAGCACGCTTGCGACACCGGCGCCTATGACGTTTTCAAGCGCTATTCGGAGGGCATGCGCGGTTCCGCGCCCGTGCAACTGCGCGAGCTGCTCGACTGGCGCTCGGACCGCACGCCCATAGACCTGGACGAGGTCGAAAGCGTCAACGAGATCCGCAAGCGTTTCGTCACCCCAGGCATGTCCCTGGGGGCCCTGGGTCCCGAGGCGCACGGGGTGCTCAACATCGCCATGAACCGCATCGGCGCCAAATCGGTGTCGGGGGAAGGCGGCGAGGATCGCGCGCGCTACAAGCCCCTGCCCAACGGCGACAATCCCAACTCGGCCATCAAGCAGGTGGCGTCGGGCCGTTTCGGCGTGACGGCTGAATACCTGAATCAGTGCCGTGAACTGGAGATCAAGGTCGCCCAGGGGGCCAAACCCGGCGAGGGCGGACAACTTCCCGGCTTTAAAGTCACGGAGATGATTGCGAGACTGCGCCACGCCACGCCCGGCGTGATGCTGATCTCCCCACCTCCGCACCACGACATCTATTCCATCGAAGACCTGGCTCAGCTCATCTACGACCTGAAGCAGATCAACCCGGATGCGCGGGTGACGGTGAAGCTGGTGTCCATGACCGGCATCGGCGCCATCGCCGCCGGCGTGGCGAAAGCCAAGGCCGACACCATCCTCATCTCCGGTCATGTGGGGGGAACGGGCGCCTCCTCGCAGACGTCGATCAAGTACGCCGGCGCGCCCTGGGAGCTGGGACTGTCCGAAGCCCACCAGGTGCTGACCCTCAACGGCCTGCGTCACTTCGTCCGTCTACGGACGGATGGCGGCATCCGCACGGGGCGCGATGTGGTCATCGCCGCGATGTTGGGCGCCGAGGAATTCGGCATCGGCACCGCCAGCCTGATCGCCCTCGGCTGCATCATGGTGCGCCAGTGCCATTCCAACACCTGCCCGGTGGGGGTCTGCACCCAGGACGAGAACCTGCGCAAGAAATTCACTGGCAGCCCGGAGAAGGTGATCAACCTATTCACCTTCATCGCCGAGGAAGTGCGTGAGATTCTCGGCAGCCTTGGCTTCCGCGCCCTGCAGGATGTGATCGGCCGCACCGATCTGCTCGAGCAGGTCTCGCGCGGGGCGGAGCATCTGGACGATCTGGATCTGAACCCCCTGCTGGTGCGGGCCGATCCGGGCCTGAACAAGCCCTACAGCACCATCGAGGGCCGTAACGAGGTGCCCGACACCCTGGACGCCCAGATCGTACGCGACGCCTCGGCCCTGCTCGAACGCGGCGAGAAGATGCAGCTCACCTATACGGTGCGTAACACCGCCCGGGCGATCGGCGCGCGCATCTCCAGCCACATCGTGCGCAAGTACGGCATGGACGGTCTGCCGCCCGGCCACCTGACGGTGCAGATCAAGGGTTCGGCGGGCCAAAGCCTAGGCGCTTTCGCCGTGCAAGGCCTGCGCATCGAACTGACGGGCGAGGCCAACGACTACGTCGGCAAGGGCCTGTCGGGCGCCACCATCGTGATCCGGCCCTCGCCGCACCTGTCCTTCCCCGAGGCCAACGCCCTTCTAGGCAACACCGTGCTCTACGGGGCCACCGCGGGCCGGGTGTTCGCCGCCGGCGTGGCGGGCGAGCGCTTCGGCGTGCGCAACTCCGGCGCCACCGCGGTAATCGAAGGCTGCGGCGCCAATGGCTGCGAGTATATGACCGGCGGGACTGTGGTGGTGCTGGGCGGTGTCGGCGACAACTTCGGCGCGGGCATGACCGGCGGCATGGCCTTCGTGCTTGATCTGCACGAGCGGTTCGAGACCATGGTCAATCCCGAGAACGTGGTGACGCAACGCCTCGCCTCACGTCATTGGGAGCAGGTGCTGATCGACCTCATCACCGAGCACGCCGAGGAAACCGGCTCCAGCTTCGCCCAGGAACTCCTGCGCGACTGGGACCGCGTCCGCGGCGCCTTCTGGCAGGTCTGCCCCAAGGAAATGATCAGTCGCCTGAAGCATCCGCTCTCGGACGAGTTGATCGCGGAGACGGCATAGCGCCGAGCTCGGCGCCCGCACCGGCGCGAAGAGGGCTTGGACAGCGCGCTATTCCACCGTTCGGCTCTCGAGGCTCGCGCCGATCTGATCCAGCAGCCAGCCCGTGCCATGCTCACGGCTGCCGTTGTCGTCATAGCCGTCCAGATAGACGCCGTATTCGGTCAGGGTCAGCTTGGCGCCCGTTCCCTCGGGCCGTATCTCGATGGTGGCTTGCGACACCGAGATGGGAACACCGTCCAGCGCCATGCGGTAGGAATAGACGATCCGCTGGTCCGGCACGATGTCTTGGTAGACGCTGTGGAAGGCCGAAACCATGTTGTCATGGCTGGCGCCATGCTTGCCCACCAACACTTCCTGGCCGCCCACGCGGAAGTCGAATTGCCGCTCATGGGTCTCAAACCCGTCGGGGCCTGAAAACCACTTGGCCTTGGCCTGCTCGTCGGCGAAGGCCTTGAACACCCGCGCCGGGGCGTGAGGGTAAGTCCGCTCAAGGATGAAGGTGGCGTGGACCGCGCAACGCTGAGTCATGACTTGTCTCCCTTGATCTGATCGTCGTCTCGCGTCTGATTGAGATAGTCGCCCAGGCGGTCCAGCCGCCGCTCCCAGCCGGTCCGGCGCTGATGGATCCATCGCTCGGCCTGCGACATGGCTGTGGCGTCAAGCACGCAGGAACGCACGCGGCCGATCTTCTGTGTCTTCACCAGGCCTGAGGCTTCCAGCAGCTGCAGATGCTGCACCACCGCCGGCAGCGACATCGCCAGCGGCGCGGCCAGCTCGCTAACCGAAGCGGGCCCGTGGCTGAGGCGCTCGATCATTCCGCGCCGGCTGGGATCGGCCAGCGCCTGAAACATCAAGGTAAGCTCCGTAGCGCCCATTGAGGCCACGCCAATTAGTTAAGTTAATACTTAACTATCACCCAGCCCTGACCTGGACAAGCGCCTTTTCGTCCCGCTGCGAGTCGTTCTCGCTGCCCCGCCGCGAACACCGTCGCTATATTGTCGTCGTGCCCCACGACGCTCATCACGCCCTGTCGCCAGACGCCGCCGAGCCCGGCTCGACCGAGATCGGTCAGGCCACCGCCCTAACGGCCCATGTCACCACCCTCTCGGTGGCCTGCGCGGCCGTGCTGATCGTGCTGAAGTTCGCCGCCTGGTGGTTCTCCGGCTCGGTGGCCATACTGGCGTCCCTGGCCGACTCGGGCCTGGATCTTCTGGCGGCCCTGCTCACCTTCGGCGCCGTGCGCTATGCGGCCGTTCCGCCGGATTCCGACCACCGCTACGGCCACGGCAAAGCCGAGGCCTTCTCAAGCCTGATTCAATCGGGCTTGGTGTTCGCTTCGGCCGTCCTGATCGGCAAGGAAGCGGTGCAGCGCGTGCTGCATCCCCTCGCCCTGTCGCATCAGGGCGCCGCCATGACCGTGATGTTTGTCTCTCTGGCGCTGACCGGCCTGTTGGTCTGGTCCCAGACCCATCTGTTGAGCCAAACCGCCTCGGTCGCCGTATCGGGAGACCGGACGCATTACATAGCGGACATTGCTTCCAACGTGGCCGCCCTGGCCGGCATCGCCGCTGCGACGCTCCTGAATGCGCCCTGGATCGACGCCCTGGCCGGCCTTGCTGTGGCCGCGTGGCTGTTCGTCGGCGCCGTGGGGGTCTTCCGCAACAGCGCCGATCAGTTGCTGGATCACGAACTGTCGACGCAGGCCCGCGATCGAATCCTTGCCCTGGTCTGCCAGGATCCGGCCATCATGCATGTCCACGAGCTGCGCACCCGCGCCTCGGGGCCCTATGTGCATATCCAGATGCACGCCGAATTGCCGCCTTCCATGACTTTGGAGCGGGCGCACCAGATCATCGTGGCCGCCGAGCGGCGCCTGCTGGAAATTTATCCGGCGGCCGACATCCTGATCCATGCCGACCCCCACGGCCGAGCCGAACCGCATGGCGGGGCCTTCTCCGAGCATTATGAACACCTGGAAACGCCCGAAGAAACCACCGGGTAAACGCGCCGTTAAGAGTGCAGGGGCCGTATTGGGCTGAACCCCTGGGCGGTGAGCTCAAGGGCTATGGCGCAATCATCGGGACCCAATTACTGGGGCGCATGAGCATCGAACGCACCCTCCATCACTTCCCGCTCGATCCCGCCTCGCGCCAGGCCCGTCTGGCCCTGGGCGAAAAGCGCTTGGCCTTCCGCGAGCAGGTCTCGCGCTATTGGGAGCTGCCGACCTCGCTCACCACCCTGAACCCGTCCGGACTGACGCCGGTGCTGGTGGAAAACAGGGAAGACGGCCCGCTGGTGCTGTGCGAGACCCACGCGGTTCTGGAATACTTGGAAGAGGCTTATCCCGACCTGCCGCTGCTGTCTCAAAACCCGGCCGAGCGGGCCGAGGCGCGACGCCTGATGCACTGGTTCGACCGCAAGTTCGACGCCGAGGTCAATGGTCTGCTGCTGCACGAAAAGATGGAAAAGCGCCTCCTGAGCCTTGGGGCGCCCGAGCATGGGGCCATGCGGCAGGGACGCGAACAGCTGCGCGTGCACATGGGCTACATCGAGGACCTGCTGCAGAATCGCGGTTGGCTGGCTGGCCCTTCGCTCAGCCTGGGCGACTTCGCCGCCGCAGCCCACCTGTCGGTGATCGACTATTTCGGCGACGTGCCATGGAAGGACTTTCCCGCAGTCAAGACCTGGTACATGAGGATCAAGTCGCGTCCGTGCTTTCGGCCACTTCTGGCCGACCGTTGGCCCGGCATGCCGCCGGCCGCGGACTATGACAACCTCGACTTCTGAACCCCTGAAAGCCGCCATCAAGGGCCGAGCCGCGACGCTCGGGTTCGATGCCTGCGGTTTCGCGTCGGCGCAGGCGCCCTGGCCCGCCGGCGGCCGGCTGATGGACTTCATCGCCCTGGAGCGGCATGGGTCGATGGATTGGATGCAGACCACCGCCGAGCGCCGCGCCCATCCCACCGCCATGTGGCCGCAGGCCCGATCGGCCATTGTCCTGGGCCTCAATTACGGACCGGACCTAAATCCGCTGGACGCCTTGCAGGACCGCTCGCGCGCGGCGATTTCGGTCTACGCCCAGGGCGACGACTATCACGCGTTGATCAAGGGCCGGCTCAAGCAGCTGGGCCAATGGTTGGCGGCCGAGACCGGGTGCGAGCTAAAGGTGTTCGTCGACACCGCGCCCCTGATGGAAAAGCCCCTGGCCGAGCGGGCGGGCGTGGGCTGGCAGGGCAAGCACACCAATCTGGTCTCGCGTGAGTTCGGCTCGTGGCTGTTCCTGGGTTCGATCCTGACCACCTTGGCGCTGGAGCCGGACTCGCCCAGCGGGGAGCACTGCGGCGCCTGCCGCGCCTGCCTGGACATCTGCCCGACCCAGGCCTTTCCCGCGCCGTTCCAGCTCGATGCGCGGGCCTGCCTGTCCTACCTGACCATCGAGCACAAAGGCCCGATCCCTCACCGTTACCGGGTCCCCATGGGCAACCGTATCTACGGCTGCGACGACTGCCTGGCGGTTTGCCCGTGGAACAAGTTCGCGCAGGCCGGACGCGAGCAGGCCCTGCATGCGCGCGAGACGCTCAAGGGACCGTCGCTGGCCGATCTCAGCGCCTTGGACGATGCGGCCTTCCGCGCCCTGTTCGCCAAGAGTCCTGTAAAGAGGATCGGCCGCGCCCGCTTCGTGCGCAACGTGCTCTACGCCATCGGCAACTGCGGTGATCCGGACCTAATCGCCGTGACGCGCGCAAGACTGGGTGACGAGGATGCTGATGTGCGCGGGGCGGCTATCTGGGCGCTTAGCCGGCTGATGCCGCCCGACGCCTTCGCCGCGTTGGCCTCCCAACGCGCTCGTGACGAGGCTGACCCCGAAACGCGGAAGGAATGGTTTCAGGCGCCGTTGGCGTAGTAGTCGACGTAGGCGTCCCAGAACCCCCCCTCGGACCAGCCGTAGGCGTGCGGGTCGAGCTGCTGACTGTTGGTCCGGATGCGCGGCTCCTCGAAGCTCTGGCTATCCGCCAGGGTCAGGGCGCAGGCCCAGCCGGTTCTGGACGCGGTCTCGGCGGCCATCCGCTGGAAGAACGCACCGACCGACCCCGCGTAGAAGGACGGCGAGACGTGGGCCCCCAACAGGCCTTCGCTGGCCGCCACATAGGTCCTGGCCAACAGATCCACCGGCACGTTGTCGCGCACATAGAAGGGGTGAGAAACGTGCGCCGGGCGACCCTCACGCCATGAGGTCATGACGAAGCGCTGGAACGTCTGGGCCTCGAACGGACCGAAGGGGTTGGGAACCACGAACTTGACGAAATCCAGGCCGGCGTCGTTGGCGGCCTGGGCAAGGGCGCGGGAAGTGAGGGTCTTGGACATGCCATAGGGGCTGAACGCTCGGCGCGGCTCTTCTCCCACGCCTTCGTCTTCCTCGAACACCGACCCGGTCAGCACCAGACGCCGCGCGCCGCAGGTCTTGAGCGCGGCCAAGGTGCGATCGGCGTTGCGGGTGTTAGTCGCCACCGCCCCCGCCACATCGAAATCCGGCCGTTTATGGCCCGCCGCCTCCGCGCCGTGGTGGCACAGCACCTCGAACGGCCCGCGCCGGGCGACCAACTCAAGAAAGGCATCGGCGCCGAAGGGCGCACCGGGGACCACGTCGGCCACGGCCGCGACCCTGTCCAGCCGCGCTCGGCGCAAGGGATCTTCGTAACCTTCAGACCGCAGGGCGGCGACGACCTCGTGCCCGGCTTCGGCCAAGGCCTTGGCGAACCACATGCCGCTGAATGAGGACGCCCCGGTGAGAAGGATGCGCATGGAGATCTTTCCGCCAGGCTGGATGGCCAAATCGCCGCGTCAGGGCTTGACGGCGGGTCCTATACGCAAGCCGCCGCCGATGAGCCAGACGGAAAAGCGTAACCTCTGGAGCTGGAGCTCCATGACGGCTATCCACGGTCATGACCCGGACCCAACCGTCAGGCGCCCTGGGCGCCAATCTCGGCTTTGCCGCCGTCCACGCTCAATGACGCCGATCTGATCCACACTGGGCTTTACGCCAGTGAATATGTCTGCGGCTTAATCAAAAGATCACGCAGCCACGAAAGGCCGGCGCGTCGCGATAGGGTGGGGGATAGCTGCATGCTACCCGTCGGGGGCACGGCCAACGGCTCCGCAAGGGGCGGCCTCAGTCTTTGGAATACCCCATGGCCATCGCCGCTCAAGCCAGCCGACGGAGCGCAGTCACCTTCGTTAAGTGGGTCATTCTCGCCTCCATCCCCCTGTCCCTGGTTCAACTCATGCTCGGGGCCGATCCAGTGATTCTGCTGCTCTGCATCGCGACAGAAGCAGTTTGTTTGGCGCCTATTCTTCTGTACGGGCTCGAAAGGACAGTTGGGGTACTGCTTTTATATGTCTGGCTAACCTTTTCTTTTAGTTCACTTGCCGCAAAAACCGTACTTCTTCAGCCAATAGAATCGAACTTATTCAATCCGTTTTTGACATTTACAGCTCAACTTGCCGGCGCCTGTTGCATTTCTATAGCTGCATTTATTTCATATAATATCAAATTTCTGCACAAAAACTCAATTACGCCAGTTCTTGATCCAAAAATTCTCAGCATTTTGGGATTTATACTTTACATTACCGGAGCTGTTGGGTTTATTCTGTGTAGATTTTCAGGTCAAAATTCTATTACTTCAAATATTGGCAACATACTGAACCCACTTATCGGGTATGGCATTGTTTGTGAGATATCATCAACAATTGTAAGAACGCAAAGACGTAAAACATTTTCCATATATTCCATATTTATGCTCGCCGGAGTTTTGATTCTCGGTGTCGTCGGTAACTCGAAATCGGGAATTCTTCTGCCTGGACTTATTTATATACTTAGCATAAGCGCCTTTGGCGGACGACTTCGGTGGACGACCGTTTTCGCCGCCTTAATCTCTATAGCCCTCTTTTCAGAGTTTCTCTTTCCCGCGGTGCACATCGTTCGTAATTTTCGAGACCGCCTCAATCCCATCGAAGTGGCCGGCGCAACGATCGGAACAACATTTAGTTTGATCGTGGGGGATTCTCAGGCCTTAGCGGAAAAGGATGCTCTGAATGCTGAAGCCGATGCCTCGCCGGACGCCTACCGCAACATCTACTTTGGCTCTAGGCAGGTTTGGCTCGACCGATTCGTCAACACCGGCGCCATCGACGCCGTCGCGCGCAGGCTCAGTTTTGACGGACCCTTCCTCGGTCTTGGACCCGTTGTCGGCGACACCTTGACCGGTTTGCTGCCCCAACAGCTCAACCCAAATAAATATACCGGAGTCCAGTTCGCGGATGGCGACGTGATCGCGCACGCCTATGGGCTTGAGGCTCGCGACGGACAGGGGGCCGCGACAGTCCCAATGCCCATAGAACTTTTCGCGGCGGATGGTTTTTTCGGCATATTTATTGTCGGAATACCGCTTATCACTTTGATTTTCGTTGAAGTAAATATGTTGGTATTTGATTTTAAAAACAATCCATGGGGTGTTTGCTTTATAGTTTTTTACGGAATGTCGTTTTATGAAGCCACGCACGACATGTACGCCTTCATGGCGGCGCGCCAAATGCCGTTCGATTTCCTGGCCATCTCGCTTGCAATTATGTTGGCCACGACGATCAAACATGGGCTGCCCACGGCAGGTGCAAGCCGAGGCGCAAGGAGTTCCCCCGCCTTTTGACGCGTATTATGCGATCATTCGATGGTGAGAACCGCGCCGCTTGCCTGGAACACGATGGGTTTGGGCGGAATCGCCTAAACGCTTATTAATCGTGTTCTAGATTCAAGTTTACGGAGGCGATTCAAACTTCAAGATGAAGCCATTAGCTCTAGGCGCAGCCGCCGCCGACCAAACGCCTTTGACGGAGATAGGGCTTGCCTGGGTATTTTGACGAGATAGAGGTCGGCCGTGTTGTGTCGCTGGGCGCAGCCGGATTGAATCAAAACGCGATAGAAGCCTTCGTCGAAGCTTTCGCACCGGCGTGGGATCCATCCGAGGGCGCTCCGGACGCCATGATCTATGCGGTTTGGGCCAAGCTCGACCTTGAAGCCTCCGCCACCTGGCCGCAGACCAAACGACTGGCGGTAGACGCCTTGCGCTGGGCGCGCAATCCGCCGGCGGGCGAACTGCTGCGCGGTCGGATGACGGTGCTGGGCAAGGACCCGGTGGGACAGGATAAGGGCATCGTTATCGCACAGCACGATCTGCTCGATGAGGCCGGACGCCTAGTGTTTTCGTGCCTTACACGCAGCGTATTCGCCATGAAACCTTAGCCGCATCATCAAGCAGGCGGACAAGATGCAGCTTCATCAAAGACTGTCCCGCGGCCTGATTTCAAGCATTGCGGCGCGCGCCGTCGCCGTCGCGAGCCAGTTGGTCACCATTCCCCTCATGGCCAGGGCCTGGGGCGTGGATGTCTATGGCCAGTATCTGACCATGATCGCTGTGGCGTCCTATATCAACATCGCGACCTTGGGGGTTCATCAGGCTGCGATGGCGGAAATGGCCATCGCCTATGCCCGCAACGACAGGCAAGCCCACGGCAACGCCTTGCGCGGCCTGTCTCAATCCGTGCTCGCCGTTACCCTCCTTTGTGTCGTGGTGCAGATCGTTCTGGCCTACGCCCTGCCCACCAAGGCGCTGTTGCACCAGGGGACGGGCGGCGGCGTTCACTACGTCGCCTCTAACGCGATATTTCTCATCGGGATCCAGTACATCCTGCTGGCCAATATCGGCGTGGTCACCAACGCCATCGCAGCGCTGGGTCACTATGGCGAGGCCCAGGCCTTCGACACAATCCGCACCGCTATCGACTCCCTATGCTTGTGGAGTTGCGCCATCGCCCTCCACTTCGGCCCCGACCTGACGGCGCTGGTCAGCGTGGCCCTCTCCACGCTGACCCTCGCCCTAGCCTGGCGGCGTTTCGCCAAAACTGCGCCGGAGGGGCTTCGCCTTTGGGGCGGCGTCGACTGGCGGGCTTTCGCCCGACTTTGGGAGCCGACCATGGGCAACTTCGCCGTCGGCACCATGTTCCAGACCGTGATGATCCAGGCGCCCCGCCTGATCCTCGCATCGGTGGCCGGCGGCAGCGCCGTGGCGTTGTTTTCCATCATCTGGGCGCTACTGGGCATGATCCGGCAGTCCTTCGAAGTGGTTATTCATTCCATGACGGTGGAGTTCGCCTTTGCATTCGGCGCGGGCGACAAGACCCTGGCGACCGACCTGCTTGCCCTGGGCACGACGACCGCCGCGGGCTTCACCGCGGCGGCTTGTGTTCCCGCCATCGCCCTGGGGCCTTGGATCATCAGCTTGGCGACGAAAGGGCAGATTCACGCCCAACACCTATTGATCGGCGTGCTGTGGAGCGGGCTGGCGATCTATTCCGCCTCAATTTGCTTCCTGGCTGCCTTGCAGTCGTCGAACCAGTCCTATCGCACCGTTTGGCCATTGTTCTGGCGATCGGCGGCGTTCGTGGGTCTGGCCTATGCCATGACGCGCGTGTGGGGGATCTATGGGCTGGCAGCCTCGGTCGTCCTGTATCAGGGCAGCGTGGCGATCGTTCTGGTCACCGGCACGTGCCGCGCCTTTGGCATACGCATCCGCGACATCGTGAATGAGGCGCTGAGCTTGCGCTCGATCAAGCGCATGCTGGACATGGTCATAAAGCCGTTACTCAAGCGCTGGTTGCCAAATCCAGTGCGCGGCTCGGCCTGACCTGCGCCTAGAGCAAGATGCGATCAGCCTGCATTGAGCTGATCGTTGAATCTTGTCCTGACTCTAGACGTTCGCCGCCACCGGCGCACGGGGGCGCAGCATGGCCTTGACGATCAGACGATCCCAGCCGAGCAGCGACACTAGGTGGGCGTAGATCTGCGCCAGGGCGCCGTTGTCGCGCAGCTCGATGAATTTTTCCGGCGGCAGGGCGTTCAGCTTCTGCTCCGACACGCCCAGGTATTCGGCGATGACCTGGGGCTCCTGGGCCGCGCCATTGACCGGAGGCGGCGTGAAGAAAGCCTTCTTGGTTTCCAGCAGATCCAGTTCAGTCAGCAACTTGACGAAGGATTCCGTGCGCTGGCGCTCGCTTTCGAAGGTGTTGCAGAACTCCACCGCGTTCTTGGTATAGTCGCTGAGCTCCCCATTCACGAAGAACGGCGACTCGGGCTTGCTGGTGATCATCGGCGCGTTGCGGTCGATGCACACGACCATCCGTTGAGCCTGCTCGTCGTTGGCCAACACGAACGGATAGCGCCGAACATAGGCCGGCAGGTAGCAGTCGGGGGCGTAGGCGCCCTGCGCATCCACGAATAGGTTCTCGTTGCCGTTCACGCCCAACACGGCTACCGGAGTCTTATCCGCGCCGACAAAAATGATTGGATAGCAAAGGGCCGCGGGCGCGAACTCGGTCACGAGCAGAGGCACCAGATGGGTGGTCGCCGTGAAAGCGTAGGGATGCTCGGTCGGCTTAAGGCCAAGATCGCCGTGAGCTTCCTTGGACAGGGGCTCAGGCCGCGAATAGAACAGCACTTCGCCTGTAAGCTGGGCCTGGGCAAAGCCTGCCGTATCGGTCATTGGAAAATCCTGGCGCATGAAAGGTGCGGCCCGTCCGCACTCTGGGCGCTTCTATCGGATCACCGGACGGGGAGCAATCACCCCGAAGCCCGCGCGCTCAGAAGCTTTTGGTGATTCCCGCGAACAAGCCACGCCGCGGTCCGTACTGCGGCGCGAACACGCCCACGCCCGAGCCGTCGCGGATTTGGTAGACTTCGTCGAACAGGTTGATCACATCGAAACGCGCCTGCAGGGTCCCGGCGGGTCCCAGATCGAAGGTGTGCGACAAGGCCAGGTTTACCTGGACGTAAGCAGGCGTCGTTCCGCCGTTGGGGATGGCGGTGAGCACATTGCCGTCCGGGTAGGACACCGAGTTTGCCAGCGGCAGATCGTTGCGCAGGCCCGTGCCGAAGATCAGATCGCCGCCAAACCGGGTTCCCATCCAAAGATAGGAAGCGCCGGCTGAAATAGCGTAAGCCTCGTCATGGTCCAGATAGATGTAGTGGTTAGCCACGTACTCGAGTTGGGCCGGATTGAAGCTGAACTGGCTGGAAATCCAGTCCTCGCCCTGCGCCACCGTGTGGGAGAAATTGGCGTAGGCGCTAAGCGGACCCTGGTTGTAGGCCGCGGTCAACTCGAAGCCCCACTGCTTGCCGTTCTCATAGTTGAACGGCGTGAGGATGATGGGCGCGCCGAACTGGCCCTCGTCGATCAGGTGCGTGGACAGCTTGTAGTAGCTGTCGATGCCGACCGTGAAATGCGGGCCGATCTTCTGCTGAGCGCCGACGTCGAAATAGTTGGCCCGCTCAGCATAGGGAGTGGTGTCGGCCGTCACCGCCGGCGCGGCCGAAGAGGTGACCAGAGGATTGCCCGTCGGCGTCACGAACTTGGACACCGATTCTGAACCGATCAGCTCGAAGGGCGGCGGCGAGAAATAGCGGGCGTAGCCGGCGTGGATCGTCGTGGATGGCGTCGGCAGCCACACGGCGTTGACGCGCGGGCTGAGCTGGTTCTCGTCACGATAGCCGTCGAACTGGTCGAAGCGGGCGCCGTAATTGAGCGTCAGGTTGGACAGCAGCTTCCACTCGTCCTGCAGGTAGACGCTGTAGGTCTGGGCGGTGCTCGCGCCATTGTCGACGATGGTGAAGGGCTGATTGTTGTTGATCTCGCCCCCATAGTTGGCGTCAGCCGGATTGTTGTCGATCAGCATGACCTGCGAGGTCGTGGCGCTGGTGGATCGGTCGATCTCCACGATCACGCCAGCACGTACCGTGTGCTGATCATTCAGGTGATAGGAGCCCTCGGCCTGCACGCCCCCGGCCGTATCGGTCTTGCTCGCGACCTGGCTCACGCCGTTGTAGAGGATGTCGCCGACCACGTCGGGCGTGAAATTAAGCGTCGAATAGCGGCCGAACAGCGAAAGCTGTCCCGTCATCTTGTCGGTAGTCTTCAGGTAGCTGACCACCGCGTAGTCGGTGGCTTCATGCTGGTTCTCGTTGAGCTGACTGCTGGGGTAGTCGGTCTGGCCGTTGACGTTCAGGCCCAGGCCGCCGTTCAGCTGTCCCGTCACGTCCGGGATCTGGAATTTCTGGTCGGAGGCGCCCAAGATCAGCGAGACGCGGCTGGAGGTGTCGATGATGCGGTCCGCATAGGCGAAGCCGTTGAACTGCTCGGTGCGGTCATGCAGCGGATCCGAGCGCGTATCCGGCGCCTCGATGCCCAGACCATTCTGCTTATAGCTGCCTGAGACGAAGAAATTGGTGGTTCCGTCGCCGCCGCCGTACTCGAAGCTGGGCTCCACGTCCCCGTGACTGCCGCCGTAGATCGACACCTCGCCGCCCGGCTGGGTCCCGCTCTTGGTCGTGATGTTGATGATGCCAGCGGTGCGCAGCCCGTATTCCGCCGGCAGGGCGCCGGTGATCAGTTCGACCGAACCGGCCAGGCGTGGGCTGATAGCCTGGCTGAAAACGCTGAGGCCTTCGGGCAGGATCACCCCGTCCAGGCGGAACTGCAGGCCGTTGTGCTCGCCGCGGATGTGGAGTTGGCCGTATGAATCCTGCACCGCGCCGGGCGCCTGCAGGATCACCTGATTCATCTGGCTGTTCTCCCCGCCCGGCAGGGCCTGCAGCGCCTGGGAATTCAGGGTGTAGGTCGATGCGCCCACCTGGGGCTGGATGGAGTCCCGCGCCTGGTCCAGCCGCTGGGCGGTAACGACCACTTCCGAAGAGGAAGACGCGATCTGGGCCAGGGCGGCGCCGGGCGCGCCCAGCGCCAAAAAGCCAAGGGTTCCGGCGGCGGCGAACAAGGTGAGGCGCAGCGACATACATCCCCTCGAGTGTTACGCCGTAACGGCTATAGCCGTGCTGTTACGGTATAACATTACGGCTCGTCAAGCCTGTCGATGATGTTTGCCGCCCAATTTCAGCGCGCCGAAAAATCTGGAAATCTTCCCGGCCTTGGCGGCGATTAGCCGATGCCGGCGGCGGCGTAGAGATCCGTGCGGCGGTCACGGAAGAAGCCCCACGCGGCGCGGTGGGTCTGCAGGAAATCCAGGTCGAAACTGGCCGTGACCAGCCCCTCCTCCTGCCGGTCCAGGGCGGCTGCGAGGTCGCCGCGATGGTCGGCGATGAAGCTGGAGCCATAGTAGGTCTGTCCGCCCGACGGGCCAGGCTCGAAGCCCGTGCGGTTGGCGGCGGCCACCGGGATCACATTGGCCACCGCATGGCCCTGCATCACACGCCGCCAAGGATCGCGCGTGTCGAGCGCGGCGTCGTGCGGTTCCGAACCGATGGCGGTGGGATAAAGCAAAACCTCGGCCCCCATCAGGGCCATGGCGCGGGCGGCCTCAGGGAACCACTGGTCCCAGCAGATGCCCACGCCCAGACGGCCATAGCGGGTGTCCCACACCCGAAATCCGGTGTCGCCGGGCCGGAAATAGTATTTTTCCTGGTATCCGGGGCCGTCGGGAATGTGGCTCTTCCGATAGACGCCGAGCAGGGCCCCGTCGGCGTCGGCCATGGCGAGGCTGTTGTAATAATGCGGTCCGTCCCGCTCGAAGATCGAGATGGGGATCACCACTCCCAGTTCTTGGGCCAAGGGCGCCAGGGCCTTGACGCACGGGTGCTCGCGCCAGGGATAAGCGGCCTGAAACCAGCGCTCCTCCTGCGCGACGCAGAAATAGGGGCCCTGAAACAGTTCTGAAGGCAAAATGACCTGGGCGCCTTGGCTGGCGGCCTGGCGCACCAGGTCCTGGGTTCTGGCGATATTGGCGGCCATGTCCTCGCCATAGGCGCTCTGCAGCACGGCAAGCTTTAGGGTTCTGGCCATGTGTTTTCCTCAGAGCGGCGGAATCGCCGGCTCCTGTTGGGTGATGCAGTGGAAGGAGCCGCCGCCCGTCAATATAGCCCGGGACGGCAGGCCGATCACCTCGCGCTCGGGAAACAGGCCGGCCAGAGCATCCAGGGCGAAGCCGCCGGCGCGCTCCTCGTAGATGGGCGCGATCACCGCGCTGTTGGCGATGATGAAATTCATGTGGGACGCGGGCGACGGCTCGCCCTTGCCCGCATCGATGAAGCCGGGCGAGGCCACCCGCATGACCTGCAACGGCGCGCCGCGCGCGTCGGTCATGGACGCCAGAAGAGCGGCGGTCTCGTCATAGAGGGCGCCATTGGGGTCATCGCGGCCGAAAGACACGGGACAGGCCACCACGCCAGGCGCCACGAACCGCGCCAGATTGTCGACATGGCCATCGGTGTGGTCGTTGAGCAGGCCGTCGCCCAGCCACAGGACCTTTTTCGCGCCGAGGGCCGACTTCAGGGCCGCTTCGGCCACGGCCACGTCCCAGCCGGGGTTGCGGTTGGCGTTGAGCAGACACTGGCGCGTGGTCAACACCGTGCCGAAACCGTCATGGTCCAGGGCGCCGCCCTCGAGCACCATTTCGTGCCCGGTCAAGGGCGCGCCGGACGCGGCCGCCAACTGCTCGGCTACGCCGTCGTCGCCCTCCAGCACATATTTTCCGCCCCAGCCGTTGAAGCGGAAGGCGGCGGCGGCCACGCCGTTCTGGTTGAGGGTGAAGATGGGTCCGGTATCGCGCAGCCAGATATCGCCGAACAGGCCGCGTACGATCTCCACGCGGGCGCCGGCCAAGAGGGCCCGAGCGGCGGCCTCAGCCTCGTCGCCCTGCACCAGCAGGCGGACCCGCTCGCCGCCCGGCCCGGCCAAGGCGCGCGCCAGGGCGGCGACCTCGGCCTGCGCCGGCGCGAGGTCATCCTCCCACAGTTCCTCATGGCTGGGAAAACCCAGCCACATGGCGGCGTGCGGCGCCCATTCGCCGGGAACGGTCAGTGGCATGGGTGCAGCAGTCCGATCATATGCGCCTCATAGAGCCAGACCCGCTCAGCTGGAAAGCCCCGCATGTCCAAGTCCACACAAAAGAACAAGGCGCGCCAAAAGAACAAGGGCGGCCTTTGCAGGTCGCCCTTGGTAATTTTGCGCCGGTGAGCCTTCGAAAGTCGCCCGGATCACGCCTGCTCCATACGGAGGCGCAAAAAAAGAGCCCGGCCGAAGCCGGGCTCTCCAGAATTGAACCGAAACGACGCGCTTAGAAGTTGACGTCGATCGTCGCGCGGCGGTTCAGGGGCTCCTTGACGCCATCCGGGGTCGGGACAGCCAGATCAGACTTGCCCTTCCAGTCGACAGTCAAGGCGGTCTGGGCGACGCCCAAGCCGGTCAGGGCGTCAGCCACGGCCTTGGCGCGGCGTTCAGACAGACGCAGGTTGTACTTCACCGAGCCGGAGGTGTCGGTGTAGCCCACGATGGCCACCTTGGTCGCGTGACCGGTCAAGGCGTAGCTCGCGGCCGATTGCACCACCGTCTGGGCTTCCGGCGTCAGCACATACTGATCGAACGGGAAGTAGACGATGAATTCCTTAGCCTGAGGCGCCGGAGGCGGCGGAGGCGGGGGAGGCGGGGGCGGCGGGGGCGGAGGCGGGGGAGGCGGCGGAGGCGGCGGCGGAGGAGGCGGAGGGGGCGGCGGGGGCGGCGGCGCGGCGAAGGAATAACGCCAGCCGAGCGTCACAGACGGCTCATGAATTTCGCCGTGACTGAAGGTGCCGCCGCCGTAGGTGAAGCCGTTCGTCGTCTCGTACCGGACGGTGAGGTCGATATCGTTCTGCGGCGAAATGTTATAGGTCAGGCCGGCCAGGGCCTGCCAAGCGGCGACATCCACGGACCGGTCGTCCGTGGTGAACGCGCCTTGGCCCGGGATGTTGACGTAAGCACGCGCGCTGACGGTTTGCACGCCGGCGCCCAGGCCGACGAAGGGCGTGATCGCAGGGGCCACCGAAATCCGGTCGAAGTCATAGAGGACATTGACCATGCCGGTAATGCCCGAGACATTCCCGCCGACGCCGATCGCACCCGGGGACGGAACCACTTGGATCGCGTGAATCGGACTGTTGGAATAGCCAGCTTCGCCTTCAACGCGCCAGTGACTATCGAACTTATAGCCCAGGCGCACATCGCCGGTGCCATTGCCGTCGACCTTGGTGCGCACGGCGAGATCGCCGTTGGCGGGGGTCGTCGCAGTATCGATATTATAAGGCCAGTTATAGCCCAGGTCGACGGCGCCATACCACCCATCGGTGGCCGCTGACGCTCCGGTGGCCGCGAAAACAGCCGCCAGGGCCGCTCCGGCAAGAAGCATAGATTTCATGTTCTAGAACCCTCTTTCATGTTCTCTGCTTTCGGCCACGGACGGCCGCCGCGAGTTATATCAAAACAAGTTTAGGTTGGGCGTGACAACAAGGCCACACTTAGTTTGCAAATTTGTCTCCCCCCAGGCTCGACAAGCTCTATCACCGCTTATCCATAAACGCGTCCTCCTATCAATGCCTGGGCGCCGGCTGCCGCCTTTGCGTGTCAGCCAGCGGCCAAATGCACCGTGCGGGCCTACACAAAACCTTAAGGACACCCACAAACGCGCCCGCGCCGTCATGGTTGCAACAACAATTTCCATTACGAAGCCCGTCTCTTGGCTTCCTCTGCATCCGCCCGATCCAGAGGAAGGCGACTGAGAAATGCGCCGCCGAGCGTCAGGTTCCAAAAAACTTAGCCGTAGTGCGATTTTCTCTGACCCGTATCGACCGTCGCGGCGCGGACGGCTGGCGCATCCGTTACGTCAAGGACGGGAAGCGCCACACCGTGACGGTCACAGGCACGCAAGACGATGCTATAGCGCAGCGCGATCTAATCAGAGCTGACATAGCCCGAAATTCCTGGACCGCCCCGGCCACCACAACGTTCGGCGAATGGGCACAGACCTGGGTGGCTCAATATCTGATGCGCGCGGTGTCGGCGCGGTCTTATGATCGCCAGAAGGGGATTGTCGACCGTCACCTAGCGCCGCTCACTAAAGTCCCCCTGCAGAAGCTCGGTCCGGTTCGCATAAACGAGCTATATCGCCAGCTCGAAGCTACCGGCCTTCACCCGTCCACTGTCCATTACGTACACGTCGTGCTCGGTTCTTGCCTCAAGGCGGCCGTCAAGATTGGCGCCCTAGCCCGCAACCCGGCCAGGGACGCCTCACCTCCCAAAGTCAGTACACAGAGCGGCGGGCGGTCGCTGACGCAGTCCGAGCTTGGCAGACTGTTGGCCGCGTTCGGCGGCGATCCGCTGTTCTTCGTCGTGGCCCTGGCCGTAGGCACCGGCGCACGCATCAACGAGCTGTTGGCGCTGGAGTGGAGCGCGGTCGATTGGGACCTAAAGACCATGCGGATCGACGCCGCGCTGAAGCCCACGGCTGGCCTGCGCTTCCACGACCTGCGGCACACCCACGCAACCCTCCTCCTTCAGGCAGGAGTGCCCGTAGCCGCCGTCAGCGCCCGCCTAGGACACGCCAACGCCGCCGTAACACTCGGCATTTACAGCCACGCCACCACAGACGCGGAGGCGGCAGCGGCTCAAGTGGCCGGTTCTCTCTTGTCTAGTGCACTGAAGGGCGGCTAGAACCGCGCCTTCAAACCGGCCCGTTGGGCGTAAATGGTCCAAGATTGGTCCAAGACCCGGTTTGTTCGCTGGATTGCCCTCTCCCATCTTCGGAAAAGGTGAGGAAATTCAGCGCTCGGAGAGGTGGCTGAGTGGTCGAAAGCACCGCACTCGAAATGCGGCGTACCTGCAAGGGTACCGTGGGTTCGAATCCCACCCTCTCCGCCAATATGCTTCGCGCGCCGTCAGGCCCGCGCCGTCAGGAACGTCTTCAAGGAGACCTGCTCATCCGCCGCCTGTTCGGGCGTGATCGGCAGACCCGCCTGTAGCATGCGGCGCGCGGCCATGTGGTCCGCCGGGCGGTTGACCGACTCACAGGCCAACAGGCGCTCGCCCTTGAAGCAGAACACCGAGAAGGCGCCGGACGCCGGATCGCCGCGCAGCACCGCGCTATCGTGGCCGGCGGCGAGGCCGGCCATCTGCAGCTTCAGGTCGCCCTGGTCGCTCCAAAACCACGGAACCGCGTCGTAGAGCTTGGGCTTGCCCGTCAAGCTGGCGGCCAGGGCGCGGGCCTGGTCAACCGCGTTCTGCACCGCTTCCAGGCGCACCGGCCCGGTAACGCTGAAGCGGTTGGGATGCAGGGCCACATCGCCCAGGGCCGAAATCGCCGGATCGGAACTCGTGAGCCGTTCGTCGACCACGATCCCGTTGCCTGTGGCCAGCCCCGCCGCCTCAGCCAACTCGATATTGGGCAGCACCCCGATGCCGACCACCAACAGGTCGGCCGGAACGACCTCGCCGTCGTCCAGCTCCACCGCCTCCACCGCGCCGACGCCGCGCACGTCCAGCACGCTCCGGTGGAAGTGGAAATGCGAGCCCCAGGCGCGGTGCCGCTCTTCGAAGAAATACGACATCGGCAAAGACAAGGCGCGCGCAAGCGCTCGCTCGGCGAGTTCGACCACCGTCACTTCAATGCCCTGGGCGCGCGCCACGGCGGCGAACTCCAGGCCGATGAAGCCGGCGCCCGCCACCACTGCGCGGCGCACATGACCCATGCGCGCCATCAGCGCCTTGGCGTCGGCTAGGGTGCGCAGGGACGCCACGCCGTCCAGCTCCGCCCCCGGAGCGGGCAGTGGACGCTGGCGCGCGCCCGTCGCCAGGACCAGATGGTCATAGGCCAAGGCGTCGCCATCAGACAGTTGCAGGCGTTGCGAGCTCCGCTCAATGGCTTGCGCCCGCACGCCGGCCCTCAGGTCGATGCGCAGGTCGGCGTACAGCGACGGAGCGCGCAGAAGGATGCCTTCGTCGTCCATCTTGCCCAGCAGATAGGCCTTGGACAGAGGCGGACGCTGGTAGGGCCAGCCAGGCTCTTCGCCGACCACGACGATCTGCCCCGCAAACCCCTCGTCCCGCAGGGATATCGCGCACTGGACGCCGGCCTGGCCCGCGCCGACGATGACGATCCGCTCCATGCGCGCCTACCGGCCTAGATATCGCGCGGCCGGCGCGCTCGATGACGTGGCGATGCCCATGGCTTTGTTCTCCGGGGGCTCGCCCCTCAATGACGGAGCAGCGTTCGCGCCTCTCCCGCACGTTTGGGTGCATAGGCCAGCCTCCTGTGCATACGCAATGGCGAAAAACGCCGCGCACGCTTAGGGCGAAGGCTTGGATCGGGTCATCGCGGCGCCGTGCGCGATCCCCTTCAGCCCACACCGTGCGCCTTGAACCAGGCCAGCATCTTGGCCCAGGCGTCCTTGGCGTCGGGACCGTTGTAGCTGGGGCGGTAGTCGGCGTTGAAGCCGTGCCCGGCGTCCTCGTAGACGACGATCTTGCTTTCATCGTCGCCCGCCGCCCGCAGCGCCGCCGTCATGGCGTCGCGCTGTTCCGGGGGGATGCCTTTGTCTTGGCCGCCGTAGAAGCCAATCATCCGGCCCTTGACCGCCGCGGCGTTCGGAATCGGCGTCTTGGCGCCGCCCAGGGGGCCGTACCAAGCCGCCGCCGCCTTTACCCCCGGTGTCGCCTCCACATACAGCCAGCTTTGGCGTCCACCCCAGCAGAAGCCGGTCACCGCCAGCTTTTTGATGTTGGCCCCATCGCTTGCGGCAAAGCGCGCCGCGGCGTCCAGATCGAGCCTGGCCCCGTCGTCGGAAACCTGGGCCGCGAGTTTCATCAGGGAGGGCGGGTCCGCGGCCTTGGTCGCGTCGCCGTAACGGGCGTAGAGATCAGGCGCGATGGCGTAGTAGCCGGCCTTGGCCAGACGGCGACAGATGTCCTTGATATGCTCGTGCACGCCGAAAATCTCGTGGATCACCAACACCGTCGGCGCGCCCTTTTTGCCGGCCGGATAGGCGCGGTAGGCGGGGATGGCGCCGTCGGCTGTGGGAACCTTCACTTCGCCTGCGGTCAGGCCGTCGGCGTCGGTGGTGATCACGGTCTGGGCGCAGACGGGCTGGGCGGCCAGGGCGAAGCCTACGCCGAGACTAGTCATGGCGAAGCCGCGGCGGCTGAACCGGCGCTCGGGGTTGAGGCTGTCCACCTGAGACTGCGCTAAATCCGCATCCATGTCCGTCATCGACCGATCTCCCACTTGTCCTTGTTTAGGTCTGAAGCCTAAACCGAGTGCGACAGTTTGTCAGGGTGCAGGCTCGAACAGATCCGGACGGCGATGGCGAAGGGCGTAGGCCAGGACCAAGGTCTTCATGTCACAGATTTCGCCGTCCAAGATTCGGCGCCAAAACTCGGCCAGCGCCATTTCAATCACCTCGATCTCTTCGTGCTCCTCGGCCAGACCTCCGCCTTCGGCCACGCGGTCCGCCGCGCTGATCGGCGCCAGGAACAGGTCGATCTGCTCGGTGCTGACCGCTGGCGAGGCCCACACGCCCTGCGCCACGGGCTCAAGCTTCCCCAGCTTCAGACCCGCTTCCTCCATGGCCTCGCGCCGGGCGCAGGCCTCGCCCGTCTCCGGCCCGTCTATCAGTCCCGCCGGCGCCTCGATGAGATAGGGCGACTGCCCGCTGAACAGGGGGCCGGTCCGCCACAGGCGCACCAGAACAGCCGTGCGCCGCTCGGCATCGTAAGGCAGCACGCAGGCCGCGACGCCGTGATCGTCCAACTGACGCTCAACCACCGCGCCTTTGGGCGTGGCCACATTCATCAGTAGATAGCGGCCCCAGCCCTGGTAAATGACGGTCTGTTGCAGAATCTGGGGGGTCGTCATGGCGCGCTCCGGTCGGCGCCTTTCCTGATGGCAGACGGCGAGAACCGCAAGCGTTGGCTCAACCTTTTGCCGAGATGCGCGCTATTGTTCAGCTGGAGGCAGAGGAGCCATGGACGGGACAAAGGATTTGCAGACGGATAATCCCTGTTGGCGGAGGGAAAAGGCCCGCCGGGCCGCGATCCTGCTCGACAGCGGCGCTTACTTCGCGGCGGCCATGTCGGCCATGCACCGCGCCCGCCACTCCATCCTGCTCCTGGGCTGGGGTTTCGATCCCCGCACCCGCCTGACCCCCGACTTGAAGGGCAATGAGCACGGCCCCGACGAGATCGGCGCCCTTTTGGCCCGCCTGGCGGCGCTCAGGCCGGAACTGGACATCCGCGTGCTGATCTGGAAGTCCGCCCTGCCCGTCAGCGCCTCCCAACGCTTCTTCCCCCACCGCGCGCGCTGGTGGTTCATCGGCACGCGGGTGCATTTCGAGCTGGACGCCACTGTGCCCTTCGGCGCCTGCCACCATCAGAAGGTGTTGGTGATCGACGACCAGGTGGCCTTCGTCGGCGGCGGGGACTTTGGCGTCGACCGATGGGACTCCACCCGCCACCTGGACCAGGACGTGCGACGGATCATGCCGGGTGGAGCGCGCCACGGACCTCGGCACGAAGCGATGATGCTGGTGGATGGCGACGCCGCCCGCGCCTTGGGCGACCTGGCGCGCCAGCGCTGGGCCGACGCCGGATTCACCCCCCCTTCCCCGGTCGAACCCACGGACCGGGATCCAGAGCGGCACGATCCCTGGCCCGCCCTGATCGCTCCCCAATGGCGCGATGTTCACATCGCCATCGCCCGCACTGAACCGGCATGGCGGCAAAACCCGGAGGTGCGCGAGATCGAGTCCCTGCACCTGGACGACATCCGCCGGGCGCGGCGCTTGATCTATCTGGAAAACCAGTATTTCACCTCCGTCCCCATCGGCGAGGCCTTGGCCGAGCGGCTGGCCGAGCCGGACGGGCCGGAGGTGGTGTTGATCTCCTCGGCCCATAGCCCCAGCTATTTCGACCGCTGGACCATGGACCGCACCCGCTGGCAGCTGGTGGAGCGGCTGAAGGCGGCCGACCGCTACGGCCGATTCCGCGCCTTTTGCCCCTACACCAGCGGCGGCCATGCGATCATCGTCCACTCCAAGGTGAGCGTGATCGACGATGAGGTGCTGCGGGTGGGATCGGCCAACCTGAACCATCGCTCGGCCGGCTTCGACACCGAATGCGACCTGGCGCTGAATGCCCGGCCCGGTTCGCCGGAGGCGGCGGCGGTCGGCTCCGTCCACGCGCGGCTTGTCGGCCACTTCCTCGGCCTGAGCGGACCGCACATGGAGGCCGCCATCGCCGAGGCGGGCGGCCTGGTCGGCGCCCTGGACAAACTCACCGCCCATGCAGACGCCCGCCTTAGACCCTTGCAACCCTTGATGATGGGCCCCCTGGCGCGGATCATCTCGGCCTTCCACCTGGGCGACCCGATCAGCCCGGCCGATTCCTTCAAGCCGCTGCTGCGCCGCCGGCTGCTCGACCCGGCGCGGCGCGGCCTGGCCCTGGCGGGCCGGACATCACAGCAGTTCAAGGTCGACGAGCAACGGGAGGTGATCTGACGCCAGCCGCGCCAGGGGCGCGGTGACCGCCCGCACCGCCTTGACCGCGATGCCGCCGCTGACGAACACGTGGTCGATGGCCAGGACGGGAAAGCGCGAGGGAAAGGTGGGGCACGGGCCGCGAGTCTGATCTGTCTTGCGCGCGTCCCCCAGCGTCGCCGCCAAGGTCCGGTAGACCGAATGATGCGGCGTGGCGTTGAAATCGCCCAGCAGGACGATGGGATCGCGCCGGAGCGGCCCGCCCAGCCATTCGGGGCCGGCCAGGGCCCGCGCCTGGGCCCGCTGCTCGTGGGGCACAAGGCCCAGATGGGTGTTGAGCACCTGCAGCCGGCGCCCGCCGATGGCGATGTCGACCAGCAGGGCGCCGCGCGGCTCCAGCCGCCGCAGGGCGTTGGACCCGGGCAGGGCTCCGGCCTTGACCAGGGTCAGATCGCCGGAGGTCAGGATGGCGTCGCCATATTGCTCCTCCTCCACCTTGAGCGCGGCGTTGAAGTGGAAGGCCATGCCCAGGCGCGCGGCCAAGGCGTGGGCCTGGTCCACCCCGCCGGTGCGCAGGCGGCCGACGTCCAGCTCCTGCAGGGCGACGATGTCCGGGCGCGCCTGGGCGATGACGGCGGCGACGCGGCCCACGTCCAGCTTGCGATCCACGCCCACGCAGCGGTGGACGTTGTAGGTCATGATCCTGAGCATTGCCCTTATTGAACGCCGGGCAGCGGGAAAAGGCGAGGCGGCGGTGACCAGCCAGAGGGTGGAATTGCTCCCCAATGCCGAACCCCTGAGTATCTGATTAGCTCGTTCGCGTGCGTTCTAATTGGCGCGAGGCGAGCATACCGGCCGCAAGCCGGGAGTCGGCGTCGATGCGGCATGCGAGGCGCCGCAGCGCGGCCTGGGCTTCGGTGCAGACCGAGGCGGGCAGCGGGCTTGACCCGAGCCGCTTGATCAAGACCGCCAGGCGGCCAAGCCGCAGGCGCGTTGGATCCGGCCCGGAACGCACCTCGACTTCAAAATTGTGGCGCTTGACGAGGGCGCACAGGCGCCGTCCCAGTTCGGCCTGCGCGGTCGCGCCCCGCGCGATTTCGATCATATCGATGATGGCGTCCACATCTTCCAGCGCGCTGCGGCAGCAGGCCAGCCGTTGATCGACAAAAGCTTGGCTGGAGAGCCGAGCCCAGCAGGCGACTTCGGCGGCGGCCATAGCTTCCTGGTCGATCAGCGGCCCGCAACCGTCCAGTAGGGCGAATCCGGTTTGGACCCCGTTGATTTCCCCCATGGGATCGCCTGGCCACAGGCGCGATTGGCTGGCCAAAACGTCGACCACGCGGGCCGCAGCTGCGCGGCGTACGCCCACAAGGCGCGCTGAGCCGTGCAACTCCAGCGCCAGTCGCGCGCCCAGTCCATGCAGGCTTGTCAGCGAACGCCGCGCGTATGGAAGCTGCTTGGCCGCCTGCACGGCCGAGGGCGGCGCGACGATGCACAGCAAGGCCAGCGCCTGGGCGCCGGGGGCGAAGTGCGGTCCGAATATCTGCGCTAGATCGCCGTGGACGCCAAGGATCTCGGTCAAGGGCTCGCGCGCCAGCGAACGCTCAGCTGGCGCCCCCTCGCTGATCAGGTCGAGCAGGATCTCGACCTTGGCCGCCCAATCTGGCGCGGGCCTCAAAGCTGCCGCCAGGGTGACGCCGGAACGCAACAAGGGCTCGTCCGCGCCGTCTGCGTCCAGCCGGCACAGGCGGTCGATCGCGCGCCGCGCCAGACGGCCGAGCGCCTCGCGCGTGGACTGTTCCGCTCCACCCCGCTCAGCGCCGTCAAGCGCGGTTGCGGCTTGGACCGCAGCGCTGAGCTCAGCTGCGCAGGCCTCCAGTTGTTCGGCCAAATCGGCGCGGTGCAGAAGCTCGAACGGCGTGACGCCATGGCGCGCTAGCCAGTCGCCCAGGACGCGGCCGATCACCGCCCTGGCCCTAGCGCTATACAGATCCTGGGGCCAGGAGCAGGCCGGTAGCGGACTTGCCTGAACCGATGGGCGTCGGGCTCCGGCTGGGACCTTCAGGCGCGTCAGCGGACCGCGTTCGAGCAAAATGAGGCTGCGGAACAGGCCCGAGGCCGGATCGCGGGCCTCCTTGGTCACCCGCACCGCGCCGGCGCCAGAGGCAAGAGCCTCGTCGGCCGCCGTCAACACAGCCGAACGACGCTCGCTGGCGAGCGTCAACGCCCATGCCGCCCGTCGATGGCGGCGCACGAATAGCTCGAAATGAATCAGGCCAAGTGGCATGGCGCACGACTCCCACGTGAGAATTTCCGAAATGCAGGGCCGGAATTCTTCCGTGGACGCGCTGTGGCGACCTGACGCGAAAAGCTTGCGCCGCCCGCGTTTCAGCTCGGTTAGCGGATATGGTGAACGGCGCGCTAAGCTGCGGCCGTTTGTTTAAGCCCGCTTTGAGTCATGCAGCGCGGTAATGACCGATCGGCGCCAATTTCGGTCATTTGCATCCCGCTCGAAAAGCGACATCGCCGCCCTGCGGCACGAGTAAGGAACATCGGCGGCCTTCGGTCCATGCAGGGCCGCACCCTTGCGGACCCGGGCACGAGCGCTGTCAAGGAGATTAGGTCAGCGGAGAGAATCGACCTGTCACGGACGATTGGGAGGTCCACTGTGGGGCCACAGTCATGGGATCTTCGGACTGGACGAGAACATCGCTGATCACTGCTGCGAGGCCTAGAAAGAATCGCCGATCAGCCTTAGCGCATCATGTCTATCGGACTGCGAGACTGGGAGCATCGGTACTAATCAGCGCCGGTTGGTGCAAGATATTTTTGATCTACTGACGATGCAATCATCTGTTCCGGATATTATTTTCCGTAGACCATAACATACTCCACAATATTCCGCGCTTATCATTCTTGATACAATTTTGGGCGGGGCGCTTGCTGAAAAATACTGGCTTGGTCTTTGCATCTCCTTTTGGCATCGATCGGCAACCGCCGACGAAATTATGGCGCCTACATTGGAGATACCCCAATGACTATAAGCAGCATCAACGGGGGGGGCAGTGAAAGCCTACTCCTTCAGCAATTAATGCGGATGGAATCGTCTGCCGCCGCCAACACGAACGGCCAGGCAGATTCCTCCCAATCGGCACTATCTGCCTCAGGTACGCAAGGTCCGCCGTCCGCCCCGCCTCCTTGGCCGAGTAATAATGGATCAGATCTTTTCAGTTCCGATACATTGTCCAGCCTGAGCTCGACGCAAGCAAACTCCAGCGGAAGTTCGACATCATCGTCGTCCGGATTAGACGCCATGGCATCGAGCTTGGCGTCCCAACTGATCAGCAATTATGGCTCGGCGGGGGATGGCGCCATCAGCCTGTCGGATATCGAGTCAGCGTTAGGCTCCAGCGCAAGTTCCTCCACATCGACGTCATCGGTCTCCACAGGCGCGGACACAAGCGGACTGGCGAGCGCATTTTCAGCTTTGGACACGAACGGCGACGGCAAGCTAAGCCAATCGGAGCTGGCAAGTGGTTTGGAGGCCATGTTCAGTCAAGCCGCGGCCTCCGGCGGGCCGCCTCCAGGTCCGCCGCCGGGCAACATCCCGGATGGCTCATCCACCACGTCTGCGACAGCAGCGGCCACCAGCACCGGAACAAGCGACGTATCAAGTTCGAGCACATCAAGCTCGACGGCCAGCACTTCGACTTCGACTACGGATCAGACTTCTGCGGCCCAGCAATTGGCGCAAGTCTTAGGGAGCCTTCTGACGCAGCTAGCCCAAGCTCAGTATGCGGACGTGAGCCAACTGACATCGGATGGCTCATCCACCACGACGGGAGGAGCCGCTAGCACTGGAACAAGCGACGCTTCAAGTTCGAGCGCATCAAACTCCTCGGCCAGCGCTTCAAATTCCAGTACGAATCAGACTTCCGAGGCGCAGCAGTTGGCGCAAATCCTGGAGAGTTTTCTGGCGCAGCTGGCTCAGGCCCAGTATTCGAGCATCGGCCAATTGGCGTCGAATGACTCATCGACCAACACGGCCTCTTCGGCAGGCGCAGGCGCTAGCACCGGAATAAGCGGCGTTTCAAGTTCGAGCACATCAAGCTCAGCGGCCAGCGCTTCGAATTCGAGCACAGGGCAGACGTCTGAGACGCAGCAACTGGCGCAAGCCTTGCAGCACTTTCTGGCGCAGGCGGCTCAAGCCCAATATGCGAATGCGAGCCAATTAATGAACGTGAGTACTCAACAATCGACGACAGTCACGGCGTAGCCCGCATTTTTCACCCTGTGGCTTGGGGCGGTGCTCTTGGGGTGCGGGCGGATTTTTGGAAGGTGTTGCGTTTGACGGCCACGGCGCAGGACCGGCCATTGAGGGCCTAGACTGCAGGGTCTAATTATCCTCGGTTGTTGATGACCCTGGCGGGGCGCGGGGTTCAGAGTTCCCTGGGGCGGGCTGAGGGGTGCTGTCGGCTTGATTCGCCAAAGTCGCAGACACCCCTCCTCTTTCCCATCTGGGCAGCCGCGTTCGGTGGCGGGGTTTGACCTCGCGCGGGAGAACCCCAAATCAGCCCCATCAGAACCGCGGCGGCGCAGGCCGGCAATGTCTGCCGAATAGGGGTTGGCGTCGTTCTGTGGGGGCCATTGGGGCCGTCTAAAGCCCCACAAGGGCGGCGGAGGGGCCGATTCTTACCGGAACTGAGGCAGGAATCCCTCCGCCTATCAGTCTTGTCACCCAACAGCTCGAGGCAGTACGACTTCAGCGATGAGGCCCCTGGCGCCGGACCGAAGCACGACGTCCCCGCCGTGACTTCGTGCGACGGCCCGGGCGATTGACAACCCCAATCCAACGCCGGTCGACTGCTCCTGCCGGGCTGCCTCGGTTCGGTAGAAGGGCGTGAACACCCTTTCCAACTCACGCTGGGGCAGGCCTGGTCCGTCATCGATGATCGTCACGACCGCCGCGCCGTCGCGCTCGGCGAAGAAAACCTCCACCCTTGCCCCGTACTTCACGGCATTGTCGATCAGGTTGGCGAAGAGACGCTGCAAGCCCACGGCGTCGCCGTCGACAACGAGGGGCGGCGCGAATGTCGCGCACACGTCCGCGCCGCCCGTCGCCGCCTCGTCCGCCGTGCTGATGACCAACGAAACCAGATCCAGCCGCTGGCGGACGCTGGGCGTCGCATGGTCTTGGTTGAACGCGATAACGCCATCGATCATGTGCTCCATCTGTCGCACATCGGAAAGGACAGCGGTCCGGAGCGCAGGCTCAACCTTCTCCAGCTTGAACCGAATGCGGGTGAGCGGGGTGCGCAGATCGTGGGATATCGCGCCGATCATGCTGACGCGGTCCGCGACGTAGCGCTGCAAACGAGTCTGCATGGCGTTGAAGGCGCGCGCCGCCACGCCAATCTCCGCTGGACCTGATGGCGCTATCGGCGAGGCCTGGGGATCGCGCCCCAAGGTCTCCGCCGAGGCCGCGAATCCGCGCAGGGGGGCCGATATCCGCTGGGCAAACCAGAACCCGATCGGCCCCATGATCAGCAGGCCACCGCCGACCCAGACGATCGCACGACGGATCCATTCCAGATCGGGCTCCGGTTCAACGATCGCCCACTTCTCATCGGGCCGTCGCCAAGCCGCGGCAAATTCGCCGCGCAAAGTCAACATCTCCAGGCCGGGAGGACGGAAAATCTCCAGGCCGGGAGGACGGAAATCCAGCGGGAGCTTGCCGGGCGGGCCGCCAAAGCCGGGACCTGCGCCCGGGAACCGAAGCGGCGGCCCCAGGTTCAGCATGAAGAAGGGGGGCGGCCCCCGACGAACCAGGCGAATTCTCTCTTCGGGTGATCCCATGACTTGCGCCAGGCGGCTCAGGCTGGGGTCTGTTTGCCGTCTCAATTCCGTCGGCAGGTTAGTGGCGACGCTGCGGCGCAGACGGCGCCCCTGGTCGCTCGCCAGGGATTCGCCCTTGAGAGCCGCGGCCACTTGCACAAAACTGTAAATCGGCGGCGGCGAGGGCGGCAGGAGGAAGACCGCGAGGATCGTGACGCCCTGGGCGGTGATCACGGTGCTAAGCACCAGGATCATGACCTGCGCCGTCAAGGACAACCGGATTTTGCCGCGATCCACGCTCATCCGCGGTCAACCTCGCAGTCGATGATGTAACCCACCCCGCGTTGGGTGCGGATCAGGTTTTCCCCGCCGTGACTCTGAAGCTTGCGCCGCAGCCGGCTGACCAGCAGATCGATGGCCCGACTGTCGGCCCCGTAATCCGTGCGGCTGGGGCCGAGCAGCTCTTCACGCGTCATAACCTCCAGGGGCTGAAGAAGGAGCGCTCCCAGGAGCGAAGATTCTCCGGCGGTCAGCACAATCAAGGTGCCACTGGGCGCCTTGAGTTCGCGCCGGGCGGAATCATAGCTGAATCCTTCAAACCGAAAGACCGAGGAGCGGCCGCCAGCCTGGGATCCAAGATCGCGCCGGCGCAGGACGGCCCGGGTGCGCGCCAGGAGTTCGCGAGGACTGAATGGCTTGGCGAGGTAATCGTCAGCTCCCAGTTCTAGGCCGAGCACGCGGTCGACCTCCTCACCCGCGGCGCTGACCATGATTACGGCCGTCCCCGCGTTGTGAACAACGCGGCGGCAGACGGACAAGCCGCCCTCCCCGGGCAGCCGCAAGTCCAAGATAATGAGATCGACGGGACGGGCCGCCAGCGCCCGGTCCATCGCCTTGGCGTCGCCGGCGGCCGAAACGTCGAATTCGTACTCGTTCAAATAGCGGCTGATCTGCTCGCGAAGCTCCGGATCGTCGTCCACGATCAGAATGCGTTTGTTGGCGGAGGCCATGTGAGTACCGGTTTGGAAAAGATATCGCGTTACGCGCCTTCTAGTCCTTTTTGTGGCCACGGAACCCAGACCGGCCAAAATTCCGCATTTCCACGGGCGGTCTTGTCGTTCATGTCAGCTTGACGTCACCAGCACTGTAAGATTAACAGTTTGACGTATAAATACCAATATCCCGTCGTTTTTTAGGCGAACGCCGCCATATACAAAGTATTGAAAACTTCTAAAAATGGGGGAACACACTACTTTTCGGCCCCTAGTTTCCGTGTCTCATCTCAGGGGTACAGTCCAAAACGGAAAACGGTCAGTGAAAGTGGTATGTATTCCTATGTTTCATGACCTGCCCCGCGAGCCGTTGTAGCGCTGAGCTAGGGGCTTGGGCAATTACACGTGGAGCGTTCCGCAATCCCGAAGTTGAGGTGGTACGACCTCGTTCAGCAAGGGTCAGCGACGTCGCGCCACGCGGGGTGCTGCGCTCGCGCCCTACCGTCAACCGTCATGCGTTTGGCCTGATCGGCCGTTCTCAAATCGGCGCTCAGGATCCAACCGGAATGTCACGGCCGCGATCTTCCAGGCCCAGAGCCTTGGCGGTGGCGTGATCGTATGCGCCGCGGGTCAGGCCCTTATCCCGCTGGAAACGAACCATGGCCAGCTGCACGGCGGCGGTGAAGCGGCCGCTCAGCGGTCCGTCATAGTAGCCGTGCCTCTTCAGGGCTTCCTGCAGGGCCAGGGTGCGATAATCGCCGCCCCGGGCCAATGCGCCCTCGCGGTAGGTCTCACGCGTGGTGGTGACGACAGAGGATTGCGTGCTCACCACCGGCGCCGAGCGGATCGCCGGAGCGTCGTTCGCGCCCAGACGCACCGGCGAGACATTGTCCGCTTCCGGCTGGCAGTCGACTTCCTTCCAATCGAAATGGGTCGCCGAGATCAGGCGCTGCTTGGTCACCGTCTTGTAGGTGGCTGGGATCACCACTGAAACGGTTTGTTCAGGGGTGACCAGCTTGGTGATGCGCACCGTCTTGTAGGTGGCCGGAATCTGGTGCTCGATCACTCGCCCCGGTTGGTCGATGACCTGCCGCGTCACTGTGGTGGTGATGGCCGGCTCGAGGACATCGCGGGTGGTTTCGGCCTGACGCACGACGTTGCGCGTCACTGTGCGGTATTCCGCCGGCACCTGCACAAGACAGATCACTTCTCCCGTCGCCAGCACCTTGGTCGTGCCCGGCATGATGATGTCGCTGGGCGAACGCTGGCCGCGCTTCCATTCGGTGTGCGCTTCACGCACCAGAACCTGCTCAGATTCCTCGGCGTAGACCGCTGGAACATCAACCTTGCGGGTCGTCTCGGGCTTGACGACGATCGTCTCGGTGATGGTCTTGTAGGTCGCGGGGATGGTCTCGTATTCGACGCGCGCCTCGGTCGCGACCACCTGCCGGATGTCGTCGGCATAGACAGCCGGCACCACATGCAGATCTGTGTGTTCGGCGGTGTCGACGACCTTTTCGGTGTAGGTCTCGTACTGTTCCGGCACCAGCAGCTTGCCGTAGCAGTGTCCGGCCACGGCGTTAGGCGGAAGATCGCTCGGAGCAATGCCTACATTCGGGGGCTGCGCGCCTGCGGCGCCGGCGGCCAACAGGATCAAGGCGCCCGAAGCGACCCCACTCAGATGAACACGCATCTCACCCTCGTTTCGAGACACAGCTGCCTACCGGAAATTCAGCGGCCTGCGCAGAAGTTAAAATTTATTAATAGTGGTTAAGCTTCGAATGCAAAGGCATTTTCCAATGGATTCAATTCTTAGGGGAAAACTGGCATTGGCAGACCTAGTTGGCTGAATAGGAAATGGGACGCGGCGACCTTCCCAACACAAGCCACCAAAGCGGGCGCCGTGCTGATCTGAGGCCGGCCCAGGGCGGACGCCGCTGCAACCGTGGTCAAAGCCTTTTTCAGAGAACCTATTGCATCTTCCAAGGTCTGAAACCGCTGCGGCGCGGCTTCATCAGGATGCAGAACCAGCACGCCCGATGGGAGGCCAGGAGCCGACACTGGGACCGATCCGGGAAGGCGATACTCGCTTTGACACCGAGTGGCGAGTTCGACTCCCCAACAGGGGTTGAGTGAAACGCTCGCGATCGGGGTGGTCGACCTAAGGGCCGTGGGCCAGACGCGACACCGAAGGCGCTTCCGAGCGACCAATCATCCTGGGCCCTATCAGGGCGTCGAGCGACCAGCCGCCGGGGCCGCGCAGGACGAGCACGACCATGAACGCCAGCCATTGGATGTGGGTCGGCCAGGCGTCAGGATAGATGAAGAGCTGGATGGTGAGGGTCATGCCGAGCAGGGCCAAGGTCGAGATGCGCGTGGCGAGCCCGACCAGGATCAGGCTGGAGCAACACAGCTCCATGGTCGCGGCGGTGTAGGCGGCGACCACAGGCGGCAGGACCGGGGTGTGGTACTCGTTCTGGAACAACAACAGGGTCGCGTTCCAGTCCGACAGCTTCTGCGTCCCCGAGCGGATGAAGACGCTGAAGGTGGCGAGGCGGGCGATCAGGGCGATTACGGAATAGGGCACGGCGTCGAGCGCGGCGACAGCGCGGCGGATCGGTTGAGCGAAAGGGATCATCGGTCGGTTTCCAGAGTCGGGGACATGGTGAGGCGCGCGAACGGCGCGGCGAAAATCTCGGTCTGCAAAGCAATGAGGTCGGCGCCTTCGGCGAGCGCGGCTTTGAGGGCGGTGTCGGGCGCGGCCCCGTCCAGCAGGGCGGCGAGGAAGGCGAAGGCGGCCGGGCCGAGCGGTCGGATCGCGGCGCCGGCCGGAACGCGCCAGAGGACGCGCCTATAGCGGCCGGGCGCGAGATCGACGGCCCCCAGCGCCGCGTCGTCTCCGGTCTCGATGGCGTCGCGGATGGCGGCGGCGGGGTAGGTCAGGTCCAGGAGGCGGATCGAGGCGTCCAGGGTCAGCAGCATCTGGCCGAGATCGATGACGCCGCCGTCCGCTCCGACAGACAGGGCGCCCACCTCCTCCACCACCGCATCGAGCCGCGCGACGTCGACGAGATAAGGAATGTCCGTGGCCGGAGCATAGGTTTCGAGAAAGGCCGGGAAGTCCGCGCCGTAACCGGTAAGGCAGGCGCGGGCGGGCGGGTGGACGGCGACGAAGGCCAGGGCGGCCTGGTCGAAGAAGGCCTCGCCGACCAGGGCCTCGGCCGTGGGGAAGGTCAGGCGCAGGGCGTTGCTAAGAGCGCAGAGCACAGTGTTGCGATGCAGGCCGAGGGCTTCCTGCGCGGCGACAGGTCCGGCGACGATCTGGTCGCCGAGAGCGGCGAAACGGCCGTGCAGCAGGGCGTCGGCCATCCGGGTCTGCAGAGATATCAGGTCAGGCATGGGCGGCCTCGGGGACGGGAGCGCGGTCCATGGCGGCCAGATCGAGGATGAACTGGGCGGCGGCGGCCTCTTCCTGCAGGACGTCGAACGCGGGGAGGGCGGTGTCCCACTCGATCAGGGTCGGGCGCGGGCCGAGGCGGCGGATGGCGGTCTCGTAGAGGGCCCAGACTTCGGGGCACACGCGCGAGCCGTGGTCGTCGACGCGCACGGCGCGGCCGCTGTCGAGCGGGCACACGGCGTGGCCGGCCAGGTGGATTTCGCCGATCGCTGCTGCGGGAATGAGGTCGAGATAGTCGGCCAGCGCCCGGGCCGGATCGCCGCCCTGGTTCATCACGGCGACCTCGATGTTGTTGATGTCGAGCAGCACGCCGCAGCCGGTGGCGCGGGTCAGGGCGGCGAGGAACTGGGCCTCGCCGAGGACGGATCCCGCGAACCGCAGGTAGGTCGACGGATTCTCGATGAGGATCTGGCGGCCAAGCGCGTCCTGCACCCGGTCGACGTTGGCGGCGACTACCGCCAGGGCTTCCTCGGTATAGGGCAGTGGCAGAAGGTCCGGCAGATGAAGCGGGCCCGTCGGCAGGCTCGCGGCGCTCCAGGACAGATGATCAGATACCAGGCCCGGGCGCACGCGACGCTCCAGCGCCTTCAGCCGTGACAGGTAATCGGCGTCGATCCCGCAGGCCGAGCCCAGTGACAGGCCCACCGCGTGCAGCGACAGGGGATAGCGTTCGGCGACGCCGGCCAGTTCGTCGGCCAGGCCCGGGGTCATGTAGTTCTCGGGGTGAACCTCGAACCAGGCGGCGGCGGGCGCCGTCTGGCGCACGACGGCGTGGTGCGGCAGGCGCAGCCCGATCCCAGCCTCGGCGGGGATCGGGCGCGCGCCGCGGGACACGGCGTCGGACGACGCATTGGCGATGAAGCTGTGCAAGGTCATGACGCCGGTCCTCAAGTCCGAGCCTAGATCACATCGCCTTCAGGGAGCCGCCGGCGATCTTGGCGCAGGCGCCCTTGGGCAGGTAGACGAAGGAGGTCTTGTCCATGTCTCTGGTCGCCTGACCGGCGCAGGAATGGGCGCCGGCGGCGCAGTCGTTCTTGGCGGCCTTGGCGACGCCGTAGCACTTCTCGGACATGGCGGGCTGGGCGACCGGCTGGGCCGAGGCCGAGCCGGCGGCGGCGGCGGCAGACAGGGCCAGGGCGCCGAGGATGGTGGTAGCGACGATCTTTGTGGGGCTCATCGGTAGTCTCCTCGTAGGGTTTGCGAACGAGGCTTTAGCGCCCCGTAACCAGTTGTTCGTTGCGCCTCGGCGAAGGTTACAGGATGCTCGGACGAATTTTTCCGGGCGGGATTTGGGGGCGGATGAACGGCGTCGAGCAGGACCGGCAGTGGTCCGGGTGGATGGCGAAGGCGCAGGACGGCGACAACGCCGCCTATGCCCAGCTGCTGCGCGGGATATTGCCGTTCCTCAGGGTGCTGGCGCGACGGCGCTGCCGCGATCCGGACCGCTGCGAGGACATCGTGCAGGACGTGCTCTTGACCCTGCACCGAGTGCGTCACACCTACGACCCCGCGCGGCCGTTCACGCCCTGGCTGGCGGCCATCTGCGACCGGCGCTCGATCGACGCCTTGCGCAAGCGCGTGCGGCAGGCGAGCTATGAGACGGATAACGCGCGCGCGTATGAAACCTTTGCCGACCCCGCGTCGAACAAGGAAGTGGACGCCGGCGACGCGGCCCAGGCCCTGGCGGCCCTCGTCGCGCAATTGCCGTCCGCCCAGCGCGAGGCGCTGGAACTGGTGAAGGTGAAGGAGATGTCGCTGCTGGAGGCTTCGCAGGCGTCGGGACAGTCGGTCGGAGGACTGAAGATCAACGTGCATCGCGCGCTGAAGGCGCTGCGTCTGCGCGTGGGGGCGAGCGAATGAATACCGACGGTCTGATCGCCGAACTCGCAGCTTCCGCGCCGCCGGTAAAGCGCCTGGCTCCGCCGATGACGCGCGCCTTTGTTTGGCTGCTGGCCGTGGCCGCCATCGCCGCTGTGCCGATCATCCTGTTGTCGAACCTGCACGTCTGGGCCGGCCGCGCCTCCCACCCGCGCATGGCGCTAGAACTTGCCGCCACCCTGGCCACCGGCATCGCCGGCGTGATCGCCGCCTTCCACCTCTCGATTCCCGACCGCTCGCCCCGCTGGGCCCTCCTGCCCCTGCCCTTCGCCCTGGTGTGGGCGGCGAGCACCGGCCTCGGCTGCTGGCAGACCCTGGCCGAGCAGGACAAGCGCGGCTGGGGCCTGTTCCAGAGCAGCGACTGCTTCGTGGTGCTGATGATCGTCGGCATCCCCATGGCCGGGCTGCTGCTGCTCAGCCTGCGCCGCGCCCGGCCGCTGCAGCCACGCCTGGTGGCGACGGTGGGGGCCGCGGGGGTGGCGGGGCTGGCCGCCTTCGTGCTGCAGTTCTTCCATCCGTTCGACGTGACGGTGATGGACCTCGGCGCGCACCTGGCCGGGCTGCTGGTGCTGTTCGCGGTGCTCAATCTGTCAGCGCGGCTGGGGCTGGCGGGCCGGGCCTAGGGCCCCTTTACCGCCACCCCTCCCGCTTCACCCCCTACGCCGGCCGCCGCGCCCTCAGCGCCTGGGCGATCGTGCCGTCGTCGAGCCAGTCGAGCTCCCCGCCCACCGGCACGCCGCGGGCCAGGCTGGTGACCTCGATATTATGGCCGGACAGGCGCTCGGCCAGGTAATGGGCCGTGGTCTGACCATCGACCGTGGCCGGCAGGGCCAGGATCACCTCGCGCACCTGCCCCTCGGCCACGCGCCCGACCAGTTCGCCCACGCGCAGGGCGTCGGGCCCCACCCCGTCCAGGGCCGAAAGCAGGCCCCCCAGCACGTGATAGCGGCCGCGGAAGGAGCCGCCGCGCTCCAGCGCCCACAGGGCGCCCACCTCCTCCACCACGCAGATCAGGCTGGAATCGCGGGCCGGGTCGGCGCAGATGGCGCAGGGGTCGGAGGTGTCGAGCGAGCCGCAGATTGAGCAGGCCTTCACCTTGCGGCCCGCGTCGGCCAGGGCCTGGGCCAGGGGCGTCAGCAGCTGGTCCTTGCGCTTGAGCAGGGCCAAGGCGGCCCGGCGGGCTGAGCGCGGCCCAAGCCCCGGCAGCTTGCCCAGAAGGGCGATCAGCCGTTCGATCTCGGGGCCGGCTGAGGAAGCCAAGGCGTTAGAACTTCAATCCCGGCAGGTTCATGCCGGCCAAGGGCCCCGCGGCGGCCTTCATATGCTCGGCCTGGGCGGCGTCGAGCTTGGCCTTGGCGTCGGCGTGGGCGGCCAGGATCAGGTCGCCCACCAGTTCGCCCTCGCCGGGCTCCAGCACCGACTCATCGATCGCGATGGATTTCAGCTCGCCGGTGCCCTTCAGCGTCAGGCGCACCAAGCCATTGCCCGCCTGGCCCTGGACTTCGGTCTCGGCCATCCGCGCCTGGGCCTCCTGCAGCTTGGACTGCATGGCCTGGGCCTGCTTCATCAGGGCGCCGAAGTCCTTCACGGGGCCGCTCCTTAGTGCTGGTTTTCCGGCATGCGCACCACCAGACCGTCCAGGGCGTCGGTGACCTTGATCTGGCAGGACAGACGCGAATTGGGCTGCACCTCGCTGGCGAAGTCCAGCATGCTTTCTTCCATGGAAGAGGCGGCGCCGGTCTTTTCGGTCCAGGCCTCGTCCACATAGACATGGCAGGTGGCGCAGGCGCAGGCGCCGCCGCAGTCGGCGTCGATGCCGGGGATGTTGTTCTTCACCGCGCCTTCCATCACCGACAGGCCGTTGCGGACCTCGATGGTGTGGGATTTGCCGTCGTGTTCGATGTAGGTGATCTTGGCCATGCTCAGATAACCCGCTCGATCATCATTTTCTTGATTTCGGCGATAGCCTTGGCGGGGTTCAGCCCCTTGGGGCAGACCTGGGCGCAGTTCATGATCGTGTGGCACCGATAGAGTTTGAAGGGATCTTCCAAGGCGTCCAACCTATCGCCGGTCGCCTCGTCGCGCGAGTCGATCAGCCAGCGATAGGCCTGCAGCAGCACCGCGGGGCCGAGATAGCGATCGCCGTTCCACCAATAGCTGGGGCACGACGTGGTGCAGCAGGCGCACAGGATGCATTCGTAAAGGCCGTCCAGCTTCGAACGGTCTTCCGGCGACTGCAACCACTCGCCCTGCGGGGTCGGCGTGGTGTTGTGCAGCCACGGCTCGATGGAGGCGTACTGGGCGTAGAACAGGGTCAGGTCCGGCACCAGGTCGCGCACCACCGGCATATGCGGCAACGGCGAGATCTGCAGCTGCCCGCCGGGCACGTCTTCCCATGCGTGGGTGCAGGCCAGGGTGTTGCGCCCGCCGATGTTCATGGCGCACGATCCGCACACGCCTTCGCGGCAGGAGCGGCGGAACGCCAGGGTCGGGTCCATGGTGTTCTTGATATGGATGATGGCGTCCAGCACCATCGGCCCGCAGGCGCCCACGTCCACGTCGTAGATGTCCCACCGCGGGTTCTCGCCGGTGGCGGGGTCGTAGCGATAGATCTTGAAGGTCTTGACCGTCTTGGCGCCGGCGGGCGCGGGGAAGTGCTTGCCCTTGCCGATCGTGGAATTCTTGGGAAGCGCGAATTCAGCCATCTCAGTACACCCGAGCCTTGGGCTTAATGTAGTCGATCTCGTCGGTCATGGTGAAGGTGTGCACGGGTCGGTAGTCGATCGTCACCTTGCCGGTCTGGCCGTCGAACCAGGCCAGGGTGTGCTTCATCCAGTTCGCGTCGTCGCGGTCGGGGAAGTCCTCGCGAGCGTGGGCGCCGCGGCTTTCCTGGCGGTTCAGCGCGCCGTTCACGGTCACAGCCGCCTGGCCGACCAGGTTGTCCAGCTCGAGGGTTTCCATCAGGTCGGAGTTCCACACCAGAGTGCGGTCGACCACCTTCAGGTCGGGCAGGCGGCCATGGATCTCGGCCAGCTTGTCCACGCCCTGCTTGAGCGTCTCGCCGGTGCGGAACACCGCCGCGTCGTTCTGCATGGCCTTCTGCATGTCCAGCCGCAGGGCCGCTGTGGGCGTGGCCCCGGAGGCGTTGCGGAAGTGATCGAACCGGGCCAGGTGCCCGTCGGTCATGGCCGGTTTCAGCTCGGGCTGCGTTGCGCCGGCCTTGAGGATATCGGCGGCGCGTAGGCCCGCCGAGCGGCCGAACACCACCAGGTCGATCAGGGAGTTGGAGCCCAGCCGATTGGCGCCGTGCACCGACACGCAGGCGGCTTCGCCCACGGCCATCAGGCCGGGCACCACCTGGTCTGGATTGCCGTCCTGCAGGGTGACCACCTCGCTGTTAAAGTTCGTCGGGATGCCGCCCATGTTGTAGTGCACGGTCGGCAGCACCGGGATCGGCTGCTTGGTCACGTCCACGCCGGCGAACACCTTGGCGCTCTCGGTAATGCCGGGCAGGCGCTGGTGGATGATCTTCGGGTCCAGGTGGTCCAGGTGCAGGAAGATGTGGTCCTTGTGCGGACCCACCCCGCGCCCTTCGCGGATCTCGATGGTCATGGAGCGCGAGACCACGTCGCGGCTGGCCAGGTCCTTGGCGCTCGGCGCATAGCGCTCCATGAAGCGCTCGCCCTGCGAATTGGTCAGATAGCCGCCCTCGCCGCGCACCCCTTCGGTGATCAGCACCCCGGCCCCGTAGATGCCGGTGGGGTGGAACTGCACGAACTCCATGTCCTGCAGCGGCAAGCCCGCGCGCAGCACCATGGCGTTGCCGTCGCCGGTGCAGGTGTGGGCGCTGGTGCAGGAGAAGTAGGCGCGGCCGTAGCCGCCCGTGGCCAGGATCACGATCTGCGCCTGGAAGCGATGCAATGTGCCGTCGTCCAGCTTCCACGCGGTCAGGCCCCGGCAGGCGCCGGACTCGTCCATGATCAGATCCAGCGCGAAGTACTCGATGAAGAAGTCGACGTCGTTGTTGAGCGACTGGCCGTACAGGGTGTGCAGCATGGCGTGGCCGGTGCGGTCGGCCGCCGCGCAGGTGCGCTGGATCGGGGCCTCGCCGAAGTTGCGCGTCATGCCGCCGAAGGCGCGCTGGTAGATCTTGCCCTCGTCGGTGCGCGAGAAGGGCACGCCCCAGTGCTCCAGTTCGTACACCGCCGCGGGGGCGTTGCGCACCATGTACTCGATGGAGTCCTGGTCGCCGAGCCAGTCCGAACCCTTGACGGTGTCGTACATGTGCCAGCGCCAATCGTCCTGGCCCATGTTGCCCAGCGAAGCGGAGATGCCGCCCTGGGCCGCCACGGTGTGCGAGCGGGTGGGGAACACCTTGGTTACGCAGGCGGTCTTCAGACCGGCCTGGGCGCAGCCGAGGGCGGCCCGCAGGCCCGATCCCCCAGCGCCGACCACCACCACGTCGAACTTGTGATCGATGAAGCTGTAAGCCGCCATGTTTCGTCCTACGCCGGGATCACGGTCGGCCCGAAGGCGACCTTGAGAATGCAGAAGATAGCCAGCGCCGCCGCCAGGGTGCAGACGAACAGGTTGGTCAGCAAAAGGGCGTTCCGGCGGATCGGGGTGTGGATATAGTCTTCGATCACCACGCGAAGGCCGGCATTCAGATGCTGGAAGCCCACCGCCAGCAGCAGCACCGACAGCACAGCGTTGAGCGGCGCGTGCATCCAGGCCGCCGCGCCGTCATAGCCGACCTTGGCCAGGGTCAGGCCCGAACAGACCGCCCACAACGACAGCGGAACGAGGGCCACCGAAGTGACCCGTTCGGAAATCCAGACGCCGGCGCCGTGTTTGGCCGAGCCCAGGCCGCGCGCCCGGCCCAGAGGGGTGCGATAGCTGACCATCAGTGAACTCCCGAGAAGATCGCCACGGCCCAGATGGAAATGGCCGCGACCACGCCGAAGGCCACGGCCGCCGCGCCGGTCATGTCTGCGGTCTTCGGGTCGAAGCCTTCGCCGGTGTCCCACACCAGATGCCGGATACCGTTGGCCAGGTGATAGAACAGGCTGACCGTCAGGCCGAACAGCACCAGTTGGCCCACCGGGTTGGCGAGCAGGGCGCGATAGGCGGCGAAAGAGTCCGGCCCCATGGCCAGGGCCACCACCCAGCCGACCACAGCCAGGGCGCCGGCGGCCAGCGCCACGCCCGTGGCCCGGCCCAGGATGGAGGCGGCCATGGTGATATGCCAGCGCCAGACCTGCAGGTGAGGCGAGGTGGGCCGGTCGGCCGGTCCGCGCGGCGCGGGCGCAGCTTTGCTCATTTAAAGGACCCCTCCGGTCTTCCGCATTGCGGCGCCGGTTTTAGCCCCCTGCCCCCAGGTGTCAACGCGCGGCGACGCTAATTCCGGGAGATCGGGGCCCCGGCGCACGCATGGAAGCAGGACCAACTCGCGGCGGGCGGCGATAACCTGGGCGAGGCGTGTTTGCGGCGCGAACAGGTCGGCCCGCTACTCCCGCGCCTTCTCCAGATAGCCCTGCGAGCGCATCTCCTGCAGGCGCGAGGCTGTGCGTTCGAATTCGAAGGCGCCGTCGCCGGCGGGATAGAGGTCGTCCGGCTCGGCGGCCGCCAGCACGATCAGCTTGGCCGAGGCCTCGTACAGCTCGTCGATCAGCATCACCAGCCGCCGCGCCTCGTTGCGCTTGTCGACGGTCAGCCGAGGCAGGCCCTCCAGGAATAGGGTATGGAAGCGCTGGGCGACAGCCAGATAGTCCTGTGGGCCCAGGGCGGCGGCGCACAACTCGTCAAACCCCGCCCGCAGGAACCCGCCGCAGGCGCGTTTGAACACCAGCTTGCGGCCCAGCACCTCCAGGCTCGCCGGAGCTTCGGGCGCGCCCTCCAGCATGTCGATCCACAGGGCGTCGAAGGCGCGCAGGGTCTCGTCCTTGATCGGCGTCAGATAGGTCCGCGCGCCACGCAGGCGGTCCAGGCGGAAATCCATCGGACCCTTGACCGCCACCACCTGCAGCTTCTGCTGGAGCAGGTCGATGAAGGGCGTAAACAGCTGGCGGTTCAGCCCGTCCTTGTACAGATCCTGCGGCGGACGGTTGGAGGTGCACACCAGGGTCACGCCCTCGGCGAATAGGGCTTCGAACAGCCGCCCCAGGATCATGGCGTCGGCGATGTCACTCACCTGCAGCTCGTCGAAGCACAACAGGCGCGCCTGGGCCGCCACCAGCGAGGCGACCGGCGGGATCGGGTCGTCGCCCTTGTGCTGGCCGAACTGCTTCCTGCGTGCGGCCGCGTCGCCCTTGCGCCAGTCGTCGATCAGGCCGTGCACCTCGGCCATGAAGGCGTAAAAGTGGGCCCGGCGTTTCTTGGCCACGGGGGCGGTCTCGAAGAACAGGTCCATCACCATGGACTTGCCCCGTCCGACCGGCCCCCACAGGTAGACGCCGCGGGCCGCCTTGGGCTTGCGGAAGAAGGAAAAGCCCGAGCCCTCGCCCGCCTCGTTCAGGTCGCTCTCCAGCCGAGCCAGGGCCTCGATGGCCGCTTCCTGGTCGGCGTCGGGCCGAAGGTCGCCGCGCTGCAGGCGCTCCCGGTAGGCGGCTCTGAGGGACAAGGGCATGACCGCCCGAATAGAGCGCGCGGCGGCGAAAGGAAAGACCGACCGACTTGGCTATGGCCCCTTGATGCCGAAGCTTGGCCGGCGCCATCTATGGGCATGCGCCAGGGCCACCCTCAGGTCGACCACATCGTCGATGTGCTGATCGCCGAACGGGCCCCGCGCCTGCGCGCCTCCTGGGCCTGGCCGCTCGTCCGGCCCGCGCTCTATCGCATGCTCGACTACGACGCGGCCCGCGCCATGGCCGACGCCATCGCGCCCATGGGCGGCTACCCGGCGATGGACTACGCCTCCGATCTGCTGAAACTGGACGTCCGTGTGCAAGGCCTGGAGCACATCCCGGCCAAGGGCCGTATCTGCGTCATCGCCAATCACCCGACGGGTCTGGCCGACGGAGTGGCCCTGTACGACGCTCTCAAGACCGTCCGCCCCGACGTGATGTTCTTCGCCAATTCCGACGCGCACCGCATCAATCCACGCCTATCGGACATCTTCATCCCGGTGGAGTGGGTCCCCGAGAAGCGCACGCGCGAGCGCACCCGCCTGACCTTGCACCTGGCCAACCAGGCCTTCGAGCAGGAGCGCGCCGTGGTCATCTTCCCGGCTGGCGCCATCGCCACGCCCGACCGGGGCCATCGCCTGACCGACCCGCCCTGGCAGTCCACCGCCGTGTCCCTGGCGCGCAAGCACGGCGCGGTGGTGACGCCGGCGCACATGGCTGGACCCTGGTCGAGGATGTTCAACGAATTCCATCGCTTCTCCAAGACCCTGCCCTTTTCCAAGGAACTGCGCGACATCACCCTGTTCCATGAGTTGCTCAACAAGGCGGGCCAGCGCTTCGACGTGACCTTCGGGCCGCCGATCCCGCCCTCGGCCCTGGAGGGCGACGCGGCGCAGGCGACCCTGGCTCTGAAACGTTATATCGAACAGGCCTTGCCCAAGCATCCGGACCGGCCCTTCGCATGAAGCCCAAATCCTCTCATGAGCCCAGCCCCAGATGAGCGTCGATATTTCCCTGGCGGACGCAGGCGCCACCGAGGCGCTGGGCCAGGCCTTGGCGAGGGCCCTGCAGCCCGGCGACGCGATCTGCCTGCGCGGACCCTTGGGCGCCGGCAAGACCACCCTGGCCCGCGGCCTGATCCGCGCCCTGACCGATCCGGACGAGGATGTGCCCAGCCCGACCTTTACTCTGGCGCAGCTCTATGAGGGACGCACGTTCCCCATTGTCCATTTCGACCTCTACCGCCTGGAGCGGGCTAGCGAGGCGGAGGAGTTGGGCCTGGATGAGGCGCTGGACGAGGGGGCGGCCTTGATCGAATGGCCCGAGCGTCTCGGAGGGCGCCTGCCGCCGGATCGACTCGATATAGAGATCACCTTGGATGCGGAGGGACGGCGCGCGCGCCTGACGCCGCACGGCGCATGGAAAGGCCGACCGCTTGACTACTGAGCGCGACACCGCGAAAGCCGAATTCCTCGCCGTGGCCGGCCTGGCGCAGGCCGAGCGCCGCCCCTTGCCCGGCGACGCCTCCACACGCAACTACGAACGCCTGGTCCTGTCCGACGGGCAGACCTTCATGCTCATGGACGCCCCGCCGCGGCTGGAAAGCCCCCCGTGCGATCCGGCCTGGAGCGCCGAGCAACGGCTGGCGGCCGGCTGGAACGCCACCGCGCGCCTGGCGGCCGGCCGCGTGGACGCCTTCGCCGCCGTGGCCCGCCATTTGCGCGGACTGGACCTGTCCGCCCCTGCCGTCCATGCCTTGGACGGACCGCTGGGTCTGGCGGTGGTGGAGGACTTCGGCGAGGAGGCCTTCGCGCGCCGGATCGAGCAGGGCGCGGACGAGCGCGAACTGTATTTCGCCGCGGTCGACGCCCTGGCCGCCCTGCATGCGGCTGCGCCGCCGGCCGTTCTTGAAGGCCCCGGCGGGTCCTGGCCGCTTTTGACCTACGACGCGGTGGCGCTGAAAGCGGGGGCGGACCTGTTCGTGGAATGGACCCCCAAGCTCAAGCCCGAACTGAATTTCGACGCCGCCGCGCGCGCCGTCTGGGATGAATTGTGGAGCGATATCGCCGCCCGCGGCGAAGCCGGCGCGACAGTGATGGCTCACCGCGATTTCCACGCCGAGAACCTGATCTGGCTTGCAGACCGCAAGGGCGCGGCGCGAGTCGGCATGATCGACTTCCAGGACGCGCTCTTGGCCCACCCGGCCTGGGATCTGCACTCCCTGCTGCAGGACGCGCGGCGCGACGTCTCGCCCGACTTGGAGGCCGAGGCGCTGGAGCGCTACTTCCACCATTGGCCGGACCTGGACCGCGAGGCGTTCATGGCCGACTACGCCGCGCTGGCCGCCCTGAACGAGGCGCGCATCCTGGGCGTGTTCGCCCGTCTGGTCGTGCGCGACGGCAAGCCGCGCTACCTGGAGTTCATGCCCCGCATGTGGCGCCAGCTTGAGCGCAACCTGGCCAATCCGGCGCTGGTCGGCGTGAAGGCTTGGTTCGACCGCTATGTTCCCCCTGAGATGCGGGGATGAACGTCCCGTCCACAGCCATGGTCCTGGCCGCCGGTCTGGGCACGCGCATGCGTCCGCTGACGGAGGATCGGCCCAAGGCCCTGGTGGAAGTGGCCGGCAAGCCGCTGATCGGCCACATGCTCGACCGGCTGACGGAAGCTGGCGCGCAGACCGCGGTGGTCAACGTCCACTATTTCGCCGACAGGCTGGAAGCCTATCTGGCCCAGCGCCACCAGCCGCGCATCCTCGTCTCCGACGAGCGCAGTCAGCTTATGGAAACCGGCGGCGGTCTGAAGAAGGCCCGCCCTTTGCTGGGCGAAGAGCCGATCTGGGTCGCCAACATCGATTCGGTGTGGATCGAGGGCGTCAGGCCGGCCCTGCCGAGTCTGGCGGCCGCTTGGGAGCCGGAGCGCATGGACGCGCGGCTGCTGCTCGCGCCCCTCGAACGCACTCTGGGCTTCGACGGCCCGGGCGACTTCTTTCTGGCGGAGGGCGGCCGCCTGACGCACCGCGGCGGGGAGGCGCGGGCGCCCTACGCCTACATCGGCGTGCAGATCCTCAAGCCCCAGGCGGTGGACGGTGGGCCGGAGGGGCCTTTCTCCCTGTTCGCAACCTGGATGGACATGATGGCGCGCGGGCGCCTGTTCGGCACGGTCATGGACGGCTGGTGGATGCATGTGGGCGATCCTGAAGCCTTGAAGGCCGCCGAGGTCAGGCTGGCGGCCGGGGCATGAGCCCTCGGGGTTTTTCCGGAGATGCTTCGGGCGGCCCGCTCGCCCAGCCGGGACCGCGCTGGTTCTCCATCCCCGCGGACCGGCCTTTCCTGGAAGACCTGGCGCAGGGGCTGTCGGACAGCCTGCTGCCCCTGGGCCCGCAGGCCTTCGCCCAGGCGGTGGTGCTGATTCCGACCCGTCGGGGCGTACGCGCCTTGACCGAGGCTTTCCTCAAGGTAACCGGCGCTCGGGCCCTGCTGCTGCCGCAGGTCCTCGCGCTGGGCGACCTGGACGAGGGCGAACCGCCTTTCGAACCCGGGGCCCTGGGGATGGATCTGCCTCCCAGCATCGGCCAACACCGGCGGCGGTTCGAACTGGCGCGGCTGGTGGCCGACAATGCCGACCTGTTCGAGCGGCCCATCGACGCCGCCGGCGCCCTGGAACTGGCCGACGCCCTGGGCGCCTTCCTGGACGGCCTGCAGATTGAGGAGGCCTCAGCCGCAGGCCGCATCGAGGCCTTGGCGCAGGGCGACCTAGCGCGCCATTGGCGGTTGTCGGCGAGGTTCCTCGGCCTGGCGCTGGAAGAATGGCCCCGGCGCCTCCAGACGCTTGGCCTCATCGACATCAACGAACGACGGGTGCGTCTGCTGGACTCCTTGGCCCGTCAATGGACCGATAATCCCCCGTCCACACCCCTGATCGCCGCAGGGTCCACCGGCGCGGCGCCGGCCACCGCGCGTCTGCTGCAGGCCGTGGCCCAAGCGCCGGCCGGCGCCGTGGTGCTGCCGGGTCTGGACCTGGACTTGGCGCAGGACGCCTGGGAGCAGGTCGGCGAACAACATCCCCAGGGCGCCATGAAGCGCCTGCTCAGCCGCGCCGGCGTGGACCGCGACGATGTCCGCCCCTGGCCGACCCGTGACCGGTTCGGGGCATCGCAGGGCCGCTGGCGAAGGCGGCTGATCAACGAAGCCCTGCGGCCGGCCGAAGCCACCGCCGACTGGCGCGACCAGATCGCCAAACTGAGGGACGAAGCGGCGGGCGGTGCGGACCCCATCGCCGCGGGCCTGGAAGGTCTGTCCGTGCTGGCCGGCCGCAATGAGGAGGAAACCGCCGCCCTGGCCGCCCTTGCCATGCGCGAGGTCCTGGAGAGTCCCGGCAAGACCTGCGCCCTGATCACGCCCGACCGCGATCTGGCCCGCCGCGTCTCCGCCCGGCTGGCGCGCTGGGGCATCGAGGCGGATTCCTCGGCCGGCGCGCCTCTGTCGCACTGTCCCATTGGCGTGCTGCTGACCCTGCTGGCCCAGGCAGCGGTCGATCCGTGCGATCCGGTGGGCCTGCTGGCCTTGCTCAAGCACCCCCTTGCCCGGCTGGGCCTGGAACCTGAGGCGCGCGCGCAGGGGCTCGCGGAACTGGAGCGGCGCGGCCTGCGCGGACCGCGCCCGGCCGATTGGACGGCGCTGGAGGCCCGGCTGGCCAAGGCTGAAGCGCAAGCGGCCCTTGAGCTGCTGTCGGCGGCCAAGGCGGCCCTGGTCCCGCTGGCCGGCGACAGCGAAGCGTCCCCGCCCGCCGCCCACGCCCGCCGCCTCAGCCAGGCCGCCGAAGCTATGACTGCCGAAGCTATGACTGCCGACGGGGCGGGCGATTTCGGCGCCCTGTGGAGCGGGCCGGGCGGCGAAGCGGCCGCCGGTCTGCTAGCCGCCCTGATCGGCGAGAGCGACGGATTGCCCCTGGCCACCGCTCAGGGCTTCAGCCTTTTGCTGGAACGCCTCATGGCCTCGGTCGCCGTGCGCCAGGCTGGCGGCGCCCATCCGCGCCTGCACATCCTGGGCGCCATTGAGGCGCGCCTGGTGCGCGCCGACCGCCTGGTCCTGGCCGGGCTGGAGGAAGGCGTCTGGCCGCAGGGCGCGCCGGTGGATCCGTTCCTGTCGCGGCCCATGCGCGCCACGCTCGGCCTGCCGCCGCCGGAGCGCCGGGTGGGCCTGTCCGCCCACGACTTCGCCCAGGCCGCCTGCGCGCCCGAAGTGATCCTGCTGCATGCCGAACGGCGCGAAGGGGCGCCGTCCGTGCCCTCGCGCTGGCTGTGGCGCCTGAAGACCTTGGCCGAGGGCGCGGGTCTTGCCCTGCCGAACCGGCCCGAGCTGTTGGGATGGGTGCGAGCGCTGGACCGGCCGCAATCCTTCCGTCCCGCCCAAAGGCCTGAGCCGCGCCCGCCTCTGCGCGCCCGGCCGCGGGAGCTGCCGGTGACCGCGGTGGAGACTCTCACGCGCGATCCCTACGCCGTCTACGCCCGCCGCATTCTTAAGCTGCGCCTGCTGGACCGGCCCGACGAGCCGATGGAGGCGCGAGCGCGCGGCACCGCCATCCATGCCGCCTTCGAAGCCTTCGCCCGGCGCTGGCCCGACGTCTTGCCGCTGGACGCGGCCGAGCAGTTCCGGCGGCTGTATCTTCAGGCTCTCGTCGACGCGGGGGCGCCGGAGGCGGCCCTGGCGCGCGAACAGGCCCTGGCCATCGAAGCCGCCGCTTGGGTCGAGCAGACTGAGCGCCGTCGCCGTGCAAACGGTCCGAAAATCCTGGTGGAGCAGGAAGGGCGCCTGCGATTCGATTCGGACGCGGGCGAATTTGTGCTCACCGCCCGGGCCGACCGCATCGAACTGACGAGCGACGGCTACGCCCATGTGCTGGACTTCAAGACCGGCCGAGCGCCCACCGCCAAGGAGGTGCAGACAGGCTTCTCGCCCCAACTCACCCTGGCGGGCGCCATTGTGGCGGCGGGCGGCTTCGCCGCCGTGGGTCCAGCTCGCCCCGGAGACCTCGTCTATCTGCGTGTGACTGGCCGCCGTCCAGCCGGCGAGGAGATCGTGCGCGCCGCCGCCGGCGCCGAAAGCGCCGATCTTTCGGACAAGGCTCTGGCCGGCTTGATGGCCCTGATCGCCCGCTTCGACAACGAGCGCCATCCCTATCGCTCGCGCACCGCGCCCCAGTTCGTGCACAGCTATCGCAGCGACTACGACCATCTGGCGCGGGTCGGCGAATGGTTGGCGATGGAAGAGGACGAGGGATGAGCCCCGACCCGCAGCGTCTGGCCGCCGATCCCGCCGGCTCGGCGTTCGTGACGGCCAATGCCGGCTCGGGCAAGACCACCACCCTGGTGGCGCGGGTGGCGCGCCTGTTGCTGGCCGGCGCTGACCCGGCGGCGATCCTGTGCGTGACCTACACCAAGGCCGCCGCCGCCGAGATGCAGCAGCGCCTGTTCCGTCAGCTGGGTTTGTGGTCGGTGATGGAGGACTTGGCGTTGCGCAGCCAGCTGGAGAGGCTGGATGGCAGTGGCGAGGCCGCCGATAAAGCCGCCCTGTCGCGCGCGCGCGCGTTGTTCGCCCGCGCCCTGGAAACCCCCGGCGGACTGAAGATTCAGACTATCCACGCCTTCTGCGAGAAGCTTCTGCGGCGCTTTCCGCTGGAGGCCGAGGTCTCGCCGGGCTTCAAGGTGATGGACGACGCCGACGCCGACGCTATCGCCCAGGCCGCGCGCGCCGATGTGGCCAAGGCCGCCCTGCGCGGCGTGGGCGCCTTGGCGCAAGCCTATGCCCGGCTGTCGGTGGCTCTGGATTTCGACGCCTTTCAGCAGATGTTCCGCGCCTTCGAGGACCGACGCGCGTCCCTGGCCGACTACACCGGCCGCTGCGGCGGCCTTCAGGGCGTGGCGGCCGACGTGTGGATCCGTTGCGGCTTTGACGAGCCCACGTCGCCCGAAGCCATCGAACAGGACGCCGCCGCGGCCATCGACCCGCATCTGTGGCGAGCGGCGGCGCAAGCGCTCCTGGCCGGCGGCAAGCGGGATGGCGTCTGCGGTCAGGCCATGGCCGCCGTGGCCGAGGCGGCGGCTTCGGGCGGGGCGCGCTTCGCCGATGCCCTGACAGCCCTTTTCACCAAGGAAGGCGAGCCGGCGGCCCTGGTCCGGACCAGCACGGCTCTGAAGACCCGCGAGGACCTGCGCGCGCGCCTGCTGGACGAGCAGGACCGGTTGACCGCCGCCCAGGAGCGGGCCCGCGCGGCGCGCACCGCCGAGGATACCCTGCAGGCCCTGGTCTTGGCCCAGGCCTATGTGGCCGCCTATGAGATCGAAAAACGCGCCCGCGGCCGGCTGGATTTCGCCGACCTGATCCTGAAGACCTCGGCCCTGCTAAACGTGCGCGCCGACGCGGCTTGGGTGCTCTACAAGCTGGACGGCGGCGTGGACCACATCCTGCTGGACGAAGCCCAGGACACGGCGCCCGAACAATGGTCGATCATCAAGGCCTTCACGGCCGAGTTTTTCGCCGGCGCCGGACGGCCCCGCCTGCGCCCGGGCCTGGAGCGCAGCCTGTTCGTGGTCGGCGACGAGAAGCAGTCAATCTATTCGTTCCAAGGCGCCGATCCGCATCTGCTGCGTATTGAAACCCAGGCCTATGTGGAGATGATTGCGGCCGCTGGCCAAAGCGCGCGCCCAGTGCAGCTCGCCCAGTCCTGGCGCTCCACGCCACAGGTGCTGAGCTTCGTGGACGCGGTGTTCGCCGATCCGGCCGTTTGGACCGGCGTGCCGCCCGCCCTGGGCGAAACGGTGGTCGCCCACATCGCCATGCGCACCGGCGACGCGGGCTGCGTGGACCTATGGCCCCTGGAGCGCGAAGCCTCCGGCGCCGAGCGCCTGGCCTGGGACGATCCGCTCGATCTGGAAGGGCCCGGCAACGCCAATCGGCGCCTGGCCGAGCGCATCGCCGGGGAGATCGAGGGCCTGATCGCCCGCGGCGAGACGGTGTTCGACAAGGACCAGCGCCGACGGCGGCCAGCCCACGCCGGCGACGTGCTGATCCTTGTCCGGCGAAGGCGGGCCCTGTTCGATGAGATCCTGCGCGCGCTCAAGCGGCGGAGCCTGCCGGTGGCCGGCGCCGACCGGCTCAGCCTGTCGCAGCACATCCTGTTTGACGACCTTACGGCCCTGGCGCGCTTCATTCAGTACCCGGATGATGATCTGACCCTGGCCGCTCTGCTCAAGAGCCCTTTGTGCGGCCTGGACGAGGAGGCCCTTTTCGCCTTGGCCTATGGGCGCGACCGCTCGCTCTGGTCCGTTCTGGAAGCGCGCGCCCCCGAACGCCCCGACTGGCGCGCGGCCCAGGCCCTGCTGGCCAAGGCGCGGCTCCAGGCCGGACGCCATCGGCCCTTCGACTTCTACGCCCGCATGCTGGGCTGGGCAGACGAGGATGGAGCTTCCGTGCGCCGGCGCATCCTGGAGCGTCTGGGCGCGGAGGCCGAGGAAGTGTTGGAGGAGTTCCTGGCCCAAACCCTGGCCGCTGAGCGCCGGGGCGTGGCCGATATGGAGCGTCTGGCCGCCGAGTTTGCCGGGCTCGACATCACCGTCAAGCGCGAGATGGACGAGGCGCGCGGCGAGGTGCGGGTGATGACCGTACACGGCGCCAAGGGCCTGGAGGCGCCCATCGTCATCATGCCGGAAACCACGGTGAAGAAGGGCGCGCGCGGCTCGCCCCTGCTGCAGACGGAAGACGGCGGCTTCCTGTGGGCGCAGACGGCCAGACAGGACTGCAAAGCGTCCAAAGCCGCGCGCGCCTGGCGCGAGCTGAAGGAAGAGGAGGAGGCTCAGCGCCTGTTCTATGTGGGTCTGACCCGTGCGCGCGACCGCCTGATCCTCTGTGGCCGGATCGCCGCCAACGCCAAGCTGGAGAACGTCGGCGGCTGGTACGGCGCGGCCGAGGCCGCCCTGGCCCGGCCGGACATCGAACCGCATGTGCGCATGGTCGAGCGCGACGGCGTTCAGACGCGACGCTTCGGGCCCGATCCCGAGATCCTGCCGCTGGAAGCAGAGGCGGAGGCCGCCCAGGCCGCCCTGCCCGCCTGGGCCTTGGGACCCGCGGCGAGCGAAGCGGTGCAGCGCTTCGCCTCGCCCTCGCACCTGGACGACAGCGCCGACGCCGCCGGGTGGGCGTCCTCTCCGCTGGCCGCCGTGGGCGGACTGGGCCGCTATCGGCGCGGAGACCTGATCCACCGGCTGTTGCAGCTCCTGCCTGACATCGAGCCCGCCGAGCGACGGGGCGCTGCCGAGCGCATGCTGGCCCGCGAGGCCGATCTGACCGAACATCAGCGCCGGGAAATCGCCGCCGCGGCCTTCGGCGTCTTGGAAGACGAACGGTTCGGCGCCGTGTTCGGGCCCGGCTCCCGAGCGGAGGCCGCCGTCGTGGGCCGCGCGCCCGGACTGGGACCCACCGGCGCCATCGCCGGCCGGGTCGACCGCCTGCTGATCGAACCGGATCGGGTGCTGGTGGTCGATTTCAAGACCAACCGCCCCTCGCCCGCGCGCATCGAGGAGGCCGACCGCGCCTATCTGCAGCAGATGGCCGTTTACCGCGCCGTACTGGCCGAAGTGTTTCCGGACCGCCGGATCGAAGCGGCGCTGGTGTGGACCGATGGACCCAAACTGATGATGGTCCCAGAAAACTTGTGCGCTTCGGTTCTGGCGGGACTCGTGCGATCCGTTGATAGTTGAGCGTGGGGGACCTACATCGCAGTCCTGCGTTGGGCCGCGCGTCCGACCCGTCCTTTTGGGAGCAAGACCATGAGCGCCGTCAAGGTGACCGACGAATCCTTCGAGCAGGACGTGCTCAAGGCCGACCAACCCGTGCTGGTGGATTTCTGGGCCGAATGGTGCGGCCCCTGCAAGCAGATCGCCCCGGCGCTCGACCAGATCTCCGAAGAGCTGGCGGGCAAGGTGACCATCGCCAAGGTCAACATCGAGGACAGCCCCGGCGTGCCCTCCCGCTATGGCGTGCGCGGCATTCCCACCCTGATGCTGTTCCGGGACGGCCAGATGGCCTCGATGAAGGTGGGCGCCATGCCCAAGCAGAAGATCCTGGAGTGGCTCGCCGAAGCGGGCGTGAAAGCCTAAACGGGCCACGTCTCCTCGCTCGCGGCCAGCACCTCGCCGGCCAGGTAGAGCGAACCACAGATCAGCACATGCGGCGGCGGGCCTTGCAGGGCCCCCCGTACTGCGTCCGGAATCGATGCCGCGGTCTCCGCGGCGAGGCCGGCCTTGCGCGCCGCCTCAGCTGTGCGCTCGGCCGGCGCGGCGGCGTCCGCGTCGAAGCCAATGGCGATGACCCGCCCGACGACCCCCGGCCCGGCCAGGGCCGCGAAGAACCCCTCAGCATCCTTGTTGGCCAAGGTCCCGGCGATCAGCGTCACAGGCCGCCCGTCCCGCGCCAGGTCCTCCAGCGCGCGCGCCACCGCCCGCGCGCCATGCGGGTTGTGACCGCCGTCGAGCCACAGGTCCGCCCCGACCGCGCGAGCCGCTTCGCCATAGGGGCCGGCCGTCAGGCGCTGCATGCGCGCGGGCCACTGCGCGCTCACCACGCCCTTGGCGATGGTCGCCTCGTCGATGCGCGGATCGTTCAGGGCCAGGGCCGCGGCGATGGCCAGGCCCGCGTTGTCCACCTGATGCGCGCCGATCAGCGACGGCGGCGGCAGGTCCATCAGCCCCTTCTCATCCTGGAAGATCAGCCGCCCGCGCTCCATGAACGCATCGAAATCCACGCCCATGCGGGCCAATGGCGCGCCCAGCAACTGCGCTCGCGCTTCGATCGCCGCATCGGCGACTTCCGCCTGGCGCGCAGACACCACCGGCCTCCCGGCCTTGATGATACCGGCCTTCTCGCCTGCGATAATCGCCAGGTCCTCGCCCAGGAATTCCTTGTGGTCGTAGTCCACCGGGCAGATGACCGCGACTGCGGGCGCGGCGATCACATTGGTGGCGTCGAAGCGGCCGCCCAGCCCGACCTCCAGCACCAGCAAGTCCGCCGGAGTTTCGGAGAAGGCGACGAAGGCCGCAGCCGTGACGATCTCGAAGAAGGTGATCGGCAGCCCGGCATTGGCCGCCTCGACCCGCGCCAACACCTGCGCCAGCGCCTCTTCCGATATCAGCACCCCGGCCAGACGGATGCGCTCGACAAAGCGCACCAGGTGCGGAGAGGTCAGCACATGCACGCGCAGGCCTGCGGCCTCGCCGATGGCGCGCAGGAAGGCCGAGGCCGAACCCTTGCCGTTGGTCCCCGCCACGTGAATGGTCGGCGGCAACCGATCCTGCGGCCGACCCAGCGCCTCCAGCAGCCGCGCGATGCGGTCCAGCGACAGGTCGATCTTGATCGGATGCAGCCCTCGCAGCCGCTCCAAGGCAACATCATGCGCGCGAAGGTGATCGCTCATTCAAATTCCGCTCATCATGCGCCGAATGGCCGTGCCTTTTATCTATATGATTTTGCTAGATAAAAATAGGCAGGCTTCGTGTGTATAGGGACTGTGCGGAACAATCTGCGCGGATGTGCGGCGCTGGAGCATAGGGAAAGTCCAACTCGCCTGGGTCTTCCGGAGTGTCCGTTTGGCGCGTGGGACGATCAGCGCCCAGCCGGCTGAGCGCCTGGGGCGGGAGGCGGTCCTGTCAGCGCAGCCGGCAGGGCGTCCCAATGTTCAGCCAGCTTGCCGTTCTGAACCCTGAACATGTTCCAGATTAGCGCCGGCTTCGTGCCGCCGGTCGCCGGATCGGGAAGATCGCGGCTGGTGACTTGGACGACCAGATCGCCGTCCGCGACGAGGGCCACCAGCTTCGCGGGCGGCATGGCGCCGGCCGGCATGGACGGCGCGGATTCGGTGTTGCGTATCATGGCTTCGCGCCCGTTCTGTTCCCCGGGGCGGTGCTGAATGTAGTCCGGAGCAATGAACCTCTCCACGATGTCCCGGCCCTGGGCCTTCATCGCGCCGCTCGCTTGGGCTTGTTCGAGGGCGGCGTAGAAGTCACGCACCAGTTTCTTGTTGGCGTCTTGGACAGACTCGCCGGCATGGGCTGACGCGCCCGACAAAACCGCGGCGGCGACCGCGGCCAGGGCCACGGCTATGATCTTTGAGTTCGGCTTGTGCATTGGTTTTTGCTCCTCGGTCACGGGGCGGCCCGGGGTCCGCACAGGTGGCCATCTGTTGTTTGGCTGTTGGCGCTACGCCGGCGCTTTGCGGCGCGGACTTTTGCGACGCTAGGCGACGCACGTGGGGAAAATAGGGGCCCAAATAGAGACGCCGGATAGTTCGCCGGCGGATGTAGGTTGCGCATCAACGCGTCTTTGCGAACGGCGCAGGCCTGCGCTTCGACCGGATCGCCCGCTTCGATCGCCTGGACGATTTCATGGAAGCTTCGCTCGATCTCGGGCCAGACGAACGATGGAGGAGTCCGTGGTTCGTCGTCGCTGAACAGGGCCTGCAGGCCGAACGCCCTCACCAGGATCGGCAGGAACGGGTTTTCGGCCAGGTCCAGAATGCGATTCCCCAAGGCAATCGCTTCGGGCACGCTCGTTACTCCTGGCAAGGCGGCCAGGCCCAATTGCCGTGTCAGGGCCTTTTGGCCGGCTCGCCGACGACATGCCGCCAGTCGGGGTGCGTTCAACGCCAAGAAGCTCGCCACTTCGAGATTTTCCTCTGGCGACAACCGCCGTTCGGCAAGATGGGGAACGAGCAGCCTGATCACGGCCCCGGCCTGCGGCTGCGCCCGCACTACGCCGCCGCCGCGACCCCGTTGGCAAGAAATAGCCCCAATGTCCTCCAGCATCCGCACGGCCTGCCGAACGACCGTTTGATTGAAGTTATGGCGCCCGCCGATATCCGACTCAGAGCCGAGATGAAGCGGATGGCTGACGTCGCAGAAGAGTAGCTCCTCCAATAGCTTGGCGGCCAGGAGCCCGGCATAGCTGTTCTGGTTGAGCGACGCGCGTTGGAGCAGCTCAGGCGGAAACCTGATCGGCGCTGCGTCATCGATCACGTCGTCCGACGCCGACAGGGCGACGGCCGCCGCGATTCCCGCGTTATCGCGACGCTCAATGGCAGCCGCGAGGGGGGTGAGAACCGCTTGGTAGTCCTTCTTGCCGGCCCTTGCGGGCGTATCGCCATATTGAGCCACCGCCTCGATCCATTCGGCGACCAGGGCGATTCCCGGATGACCCGTCAGTTCCGCCAGATGGACCAGGATGGGCGTATCGATATCGGCGGCCATCGAGATGCATATGGCGCCACGGTCGGCGCCACGGATCAGGCCGGTGACCACCAGGTCACGGAGGATGGCTCGCACCTCCCTAAGATGCCCCCGGCGCGTTCCACTGAGGGCCAGGAACAAAAGGAAAGACCTCGCCGTATCGGCGATCGACGGCTTGGCGGCATAGACCCCGCCGCCAGGACCGCGGCGAATGTCCAGGCCGCCGCGGTCCTGCAGGATGGCGACGGCCTGGCGCACCGCCCAACGACCGAGACCGAAACGCCTCTGCAGGTCAGGCACCGTCCCTAGGAAATAGCCATCGGGCCAGCCGCGCGCGAACAGATCGCCCTCGATGGCCGCCACAGTCTCATGCGCCAGCTTGTCTTCGCCATCTCGCGCGCCGATGATCTCTGAGCTGCACAGGTCCCTCAAAGCGGCCGTTCTTGCGCTCGGAGCCATC
>PLRV01000058.1 GCA_003164925.1 Caulobacteraceae bacterium
ATGCGCTCTTCGCCGGCTCCGACGAGGGCGCCCACCACTGGGCGGTTCTGGCCACCCTGGTGGAAAACTGCAAACTCCACGGCGTCAATCCGACCGCCTATCTCACCGACGTCCTCACCCGACTAGTGAACGGACATCTGCAGAGCCGCCTCGCCGAGCTCACGCCTTGGGGCTGGAAGGCCCTCCAGCAAGTCTGAGATCCGTCAACCACCCTCCAAAGGGCGGCAACGCTCCGCTTACGTCCGGCCTGGGGCCAAGGGGAAGAATCGCCCCTGATCGGGCGTTGGGAAGGTCCGCTTTCAGCATCAACAACATGCTTGATAGCGTCACCGTTCCCCCATCATTCAGTCGAAGCTGAAGTCCAAATCTGATTCGTTCGGATCGAATGTGAACTTCACCGTTCTGTTTTTCGGGCGAGCGTTGTCGCAGGCGACGTTTAGAGAAAGTTCAAATTCAGCGGGGCCAGAAAATAACCCGGACAGATTGTTTGGTAGCAGCGAAACACAAAGAGACAGGATGCTTCCGCCGGTATATTTGATGTCTAGTGATACAATATCAAGATACAGAAATGCCCCAACAGGAATATCAAGCGCATCAGAATTTCTATGCGCCCAATTTAATTCAACCACTTCCTGGTTATCATTTATAATCTTGCCCCCATTTCTTTTCGTAATTCTTGTTACGTATGCTCGACACGCTTTGATGGATGAATTGCCTATGTTTTTGACGCGGAGCCTCAGGAATTTGGCGTCATGCGTGGGAGGATTTCCTCGCTTCGTTGTGACATAACAACCAACATCAGGCACCAGCTCGACTTTGATGATCGGCCTGCGCCACCAGCCGACAATGTGATTGATTAAACTTGCCATTACAGCTCCGCCAGCGAAGCCGACGACTATTGCTATCAATGGCATATCTTGGGCCACCCGAAACTCTCCCCCCGACGAATATCTCTATCTCTCGCAAAGCCTGCCTTCGTGCAATGCTGGCGCGAGGCTTACGTCATCCGCTGGAGGCAGAGCCCCACGGAATGCCAAAGGACTGCGAAGGCAGGCCCCTCCGAGCAGTGAGCTGAGCAGGCAGGGATAGCCCGATGAAGATAGACAACGACTACCTCAAAAAGCTTCTCGATGCGTGCCAGTCGTCGGTCGGGCCGACCTTCAATATCTTGGACCTCAAGGAGGCGGGCTTAGACTACGAAGACTCGCAATTTGAATTCCACATGGCGATCCTGACCGACAAGGGTTTCATCGAACGAGACGACGGCGATCCGAACTTCGGCCTGTTCAAGGGCATAGACGGTCACCTGTCGTGGTCTGTCTTGCCCTTGCGCCTGACCGCCACGGGACAGGATTTCGCCGATAGCATCCACAATTCAGAGGTGTGGTCGAAGACCAAGGCCGCAGCCTCAAAGGTCGGCGGCGTCGGGCTTGATCTGCTCGTGCAGATCGCGAAGGCCGAAGCTAAGCGCTTCGTCTCGGAAAAGTTAGGTATTTCACTGCCATGATGCCGGCCAGCTTCACTGCATTGACAAGGTCAACGACCGCTGGCCGGCCGTCGAACGTCCAAAAGGAACGAAAGGTGCAGGGTTCCGCACCCCCCCTCAGCAGCGGTTGCCAAGGTCCGCTGTGGGCGCGAAGTGCGAGAGGACCGCATTGCGGACCTGACCAGCCGACCGAAACCGCGCCATCTGAGACATTCGGAAGGTCGGCATATGATTGGCGGTGCTCACCGATCACCCGCATAGGAACACCCAGGCCGTCATCCCACGGCTCGTCCGAAGGGCGAACCGGGGGATGACGTCCAGATTGGGGCCGAACGTCAACTTCCGCCCGCCCCTACCGCCGTCCGGATTTCGGGCTATGCTGAGGCGTCAACCATGAGGACGCCGTGAGCACCCGCTATTGGTTCCGCGCGAAACGCTATGGCTGGGGGTGGACGCCCCTCACGTGGCAAGGCTGGGCGGCTTTGGCCGCCTTCGTTGCTTTGCTCGTGGCCGATGCACTGGTGTTTCCGCCCAGGCAGGCCTTGGCCGCGTACATCGCCTGCGTCGTGGGACTGACAGTCCTGTTCTTGGCCGTTTGCTGGCTAAAGGGCGAGCCGCCTCGTTGGCGATGGGGCAACGATGACGACCGGCCCTGAAGTGCGCGTGATCCAAACGCCTCCACCATGCGGATAAGCGCCATGACCGTTTCTTTGCGATCCAACTTGGCGACTCTGGCGTTCGGCGCCCTGGCGTCGGTCGGCGCGGCCCATGCGCAAATCGCGCCCCTCACCTTGGCGCCGCCGGCCAAGCCCGCTCTGAGCTTATCGGACGACCAAGTCCGCATCGGCTTCAATGCGGCGGCTGAGGCTGGCGCCGCGCCGTCGACCAATCGGACCTCGGTGGATCATACCTTCGGACCGCAACAGGCGACCGTCTCGGCAGGCTATTTGTGCGGCCTTGAGCCCCCGTCCGACCGTACGCCCGGCCCGGCGTCCACCTTCGGACCCGTCAGCACATTCCTGGGCGCCAAGCTGACCCTCGCGTTCAAATAGGCCCAACTCCCAGCACGCTAGCGCATGGGCGGCGCATAGAGTTGGCCGGGCTGCGGCGCGTCCCACAGGGCGTTGCGGCCACGGGCCAGGCCCAGGCCGGACAGGTTGCGCTGATAGATCTCGGCGTAGTCGCCCACCTGTCGGATCGCCCGGTACGACCAATCGGCCGAGAGCCCCAGCCTTTGGCCGAACTCGCCGTCCACGCCGAGCAGGCGCCGGATCGCCGGATTGGCCGTCTCGCGGCGCAAGGCCTCCGCCTGCCCGGCGCCGATGTCCAGCTGCTCGGCCAGCACCAGGGCGTTCAGGGTCCAGCGGGCGATGTCTGCCCACCGCTCGTCGTCCTCGCGCACCATCATGCCCAGGGGCTCGTCGGCGATGAAGCCCGGCAGGATCTGGTGATCCCGCGCCGGCATGCCGTTTCTGAGTCCGGCTAGCCAGGAAACGTCGTCGCTGAGGGCGTCGCATTCGGCGCGCCGATAGGCCTGCGCGGCCTGGGCCAGGGTATCCTTGAGCACGGGCTGATAGGCTTGGCCGCGCGCCTTGAACAGATCCGCCAGGGCCTGCTGACTGGACGCTCCGCCCACCACGCAGATGCGCGCGTCCGCCAGGTCGGCGATGGTGTGGAAGCGGTCGCGGCTGCGGACCAGAAAGCCCTGGCCGTCATAGTAGCTTATGCCCGCGAAGCTGAGGCCCAGGGCTTCGTCGTGCGAGAAGGTCCAGGCGGCTCCGCCCGAAACCACGTCCACCGCGCCGGACTGCAACGCCGCGAACCGGGTGCGGCTGGTCAGGGGCGTAAAGCTCACCGCCCGGGCGTCTCCCAGCGTCGCGGCGGCCAACGCCCGGCACATGTCCACATCGAAGCCGCGCCATTGTCCGGCGAGGTTGCGTTGGGAAAAGCCCGGCTTGTCTTCGCTCACGCCGCACTTGAGCCTGCGGCGCGAGCGCACCCGCGTCAGGGTCGGGCTGGCGCCGGTCTTGGCGGTCTGTTGGGCGGCGGCCAGGTCCGACGGGCTGGTCACATCCTGGTCCGAGCCGCCGCAGCCCGCCAGGATCAGGCAAGCCGTCAGCGCCGCCGTCGTTCGTCCGAGTTTGCGACTTGATTGGCCCATCCCGCCGGGGTCTAAGCTTGCCGCATCGGTGTTGCAACTCGACGATGCGTTTTAGACATAGGGCATGATGGGCCAAGACGGGCTTTCGAAGAAGACGCGCCTGATCCGGGCCGGGGCCAAGACCGAAGCCCGCCTGCGAACGGTGGGCCCGCCGCTGCAGCGCGGGTCGACCGTTTTGCTCGCCAACGCCCGCGCCCTGTACGACAGCCGCGACACCTATGGGCGCCTGGGTCTATCCATGCAGACCGCCCTGGCTGAGGCCATCGCTGAGCTGGAGGGAGCCGCGGGCGCCCGCCTGTTCCCTTCGGGCCTGGCGGCGGCGACATCGGCGCTCCTGGCCTTGCTCCAAGGCGGCGACGAGGTGCTTGCGGTCAACTGCATCTACGGACCGACACGGCGGTTCTGCGACGGTCTGCTCAAGGGCTATGGCGTCAGCACGCGCTATTTCTCGGCCGACCTCTCGCCCGAGGCGCTGCTGGAGATGGCTGGCCCGGCCACGCGGCTGATTCTGCTGGAATCGCCCGGTTCCCTGACCTTCGAAATCCAGGATGTTCCCGCCATCGCGGCGCTGGCGCGCCAGCGGGGCATCCTCACCGCTATCGACAACACCTGGGGCGCCGGGTTGCTGTTCGACGCCCTCGGCCACGGCGTGGATCTCAGCATCCAGGCCCTGACCAAGTACGTCGGCGGCCATTCGGACGTGTTCATGGGTTCGATCGCCAGCAACGACGCGGGCATCCTGGCCAAGCTGGACCGGTTCTTGTGCGACACCGGCATAGCCGTGTCGCCGGACGACGCCTGCTTGATGTTGCGCGGCCTGCGCACGCTTGAGACGCGGTTGCACAGGCATGGCGAGAATGCGCTGGCCGTGGCGTCCTGGCTGGACGCTCAGCCGCAGGTGCGGCGGGTGTTGTGCCCCGCCCTGCCTGGCGCGCCGGGCCACGCCCTATGGAAGCGGGACTTCACCGGAATCAACGGCCTGTTCGGCGTCGTTCTACAGCCCGGATCGCCCCTGGCTGTCGAAGCCTTCATCGACGCCCTGACGCTATTTGGCCTGGGATTTTCCTGGGGCGGCTTCGAGAGTTTGGCGATTCACTGCGATCCCCAGCTCAAACATGCCCCCGACCGCCCCGATCAGGGCGGGCCGCTGGTGCGGCTGCATGTCGGCCTCGAAGACCCCGCCGACCTGATCGCCGATCTGGGCCAGGCCCTGGCGGCCTATCAGGCCCGCCTCTAGAGCCGGATGACTTCTCTCGAAGTCTGAATCCGGCTCTACATATATGAATCGTGCTCTAGAAAATCCCCGGCACCAGCCGAAAGCGGGTCTTGGTCATGTAGACGGCATAGGCCGGGTCCTGGGCGAGCAATTGCTCCTCGGCGCGCAGACGCAGGATCTGCAGCAGGAACGCCGAGGCGTAGAGCCCGACATTGGTCCACACCGGATTGAGCAGCACGAAGCCCACCTGGGTGATGGTGTAGCCCAGGTACATCGGATGGCGCACCAGGCGGTAGGGGCCGCTGTTCTTGACCCCGCGATTGGCGGCCACCAGGCCGAAGCTGCGCCACAGCGCGGCCTTGGCGTAGAGGCTGAGGAACAGGCCGGCGGCCATCAGGCCGTAGCCGACCGCATCGGACACGAGCGGCTGGCCGCCGCCGCGAGCCATCAGCGGCGCCGCGGTCGCGGCCATGGCCAACAGCCAGTCCACCGGCAGTTGCGACACCGCCTCGGTGCGTCGGCGCAGCACCATCATGACCACCACAATGCCGTCCGACACCAGCAGCAGGACATTGAAGGGATGCTGGCCGAGCGTGGCGCCAATCCGCGCCAGAAGCCCGAAGAACAGCACCAGGATGACGGTCTTTTCGATCCAGTCGATAATACGAAGGGTGCTCGCGGCCGGAGCCTTGATCGCCAGTTCCACGCTGTTCGTCCTTGGGATTGCTCGCAGGACGGCCATGGTGGCGTCAAAAGATTAAGGTTGGACTTCGCCCACCCGCAAAAAATCAGGCGGCCCCGCTGGATAGCGAGGCCGCCCGTTTGAATGGCCTGATATTCGGCCGCCTTGGAGCACGATGTAGAGCCGGATTCAGACTTCGAGAGAAGCCATCCGGCTCTAGCTTTTCTTCGCCGCTTCCTCAGCCGCTTCGCGGCTTTCATAGACGTGGTCGATCAGGCCCCAGGCCTTGGCTTCGTCGGCGGTCATGAAGTGATCTCGGTCCAGCACGCGCTCGATCTCTTCGACCGGCTGGCCGGTGTGCTTGGCGTAGATCTCATTCAGCCGGCGCTTGGTCTTGATGATGTCCTGGGCGTGGCGCTCGATGTCGGAGGCTTGGCCGGAGAATCCGCCGGAGGGCTGGTGCACCATGATCCGCGCGTTGGGCAAGGCGACGCGCTGGCCCGTGGCCCCGGCGCACAGCAGGAACGAGCCCATGGAGGCGGCCATGCCCATGCACACGGTGGAAACCGGGCTGCGGATGTATTGCATGGTGTCGTAGATCGCCAGGCCGGAGGTGACCACGCCGCCGGGCGAGTTGATGTACATGGAGATTTCCTTCTTCGGGTTCTCCGATTCCAGGAACAGCAGTTGGGCGCAAATCAGCGCCGACATGCCATCCTCGACCGGTCCGTTGAGGAAAATGATCCGCTCCTTCAGCAGGCGCGAAAAGATGTCGTAGGCGCGCTCGCCTCGGCTGGTCTGCTCGACCACCATGGGAACGAGGTTGAGCATGTGATCGCGCATGGAGAGCCCTGTCTTCTAGAAATTTACCGGAGCGACTCCGGCCTTGGCCCAACATATCGCGTCCAGCCGCCGCGGGCGCAAGCCACAGACGTGGTTAAAGGATGCGTCCATCAGCGAACCGCGGAAATGGGCGGCTCCAATCAGTCCGCGGCTTCAGTCTTCTTGGCCTTGGGCTTGGCTGGGGCCTTAGGCTTGGCGGCCTTTGGCTCCGCTTCGGCGGCGGCCTCCGCAGAGGCCTCGTCGGCGCCTTCAGCCTTGGCCTTGGCGGCTTTTTTCTTCGCCGGCTTGGCCTCCGCCGTCTTGTGTTCGCCGCCGTAGTTTTCCGGAAGTTCGTCTTCCGCCAGCAGTTCGTCCTTGGTCACGGCCACGTCCACGACCTGGGCCAGACCGAACACCAGGTCCACCACCTTGTCCTCGTACATGGGCGCGCGCAGTTGCGCTTGGGCGGCCGGGGTCTTGCGCAGGTAATCGAAAACCTCCTGCGCCTGCGGGCCATAACGCATGGCTTCCTGGCGGGCGGCTTCGGTCAGCTCCTGGTCGGACACGACAACATTGTGCGCGCGGCCCATCTCGGCCAGCACCAGGCCCAGGCGCACGCGGCGTTCGGCGATCTTGCGATACTCCGTCCGCAGTTGTGCTTCGGACTTGTCCGCGTCTTCCGGCGGCAGTTCGCCCTTGGCCCGGTCGCTTTCCACCTGGCCCCAGATCACCGAGAACTCGGCCTCCACCATGCGCGGCGGCAGGGGGAAGTCGTGGCTGGCGTCCAGCACGTCCAGCAGGGCGCGCTTGAGCTTGAAGCGCGATTGAGCGGCGTAGCGCTGCTCGATCTGAGCCCTCATCGCCGCCTTCAGCGCGTCCAGAGAGTCCAGGCCAACGGTCTTGGCGAAGTCGTCGTTCAACTCGGCCTTGGCCGGAGCGCGAACGTCCTTCACCGTGACCTCGAACTCGGCGTCCTTGCCCTTCAGGTTTTCCGCGCCGTAGTCGGCCGGAAAGGTCACCTTCACGGTCAAGGCGTCGCCCGCCTTGGCCCCGATCAATTGATCTTCAAAGCCGGGGATGAACTGGCCCGATCCAAGCACCAGTTGGGTGTCCTCGGCGGCGCCTCCGTCAAAAGCCACGCCATCGATGCGGCCCACGAAATCGATCACCGCCATGTCGCCGTCGGCGGCCTTGGCCGACTTGCCGGTCTTGCTTTCGTAGGTGCGGTTCTGGGCGGCGAGTTCCGCCAGAGCCTCGTCCACTTCCTCCTCGGCCGGCGCATAAACCGGCCGCTTCAAGGCGATCGAGGATGGGTTCATGGGGGTGAAATCGGGCATCACCTCCACTTGGATCTCGTAGGACAGGTCTTCGGTCCCGGCCAGAACCTTGTCCATATCCGACTGCATCTTCAGGTCGGGTTGGGTGGCGGGCCGAAGCCTGGCGTCGTCGATCGCCTTCTGGGTGGATTCGGTGAGCGTCTGTTCGACCACCTCGCCCATGATCGACTTGCCGTACAGGCGCTTGACGTGGGACGGCGGAACCTTGCCGGGGCGGAAGCCCTTGAGCTGCATGCGCGGCGAGATTTCGGCGATGCGCGCCTCGGCGCGCTGGCTCAGCTCCTGGCTGGAAACGATGACGCCGAACACGCGGCTGAGGCCATCACCGGACTTTTCAACGATCTGAATGGACATGGTCTTGTTTCCAGAGCGGCTGCAGGTTTTCGATCTTCCCGCGCCGCGCTTTGTGCGTGGTCCTAAAACATAGACGCCGCCCTTCGGCAGGTCCCGGGGCGGCAAGCGAAGGGGCCTTATGTCACGGCGCAGGACGCCGTCCAAGCCCAAAGAGCGCGTGGCGCCGGCAAGGGCCCAGACCCCGGCCGGCGCACTGAGGCTTGGGGCTAGAACTTGTAGCCAATCCCGGCTGAGATCACGAGCGGATCGAGATTCACCGATGACTTGTAAGCGCCGCCGTTGATGCTGGCGTCGGTTGTGAAAAACACCTTCTTCACATCAAGGTTGGCGCTCCAGCGTCCTTGCAACGGGAAGTCGACGCCGGCCTGTAGGGCCCCACCGAACCCGTCCGGCAAATTGACCGCGTAGCCGTTCTTGTTCTGGCCGCCGTAGAAGATCATGTAGTTCACGCCCGCGCCCACATAGGGGCTGATGCGCCCCGCCGGCAGGAAGTGGTATTGCAGGGTCACCACGGGCGGAAGCACCCAGGTATTATGCACCGCCACGTCCGTCCCCGGGCCTTCGGCCTTGATCGTGTGGTAGCTGGTCCCGGCGATGACCTCGACCGCGATATTGTTGGTGAAGAAGTAGCTCACGCCGATCGTGGGGACGACGTCGGAGTTGACATTGGCTTTCAGGCCGGTGGCCACGCCGGCGCCGGTGTTGATCGAACTTCCCGCGACCGGGTCCACATCCGTCACGCGAACGTTGAGCATCCATTGGCCGGCCACTTCAGGCTGGAAGTCGTCCGCGGCTTGGGCCGCCCCAGCGGCTGCGGTCAGGGCCGCAACCGCGGCCGCCATCAGAAAATGAAGTTTCATCCGAATTATCCCTCGTTAGCGCGGACATTCGCCGCGATAGGAGCTTCGGACAGATGGGAGCCCGCTATATTGTCACGGATCAAAAACGGAAAATAATGAAATGAGCTCTTCTCGATATGGGTGGCTGAGAATCTGCAAATTATACTGATAACTATTCGCATTGCTTTGCGTCAGCCTGGATAGGCATGGGGTGTCGATGACGGCATCCGCTCTATGGGCTAAGCGTCGCGCAGTGCGGGCGTGGCGGAATTGGTAGACGCGCTGGATTTGGGCTCCGCCCGGACATACGCCTTACAGGCTTACCCGATTCAAAAGCGCGCAATTGGCCGCCAGCTACACCGCGTCATGCGGCGTCTTAGCTTTCGGCCCCGACCGCACGGTGATCGCCCGCAAGAACGGCGTCTTCGCCGGCGCCGATGGCGGCTCTGACCATGGCTTATTCCCTGTCCCGCTCGTCCGACGCGGCTTCGAATAACCATTGGAAAACGTTGGCTTTCACCCAACCGCTATAGCGTTTGAATATTGTGTTCCAGCTGCCGAACCCGGCCAAAAGGGAACAGAAAAGGTGCACCTTTCTTACGGTCCGACGCCTGCTACCGTTCGCGGCCGAAGTCGCCGGCTAGGCGCCTTCGGCTGTGGCGTTCAGCGAGCCCTTACACGACCGAAGGCGAAACCCCGGCGAATCCTGAGGGGCTAAGCAAATTAGAAATGCGCTCATGGACCGCTCAACGGTCCTTCGAGCGACAACACCAATGGCCAGGACAAGGTCCGGCATAGGGGGAAGTAGAATGAATCGTATTCAATTTCTGTTGTCGACCACGCTGCTGGGGTGCGTCGTCGTCGCTCATCCGGCGTTCGCCCAGAACGCTCCCGCCCCGGCGGCGGCTCAGCCTCAGGTGCTGCAAGAGGTGGTGGTCACCGCCGAGCACCGGACCAGCACGGCCCAGAAGACGGCCGCTTCGGTCAGCGTCAGGTCCGGCGCGGACATGCTCACCCAGGGCCGCTACCAGCTCAGCGACATTCTTGAGGATGTGCCCGGCATTAGTGGCGGGGCCGCCTCCACGGTGAACACCAGCCAAGGCAGCGGCACCGACAACCCGGCCGCGGGCCTGACCATTCGCGGCGTGCAGTCCAACCAAGGCGCCGGCGGGAGCATCACCACCACGGCGGCGGCGGCGGCTATCTATGTGGACGATGTCTATAACGGCGTCGGCGGCGGCTACGACATCGACCGCGTCGAGGTCCTGCGCGGGCCTCAGGGCACGCTCTACGGCCGCAGTGCGACCGCGGGCGTGGTCGCCATTCACACCGGCGATCCCAGCACCACGACGCTCAGCGGCCAAGGCGCGGCGGAATACGGCAACTATGACCTGCGTCACGTGACCGGCGAGGTGAACGTGCCGCTCATTCAGGACAAACTGGCGGTGCGGCTATCAGGCAATGAGTACGAGCGGGACGGCTACTATACGGCCGACGGGGATGCGCGCTCGAACGCGGACTTCAGGGCCAAGGTGCTGTGGACCCCGACCGACAACTTCTCCGCCCTGCTCGGCTATGCTCAGGAATACAACCTGACCCATTCCGGGGGGCCGACCATGCTCGAAGATACTCCGGGCCACTTCATCCCCTATTCGCCAACGCCTGTCGTTGCCGGAAAGAACAACTTCCATCAGTATTGGGGCAACTTCAATCTGAACCTCGGGCCGGTGGCGATCACTTACGTCCCGGCCTATCGCACCTGGTACGAGAACGCGTTGGTCCACCTGGGCGGCGGGTTCGACGCCGACCAGACGATCGATACGCCGACTGACTGGTTCATGACCCACGAGGTGCGGATCCACAATACGGACAGCGCTTCGCAGCTCCAGTGGCAGGGCGGGTTTCTGTACTATCAGAACACTCTCAGCGACGTGGATAACCTGTATAGCAATGATTTAAACGCATACCTGTTCCAGTCGGCCTCGCACAAAACCACCACCGCTGAAGGCGGCTTCGCCGAGGCCACCTACGCCTTGATGCCTGACACGCGCCTAACCGGTGGGCTCCGCTACGACTACACCCGGGTTCTCAATAACGAGATTTACTCGGCCGGCGGGCAGACAGCGTCGCTGACCGGCGATCAACGCCTGCGGGCCTTCAACAACCTTACCTACAAGGTGCGGCTGGAGCACGATCTGACGCCGCGCAATCTGCTGTACGCGGCGATCGCCACAGGCTTCTCACCCGGCGACACCACCCTGACCACGGACTCCAACCAGCACCCCATACCGCAGGTGCTGCAGGCTGAGACCCTGACGGCCTACGAAGTCGGTTCGAAGAACCGGTTCTTCGGTAGCCGCCTGCAGGTGAACGGCGACCTCTATTTCAACGACTATGCGGGCTACCAGACCGCCGGGATCAACACAACGCCCACGAGCCCTGGCCAGCCAACCTTCGCCACGATCGCCGCTCCGATGAAGGCCTATGGCGGCGAACTGGAAGTGCTGGCGCGCCCCTGGGCCAACGGCACGGTCAGCTTGAACGCGTCCTACACCGACGCTCGGTACGGCAGCTTCGGCCAATATGCGTTCCTGTTCTCCAAGAGCGAGGTCCCTGGAGTAGCCCCGTTCCAGGGAAGCGTGGCCTATGACCATCGCCTCGACCTCGGCAGCGCCACTCTGCAGCTGCACGGCGGCGTTCACTTCTTCACGGCTCACGACACTGCGCCCATCACCCAACAATGGGCGGCGTGGGGTTATGCACCCTATGTCCATGTCCCGTCCGAGGCCATCGGAGACCTCGCCGCCACCTTGTTGTTCGGGTCCCACACCACGATCACCGCCTACGTCCGGAATATTGCCGACACCCGCTACATGCCGGACAGCGCTGGCATACAGTCCGCCTATGATCCGACCCAACCACTGCCTACGTTCCCGCCCCCTGCTGCGACGAGGTATGTGACCGCTGGCGCCCCCAGCATCAGTGATCCGCGAACCTTCGGGGTTATCGTCTCATACAAATACTGAGGCTCCGCGGCCTTAGCCATGAGACCGGCCAGCGTTGTCGGGCAGCAAGCCTGACAACGCTGCAGCTCTTCAGAGGAAGACCCGGCCATCTCATCGATCAAGCTCTAATTCGAGCATTTGCTCGTCCTACAACCTCGAATATAGCGCTTCTGAACCTTGAGTTTTCCGGTTTGTCTCGGGCCGACGAGCCAACAATCTGCGTTGGAGAGGTCCACGACACATCGACCCCTCGTCCATCGGATGGGCCTTTCCGTGGCTGCCCGAGCCGTATCTCGCGGCTGAGACGGCCATGGTGCGGGCGGAGGGACTCGAACCCCCACGCCGTGAAGCGTTCGGACCTAAACCGAGTGCGTCTACCAATTCCGCCACGCCCGCATTAGGGCAGGTGTATATCTGGCTGGCCGCCAACAACAAGGTCAATGGTGCGCCTCCGGCGCGCTCTGTTCCTTGGTCGGGCTTTTTTCATAATCGCACGGCGCGCGCCCGGTCAGGGCGCCCCGACGGCTGAGGCGGCGTAGAAGCCGCGTACAGGCGGGCTAACACCTGAGGCGCCAAGCCAGGCAGGTCTTCGGAAATCAGTCCGGGCCCAAACGTCGCTCCGGCCTCGGCGTGAATCCAGACCGCCGCGCAGGCCGCATCGAAACTGTCCAGGCCCTGGGCGATCAGGCCGGCGATGAAACCGGTCAGGACATCGCCCGATCCGGCCGTCGCCAGCCAGGGCGAACCGTTGCCGTTGACGACCGCGCGCCCATCCGGCGCGGCGATCACCGTGTCCGACCCCTTGAGCAGCACCACGGCGCCGGCGCGCGCAGCGGCCTTGCGCGCGGCGGTGATCCGCTCGCTCGAGCCGCCCAGCAATCCGGGAAAGACCCGCTCGAACTCGCCGGGGTGGGGCGTCAGCACATCGTCCCGGTCCAGCACCGAGAAGAAATCCTCCGTGTCGTCGGCGAACACCGTCAGGGCGTCGGCGTCGATCACCAGCGCCGACCCGGTGCGCGCCAGAGCGAACAGGTTTGACACCGTCGATTCGTTGACGCCGGCCGCCGGGCCGATCACGGCGGCGTCCACCGTCGCCGCGGCGGCCTCCAGCTCCACATCGGTCTCGAAGGGGCGCAGCATGATCGCCTCAAGGTGCGCGCCGTTCACGATCAGAGCGTCCGGTGGAGACAGTACCGTCACCACCCCTGCGCCAATGCGCAGCGCGCCCCGCGCGGCCAGACGCGCCGCGCCCGTGGTGGCCACGTCGCCCGAAACGACGATCACCCGGCCGCGCGCATGCTTGTGCGAAACCGCCGTGGGCCAAGGCATCCGCGCGCCCCACAACGGCGGGCCATTCTCCAATAGCGTCACGTTCCTGGGCGTTTCCAGCCCGATGTCGGCCACGATGATCTCTCCGCACAGATCACGCCCGGGCAGCAGCACATGAGCCGGCTTCTTGCGGTGGAATGTCACCGTGGCCGCGGCGGGCGGGGCATAGCCCATGGGCTTGCCCGTGTCGCCATTGAGGCCCGAGGGCAGGTCCACAGCCAGGATCGGCGCTCCGCTGGCGGCCGCCGCGCGTAGCAGGCTCTGCAAACCGGCGTCCAGCGGGCGGTCCAGACCCGCGCCGAACAGAGCGTCGACGATGACCCCGGCCCCGGCGAACAGGCTGACCTCAAGGTGGGCCACCGGTCCCTGCCACGCGGCGGCGGCCTTGGCCGCATCCCCGTTCAAGGCCGAGCGGTCGACCATGGCCGCCAAGCGGACGTCGCGCCCGCGGGCCTTGAGGGCGCACGCCGCCACGAAGCCGTCGCCGCCGTTGGAGCCCGGCCCGCAAAGAACCACCACCGGGCCGCTCGGCCAGCGGTCCATGACCGCGGCGGCCACGGCCTCGCCCGCGCGTGTCATCAAGTCGAATCCGGAAGCGCCGGCTGCGATGGCGGCGGCATCCGCCGCACGGGTCTGGGCGTTGGTCAGTATCTCGAGGCCAGACATCACGGCTCCATGGCGTCCTGTAGATTTGGGCCGGACTGCATCGCCCGACAATTGCCGATAACCGCTTGCTTTCGCGGCGCCCACGCCGGGCTCCCGCAGGAGCTGAATTAGCGGATCCGCCAGCTCGAACCCTGTGCGCCCGCTATTATGCATATCGAATTTCAGTCTGGGGGCGGAAATCGTTTCTGATCGACCTTGCGACCGCCCAACGGAGCCACCAGCAACGACTTTGCCCTGCTGCATATAAAATAGACTCACAGCGCCTGTTTAATAGGCGGCAACTCAGCGAGCTGTAGCAGACGGCAAACAGGCGCCGCAGGCCCCTTGTTAAGGCCGGCGCGTCATGCTCCCTGCCCCCTCGGTCCTTGAGGCGCGAGGCGGCTTTTCGCCTTCGCCACAGGCCTAAACGCCGTTCGAAAAGCATATCCATGAAGAAAATCGAAGCCGTCATAAAACCCTTCAAGCTCGACGACGTGAAAGAGGCCCTGCAGGAATTGGGCGTGCAAGGGCTTACGGTGATCGAAGCCAAGGGTTACGGCCGGCAAAAAGGCCATACCGAACTGTACCGCGGCGCCGAATATGTCGTGGACTTCCTGCCCAAGATCAAAATCGAGGCCATCGTGCCGGACGCGTTATTGGCGCCCGCGCTCGAGGCCATTCAAGCGGCCGCGCGCACCGGCCGCATTGGCGACGGCAAGATCTTCGTATCGGAGATCCTTGACGTCATCCGCATACGGACGGGCGAAACAGGGGCCATCGCCGTCTGATCCGCCTCAACTCTCCATCAGCCTCAGGGGACGACTGTAATGACGACTGCCAAGGACATCCTGAACCAAATCAAGGAAAAGGAAGTCAAATACGTCGACGTGCGCTTCACCGACATGCGCGGCAAGATGCAGCACGTGACCTTTGACATTGATCTGGTCGATGACGATTTCCTCAACGACGGGACCATGTTCGATGGCTCCTCGATCGCCGGCTGGAAGGCGATCAACGAGTCCGATATGAAGCTGCGCCCCGATCTGTCGTCGGCCTATATTGACCCCTTCTATCAGCAGACCACCCTGTGTCTGTTCTGCGACGTGGTGAACCCCGACTCCGGCACCCCCTACGACCGGGACCCGCGCTCGATCGCCAAGTCCGCTCTGAACTTCGTCAAATCCTCAGGCATCGGCGATACGGTGTACTTCGGACCCGAAGCCGAGTTCTTCATCTTCGACGACGTGAAGTGGTCGGTCCTGCCGCATGACACCGGCTATTCCTATGACGCCACCGAACTGCCGGTGAACAGCGGCAAGGCCTATCCGGAAGGCAACATGGGGCATCGCCCGGGGCCCAAAGGAGGGTATTTCCCGGTCAACCCCGTGGACAGCGCCCAGGACCTGCGCGGCGAGATGCTGGCCGTCATGGGCGAGCTCGGCATGAAGCCGGAAAAGCACCACCACGAAGTGGCGCCCGCCCAGCACGAATTGGGCCTGAAGTTCGACACCATGATCGTCATGGCCGACCGCCTTCAGATGTACAAGTACGTGATCCACAACGTGGCGGCCGCCTACGGCAAGACCGCCACCTTCATGGCCAAGCCGATGTTCGCCGACAACGGCTCGGGCATGCACGTGCACCAATCCATCTGGGGCAACGGCAAGCCGTTGTTCGCCGGCGACAAGTACGCCGGTCTGTCGGACATGTGCCTGTGGTACATCGGCGGCATCATCAAGCACGCCAAGGCCATCAACGCCTTCTCCAACTCGACCACCAACAGCTACAAGCGTCTGGTGCCGGGCTATGAAGCGCCGGTGAAGCTGGCCTATTCGGCCCGCAACCGCTCCGCCTCGATCCGCATCCCGCACGTGGACAGCCCCAAGGGCAAGCGTCTGGAAGCCCGCTTCCCCGACCCCATGGGCAACCCCTACCTGACCTTCACCGCCCTGCTGATGGCCGGCCTGGACGGGATCATCAACAAGATCGATCCGGGCGCGCCGGCCGACAAGAACCTGTACGACCTGCCCCCCCGCGAGCAGAAGAAGATTCCGGAAGTCTGCGGCTCCCTGCGCGAAGCCCTGGAAAACCTGGACAAGGACCGCGGCTTCCTGAAGGCCGGCGGCGTGATGAACGACGACTTCATCGACGCCTATATCGAACTGAAGATGGAAGAAGTGATGCGCGTGCAGCTGCACCCGCACCCGGTCGAATTCGACATGTATTACAAGTGCTAGTTCGGCGTTAAACCTGGGGACGAACGAGGGCCGCGGGCGATCCCGCGGCCCTTTTTCATGGGCGCGCCCTACCGCCGAATCTGCACCTGGACCGGCGGCTTGGCGATGAAGTCCGTGATCGCGCTGACCACGCCCGGCGCGAGGGTCGACGTCGCATCCGGCGCCCCGGCGGGCGTCGCGGCGGTCACGTCGGTCTTCGGGACGGGGACGGTCTTGAGGGCGTGATCCACGTTGGGCAGGACCACCAAACGGATCGCGCGCGAGACATTGGCCAGCCGGCGCGCGTCATCCACGCTCACCTGGGCGTCATGATCGCCCTGGATCACCAACACCGGATAGAGGTTCTGCTGCGCCGCCACCGGATCGCGATCCAGCCAAGACATCAGATAGGGCTGCAAAGACGGGCGAAACAGCGAGGCGAGCGCCAATGGCACGTCGTTGACCGGATGGCCCGCGCGCAATTCGGTCAGAATCCTGATCGCCTGTTCGTAGGTCTGGTCGCTCAGCTGACCGCCATCCTTGGCCGCCTTCAACTGGTTCGCCAGCAGATCGCCGGCCGGCCGGCCGGCTCCCGCCGCTTCGATCACGCCGCAGGTCTTGATCTTCTGCGCGGCCAAGGCGGCGACGAGGGCGCCTTCGCCATGGCCCAGCAGCAGGATGCACTTCACCCGCGGCTGCAACGCCAGGAATTTGGCCCAGGTCTGGGTGTCCTCCACATAGGTGTCGAGCTTGAGATTGGCCTCGTCGTCCACCGCCGCCGCGCTGCCGGCGACGCCGCGCCGATCGGTGCGCAGCGAGCCTATGCCCTTGGCCGCCAAGGCTTCGGCCAGCAGCTTATAGGTGTCGGGCTTGGGTCCGGACCCGCCGGAATTGCCGTTACGATCGACGGTTCCGGAGGCGGGCACGATCAGCACGAAAGGAACGGCGTCGGTTCCTTCCGGTTTGAGCAGACTGCCGTACAGAAAGGAGTCATGGCCCCCGTCCACCCCTACCATCGCTTCCTGGGCGAAGGCCGGCGCGAGAGCGGCGGGGGCGAGGTTCAGGACGCCCGCGGCCAGGGCGACTGCGATCAGTTTTTGCATGGTCTCATCCGGTCGTGCGCCCCACGGAGCGCTTATGGACCAGGACCGACCTTCAGCGCCAGCCTGTGAACGCGTGCGGACATAGCGTCGGCGCGACCGCGCGGCTCGCAGCCATCGCTTGATCGCCGGCGCGGGCGGTTGCATACCCCAGCTCATCCGAATCGCCGCAATCTGCGCCCCCATGTCGAAGGCAGCGTCCAACAAATTGTCCCCCGCAGACCTGTTCGACGAGGCCCTCGCCCCGGCGCCGGCTTCGCCCATGCAATCTCACGCCGAGCCGTCGGCCTCCGGTTATTCGGCCAAGGACATCGAGGTCCTCGAAGGCCTGGAGCCGGTGCGCAAGCGGCCGGGCATGTATATCGGCGGCACCGACGAGCGGGCTTTGCACCACCTGTTCGCCGAGGTGCTGGACAACAGCATGGACGAAGCCGTGGCCGGTCACGCCAAGCTGATCGAGGTGCGGCTCGATGCCGACGGCGCCTTGACCGTGCGTGACGACGGCCGCGGCATTCCCGTGGACCCTCACCCGAAATACCCGGGCAAGTCAGCGCTCGAAGTCATCATGACCATGCTGCATTCGGGCGGGAAGTTCTCGGGCAAGAGCTATGAGACCTCCGGTGGCCTGCACGGGGTTGGCGTATCGGTGGTCAACGCCTTGTCCGAACGGCTGGACGTGCGGGTGTGGCGCGACGGCTACGAGTGGAAGCAGAGTTTTTCGCGCGGCAAGCCTGTGGGTGAGCGCGAGCGCCTTGGCCCCTCGCGCAAACACGGAACCGCCATCACTTTCCTGCCCGACCCGTCCATCTTCGGCGAAGGCGCGGCGCTCAAGCCCGCGCGCCTGCACCGCATGGCCCGCTCCAAGGCCTATCTGTTCCGCGGCGTGGAAATCCGCTGGTCCTGCGCGCCTGAAAAGATTCAAGACGCCACGCCGGCCGAGGCGGTGTTCCACTTCCCCAACGGTTTGGCCGACTTTCTGGCCGAACGGACCGAAGGCGTGGAGTCGGTCACGCCCATGTTCAGCGGCCGCATCGAGCGAAAAGGCGAAGGCGGCGCCGTGGAATGGGCGGTGACCTGGAGCGCTCAAGGCTTCGGCGAGGCCGACGGCTTCATGCAGTCCTATTGCAACACCGTGCCGACGCCCGAAGGCGGCACGCACGAAGCGGGCCTGCGCGCGGCCCTGACCCGTGGCTTGAAGGCCTATGCCGATCTCACCGGTGAAAAACGCGCTGGCCTGATCACCGCCGAGGACGTGATCTCCGGCGCCGGCGCCCTGATCTCGGTCTTTGTCCGCAATCCGGAATTCCAGGGCCAGACCAAGGAGCGTCTGTCCTCCGCCGACGCCCAACGCCTGGTGGAAGCGGCCCTGCGCGATCCCTTCGATCACTGGCTGACCGCCGCGCCCAAGACGGCCGACCGTTTGCTCGAGTTCGTGATCGAGCGCGCCGAGGAACGGCTCAAACGGCGCAAGGACAAGGAAGTGGCGCGCGCTTCGGCCACGCGCAAGCTGCGTCTGCCGGGCAAGCTTGCCGACTGCGCCGACGCCGCCGCGGCCGGGGCGGAGCTGTTCATCGTCGAGGGCGACAGCGCGGGCGGCTCGGCCAAGCAGGCGCGCAACCGGCGCAACCAGGCGATCTTGCCCCTGCGTGGCAAGATCTTGAACGTGGCCTCCGCGACCGGTGAAAAGGCCGACCAGAATCGGGAGCTGTCCGATCTGATGCTGGCCCTGGGGGTCCAGGGCGGCTCGCGCTTCCGCGAAGAAGACCTGCGCTACGAACGCATCGTGATCATGACCGACGCCGACGTGGACGGCGCCCACATCGCCTCTCTGCTGATCACCTTTTTCTACCGGACCATGCCCGGGCTGATCCGCGCGGGACGCCTCTATCTCGCCCTGCCGCCGCTTTACCGGATCAGCCACGGCGGCAAGACGGTTTACGCACGCGACGATCAACACAAGGACGAGCTGTTGGCTGCCGATTTCAAAGGCAAGAAGCCGGATATCGGCCGCTTCAAGGGGCTAGGCGAAATGAATCCGATCCAGCTCAAGGAGACCACCATGGATCCCGCCAGCCGCACCCTGGCGCGGGTCACCCTGCCCCGCTCCGAAGAGGTTGTGGCGTCGCTGGTCGAGACCTTGATGGGCCGCAAGCCCGAGCTGCGATTCCGCTTTATCCAGGAGAACGCCGAATTTGCCGCTGACGACCTCGATCTCTAGGTCAGATAAAGCCTTTTCGACGGCGGCTCAGATTGACAAGAGCCCATGAAATCTTATGTTCCGACTGCATTCGCCGGACCTAACGGATCGATGGCGCCCAGGCATTGGGCTCGATTCGCCGGCTAGATCAGCAGGACATGACAAGCTTTTCCGACCTGGGGCTCAGCCCCGAAGTGCTTCAGGCCGTCATTGACGCCGGCTACGATACGCCAACCCCGATCCAGGCCCAGGCAATTCCGGTGGCTCTGGCCGGGCGTGATGTGCTGGGCATAGCCCAGACGGGCACCGGCAAGACCGCGGCCTTCACCCTGCCCATGATCGACCGCCTGGCGGCCGGTCGCTCCAAGGCCCGTATGCCGCGCTCGCTGGTCATCGCGCCGACCCGCGAACTGGCGGATCAGGTGGCGGCCTCCTTCGAGAAATACGCCAAGGGCCGCAACCTGAGCTGGGCTCTGCTCATCGGCGGCGTTTCCTTCGCCGACCAGGAACGCAAATTGGACCGCGGCGTGGACGTGCTCATCGCCACCCCCGGCCGTCTGCTCGATCACTTCGAGCGTGGCAAACTGCTGCTCACCGGCGTGCAGATCATGGTGGTCGACGAAGCCGATCGCATGCTGGACATGGGGTTCATCCCGGACATCGAGCGCATTTTCAAGCTGACCCCCGCCAAGAAGCAGACCCTGTTCTTCTCGGCCACCATGCCGCCCGAGATCACCCGGCTGACGGCGCAGTTCCTCAACGAACCGGTGCGTATCGAGGCCAGCCGGCCGGCGACCACGGGCGAAAACATCAGCCAATTCCTGGCGCGCATCCCCTCCTCCGACCCGGCGGCCAAGCGCATGGCGCTCAGGGCCCTGGTCGAGCGGGCGGACGTGAAAAACGGCATCGTGTTCTGTAATCGCAAGAGCGAGGTCGACGTGGTCGCCAAGTCGCTCAAGCAGCACGGCTTCGACGCCGCCGCCATCCACGGCGATCTGGATCAGAGCGTGCGCACCCGCACCTTGGAGAACTTCCGCAAGGGCGAGCTTCGCCTGCTGGTGGCCTCCGACGTCGCCGCGCGCGGGCTGGATATCCCCGACGTCAGCCATGTCTTCAATTTCGACGTGCCGCATCACGCCGACGACTATGTGCACCGGATCGGCCGCACCGGCCGGGCGGGCCGGTCGGGCCAGACCTTCATGATCATAACCCCAGCCGACAGCCGCGGCCTGGACAAGGTCTTGAAATTGATCGGCAAGGCGCCGGCTGAGGTTGTTCTGGACCTTGATTTCAGCCAGGCGCGCAGCGAACCGCGCGGACGCGAGCGGGACCGCGGCCGCGGTCAAGGCCGCAGCGAACCCCGAGACGCGCCGCGTGCTGAGGCCCCCGCCCAGGATACGCCGCCTGCAATGGCGCCCAAGCCTGTCCCGCCACCCTCGCCGGCTCCGCCGGCTCCGCGCAAAGAACGCGCGGCCGCCCGCCCTCGGCCTGAGCCCGCCCCGGAATCGCAGGCTCGCGGACCGCGAGAGCGCGACGACGATGGCAGCGTCGTCGGCTTTGGCGCCGATACGCCCGCATTCCTCATGCGGGCGCCGCCCCGGCCCTCGGTGGCGGCTCAGGACGACTGAATCTCCAACAAGACTTGCCGATAAAAAAATAGCTCTTTCGGCTAGGGGCGAGACTGGAATTTAACTTCAGTTTCAGCACTTGTCTTTTAGGCTCGCCCTATATGAGCCGAGGTCCCGGGGAGCCTGCCTTTATGTCTGCTGAAGTCGAGGTCATCCTACGCAGCCCGGACTCCTATGGCGTGGCCCGCAAGGCGCTCGAATTGATGGAGCTCCATAAGGTTTGGCCGACTCCGATCAACTACGAACTGTGGACTTATTGCATCGGCGATCCCGATGGACCGCTGGCCACTGAGATCAGGCGCCTGCTGTCGGGCGGCGAACCGATCACGGAGGCGGTCAGCGAAGACCTCGCCGCCGCCTACCTACCCAAAGGCAAGGTCAACGAGCAGATTCGCGATGCCGGCGATCAGTTGAGCCGCGAGTTGGAGACGGTCGCCAAGGCCATCGAAGAGGCCTCGCGATCCAGCGAGACCTACGGCGCCACCCTGGCCGACGCCAGCAAGGAACTGACCCAGGATCAGGGCGCCGACGCGGTCCGTAAGCTGGTGAATCATCTGTCGGAAGCCACCCGCCGGGTCCAGCGTGAAAACAAATCGCTGGAAAAACGCCTTAAGGACTCCACGTCCGAGGTCGGCCGTCTGAAGGAACATCTGGAGCAGGTGCGGCGCGACGCCACTACCGATTCCCTGACCAATCTCGCCAACCGCAAGGCGTTCGACGAGGAACTGGCCCGCGCGCGCGAGGATTCCCAGGCGACGGGTAACTCCTTGTGCCTGGCCGTCCTGGATATCGACCATTTCAAGCGGTTCAATGACACCTGGGGCCACCAGACGGGCGATCAGGTGCTGCGTTACGTCGCCAGCGTCATTGGCCGACTGGCGGCCCCGCCCCGTTTCGCCGCCCGTTACGGCGGCGAGGAATTCGGCATGCTGTTCCCCAGTGAAAGCGTCGCCGAGGTCTGTCAGGTTCTGGAAGAAATTCGAGAGGAAGTGGCCTCGCGCCTGCTGCGTCGGCGCTCGACCAATGAGGAATTGGGCGCCATCACCATCTCGGCGGGGATGGCTCAGCTACATCCCAATGAACCGGTGGTTTGCCTGATCGAGCGCGCCGACGCCGCGCTTTATGCTTCCAAGCGAGGCGGTCGCAACCGTGTGACCAATGCCGAGGAGCTAGCCGTAGGCGCCGCAGCTTAGGGCCTAATTCCGGCCCTGCTCCTCGACCGCCACGGGCGTGATCGTGACGCTTTCCCCGCAGCCGCAGGCGTCGGTCTGGTTGGGATTTCTGAACACGAACTTGGAGGCCAGCTTGCTGGTCTCGTAATCGATCTGCGAACCCAGCAGGAACAGCACCGCCTTGGGTTCGACCAGGATGCGCACGCCCTTGTCCTCGACCACCTCATCCAGAGGATAGGCCGCCTCGGCGTACTCCAAGGTGTACTCCATGCCGGCGCAGCCGCCGTTCTTCACCCCGACCCGCAGGCCGGCATAGGGCTTCTCGGCCCGGTCCATGATCTCGCGCACGCGCTCGGCGGCCCGTTCGGTCAGGCTGACGATCTGGGCCCGGGGCCGGCGAGCGCGCGGCTGGATGTCGGAAGTTTGCATGCTAAGCCTCAGAACATATTGAGTTGTAGCTTGGCTTCATCAGACATGCGCGAAGGGTCCCATGGCGGATCGAACACCAGGTTCACCGCGCAGCCTGTCACGCCGTCCACCTTCAGCACCGCATCCCTGACCCATTCGGGCATCTCGCCGGCCACCGGGCAGCCGGGCGCGGTCAAGGTCATCTCGATGGCCACGGCGCGCTCGTCCGACACATCGACTTTGTAGATCAGGCCCAGCTCGTAGATATCCACCGGGATTTCCGGATCATAGACCGTCTTGAGTTGCTCGATCAGTTGATCGGTCAGCACGTCAAGCTCGCCCTGGCTGGGCGGGTTCAAGGACGGATTGTTGGCGGCGTCATCCATGGCGATTCAGGCTCTAGGCAAAGAAACTGTGGGCCTTGATCAAGGCGTCGACAAAGGCGTCGGCCTCCTCAAGGGTGTTATATAGGGCGAAGGAAGCGCGGGCGCTCGAGGTCAGGCCAAACCGGCGCATCAGCGGTTCGGCGCAGTGGGTTCCGGCGCGCACGGCCACGCCGTAGCGGTCGAGGATCTGGGCGATATCGTGGGCGTGGGCGCCCTCCACGGCGAAGGAGAAGATCGCGCCCTTGCCCGGCGCCTGGCCGATCTCGGTCAGCCAATGGGCGCCGTCCAGGCCCGCCTTGATCCGGCGATAGAGCGCCGCCTCATGCTGGGCGATGGCGCGGCGATCCAGGGTCGCCAGCCAGTCGATGGCGGCGCCCAGGCCGATGGCCTCCAGGATAGGCGGCGTGCCCGCCTCGAAGCGATGCGGCGGCGCGGCGTAGGTTATCTCACTCTCGCTCACAGAGGCGATCATGTCGCCGCCCCCTTGATAGGGCGGCAGAGCCTGCAACCGCTCGGCCTTGCCGTACAGCACGCCGATGCCGGTGGGTCCGTACAGCTTGTGGCCGGAGAAGGCGTAGAAATCCACGTCCAGGTCCCGCACGTCCACGCGCTCGTGCACGATGGCCTGGGCGCCGTCCAGCAGCACCGGAACCCCCGCCGCGTGGGCGGCGTCGACGATGGCCTTGGCCGGATTGATGGTGCCCAGCACATTGGACATATGGGTCAGGGCGACCATGCGGGTCCTGGGCCCCAGCATGTTGATATAGGCCGCGAAATCCAGACTGCCGTCGTCCAGCACGGGCGCGAAGCGCAGCACCGCGCCCAGTCGTTCGCGCAGGAAGTGCCAGGGCACGATGTTGGCGTGGTGCTCCATCTGGGAGACGATGATCTCGTCGCCCGGCCGAATGGATTGGCCCAGACCCGCAGCCACCAGATTGATCGATTCCGTGGTCCCCTTGGTGAACACGATCTCATTGACGCTGGCGGCATTGACCAGCCCCTGCACGCTGCGGCGCGCGGCCTCATAGGCGTCGGTGGTCTCATTGGCCAGGGTGTGCAGGCCGCGGTGCACATTGGCGAAGGAATGCTCCATCGCCCCGGTCATGGCGTCGATCACCGCCCGCGGCTTCTGGGCCGAGGCGCCGCTGTCCAGATAGATCAGCGGCTTGCCATGCACCTGCCGTTGCAGAATCGGGAACTGGGCGCGGACGGCCTCAACGTCGAAGGTGTTCAGGTCCTGGACTGGCGCGTTCATGCCAGGGCCTCCAGCCTGCGGGCGACCCACGCCTGCACAGCGGCGCGCGCGCCGTCATGTTCGATCCGATCGACCACCTCGCCGACGAAGGCTTGCATCAGGAGGGCGCGGGCCTCCGCCTCAGGCAGGCCGCGTGAGCGCATATAGAACAAGGCGGCGTCATCCAGCGAACCCACCGTGTTGCCGTGGGCGCAGGACACCTCGTCGGCATAGATCTCCAGCTCGGGCTTGGCGTCGATCTCCGCACCGTCATTGAGCAGCAGGGCGTGGTGGCCCATGCGCGCGTCCGTGCGGTCCGCGCCTTCCTCCACCAGGATGCGGCCCTGGAAGACGCCGCGCGCCTGATCCTTGGCCAGGCCCTTGGTGAGCTGGCGGGTGGTCCCGTCGGGCGCGGTGTGGGCCAGCACCGTGGTCAGGTCCGCGTGGCGCTTGCCATCCAGAAGGTAGAGGCCGTCCAGCCGCACATCCGCTCCGCCGCCCGGATGGCGCACCTCGGTCTCGTGGCGCTGCAGGCGTGCGCCCGAGCAAACCACGGTCTGCGCCAATCGAGCGCCGGGCTGCAATTCGATCTCACTGCGGCTGATGGAAATGGCGTCCGCCGGCTCATCCACCAGCACGATCCGCTCCAGCCGCGCGCCTGCGCCCAGGCTGATCGCCAGGGAAAAGCCCGACACATAGGCCGAGCCTTGGCCCTCATAGGTCTCGATCAGGGTCAGGTCCGCGCCGGGCTCCAGGTCGAGCGTGAGAGCGCTCTGGTGCAGGGTGTGCTCGGCGTCTGAGACAATGCGCAGGCGCAGAGTAATGGGTGCGCCAGCCACGGCGAGGAAGCCCTTCGCCTCGGCCCGGCCATTGAGCACCAAAATCTCATGATCGGCCTCGACATCGACCAGCGGCGGCGGCCCGGTCGGCCGTGAAGCCTCCGGCGAGGCCCCGGGGATTTCCCGGATCGCCGCGCGCAGGTCGCTGTAGCGCCAGGCCTCGTCGCGGCGGCTGGGCAGCAGCGAGGCGTCGCGCGCCTTGATGGCCTGCATCAGGCTCATGCGGCGGCCTTCGCGTACTGATCGTAACCCTTAGCTTCCAGCTCCAGAGCCAGTTCGGGCCCGCCCGAGGCGACGATGCGGCCGCTGGCCAGCACATGCACCCGGTCGGGTTTGATGTAGTCCAAAAGGCGCTGGTAGTGGGTGATCACCAGCATGGAACGATCCGGCGAACGCATGGCGTTGACGCCTTCGGAGACAATGCGCAGGGCGTCGATATCCAGGCCAGAATCGGTCTCGTCGAGGATCAGCAGGCGCGGAGAAAGCATCGCCATTTGAAGGATTTCCATGCGCTTCTTCTCACCGCCGGAGAAGCCGACATTGAGCGGCCGCTTGAGCATGTCGAAGTCGATCTTCAGCTTGCCGGCTGCTTCGCGCGCCAGCTTGAGGAACGCCGGCGCCGACACCTCGCCCTCGCCCCTCGCCTTGCGCTGGGCGTTGAGCGCCGCGCGGATGAAGGTGAGTGTAGGAACACCAGGAATTTCAAGTGGATACTGGAAGGATAGAAACACGCCCTTGGCCGCCCGCTCATTGGGCTCCAGCGCCAGCAGGTCCTCGCCGTCCAGCGTGGCCATACCTTCGGTCACCTCATAGCCGGCCCGCCCCGCCAAGGTATAGGAAAGGGTCGACTTGCCCGCCCCGTTGGGACCCATGACAGCGTGCACCTCGCCCGCCGGAACCTGCAGCGACAGCCCCTTGATGATCTCTTTGTCGCCGATGGAGACATGTAGGTTTTCGATGGAAAGCATTGTCATTCCTAAATTATCGTCATCCAACGGGCGGCCGAAGGCCGAACCGGGGGACCCAAGCGAGGCGTCCGATCGGCCAGCGCGGCTTGGGTACCCCGGATCGCGGTACTGGCGACCGTGGGATGACGGATGGGGGTATGGCTCATCCCACGCTCCCCTCGAGCGAGATCGCCACCAGCTTCTGGGCCTCCACGGCGAACTCCATGGGCAGCTCCTGCAGCACCTCGCGCACGAAGCCGTTGACCAGCAGGGACACCGCCTCCTCCTGCCCCAGCCCGCGCTGCATGGCGTAGAACAGCTGGTCCTCCGATAGGCGGGTTGTGGTGGCCTCGTGCTCGAAGTGGGCCGAAGCGGTGCGCGCCTCGATGTAGGGCGTGGTGTGGGCCGCCGCGTGCTTGCCGATGAGCAAGCTGTCGCACTGGGTGAAATTGCGCGCGCCACTGGCCTTCTGGTGGGCCGAGACCAGGCCCCGATAGGTGTTGGACGAACGGCCCGCCGAAATGCCCTTGGAGATGATGCGCGAGCGGCTGCCCTTGCCCAGGTGGATCATCTTGGTGCCGGTGTCGGCCTGCTGGCGCCCGTTGGTCACGGCGATGGAATAGAACTCGCCCACCGAGTCCTCGCCCTTGAGGATGCAGGACGGGTACTTCCAGGTGATGGCCGAGCCGGTCTCCACCTGGGTCCACGACACCTTGGAGCGGTCGCCGCGGCAATCGGCGCGCTTGGTCACGAAGTTGTAGATGCCGCCCTTGCCCTCGCTGTCGCCAGGGTACCAGTTCTGCACCGTGGAATATTTGATCTGGGCGTCATCCAGGGCCACCAGCTCGACCACGGCGGCGTGCAGCTGGTTCTCGTCGCGCATGGGGGCGGTGCAGCCCTCCAGGTACGAAACATAGGCGCCCTTGTCGGCGATAATCAGGGTGCGCTCGAACTGGCCGGTGTTCTCGGCATTGATGCGGAAATAGGTGCTGAGCTCCATCGGACAGCGCACGCCCGGCGGCACATAGACGAAGGAGCCATCGGAAAAGACCGCCGCGTTCAGGCAGGCGAAATAGTTGTCCGACGCCGGCACCACCGAACCAAGGTACTGTTTCACCAGCTCCGGGTGCTCGCGCACGGCCTCCGACATGGAGCAGAAGATCACCCCCGCCCCCGCCAGCTCCTTCTTGAAGGTGGTCGTCACCGAAACGCTGTCGAACACCGCGTCCACCGCGTACCTGGGCGCGCCCTGCACGCCGGCCAGCACCTCCTGCTCGCGCAGGGGAATACCCAGCTTGGCGTAGGTCTCCAAAAGCTGCGGATCGACCTCGTCCAGGCTCATGGGCCCGGCCCGGGCCTTGGGCGCGGCGTAGTAATACAGATCCTGGTAGTCGATCTTGGGGTAATGCACCCGCGCCCAGGTCGGCTCTTCCATGGCCTGCCAGCGCTCGAACGCCTCAAGACGCCCCTGCAGCATCCACTCCGGTTCGCCCTTCTTGGCCGAGATGAAGCGCACGGTGTCGGCGTTCAGGCCCTTGGGCGCGAAGTCCTGGGCGATGTCGGTGACAAAGCCGTGCTTGTACTTGTCGCCTTCCAGCGAGGCGACGTGTTCCACGGTCTGGGTGACGGCGGCCATGGGCTAAGCTCCCGCGTACTGAGGTTGGGGCCGGGCGCCGTGGCGCTCGACGTGGCGGGCATAGGCGGCGAGCCAGGCATCGGCGAAGCGGTCCCAGTCTTCGGCGCGCGTGGCCCAGCCGCCGGACACGCGCAGAACGTAGGGCGCAAGCTCTTCGTGGCCCATGGCCTCGACGATGCGGCTCGGCTTGACCTTGCCCGAGGTGCAGGCCGCGCCCGCCGAGACCAGCACCCCCGCCAGGTCCATCTGCATGACCTGCATCTCCGAGGCGAATCCCGGCGCGGCCAGGCACAGAACGGCCCCCAGGCGCGGCGCGCCCTGCCCCAGCACCGTCACGCCCGCCTCGTCCACCAGGCGTTCCGCCACGGCGTCGCGCCACGCCGAAAAACCGGCGTCCTGATGCGACAGCTCGGACTTGGCAATCCGCGCCGCCGCGCCAAATCCGGCGATCCCGGCCAGGTTTTCCGTGCCGGCGCGCAAGCCCCGCTCCTGACCGCCGCCGTGCAGGCTGGGCGACAGCTTGGCGCGCACGCCGTAAGCCAGGGCGCCGACGCCCTGAGGTCCGCCGATCTTGTGCGCCGACAGGCTCAGAGTATCAGCGCCCAGGGCCTTGAAATTGATGGCCATCTTGCCAGCCGCCTGAACCGCGTCCACATGCAGCCAACCCGCGGCCTCGCGCACCAGAGCGGCGGCTTCAGCCACCGGCTGGATCACGCCCGTTTCATTGTTGGCGAGCATCAGGGCCACGAAAGGGGCGCCCTCGGCGGGATTCCAGGCCCCAAGGCGGGTCTTGAGCCAGGTGAGATCGGCGACGCCGCGGCCGTCCACAGGCCAAAGCTCGACGGCGGCGCCGGACGCCTGCGCGCCAGCCAGCACCGTTTCGTGCTCGGTGGCGCTCACGATAAGCCGCCGCGCGCCGGCCTTCACCGCGCTGTGGATGGCCAGGGCGTTGGCCTCAGCGCCGCCGCTGGTGAACACGATGGCGCCGCTCCCGCAGCCAGCCAGGGCCGCCACGTCCAGGCGCGCCTGTTCCACCACCGCCCGAGCGGCCCGTCCGGCGGCATGCACCGAAGAGGGGTTGCCGCCCACCCGCAGCGCCGCGACCACGGCGGCCTCGGCCTCGGGCCTGATCGGCGCGGTGGCGTTGTAATCAAGATAGATGTGTTCAGCCGTCATTAGGCCGCCTCGGTCCGGCGCGCATTCAGCCGTCCGGCAATGACATCCTCAAGGGACACGCCCGCCAGGAAGTCATGGATGTGATCGCCCAGAGCCTCCCACAGGTCGTGGGTCAGGCAACGCTCGCCTCCAGGCATGCAACCGGTGCTCTTGGAGGTGCAGCGCACCGCCTGGGTCGATTCGTCCACGGCCGCGACAATGTCGGCGATGGCCGTCTCGGCGGCCGAATGCGCCAGGCGATAGCCGCCGCCGGGCCCGCGCACGCTGTTGACCAGACCGCGCCGGCGAAGCTGGGTGAAAAGTTGCTCCAGATAGGCCAAGGACAGGTCCTGGCGTCGGGATATTTCGGCCAGGGATACGGCGCGCGGCGGCTCGGCGGCGATGGAATGACGCGCCAAATCGGCCATGGCCATGACAGCGTAACGGCCTTTGCTGCTGAGGCGCATGATCGCTCCTTTGAACCTAACGGCGAGCGCGCAGAAAACCCGCGCAACCGGCGCAGCCTGTGTTACAAACCGCGCCTTCGTCTGGGGTCGCCCCCACGGCGAACGAGTTGAATTTAAGAAGCCCGACTAAATTAGTCAAGTATTACCGCCGGGGCCAAATCCGGTGATCGACAACGTTCTGTGGAGAGCCCATGCCTGAGGTTGTTCTGTCCGGCGCCGCCGGCCGGATCGAGGGACGATATTCCCCGGGAAAGACGGAAACGGCGCCTATCGCCCTGATCCTGCATGCTCACCCCAAGGCCGGCGGGCATATGAACAACCCGGTTTCGGTTCAACTCTTTCATCTGTTCATGAAGCGGGGCTTTTCCACGCTGCGCTTCAATTTCCGGGGCGTGGGACGCAGCCAGGGCGAATTCGACTCCGGCATCGGCGAGCTGGCCGATGCGGCCACCGCGCTGGACTGGCTGCAGACGACCAATCCCACCGCCTCGCAATGCTGGGTCGCCGGCTATAGCTTTGGCGCCTGGGTCAGCATGCAGCTTCTGATGCGCCGGCCGGACACCGATGGGTTCATCTCTGTCTCGCCGCCCACCAATATGTACGATTTCAGCTTCCTGGCGCCGTGCCCGGCCTCGGGCCTGATCCTGCATGGCTCGGCCGACACCGTCGTGCCGCCGGTGGAAGTGGAGCGGGTGGTGTCCAAGCTGCGCACCCAGAAGGGCATCGTGATCGACTATGAACTGGTCGAGAACGCGAGCCACTTCTGGCAGGAGCACATGGGCGACGTGGAGCGGCGCGTGGGGGCCTATCTGGATAAGCGGCTGGAGGCCAAGCCCGCCTGACCGGCTAAGAGCATGATGGGTTTAGGCGGAATCGCCTAAACGCTGAATCGTGCCCTAGATTCAAATATGGTGAGCCGGATTCAGACTTCGAGAGACGTCATCCGGTTCTATCCTGACGTGATCCGGCCGCCGGTCATGGACGCAGGCACGCCCGTAGTCCCCGGAAAGCTGATCGCCAGACCTCGCCAGGTGCGCACGGCCAGATAGGCGAAGGCCTCGGCCTCGATCGCATCCCCGCGCCAGCCCTGATCCTCGGCGGTGGACACCGCAACGCCCGCCTTCTGGCGGATGGCCTCAAGCAGCACCGGATTATGGCGCCCGCCGCCCGTGACGACGATCTGGCTCGGACGCTCCGGGCTGGCCTTAACCCCTATGGCCACGGCGGCGGCGGCAAAGGCGGTCAAGGTCGCCGCGCCGTCCTGCAGCGACAGATGCTCCACCGGCCCCAGCGAAAAGTCATAGCGATCGAGGGATTTTGCGCCCCGTGTCGCAAAATACGGATGATCGAGGTAAGCCCGCACCACATCCTCATGCACCCGCCCGGCCCGGGCCAGGGCGCCGCCTTCGTCCAGCCGCCGGTCGGTGCGGGCCTGCACCCACAGGTCGATCATGCCGTTGGCCGGCCCCGTGTCGAAGGCCGTCAGCGTTCCGTCCCGGCCCGCCAGGGTGATATTGCCCACGCCGCCCAGGTTGAGCACCGCCACCGGACCGCTCAGTCCGGACCAGCGCAGGACGGCGGCGTGGTAGATCGGCGCCAGGGGCGCGCCCTGGCCTCCCGCGGCCACATCGTCCGAACGGAAATCGAACGCGACCGGCAAGCCAAGGCCCCGGGCCAGGATATCGGCCTCGCCCAACTGAACCGTGCGCCCTTCGGCGCGGGTGCGTCCGGGCGGTTCGTGCCACACCGTCTGGCCGTGGAAGCCCACGAGGTCCAGGTCGACCGACCTCAGCCCATGTTCCGCCAGAAAACTCAGCGCCGCAGCCAGATGCTCCTGCGCCACCGCGCGGGCCGCCGGGGCGAAGGAGGCCGGTTCGGGTGCATCCCATGGCCAGGCGCGGGCGTCCGCGGTGGCCTGTTCCACCAGGGCTCGGGTGTGGGCGGACAGTTTGCGCTCGCCCGCCGGACCGAAGGCGAAGATCGCCTCGCCGTCGGTCTCCAGCACCGCCATGTCGACGGCGTCCAGCGAGGTGCCGCTCATGAATCCAAGGACGCGCATCAACACCTCTGCCGGAACCTTGCCTCAGCCTTGGCCTGAGCCTTGGGATCGGTCGCCAGAGCGTGCTACACGCGCCCACGCATTTGCAAAAGCCGTGTTCGCGAACTCCATCATGTCCCAGACCGATATCGCCTCCTTCAAGCCCAAGTCCGATTTCGTGCGGGTGCTGCAGGAGCGCGGTTATATCCATCAGGTCACCGACATCGAGGGCCTGGACAAGGCCGCGAGCGAAGGGGTGATCACCGCCTACATCGGTTTCGACGCCACCGCATCCAGCCTGCACGTGGGCTCGCTGATCCAGATCATGATGCTGCGCCGCCTGCAGCAGACCGGTCACCGGCCCCTGCCCCTGATGGGCGGCGGAACGACCAAGGTGGGCGACCCGTCGGACAAAGACACTCAACGGCCGCTGCTGACCGACGCGCAGATCGCCGACAATATCGCGGGCATCAAGACGGTGTTCGAAAAATTCCTGCGTTTTGGCTCGGGCCCTACCGACGCTGTGATGGACGACAACGCCCGATGGCTGGACGCCCTGGGCTATGTGCAGTTCCTGCGCGAGTACGGGGTGCACTTCACCATCAACCGCATGCTCACCTTCGACAGCGTCAAGCGGCGACTGGAGCGCGAACAGCCCCTCACCTTCCTCGAATTCAACTACATGCTGATGCAGGCGACCGACTTTCTGGAGCTGAACCGGCGCTATGGCTGCGTGCTGCAGATGGGCGGTTCGGATCAGTGGGGCAATATCGTCAATGGCGTGGAGTTGGTGCGGCGGATGGATTCCAAGCCCGCCTACGGCTTGACCACGCCCCTGCTGACCACGGCCTCCGGCGCCAAGATGGGCAAGACGGTGTCCGGCGCCATGTGGCTGAACGCGGATCTGTTGAGCCCCTATGACTACTGGCAGTTCTGGCGCAACACCGAGGATGGCGACGTGGGCCGCTTCATGAAGCTGTTCACCGACCTGCCCCTGGAGGAGATCGCTCGCTACGAGGCGCTGCGGGGGGCGGAGATCAACGAGGCCAAGAAGGTGTTGGCGGACGAGGCCGCCACCTTGCTGCACGGCGCGGACGCGGCGCGAACGGCGCGAACGGCGGCCGAACAGGCGTTTGAGCAAGGCGGTCTGTCGGCCGACCTGCCGACCCTCATGACGCCGGCGACGGACCTGGAAGCCGGCGTGCCCCTGGCCAACCTGGCGGTGGAAGCAGGCCTCGCCGGCTCGCGCTCTGATGCGCGTCGGCTGGCGCAAGGCGGCGGCCTCAGGCTGAACGACGTGGCCGAACCCGACGCCGGGCGACTGGTGACCCTGGCCGACCTGAAGGACGGCGCGATCAAGATCGCCGCCGGCAAGAAAAAAATCGTGCTGATCAAGCCCATCTGACGAGAGGATTGCGCCATGCCCCTGGAACCTGGCGTCCAAGCGCCCGATTTTGATCTACCCACCGACGCCGGCGGCGGCGCCAGCCTGACGGCCCTGCGGGGCAAAAAGGTCGTGGTTTATTTCTATCCCAAGGACGACACCTCGGGTTGCACCTCGCAGGCCAAGGCCTTCTCCGAGGCCAAGGGCGACTTCGACAATGCCAGCGCAATCGTCATCGGAATCTCCAAGGACTCCGTGGCCAGCCACGCCAAATTTCGCGCCAAATACGACCTGACCATCGCCCTGGCTTCGGACGTGGAGGGCAAGGTCGTGGAAGCCTATGGCGCCTGGGTCGAAAAGAGCATGTACGGCCGCAAATACATGGGCATCGATCGCTCGACCTTCCTCATCGACGGGCAAGGCGTGATCCGGGCCGTTTGGCGCAAGGTCAAGGTGCCCGGCCATGTGCAGGCGGTTCTCAAGACTGTCCAAGATTTAGCCTGAGACGCCCTAGTCGCCGCTCGCGTAAAAGGCGAATTATCCGCGACCCCGAGCGGTCGTCGCCCGTTGAACTTGGCATTGCCTGGTGCAACGACAGCATAGCCCTGCGGATTTCGGTCCAGCTACTCATCGCGCGCAAAGTGCTATTGCGAGAGCCCATTCAGCAGCATCGCGCGCGCGTAGCGGGAAAAGTGTTGCCTATTCCTTACTGACCGTTTCATATCCCCGCCGGAACCTTGGCCAGTGGGGGCGGCGGTTTATGCGTTTGGATAATCAGGCCCGGCTGCACGCCGCTTTCGAGGACATTTTCCCCGAACGGCATATCTATGTGCGTTCGGGCGGGGATATGCGGGCCATCGTCCTGACCCCTGCCAAACAAGCTCTGGCGGCCTCGTTTGGCGGCCTGTGCGCCCTTTGGATGGGCGTGTGCACCGCCATCATGCTGGTCCATGTCTTTTCGGCCGGCGCCGATCCGGAGGCGGCCAAGATCCGCTCCTATTACGAACGGCTGATCGCGGACCGTCAGGCGCGCCTCAATAGCGCCATCACCCAGCTCAGCGACAATTCCGGCGGCGTTGAGCAGTTGGCCGCCGATGTTGAAAAGCGCAACGCGGCCTTGGGCGCTTTGATCGGTGATGTGAAGGATGCGCCGGGCCTCGCCCAGGCGGTCAAGCCGCGCACGGATTCCAATGGCTTTGGCACGCCGCTGCAGCGCATCCGGTCGGTCAGGACCGATCAGGACCGGCTGATAGCCGAGGCTGAAACCTACGCCAAAAGCCGCGCCGATCGCCTGCGCATCGCCATGCGTCTGGCCGGGCTGGCGCCGGAACACTTCACCGCCGCGGGCGAAGGACTGGGCGGACCCCTGATCGACGCCAAGGATCCTCGCGCCCTGGCCGCAGTGCTGGACGTGGACGAGGACTTCGCCTCGCGCATCCGTAACGCGGCCATGGACATGAGCGACTTGCGCGTCCTGGACAACGCAGTGGCCAAGCTGCCCCTGGCCAAGCCGACAGACAGCGGCATCAAATCCAGCGGTTTCGGCGTCAGGTTCGACCCGTTCACCGGACGGCCGGCCTTTCACGCGGGCCTCGACTTCGCCGGAACCACCGGCGTGCCCATCCATGTGACCGCCCCGGGCGTGGTCTCCTTCACCGGGGTGCGCACGGGCTACGGCAACACAATCGAGGTCGACCACGGCGGCGGCTTCAAGACCCGTTACGCCCACCTTTCCGCCATCAGCGTGAAGGTGGGCCAACATCTGGCCCTGGGCGAGCGCATCGGCGCCATGGGTTCGACCGGACGCTCCACCGGGCCGCACCTGCACTACGAAGTGTGGGTCAGCGGCCGCGCAGAAAACCCTGATCGTTTCGTGAAGGCAGGCGACTATGTTCAGCAAACAGCAGGATAGGCGACCCATTTCGGGCAAGGCCTCGCTCCCGGCGCCCATGCCGATGGAGGCCGGGCGCAAATCGGTCAAGGTGGCCTCGGTCATATCCGAGGATCTCGTTGTCAATGGCGGCATGATCAGCGAAGGCGAAGTGCATATCGACGGCAAGGTGCACGGCGACGTGAAGGTCGCCCGCCTGACCCTGGGCGAAACCGGCGTCATCGAAGGCTCGGTCACCGCCGAGACCGTCGAGGTGCGCGGCACGGTGACGGGGCCGATCACGGGAAAGCTGGTGCGCCTGTTCGCCACCTGCCACGTGGAAGGCGACATCACGCACGAGCAGTTGGCGATGGAGACCGGGGCTCACTTCCAGGGCCGCAGCCTCAAGCTGCAGCGGCCGGGGGCCGCGGCGCCCGCGCCCCAACAACTGTCCTCGGGCGTGATCGCGCTGAACCCCGCCGTGGCGGGCTAGAGCCGGATGACTTCTCTCGAAGTCTGAATCCGGCTCACCATATTTGAATCTAGAGCACGATTCAGCGTTTAGGCGATTCCGCCTAAACCCATCGTGCTCTAGGAAATGGCGTCTCCGCCGTCACGCGTGACGCCCACGCGCTGAGCCAGGGCCGCGCCCATAAATGCGTCCAGGTCCCCGTCCAGTACGCCGGCGGAATCAGAGGTCTCCACGTTGGTGCGCAGGTCCTTGACCATCTGATAGGGCTGCAGGACGTAGGAGCGGATCTGGTGGCCCCATCCGATGTCGGTCTTGGCGTCGGCCACAGCCTGGGCCTCGGCCTCCCGCCTCTGCAGTTCCCGTTCGTATAGGCGCGCGCGCAGCATTTTCCATGCCTCATCGCGGTTCTGGTGCTGCGAACGACCCGCCTGGCACGCCACCACCACGCCGGTGGGGATGTGGGTCAAGCGTACAGCCGAGTCGGTCTTGTTGACGTGCTGGCCGCCCGCGCCCGACGAGCGATAGGTGTCGGTGCGCACGTCCGCCGGATTGATCTCGATCTCGATCGTATCGTCCACCACCGGATAAACCCACGCCGAGGCGAAGCTGGTATGTCGTCGGGCGTTGGAGTCGAACGGCGAGATGCGCACCAGGCGATGCACCCCCGCCTCGGTCTTCAGCCAGCCGTAGGCGTTGGTTCCCTTGATCTGCAAGGTCGCCGACTTGATCCCGGCCTGCTCTCCGGCCGTCTCCTCGACGATCTCCACGCTCATGCCGTGGGCGACGGCCCAGCGCGTGTACATGCGCAACAGCATCAGGGCCCAATCGTTGGACTCCGTACCGCCCGCTCCGGAATTGATTTCCACATAGCAGTCGTTGCCGTCAGCCTCCCCCGACAGCAGCGCCTCCAACTCCGCCCGACCGGCTCGCTCCTTCAACGCCTTGAGTTGGGCGCACACGTCATCCATGGAGGCTTCGTCGCCCTCGGCGTCAGCCATCTCGGCGAATTCGACCGCGTCGCTCAGCTCGCGCTCAAGGGCGCGGATGGTGTCAACCTGGCCAGCCAGACGATTGCGCTCGCGCATGGTGGTCTGGGCGCGGGCGGCGTCATCCCACAGAGTCGGATCCTCGACCCGGGCGTTCAGCTCATCGAGCTGTCGGAGCGCAGGCTCCCAGTCAAAGACGCCTCCTGAGCAAGTCGATCGACTGCTCGATGTCGGCCGCAGAGGCCTCGACATCCGCTCTCATGGGCAACACTCCATACCGGGTCGCGGGAGATAACGCGCGGCCGGGGGTTTCGCAAGCCATCAGCCCGACCTAAGGCGCGACCAGCTAGAACAGCCCCTTCAGGTCGTCCGGTCGCGGCGGCGGCGCTGCAACCGCCGGCGCTGCGGACCGCCCGCCTGGCTGCGGGGCCAGCGGCGCTTCCCCGGGCGTCGAATAGACCTGATCCGCCGCCACGGGCGCGTCTTGGCGCGGCTCGGTGCCGGGTTGGAACGCCTCGCGGATGCCCGCCACCATGGCGAACTTCGTGTTGGGGGGCGCCTTGAAGTCACGAACGGGCTGGCCCTTGAGGGCCTGCTGCATGAAGTCAATGAAGATCGGCACGGCGTCCACAGCGCCCGTCTCCTTTTCGCCCAGCGACCGGTTGTCGTCGAATCCGACGAACACCCCCACCACCATGTCGGGCGAGAAGCCGACGAACCAGGCGCTGCGGTACTCGCTGGTGGTGCCGGTCTTGCCCCCGAGCGGCCGGCCCAGCGAGCGAGCCTGGGCGGCGGTGCCGCGCTGAACCACGCCCTGCAGCATGGAATTGATCTGGTAAGCGGTGATCGGATCGAACAGCGGCTGGCCCTCGGTGGCCAACCTCGGTGAATCCTCGCCGTTGTAGGGCGTCGAACAGGTCGCGCAGGGGCGGTTATCGGCCTTGAAGATGGTCTTGCCTTCGCGGTCCTCCACCATCTCGATCAAGTGGGGCTGAACCCGGTATCCTCCGTTGACGAAGGCGCTGTAGGCCGCCGTAAGACGGAAGGGGGTGGTCTCGCCCGCGCCCAAGGCCATGGCCAGCACCGGGTCCATGTGGTCGACCACGCCGGCCTTGATGGCGTTGTCGGCGATCTTCTTCATCCCGATGCTGTCGGCGATGCGCACCGTCATGGCGTTGAGCGACAGCTCCAGGCCCCGGCGAAACGGCAGCGGCCCTAGGAAGTCGCCTTCGTAGTTCTGCGGGCTCCAGGTCTCGCCGGGCTTGTTTCCCTGCAGGGTGATCGGCGCGTCGAGCACGATGCGGGCGGGGGTGTAGCCGTTCTGCAAGGCCGTGGCGTAGACGAACGGCTTGAAGGCTGAACCGGGCTGGCGCATGGCCTGGGTCGCCCGATTGAAGTTGGATAGGGAGAAGCTGTAGCCGCCGACCATGGCCAGCACCCGCCCTGAATAGGGGTCCATCGCCACAAGGGCGCCGTTGACCTGGGGCACCTGGCGCAGATGGTAGCGCCCTTCAGCCGACGGCTCGACCCATACCATGTCGCCGCGGTGCAGGCCCTTGCCGGCCTTGGCCCAGGCTACGTCCGCCGCTTCCAGATCACCCTCCCCGCCCTCGGCCAGACGAACGCGAACAGGTCCTTCGGACACGACAGCGGCGGCGCGCCACGCGCGCCGTTCGGCCGGCGCCGTGTGGGTCGTGGCCAGTTTTTCCCAGCCTTCCGCCAGATTGGTGGTGGCCCAGGCGCCGCGCCAGCCGTGGCGATGATCGTAGTTTTCCAGACCCTGCATCAGAGCCTCGCGCGCCGCGCTCTGCAGACGCGGGTCGAGCGTCGTGCGCATATAGTAGCCGCCCTCGGTCAGCTTCTCGCCGACGCTCGACAGCGCACGCTCGCGCACCTCCTCCACGAAATAGTCCGCGTCCTGGTACTTGGCCCGGCTGGGCGCCAACTGCACCACCAGATCGTCCTTGGCGGCCTGTTCCGCCTCTGCCCGGGTGATCCACCCCGACTCCGCCATCTGGCCGAGCACCCAGTTGCGCCGCGTGATGGCCGCTCGTTTATTGCGAACAGGCTGATAGTTCTCCGGCCCCTTAGGCAGGGAGCCCAGATAGGCCATTTCGGACAGGCTCAGTTCGCCCAGCGACTTGCCGAAATAATTGTAAGCCGCCGCGCCCACGCCATAGGAGCGATAGCCCAGCCAGATTTCGTTGAGGTAGAGTTCCAAGATCCGCTGCTTGTCGAGCGTCTGCTCCAGACGGCGGGCCAGGATCGCTTCCTTCAGCTTGCGACCCACGCTGTGCTCATTGCCCAGCAGAACGTTCTTGGCCACCTGCTGGGTGATGGTCGACCCTCCCTCCAGGCGGCGCCCGCGGATCGCGTTGAACACGTCCTTGGCCATGGCCCGGCCCAGGCCGCTGACATCGATGCCGCCGTGCTGGAAGAAATTGCGGTCTTCCGCCGCGAGAAAAGCTTCCGTCACGCGCGGCGGAATCTGGCTGTAGGGGACGAATATCCGTCGTTCCTTGGAGAACTCCCCGATCAGCGTGCCGTCCCAGGCGTAGACGCGGGTCGAGGTGGGCGGCCGATAGTTCACCAGGTCCGCGGCGTCGGGCATGTCGTGAAACAGCCACGCCGCATAGATAGCCAGGGCGAAGCCGGCTACGGCGATCACGCTGAGTACGGCGATCCCGGCGATTGCAATCCAACGTTCCGGCGATTTCAAGATTCAAGACCTCGGCGTTCGGACGCCCCTTTCGGACGTTCTAGAGCATTTTAGCGGTGCGAGGAAAAGCCGTCTGACGCGGGCTCGGCGGCGAAGACCCACAAAGCAGGGCGACGCTCAGCGCATGGCCAGCTTGGGGCCATCCGCGAAATAGGTCTCGATGGCTTGCTCGACCGAGTCCATCAGTCGCCCGCGGCGCACCGGGTCCATCAGGGCCGATTCGTCCTGTCGATTGGTGATGAAGCCCATTTCCAGGAGCACGGCGGGCACATCGGGCGCCAGCAGCACGACATAGCCCGCGTCGCGATGGCTGCGGCTGACCAGATCGGTCCGGCGGCCCAAGGCGTCGATCAAGGTTTCGGCGAAGGCGCCGGATCGGTTGCGGGTGTTGCGTTGCGTCAGGTCGAGCAGGATCTGCTTCACGCTCTGGTCGCGGCCGGGCAGCTTGACGTTCAGGAAGGAGCCCGAATCGGTCGCACCGCGCGCGGCGCGGTCAACGCCTTGATCGGACAAGGTGTATACCGTGGCGCCATGCACCGAAGGATCGGCGCCCACGTCGGCGTGCAGGGAGATGAACAGGTCCGCCCCGGCCTTGCGGGCGATTTCCACCCGATTTTCCAGGGGCACGAACACGTCGCTGTCTCGGGTCAGCACGATCTTGAACTTGCCGGTGCGCTCCAGACGGGCCTTGAGCGTCTTGGCCGCGGCAAAGGTGACATCCTTCTCCCGAGCGCGCGAGCCCATGGCGCCGGGGTCGTGGCCGCCATGGCCGGCGTCGATCACGATCACCTTCCTGGTCAGGCGCGCATGCAGGCTCTCGGCGATCTGCACGACGTCGGCCAGGGTATTTGAGGCCTGTTCCGGCGCAGGCGCGGGCCTGGCTCGTGCGGGAGCCAGAGCAGGCGACGGCGCAGGCGCGCCGACGACCCCCGCGCCTTCAATATCCACCACATAGCGATAGACATCGATGCCGTCGGCGGGCGGCAGCAGGAAGCGGCGCTTGACCGTGGCTTGACGGGTCAGGTCCAAAGACAGCCGAACCGTTCCGGCGACGCGCTTCAGGGTCCAGCTGCGCACCAAACCGCGGCCCGATCCGTCCAGATCGTCATCCAGGGAAAGGCCGGAAAATGAAAACTGCAGGCTCTGGCCGGCCGCGTCGCCGAGTTTGCTTTGCAAGGGATTGGGGGATTCGATCACCAGGCGCGTCGCCGCCTGGTCGCCGCCGAACCTCACCTTCACCGCCCCGGGCGCCTCCGCCCCGCGTGAGGGCGAAATCCACGCCATCGCCGCAACCGCCAGACTCAGCAGGGCCAGGCCCGCCGCCTGGCGCCTCAACGTCCAAATTGCCGATGCCAGGCGCCTGCCCATGACCGTCTGCACACCTTCAAGCCGAACAAGCCATATGCTCCTCCGCCCGTAGCCAATCCGTTAAGGGCGGCGACGAATGACAGCGCCGCGACGGGACGCTTTCTTTTTGCGACGTCTTGCTGCACATTCCCCGCGCGTGTCTGATCGGCCAGCTCTATGAGGCCCGGAGACGCGCACCTGGCGCCTGGGTCTGCCCTGCGCCAAACCTGACGCGCCCTGCGGCGCATCAATGAATTAAGCCCCAGACGAGTCCTCGGATCCGCCTGGATTAGAATATCGCTCGCGCCGACCGGCGCGAAGGGATCAACAATGGGCAGCGCCTCACCAGCAACTTCCTGGTTTTGCAACGGCCGCGCGGCGATTGACGCCCGCGCGAACGCCGCGCGCGCCCGCTTGCCATGGCGGCCTCCGGAGCTTGGCTCCGACGAGGGCCGCGGAGAACTTCAGAATGTCGAAAAGAATGTTGATCGACGCCGCCCACGCGGAAGAGACGCGTGTGGTGGTGGTCGACGGAAACCGTATCGAAGAGTTTGATTTCGAAAGCCGCGGAAAAAAGCAGCTCCGCGGGAACATCTATCTGGCCAAGGTCACCCGCGTCGAACCCAGCCTGCAGGCTGCGTTCATCGAGTACGGCGGCAATCGCCATGGCTTTTTGGCCTTCAACGAAATCCACCCGGATTATTACCAGATCCCGGTGGCCGATCGCGAAGCCCTGCTTCGGGAAGAGGCCGAGGAAGAGGACGACCATCACGCCATCGCCCATGACGCCGACAGCGAAGACGGCGGCGAGGACGAAGACGATGTGATGGGCGAGGAGCTGGCGCGCCGTCGCCGCCGGCTGATGCGCCGCTACAAGATTCAGGAAGTCATCCGCCGCCGCCAGATCATGCTGGTCCAGGTGGTCAAGGAGGAGCGCGGCAACAAGGGCGCCGCCCTCACCACCTATCTGTCCCTGGCCGGACGCTATTGCGTCTTGATGCCCAATACCGCCCGCGGCGGCGGCGTCAGCCGCAAGATCACCTCGGCCACCGACCGCAAGCGCCTGAAGACCATGATCCAGGGCCTGGAAACGCCGGAAGGCATGGGCCTGATCGTGCGCACGGCGGGCGCCAAGCGAACCAAGGCCGAGATCAAGCGCGACTACGAATATCTGATGCGGCTGTGGGAAAACATCCGCGAGAAAACCCTGCACTCCATCGCGCCGGCGCTGATCTACGAGGAGGAAGACCTCGTCAAGCGCGCCATCCGCGACATGTATGACAAGGACCTGGACGGCATCCTCGTGGAGGGCGAGGAGGGCTATCGCGAGGCCCGCGAATTCATGCGGATGCTGATGCCCTCGCAGGCCAAGAAGATTCAGTCCTACCGCGAGCCCACGCCGCTGTTCATCAAGGCCGGCGTCGAGGACTACCTCGCCCAGATCTACAACCCCGTCGTGCCGCTCAAATCCGGCGGCTATCTGGTGATCAACCAGACCGAGGCCCTGGTGGCCGTCGACGTGAACTCGGGCAAGGCCACGCGCGAGCGTAATATCGAAGCGACGGCGCTGAAGACCAACATGGAAGCGGCCGAGGAGGCCGCCCGCCAACTGCGTCTGCGCGATCTGGCCGGTCTGATCGTGATCGACTTCATCGACATGGAAGAGGCCAAAAACAATCGGGCCGTCGAGAAGAAGCTCAAAGACTGCCTGAAGGATGACCGCGCCCGCATTCAGATGGGCAAGATCTCCGCCTTCGGCCTGATGGAAATCTCTCGCCAGCGTCGCCGCTCGGGCGTGCTGGAAGGCACCACCCTGGTGTGCCCGCACTGCCAGGGCGTGGGCCGCATTCGCTCGGTGGAATCCAGCGCCTTGTCGATCCTGCGCGACGTGGAAATGCAGGCGGTCCGTCAGGGCCCCGGCTCCATCGTCCTCAAGGCGCCGGCCGATGTGGCGCTCTACATCCTCAACGAGAAACGCGCCTATCTGCTGCGTCTGGCCCAGGCCCAGGGGCTCCAGGTGGCCATCCAGATCGATGAGGCTCTGGGCGAGTCCGAGCATCAGATCGAACGGCTGACCACCCTTACTGAGGACGAGGCCCGCGCCTTCGCCCCCGCCGCGCCCGTGCTGCCCGAGCCGGAGGACGACCTCGACATCGACGTGGAAGATGACGAGGACGAAGAGGAAGACGAAGAAGACCTCGAGCTGTCCGAAGACGATGAACGGGCCATCGAGACCGAAGTGAACGAAGGCGACCGGTCGCGCCCACGCGTGCATGATGAAGGCGGGCGTGAAGAAGGCGGTCGGGGCGGCCGTCGCCGCCGTCGCCGTCGCGGACGCCGGGGCGATGAGCTTGAGGCCCCGCGCGACGACCACGTCGCCGCGGCCGAAGGCGACAGCGAAGCCGAGGAAGAGGGCGACAGCGAGGACGACGGCGAAGGCGGCGAGGACCGCGGCGCGCGGCGTCGTCGCCGTCGTGGCCGTCGTGGCGGGCGTCGGGCGCGCGAGGACGTGCGCGTCGCCGATCCCTACGCCTGGACCCGCATCCGCGTGCCCCATGCCGACGGCGTCTACACCTGGTTCGATCCGGCCCTGGCCGTTCCGCCTGCTCTGCCACCTCGGCCTGTACAGGCCGAGGCGCAGTCGGCGCCGTCCCCTGAACCGGCGGCCTCAAGCTCGGCNNCCGGCCAAGGCCGGCCGGTCGCGTCGCCCCCGCGGCCGCCGGGGCGAACGGGCCCAGACGTCCGCCCAAACCGAGGCTTCGTCCGAACTGACGGCGCCTGAAGCTGTAGCCCCAGAGTCTGTAGCTCCAGAGTCTGTCGCTCCTGAATCCGCCGCCATGGAATCGCCCATAAGCGAAGCCATCGTCAGCGAGATTTCCGAAGGCTCGCCGCCCGCTCCGCTCGCCGAGAAGGCCCCGGCCAAGCCCCGTCGCGGACGAGCCAAGGCCGCGCCCGTGGCGTCGGAGGCCGCGCCGGTCGAGACTCCCGCGCCAGCGGTCGTCGCGGCCGCGCCGGTCGTCGTCGAGCCTGCCCCGGCGCCGCAACCGGCGGAGCCCGATCCGGCGGAGATCTCGAGCCCGCCGGTCCAACCCAAGCGGGGGTGGTGGCGGCGGGGATGAACCAGCGCTAAGCTCCGCAAAGGGCGCTGTTGGGGGTAGGTCGCGCTTTGGCGCGCATTGAGCCAGGAGTGGACCATATGACTGCCCTCACCGCGGCCAAGGCCCCAAGCCGACGGTCCCGCAGGTTCGGCCTCATGGCCGCCGCCTGCGCGGCCGCGGCTGCGCCGACCCTGGCCCGCGCGCAGGACATCCCCATCATCCGCGACGCGGAAATCGAGGAGATCCTGCAGAAGGACGGCTATCCCATCTGGGAGGCGGCGGGGCTGGACGCCAAGCATGTCCACGTCATTCTGGTGGGCGACAAGGACATCAACGCCTTCACCGCCGGCGGCCTGGCGATCTACGTCAACACCGGCCTGATCGAAGCAACCAAGAATCCCAATCAACTGATCGGGGTTATCGCCCACGAAACCGGCCACATCGCCGGCGGCCACATCGCGCGCGACATGGGCAGCAAGCCGGCCTTGGCCACCTACCTGCTGACCATGGGTCTGGGCCTATTGGCCGCCGCGGCCGGTTCGCCGGAAGCGGCTGGCGGACTGCTGTTCAGCGCCGACTACTTCGCCACCCTCACCTATTACGGCTATTCGCGCACCCAGGAGGCCTCCGCCGACCAGGCGGCCGCCACCTTCCTGGAAAAGTCGCACATGTCCGCCCGCGGCCTCGTCGATTTCTTCGACAACTTCCGCTACGAGGAAGTGTTCGCCAATGCCCGCAAGAACCGCTTCTTCTACGACCACCCGCTGAGCTCGGACCGGATCGACGCCCTGAACGTACGGGCCCAGAAGTCGCCCTACTACAATGTGGTGGATTCTCCCGAGGCGCTGGCCGAGCACGCGGTCATGGTCGCCAAGCTGAAGGCGTTCATGAACGCGCCACAACAAACCTTTGTAGACTATAAGGAAACTGACACCAGCTTCCCGGCCCGCTACGCACGGGCCATCGCCTATTATCGCAACCTTGAGACCGACAAGGCGCTCAAGCTGACCGACGCCCTCCTGGCCGACTATCCCAACGATCCCTACGTCTGGGAATTGAAGGGTCAGATCCTGTTCGAGGCCGGCCGGCCCAAGGAAGCCGAACCCGCCCACGAGCGCTCGGTCGAGCTGAAGCCCAACGCCCCTTTGCTGCGCTTCAACCTGGGCCAGACCCTGATCTCCGAGGAAGATCCCAAGAAGCTGGACGAGGCCATCGACGACCTGCGCAAGGGTCTGGACCTGGAACACGACAATTCCCTCGGCTGGTGGCTGCTGGCCCAGGCCTGGGGCGAAAAGGGCGATTCAGGGCGCGCGGCCCTGGCCACGGCCGAGCAGAACTTCTGGCTGGGCCAGTTGAAGGACGCCCGCGCCTTCGCCATGCAGGCGCGCAACCATCTGCCGCGGGATTCCGCGGACTGGCGGCGCGCCACCGACATCGTCCTGACCTCCCAGCCCACCCCGGGCGAACTGCAGAACATGGCCCGCCAGGGCGAATGAGGCGCGTTTGAAGATACTGAAAACCACCCTGACCCTCGCCTCCCTGGCGGCGGCCCTGATCAGCTGCGACCGCGCGCCCCAGGCTGACCTCGACCAGAAGATCCACGCCCATCTGCCGGCCCACCCCGAAGTGGTCGAGCCGGCGCCCCAGGCTGACTTCGACCAGAAGATCCACGCCTATCTGCTGGCCCACCCCGAAGTGGTCGAGCAGGCGCTGCAGAAGGCGCAGGACCTGAAGGTCGCCAAGGCTCAGACCGACGCCCGGGACGCCATCCGCACGCGCCTGACCCAACTGGAGCACGATCCGCGCGACTTCGTGGCCAATCCCCAGGGCAAGGTCACGGTGGTGGAGTTCTTCGACTACCGCTGTCCCTACTGCAAGGCCGCCCTGCCCGACCTGATGAACCTGATCGCCCAGGACAAGGACGTGCGCGTGGTGTTCAAAGAGTTCCCGATCCTGGACAACGAGGGCAAGCCGGGCGTGTCCAAGCGCGCCGCCCTGGCCGCCATGGCCGCCCAAGCCTCGGGCAAGTACCTGCAGGTGCACAACATTTTGATGGGCACGCACGCCCTGGACGATCCGGACATCGTGCACGCCCTGCAAGCCAACGGCATCGACCCGGCCTCGGTCAAGGACACCACTGAAGCCGACAAGCGCCTGGCCGACGATCTGTCCCTGGCCACGGCCATCGGCGTCACCGGCACGCCCTCCTTCGTGGTCGGCGGCAAGCTGATCGCCGGCGCCGACATGGCCAGCCTCAGCGCGGCGATCGTGGAGGCGAAGAAGGCGAAGGGGTGAGCAGCCCGGCGCCAACGATCTGACCAACTGTCCCTAGAGCACGATGGGTTTAGGCGGCATCGCCTAAACGCTGAATCGTGCTTTAGATTCAAATGTGTAGAGCCGGATTCAGACTTCGAGAGAAGTCATCCGGCTCTAGGCCGTAGTGACGATTTA